>JAHRYV010000060.1 GCA_020621965.1 Curvibacter sp. | reverse complement strand
TGGCGTTCAGGGCACGGGCGTGCTTGATGATGCCGCCGATGTAGTACAGGGCGAAGTCGCTCAGACCGGCATAGCCGTCGCCGGCAAACAGGTTCTTGCCGTTCTTCCAGACCGACTGGTGCACGTGCATGCCGCTGCCGTTGTCGCCGTGGTAGGGCTTGGGCATGAAGGTGGCGGTCTTGCCGTAGGCGTTGGCCACGTTGTGGATCACATACTTCTGCAGCATGGTCCAGTCGGCGCGCTCGACCAGGGTGCTGAAACGGGTGCCGATCTCGTTCTGGCCAGCGCCCGCCACTTCGTGGTGGAACACTTCGACCGGGATGCCCAGCGATTCAAGGATCAGGGACATCTCGGCACGCATGTCCTGCGTGCTGTCGACCGGGGGCACCGGGAAGTAGCCGCCCTTGACGGTGGGACGGTGGCCGCGGTTGCCGCCTTCGAGCTTGCTGCCGGTATTCCAGGGAGCTTCGTACTCTTCGATTTCGTAGAAGGTGTTGTGGGGCTCGGTGCTCCAGCGCACGCCGTCGAAAATGAAGAACTCCGGCTCGGGGCCGAAGTAGGCGGTGTCGCCGATGCCGGAGGCCTTCAGATAGGCCTCGGCGCGCTTGGCGATGGAACGCGGATCGCGGTCATAGGACTTGCCGTCAGCCGGCTCCACCACGTCGCAGGTCAGGATGATCGTGGTTTCTTCGAAGAAGGGGTCGATATTGGCCGAGTTGGGGTCCGGCATGAGCAGCATGTCGGAGGCTTCGATGCCCTTCCAGCCGGCGATCGACGAACCGTCAAAAGCGTGGCCCGACGTGAACTTGTCTTCATCGAAATGCGAAACAGGCACGGTGGTGTGCTGCTGCTTGCCACGTGTGTCGGTGAAGCGGAAATCAACGAACTTGACTTCGTTTTCCTTCACCATCTTCATCACGTCTGCGACGGTCTTGGCCATCTGGTACTCCTGGTTGGAAGGTTGGTTAAAAGTTAGGCAGGCACCGTGAATGCAGTTTTTGTGCCAGCCGTGAATCCGGTCGATTGCAGCGAATCGTCTATTTTGCCCTGACTTTGCGCTCCGGAGACAAGCCCCAGGCACTCCGCAGAAGAAACTTCAGGCATAAATGCACCACATGAGTGCTGTTAAATGCACCAAATTGGAACTCTATTGATTACGCACCAATTCGGGGCCTAACCGTGCATCCAGCTGTCGCAAGCCCGCCAGCAAGTCGGCGTAGGCGGGTCCCGTCAGGTCCGGCGCCCCTTTGACCCCGAGTTCGATATGCCGGCCATGTTCGGGGTGATCCACGCTGGGCAGGCTGAACACCTTGACCCCGGCGTGCCGGGCCTCCACGGCTTCCATCAGTGGGGTCAACGTGGCTTCCAGCGCCCCATAGACGATGACCGACTGTTCCAGCCAGGCGCTCTGGCGGAACAGGTGGCGGTAGTGGGTGTCGAGCACCCACTCGATCATGGGCCAGGCCATGACCGGAAAGCCCGGCACGAAATGGACCGCGCCCTGCCCCCCGGGCGAAGCGCAACTGAAGCCGGCAATCTTGTTGTAGGGGTTGGGGATGATCTGCGCCCCAAGCGGAAAGACGCCCATATTGAGCCGGTGCGTGTTGTCGGGCCGATCGGGCTCGTAGGGCACACCCTGCTCGCGCGCCACGTCCTGCATGCGTTCACGGATCAGGGCGGCCGCCTGCGGATGCAGGGCCAGCTCCACCCCCAGCGCCCGTGCGGCGCACTGCCGCGTGTGGTCATCGGGCGTGGCGCCGATGCCGCCACAGGAAAACACCGTGTCGCCGGCAGCAAAGGCACGCGCCAGTGTCGCGGTAATGCGCGCCGGATCGTCGCCCACGTAGTCGGCATACGCGAGCTCCAGCCCGCGTGCCCGCAGCAGTTCGATCACTTTGGGCAGGTGCTTGTCGGCCCGTTTGCCGGACAGGATCTCGTCGCCGATGATGATCAGGCCGAAGGCGGGCCGGGTATCAGACATAGGGTTCGCTCGGTACGCTGAGGGGGTGGCCACTGAAGGTGCTCACGGGCACGGCCTCGTCACGCAAGGCCTCCAGCGCCGCCAGGGTGTAGTGGGTGAACCAGAGCGACGCGAAGATGAAAACGAAGGTGTAGATCCAGATCGCCAGCGGCACCAGCAGTGGCGCCAGCACGATGGCCATGGTGCCCACCGCCCAGACCACACCCGGCGCCGCGCCCAGGTAGCTGGTGACGACCCCTATGGCCAACAGCCAGAACTGGTGCCGCTCCAGCAGCTCCTGGCGCTCCGCAGCACTGGCGTGCTCGGCCAGCGTGTCGTAGCCCATCACGCGCGCGGTGAGCCAGCCCCAGATCAGCGGCGGCACCACCACCGCCAGCGGCGGAATCAGCCACAGCGGCAGAGTCACGAACAGCGCCAGCACGGCCAGCAGCGCCGAGCTCAGGCCCAGCGCCAGGCTGCCCCAGGCGCTGCCGCCCCGACGCCGCGCCAGGTCGGCGAAGCGGCGCTCGGCCACCACCTTGACGACGCCCGGCGTCACCAGCCAGGCCACGGCCAGCAGGGCCAGCACGATGACCAGGGGTAGCACCAGCAGCAACATCAGCAGCGGCGCCAGCGCCGCCTGCAGATGCCCCAGCGACACGCTCTCCAGCCAGCGAAACAGGTGATCCACCGGCGCCCAGGCCGAGAGCCAGTCCTGGATGCCCAGCACGGCCGGCTCCCAGACGAACCAGAACAGCACCAGGCTGAAACCCGCCAGCAGCAGCAGCGGCAGCAGGGACAGGGCAATGATGCGTGGCTGCAGACAGTAAGTCAGGGCGCGCCAGAAGGAGTCCAGGAACAGGTTCATGGTGCCAAGCATAAAGGCAGGTCTGGCCCGCTGCCGTGACCGGGCCCCATCTCAGGCACGTCCGGCCAGCCGCTTGAACCCCAGCCACTGCTGGGCCCAGAAGCCGCGCCCGTAGTCGCGCCCCTGCTCCACCTGGTCGCGGATGCCGGTGGGATCGTAGCGCTGCTCGAAATTGGCGGTGCCGAACAACATGTCCCACCACGGCAGCAACACACCAAAATTGTGGCCACCGAGGGCCCGGCCCGGCGTTTCATGCCCGAGGCCGACGGCGTGGTGCAAGCGATGAAAGCGCGGGCTGACCCACAGCCGCTCGCCCCAGCGGCCGAACCAGAGCCGCAGATTGGCATGCTGGAAACTCTCGCTGAGCTGGGTGATGGCGACGATGGCGACGTACTGGCCGGGCGCCACGCCGATGAGCTGGGCCAGCGTGACCAGCAGCACGTCGCGCAGCAGGTCGTCGAGCAGGTGGTTGCGGTTGTCGCTCCACATGGTCATCTGCCGCTGCGAATGGTGCAGCGCATGCAGCCGCCACCACCACTCGAACTGGTGCTGGCCGCGGTGCAGCCAGTAGTCGAAGAAATCCAGCACCAGCAGGTACATCAACAAGCTGACCAGCGGCTGGTCCGTCAGACCGGGCCAGAGATCGTCCAGGTGGAAGGTTGGCAGGCCGGCCACGCGCAGCATGCCGATCAGGTCGTCCAGCACCGGTGTGAGCGTGAAGAACAGGGCCAGCCGGAACAGGCCCAGGCGATGGATCAGGGTGTAGAGCACATCGGTGCGGACGGCCGCGCGGTCGGTCACCGGCTCCACCGGCCGCCAGCGCTGCAGCGGCCCGATCAGCACCAGCATCACCCCCAGCTGCAGCAGGCCCACCAGCAGCCAGCCGGTACCGGTGTAGGCGTCCTCCAGCCGGTTGCCCAGGCCGAGCGCAAACGCCAGCGGCTGCACCAGCGACTCGAACAGCCATTGCTGCAAGCTGTCGAAAGTGTTCTGCAAAAACTCCATGCCTTATTTCCCCTTGGCCTCACGCTGCGCGATCCAGTCCCGGTAGTCCGGATGCTCGCGCAGGGTGCGGAAACAGAAACCGCGCTGCTTCAGCCCCGTGATCAGGGGCTCCAGCACGGCTGGCGCCCACGGGTCCTGGCGCGACCAGATGCCCAGGTGGGCCAACAGCACGTCGCCGGCGCGGATGTCGCGCAGCGCCCCTTGCAGCAGCCGGGCGTTGCTGTATTTGTCGCTGGGCAGTTCGTCGCCCAGAAAGCCCGCCGCGGCCCAGCCCACGTGCTGGTAGCCGCACTGGCGCGCCGCTGCCAGCAAAGCCGGCGAGGTCTTGCCGCCGGGCGCGCGGTACAGCGGCAAGGGCGCACGACCGGTGTATTCCCGCAGACGCGCCGCCGCGGCGTCGATCTGCGCGCAGTAGGCCGCCGCGCCCCACACCAGGTCGCGGCCCTGCTGCGCGCCGGCCGAGGGGCGGACACGAAAGCGCGGGGCATCACCCGGCACGTCGGCGCGCCAGTAGACGTGGTCCAGGGTGTGGGAGGCGAACTCGTGGCCTTCGGCGGCGCGGGCGCGCCACCAGGCGGCCCAGTGCCGCCCCAGGCTGCCGTCGCCCACCTGGGTCCGTTCGTCGGCCGCGAAAAAGGTTACGCGCACCTGCTGGCGCCGCAGCACGTCGGCCACCAGGTCGGCCACCCCCATGTGCCCGGTGTCGAAGGTCAGGTAGACCGGCTTGTCGCAGGAAGCGGCCGGCTGGTTGCCCGAGGCTGGCAGCGCCAGCCAGGACAGCGCGAACGTCAGGAGCAGGCTACTGGCGCGGCGCATGGTCCAGGGTCCAGACGCCGTGCGGCGACTTGCCGACCCGGATCTGGCGCACAACCTGGCGGGTCGTGGTATCGATCACGCTGAGTTTGCCGGCCCAGCGCGAGGCCAGCAGGATGTATCGACCGTCGGCCGTCAAGTCCATGTCATCCGGGCCGCTGGGGCCCGGGTAATTGTCGACCACCGTCATGGTCTGGTAATCGATCTTGCTGATGGTGTTGGCCACACGGTTGCTGACCAGCACATGGCGGCGGTCGCCCACGGCGCGGAAGGAGTGCGCCCCCTTGCCGGTCGGGATCAGCTGCACCCGGGCGGGTACCGGCAGGCTCAGGTCGTAGACTTCCACGCCCTCGCCGCCGGTCAGGCCGACGAGCAGGAACCGGTCGTCCGGCGTGCCGAAGACGTCGGCCGGCAAGGGGCCGGTCTTGACACGCCACTTCAGCACCTGTTGCCGCAGATCGATGGCCACCAGTTCGTCGCTGTCCTGCATGGACACATAGGCGGTCGTGCTCTTGCTGTCGATCCAGACGTGGCTGGGGGTCTTGCCGGTGGGGATGCGCTTGACCAGGGTCAGGTCCCGGCCGTCCCAGCGGTAGATGTCCACGTGGTTGAGCCGGTTGGCGACGGTCACGAACCACTGCATATCGGGCGAGAAGCGCAGCTGGTAGGGGTCGAGGATGTTGCGCACGGTACGCTGCACCTCGGCTGTGCGCGGATCGACGAAGGTCAGCGAGTCGCTGAAGGCATTGGCGATGATCAGCGACTTCTCGTCGGGGGTCAGATAGAGGTGATGCGGTTCCTTGCCGGTCGCAAAGCGCTTGATCTCCTTCCAGCTGACCGGATCGATCACGCTGACGTCCGCATCCTTGGAGTTGAGGATGAAGATCGGTGCCGGCGGCACCGCAGGCTGCGCCAGCGACATCCCGGCCGTCAGGGCCAGCAACAGGGCGAAAGCGCGCAAGGGGAAATTCAGCATGGAGCACTCGTGGCAGTAGAGCTGCAAGTGTAGCGGTCGCCGCCCGGCCGGCGCTGCCGCTGATTTGAGGCACGTCAAGATTGGGCGCCGTGCGCGCCACGCCTCAGGCCCCGACCAGCGCCAGCTCCGCGGATGTCAGCCAGCGCCACTGGCCCGGCGCCAGATCGTCCGGCAGGCGCAGGCCGCCGATCTGCGAGCGGTGCAGAGCCTCGACCCGATTGCCTACGGCGGCCACCATGCGTTTGACCTGGTGGTACTTGCCCCCGGTCAAGGTCAGGCGCAGATGCTGCGGATCGCTCAGTTCGCAAGCGGCGGCGCGTACCGGCCTGGGATCGTCATCCAGCACCACGCCATCCAGCAGGCGCCGCACCTGGGATTCGTCCGCCGGGTGCTTGAGTGTCACCTCGTAGACCTTGGGCACCTGGTGGCGCGGCGACGCCAGGCGGTGGATGAGCTGACCGTCATCGGTCAGCAACAACAGGCCGGTGGTGTCCTGGTCCAGCCGGCCGATGGCCTGCACCCCCTGCACGGCCCCCTTGTTGGGGCGTTGGCGCAGCGGCGCCGGCAGCAAGGTGTACACGCTGGGCCAGGCCGAGGGCTTTTGCGAGCACTCGATGCCTGCCGGCTTGTGCAGCATGATGCAGGCCCGGGCGTGGTACTCCCAGTCCACCCCCTGCACCCGAAAACGCAGGCCCTCGGCCTCGAACTCCTGACTGGCCTCGGTGCAGGCGAGCGCCCCCGCGGCGGCGTCCCGCGGATAGACCTGCACATGGCCTTGTTGGATCAGCCCGGCGCAGACCCGGCGCGAACCGAAGCCCTGGGTGTAGAGAATGTCCTGCAACTGCATGGAAAGGTCCGTCGGCGACCGCCTGCGGCCGCCCTTGTGGTTGATCAGCGCTCCAGCAGCTGCAGGAGCTCGCCCGGCGCGTTGATCGTGGCGTGCGCCCCCCAGCTGACGATGTCGGTCTTCTGGCCCAGATAGCCGTAGGCGGCGACCACCGTGCCCATGCCGGCGGCCAGGCCGGCCACGATGTCGCGTTCGTCGTCCCCGACGTACAGGCAACGTTGCGGCTCCAGCGCCAAGCGGCGCGCGGCCTCGAGCAGCGGCTCCGGGTGCGGCTTGGGATACGGTGTGGTGTCCCCGGCGACGATGGCGCGGGCACTGGCAAACAGCGGGATGGCGCCGGTCAGCGGCAGGGTGAAACGCTCGATCTTGTTGGTCACCACCCCCCAGGCCAGTTCGCGCTGCTGCAGCCCGGCGATCAGCTCGGCCACACCGGCAAAGGCGTAGGTGCGTACGGTCATGCAGCGCTCGTAGTTGGCCATGAACTCCTGGCGCAAGGCCTCGTAGTCCGGGGCCTCGGGCGTCAGCCCGAAGGCCACGCCGATCATGCCGCGCGCACCGGCGCCGGCCATGGGACGGTACAGCTCCAGGGGCAACGCGGGCAGGCCACGGTCGGTGCGCATCTTGTCTGCCGCCGCCCCGAGATCGGGCGCGCTGTCGATCAGGGTGCCGTCCAGGTCGAACAGGACGGCTTGGATACCAGTGAAGCGCATGCTCAGTTCTGAGGCTTGCGCGTGGCCAGCAGGTAGTTGACGCTGGTGTCGGCACTGAGCCAATAACGCCGGGTCAGCGGGTTGTATTCCATGCCGCGCGTGCCGGCCAGGTCCAGGCCGGCCTGACGGCAATAGCGCGCCAGCTCGCTGGGCCGGATCATCTTGGCGTACTCGTGCGTGCCGCGCGGCAGCAGCTTGAGCAGGTACTCGGCGCCGACGATGGCAAACAGGAAAGACTTGGGATTGCGGTTGATGGTGGAGAGGAAAACCCAGCCGCCGGGTTTGACCAGGGTGGCGCAAGCCTGCACCACCGATGCCGGGTCCGGCACATGCTCCAGCATCTCCATGCAGGTCACCACGTCGAAGCTGCCCGGCCGCTCGGCCGCCAGCGCCTCGGCGCTGATCTCGCGGTAATCCACGTTGGGGGTGCCGGCCTCCAGCGCGTGCAACTGGGCCACCTTGAGGGCCTTGCCGGAGAGGTCGATGCCGGTCACCTGGGCGCCCTTGCGCGCCATGGAGTCCGACAGAATGCCGCCGCCGCAACCGATGTCGAGTACCTGCCGGCCGGCCAGCGGCACCAGACCGTTGATCCAGTCCAGCCGCAGCGGGTTGATCTGGTGCAGGGGACGGAATTCGCTCTCGGGGTCCCACCAGCGGTGGGCCAGCTCGGAGAACTTGGCCAGTTCGGCCGGATCGGCATTCACGGTCGTCGTCATGGGCAAATTATCGGGCAGATCAGGCAAGGTCGCGCCTCAAGAAACAACAAACCCCGCCGTAGCGGGGTTTGCGGGTCAGGTAATCCGGAGATTACTTGTTGGGACGGGTACCGACCACTTCGATTTCCACGCGACGGTTCTTGGCGCGGCCTTCGGAGGTGCGGTTGTCAGCCACCGGCTGCTTCTCGCCCTTGCCTTCGGTGTAGAGGCGGTTCTTGTCGATGCTCTTGGATGCCAGGTAGGCCTTCACGGCTTCGGCGCGACGCACGGACAGCTTCTGGTTGTAGTCGTCGGTACCGATGGAGTCAGCGTGACCCACGGCGATGATGACTTCCAGATTGATGCCCTTGACCTTGCTTGCCAGGTCGTCGAGCTTGGCCTTGCCTTCGGGCTTGATGACGGACTTGTCGAAGTCGAAGAACACGTCGGCAGCATAGGTGACCTTGACAGCAGCGGGCGGCGGCGGAGCCTTCGGAGCCTCGACCGGGGCGGGAGCGGGTGCCGGGGCGGGTGCCGGTTCAGCGGGAGCAGCCTTCGGGGCCGGTGCCGCCTCGGGTTCCGGGGTGGATGCGCAACCAGCCATAACGAGTGCGACTGCAGCAATCAGGGCTGCCACGTTATTCAATTTCTTCATGGTTCTCCTCAAGCGGATTAAGCCTCAGCGGCGATGCAAAACAATAAATGGCATTCATGGGTATGGCTGCCACCCAAACTGTCCGGTGCATTGTGCCATATAGAAATCGAGGGTCAATCGACAGTCTCGGGCTGGGCGCGTGGCTACGGGCCGCATTCGGCATCTGTTGCGACAAAGCGACAGGCCCGAGCCTCTAAAATGTCAGATTGCCCACGCTTGCGTCCCCCGCTCCTCCATGACCCAATTCGCCAAGGAAACCCTGCCCATCAGCCTCGAAGAGGAGATGCGTCGCAGTTACCTCGACTACGCGATGAGCGTGATCGTCGGCCGGGCCCTGCCCGATGCGCGCGATGGCCTCAAGCCCGTGCACCGGCGCGTTCTGTACGCGATGCACGAGTTGAACAACGACTGGAACCGCGCGTACAAGAAATCGGCGCGTATCGTGGGCGACGTCATCGGTAAATACCACCCGCACGGCGACCAGTCGGTCTACGACACCATCGTGCGCATGGCGCAGGACTTCTCCATGCGCCACATGCTGGTGGACGGCCAAGGCAACTTCGGCTCGGTCGACGGCGACAGCGCCGCGGCCATGCGTTACACGGAAATCCGTCTGGCCAAGATCGCGCACGAGATGCTGGCCGACATCGACAAGGAAACCGTCGACTTCGGCCCCAACTACGACGGCTCGGAAAAAGAACCCCTGGTCCTGCCCAGCCGCCTGCCCAACCTGCTGGTCAACGGCTCGGGCGGCATTGCCGTGGGCATGGCCACCAACATCCCGCCGCACAACCTCAACGAGGTGGTGGACGGCTGCCTGCACCTGTTGCGCAACCCCGAGGCCTCCATCGACGAGCTGATGGAGATCTCCCGGCCCCCGACTTCCCCACCGCCGGCATCATCTACGGCATGCAGGGTGTCAAGGAAGGCTACCGCACGGGCCGCGGCCGCATCGTGATGCGTGCGCGCTGCCACTTCGAGGACATCGACAAGGGCCAGCGCCAGTCCATCATCGTCGACGAGCTGCCCTACCAGGTCAACAAGAAGACCCTGCTGGAACGCATTGCCGAACTGGTGCACGAGAAGAAGATCGAAGGCATCAGCCACATCCAGGACGAATCCGACAAGTCCGGCATGCGGGTGGTGATCGAGCTCAAGCGCGGCGAAGTGCCCGAGGTGGTGCTCAACAACCTGTACAAGCAGACCCAGCTGCAGGACACCTTCGGCATGAACATGGTGGCCCTGATCAACGGCCAGCCTGTTGTGCAACCTGAAGGACCTGATCGAGGCCCTCCTGACCACCGCCGCGAAGTGGTGACCCGCCGCACGGTGTTCAACCTGCGCAAGCGGCGCGGCCACGTGCTCGAAGGCCCGCTGTCGCCCTGGCAACATCGACGATTTCATCGCCATCATCCGCAACGCCCCCACCCCGCCGGTGGCCAAGGCCGAGCTGATGGCCCGCCCCTGGGACAGCAAGCTGGTGCGCGAGATGCTCACCCGCACGCGCGCCGACGGCGGCGTGGTCAATGCCGACGACTACCGTCCCGACGGCCTGGAGAAGGACTACGGCATGGGCAACGACGGCCTGTACCGCCTGTCCGACACGCAGGCGCAGGAAATCCTGCAGATGCGCCTGCAGCGCCTGACCGGCCTGGAGCAGGACAAGATCGTCGCCGAGTACAAGGAAGTCATGGCCGAGATCGAGGACTTGCTCGACATCCTGGCCAAGTCGGAGCGCGTCTCGGTCATCGTCGGCGAGGAACTCGGCGCCATCAAGCAGGAGTTCGGCCAGACCAAGGTCGGCGCGCGCCGCAGCCAGGTCGAGCACAACGCCCAGGACCTGGCCACCGAAGACCTGATCACCCCGACCGACATGGTGGTAACACTGAGCCACAGCGGCTACATCAAGAGCCAGCCCTTGAGCGAATACCGGGCGCAGAAGCGCGGCGGCCGCGGCAAGCAGGCCACGGCCACCAAGGAAGACGACTGGATCGACCAGCTCTTCATCGCCAACACGCAC
>JAHRYV010000059.1 GCA_020621965.1 Curvibacter sp. | reverse complement strand
GCCTTGGTGGTGTTGCCCACGGCGTCCAGCGGGTCGGTGATGTCGCGCACGCTGGAGGGCAGCTCGGCCATCTCGGCAATGCCGCCGGCGTTGTCGGTGATGGGGCCGTAGGCGTCCAGCGCCACCACGATGCCGGCCATGCTCAGCATGGAGGTCGCGGCAATGGCGATGCCGTACAGGCCAGCCAGCTTGAAGGCGATCCAGATCGCGGCACAGACGAAGATCACGGGCCAGGCGGTGGAGCGCATGGACACGCCCAGGCCGGCAATGATGTTGGTGCCGTGGCCAGTGGTGGAGGCCTGCGCGATGTGCTGCACCGGCGCGTACTGCGTGCCGGTGTAGTACTCGGTGATCCAGACCAGGGCGGCGGTCAGCACCAGACCGACGGCGCAGGCGCCGAACAGGCGCAGCTGGCTGCCGGAGGCGGTGATGGCGTTGTCCGGCATCAGCCACATCGTGACGAAGAAGAAGGCGATCAGCGACAGCACGCCAGAGACGGCCAGGCCTTTGTACAGGGCCGGCATCACGTTCTTCATGCCGGGGCTGGCCTTGACGAAGAAGCAGCCGATGATGGAGGCGATGATGGACACCGCGCCCAGGGCCAGCGGGTAGACCACGGCGCTGGTGCCGGCACCGGCCACCAGAAGGGCGCCCAGCACCATGGTGGCGATCAGCGTGACGGCGTAGGTCTCGAACAGGTCGGCGGCCATGCCGGCGCAGTCACCCACGTTGTCGCCCACGTTGTCGGCGATCACGGCCGGGTTGCGCGGATCATCCTCGGGGATGCCGGCCTCGACCTTGCCCACCAGGTCGGCGCCGACGTCGGCGCCCTTGGTGAAGATGCCACCGCCCAGACGGGCGAAGATGGAGATCAGCGAGGAGCCGAAGGCAAAACCGATCAGCGGGTTGAGCAGCTTGGCCAGGTTGCTGCTGGCGTTCAGGTTGCCGTTGCCGACCAGGAACCAGTAGAAGGCGGTCACCCCCAGCAGGCCCAGGCCCACCACCAGCATGCCGGTGATGGCGCCGCCGCGGAAGGCCACGTCCAGCGCCGGGCCGATGCCACGGGTGGCCGCCTGCGCGGTGCGCACGTTGGCGCGCACCGAGACGTTCATGCCGATGAAGCCGCAAGCGCCGGAGAGCACGGCGCCGATGATGAAACCGACGGCGGTCTGGACGTCGAGGAAGACGCCGATCAGGATGGCCAGCACGACGCCGACGATGCCGATGGTTTTGTATTGACGCGCCAGATAGGCGGCGGCACCGGTCTGGATGGCTGCCGCGATTTCCTGCATGCGGGCGTTGCCCGCGTCCTGGGAAAGAATCCAGCTGCGCGCCCAGATGCCGTAGGCCACGGCGATGAGCCCGCAGACGAGCGCCAGTATCAGCGCTGAATTGCCTGTCATATCAATCACTCCTGTGTTGTTGTATCGCGAAGGGGTGGCAACGCAGGGGGCGGAGCCACCGATGCGTTGCTTCCTCGTCGCGTTCAACCTCTCCGGTCACACAGGACGATTGGCCAACAAAATCACTTTACCGTGAAAACAGCCCCTTGCCGCCGTGCGTCAGGGCGAAGCAAGTAAAATCAGGGTTAATACCAATCTGTTTTGACACACCGCAAAAGGAAGCTGATGTCTCTCGACAACGTCACCCCCGGCAAGAATGTTCCCGAAGCCTTCAACGTGATCATCGAGATCCCGATGAATGCCGATCCCATCAAGTACGAGGTGGACAAGGAGTCTGGTGCGATTTTCGTGGACCGTTTCATGGGAACGGCCATGCACTACCCGACCAACTACGGCTACGTGCCCAAGACCATCGCCGGCGACGGCGACCCGGTCGACGTGCTGGTGATCACGCCGTTCCCGCTGATCCCGGGCGTGGTGGTGCCCTGCCGCCCGATCGGCATCCTCAAGATGGAAGACGAAGGCGGCCAGGACGGCAAGGTGCTGGCCGTGCCGACCGACAAGATCCTGCCGATCTACACGCACTGGCAGAAGCCCGAGGACATCAATCCGCTGCGCCTGAAGACGATCGCCCACTTCTTCGAGCACTACAAGGACCTGGAAGCGGGCAAGTGGGTGAAGATCCTGGGTTGGGAAGGTGTGGACGCCGCCAAGAAGGAAGTCCTCGACGGCATCGCTGCCTACAACAAGCAGGCCCAGAAGTAATCCTTGCCGCTGCTGACAACGCCTGCAGGCCGAACGGCCGGCAGGCGTTTTTTATTGGGGCGCCGGCGACCGGTGTGCCCCGGCGTTGCGTTCAGCCGCCCCGGCGCAAAGGGCTGTGCTCGGCCAGTTCATCAAGATAGTGCGCCACGCCCCGGCCCTCGCGGGCCAGGAAGTGGTCCACCGCCTGGGCGAAATCCGGATGGGCCAGCCAGTGCGCGCTGTCGGTGCGCACCGGCAGCAGGGCGCGCGCCAGCTTGTGCTCGCCCTGCGCGCCTCCTTCAAAGCGCTGAAACCCGTTGTCTACACACCATTGCAGCGGGCTGTAGTAGCAGGCCTCGAAGTGCAGGCAGTCCACCCGTTCCAGCGCGCCCCAGTAGCGGCCCCAGGCCACCTTCTCCGCACCTTCGTCGCTGACGGCGATCAGGCTGCTGGCGATCGCGCGCCCCTCGCGTTCGGCGATGAAGAGCAGCCAGTGGCGTGACTGCTTGCGGGCGATCTCGTCGAAGAAAACGCGGCTCAGATAAGGCGGATTGCCGTGTTCGAGGTAGGTACGCTCGTAGCAGCGGTAGAAGAAATTCCAATCCTGCTCGCTGATGTCTCCCCCGCGGGCATGGCGCAGGGTCACGCCGGCCTGTTGCACCTTGCGCCGCTCCTGGCGGATCTTCTTGCGTTTGTCCTGGCTCAGGGCGCCAAGGAAGTCGTCGAAGTCGCGGTAAGGGCCCGGTGTGCCGACGCGATTCGTCCAGTGGAACTGCACGGTATGGCGCAGCATCAGGCCGGCGCGTAGGCAGGCTTCGATGTCCGTCGGATGGCCGAACAGCAGGTGCAGGGAGGACAGCCCCAGTTCGCGGCACAGCGCGAGCACCGCCTCGACCAGGGCGGCGCGGGCGGTCTCGTCGCGCGCCAGCAGACGGCTGCCGGGCACCGGGGTGTAGGGAACGGCCACCACGGCCTTGGGGTAGTAATCCAGGCCGTGGCGCTGGTAGGCCTCCGCCCAGGACCAGTCGAACACATATTCACCGCGCGAGTGCGGCTTGAGGTAAAGCGGGCAGGCGGCCTGCAACGTGCCGGCGTCGTCCCGCAGCGTGAGGTAACGGGGCGTCCAGCCGGTGGCCGGGCAGGCACTGCCGCTGGCGTGCAGGGCGGCCAGGTAGGCGTGCTGCATGAAGGGTGTGGGCTGGGCCTGGCGCGCGAGCAAGGCATCCCAGGCTCGGGCATCGACCTGTGCCGGGTCGTCGTGTACCCGAATGACATAATTGCTTTTGCTCAAGCGATTCCTACACTTCCCTTGTCGTCCATGACCCTGCGTATCTGCGTTGCCCAGCTCGATTTTGTCGTTGGCGACCTGGCCGGTAACGCACAAAAAATCATCGATGCCGCCCACACCGCCCATGCCGGGGGCGCCCGGCTGCTGCTGACACCCGAACTCTCCATCTGCGGTTATGCGGCGGAGGATCTGTTTCTGCGCCCGGTCTTTCTCGCCGCCTGCGATGATGCCGTGAACCGGGTGGCCCGCGAGCTCGCCGGGTTAAAGGACATGACGGTGGTGGTCGGCCATCCTGCCACGAACGGGCCGCCGCGTCTGCGCACCCGCTCGGTCTCGGTGCCCGGCAGCTTCAATGCCGCCAGCGTGCTGCGCGAGGGCGAGGTGGTGGCGAGCTACGCCAAGCGCGAGCTGCCGAACTACCAGGTCTTCGACGAGCGCCGTTACTTCAGGCCGGGGCAGGATGTCTGTGTGTTCGAGGCCGGAGCTGCCGGCGCGCGCGTCAAGGTGGGTCTGCTGATTTGCGAGGATGCCTGGTTCGAGGCGCCGGCCCGGGAGACCCGCCAGGCCGGGGCCGAGGTGCTGGCTGTGATCAATGCCTCGCCCTTTCACGTGGGCAAGGGCATGGAGCGCGAGCAGATGATGCGCCAGCGTGTGCAGGCCTGCGGTCTGCCGCTGGTCTATGCGCATCTGGTCGGCGGGCAGGACGAAATCATCTTCGAAGGGCATTCCTTTGCCCTGCAGGCCGACGGGACCCCGGCCGCGCGCGCCCCGAGCTTTGCCGAGGATCTCTTCACCGTCGACGTTGAAAAAAGCAGCGCCGGGCTGGCCTTGCGTGGGGCGATCGCCCCGGAGCGTACGGCCGACGCCGACCTCTGGGGTGCCCTGGTGCTGGGTGTGCGCGACTATCTGGGCAAAAACGGATTTCCCGGCGCCATCATCGGCTTGTCCGGCGGCATCGACTCGGCCCTGGTGCTGGCCGTCGCGGTCGATGCTCTGGGCCCCGAGCGTGTGCGTGCGGTCATGATGCCGTCGCCCTACACGGCCGACATCAGCTGGATCGACGCCCGCGACATGGCGCAGCGCCTGGGTGTGCAGTACGACGAGATTTCCATCGTGCCCGAATTCGAGGCGTTCAGGTCGTCGCTGGCCCAGGAGTTCCGGGGCCTGCCGGAGGACGCCACCGAGGAGAACATCCAGGCCCGCATCCGCGGCACCCTGCTGATGGCCTTGTCCAACAAGAGCGGGCGCATCGTGCTGACCACGGGCAACAAGTCGGAAATGGCCACCGGCTATTGCACGCTCTACGGCGACATGGCCGGCGGTTTTGCCGTCATCAAGGATCTGGTCAAGACCACGGTGTTCCGTCTGGCGCGCTGGCGCAACGAGCACGATCCGCATGGCCGCGGCGCCCGCCCGATTCCCGAGCGCATCATCACCCGGCCGCCCAGCGCCGAGTTGCGGCCGGACCAGAAGGATCAGGACAGTCTGCCGCCCTACGAGGTGCTGGACCCGATCCTGGAGGGTTACATGGAGAACGACCTGGGTCTCGAGGAGATCGTGGCCCAGGGCTACCCGCGTGCCGACGTGGAGAAGGTGACGCGCCTGATCCGCCTCAACGAGTACAAACGCCGCCAGGCGCCGGTGGGTATCCGGGTGACCCATCGCAGCTTCGGCAAGGATTGGCGTTATCCTATTACCAACAAGTTCAGGGCCTGAGCGCCAGCGCGCACGGGTTCACCGGTTTCGTCCCCATCGACAGGAAGCAGATTCATGAAACAGATCACCGCCATCATCAAGCCGTTCAAGCTCGAGGAAGTGCGCGAGGCACTGGCCGAGTGCGGCGTGACCGGCCTGACCGTCACCGAGGTCAAGGGTTTCGGTCGCCAGAAGGGCCACACCGAGCTCTACCGCGGGGCCGAGTACGTGGTGGATTTTCTGCCCAAGGTCAAGGTCGAGGTGGTGGTCAAGACCGATGACGTGGACCGCTGCGTCGACGCCATCGTCAAGGCCGCCCGCACCGGCAAGATCGGCGACGGCAAGATCTTCGTGACCGCCGTGGAGCGCGTGGTGCGTATCCGCACCGGCGAACTCGACAACTCCGCGGTCTAGGGCCTACCCTAGATCTGGTCCAGCCGCGGCGCCGGCGCCAGGCCGGCCGCCTGGATCAGGCTGCTCAGCAGTGCGACCGGCTCGACGCCGGTCTGGATCAGGTCCATCTGCCAGTCGCCCATGAACTGCTGCTGCACGGTGGAGGCCAGGAAGGCCAGCAGGCCGTCGTAGTAGCCCGCCGTATTGAGGATGCCCACGGGTTTGGCGTGGTAGCCCAGCTGGCGCCAGGTCCAGACCTCGAACAGCTCCTCGAAGGTGCCGATACCGCCGGCCAGGGCGACGAAGGCATCGGCGCGCTCGGCCATCATGCGCTTGCGCTCGTGCATGGTGTCGACGATGTGCAGTTCCGTGCACTCGTGCAAGGCCCACTCCTTTTCGACCAGGGCCTGCGGAATCACGCCGACCACGCGCCCACCGGCGGCCAGGGTGGCCTCGGCCACGATGCCCATCAGGCCGGCCTTGCCGCCGCCGTAGACCAACTGGCCGTCGTGCCGGCCGATCCACTGACCCACGGCACGCGCCGTCGCCGCAAATTGCGGATCGATGCCGGGCCTGGAGCCGCAGTAGACACAGAGCGAGAACGCGGGGCTCATGCCATGAAGCGCTGGTAGACGGCCGTGGCCCAGATGCCCAGGCACAGCAGCAGGCTGAGCAGCACCGCCGCGCTGCCCATGTCCTTGGCCCGCTTGGACAGGTCGTGCCACTCGGGCCCGATGCGGTCGATGGCGGTCTCGATGCCGGTGTTGAGCAGTTCCACGATCATCACGAAGAGCACGGAGCCGGCCAGCAGGGCGCTTTCCACCCAACTGCGGCCCAGCCAGAGCGACAGCGGCAGCAGCACCAGGGCGGCCAAGGCCTCCTGGCGGAAGGCGGTTTCGTGCCAGCCGGCGCGCAGGCCTTCGAAGGAATAACCCAGCGCGTGCCACATACGGCTCAGGCCGCGGCGGGCTTTTTGTGGATTGACGACGTTGTTGTGTAGTTCAGGCATGCGCCGATTGTCCACCAGCCGGGTGACATCAGGCCCGCGGGGGGCGGGCGTCGACCAGGCAGGTGCCGGCCAGCGCGTCATGCCAGAACTGCTGGCGGGGGTGGAAACGGCTGAGCAGGGCCCAGACGGCCACCCAGCCGAGGATGATCACCGCGGATTCCGCCGCCGTGAGGTTGAACGGCGCGATGGCCGCCAGCGGCGGCAGGAACCAGAGCCAGCTCAGCACGTAACGCAGCAGGGCGCGGCGCTGGGTCGGAGGGCGCCCCTGCACATCGACCAGCCGGATATGCCAGGTCTTCATGGCCAGGGTCTGGCCCTTGGCCCAGAACCAGGTGAAGTAGATGCCCAGCACGACGAACAAAAAGGCCTGCTGGACGTGGCGGTTGTCCAGGGCGTGGCGGGTCTGGGTCAGGGTGCTGAACAGGTAACCGGCGATGAAGACCACACCGAACAACAGCATGCCCTCATACAGCCAGCAGGCCATGCGTCGCCACAGGCCGGGCGTGGCAAGCGGCGAGGGGGGGGCGGAAGTGGTCCCGGCTGCCCGTGCGGCAGCGTCGCTCCGGCGGTCCTGACTCACTCCGCGGGCTCGTCTTCGTAGGGCGAGCGCTCGGACTCGACGGACTCAGACTCGGACCGGGGCAGCAAGGTGTGCTGCTGGATCGGAGGGGCAGCCACGGCCATCCGGGCTCCCGACGTGGCACCTTTGCGCGCCCGGGTCTGAATCAGCCGGGGTTTGCTCGCCGGCTTGACCGTGGCCACGCCGGCCGGGCGGGCCCGGGCCTGGTCGGCCAGCTTGCGCCGTTCATCGGGGCTCAGGGCTTGGTAGGCCTCCCACTGGATCGCCTTCTGCTCAGGCGTCAGGGTCTTGATCTGCTTGAAGTTCTGGCGGGCCTGGGTCCGCTCCTGCTGGCTCAGGGTAACCCATTTGCTCATCCGGCGGTGCACCTTCGCCTGTTCATCCGGTGACAGTGTCTGGTAGTTCTTCGAGATGACCAGCCACTTGAGCTTGCGTTCCTCGCCCAGCCGATCCCAATGCGGCGCCAGGGGCAGCAGCGCTTGCTTCTGCGCCGCTGTCAGATCCTTCCAGGCCGGTTTGGTCTGGGTCTGGGCCGCCACTACCGTACTGGCATAACGTTGACGCATCGAGTTGTCGGGGCGCTGGGCCGAGCGCCCGGTGACGGTCTGGCCGGCCGTGCCCTCCGAGGGGGCCGCGGCCACGGGCAGGCACAGCGCCAACAGCAGGGCAGGCAGAGCTGCCGCTGCGTTCGGGCAGCGAAAGGTCTGGATGCGGGCGGTCAGATTCATGATGGGGGCCATCAGTCTTGCTGGCGTTGATCGAGTCGGGCTTTGAGGAACTGGGCAAAGCCCGGGTCGGCATAGGCGTCGGGCGGCAGGTCGTCCGTCAGGATGGCGGAGTCGATTTCAGCCAGTTCCTGTGCCACCTGGTTGGTCCCGAAGACCTGGATGGCCACCAGGCCGGCAATCAGGGCGAGCAGCGGGACCAGGGACACCAGTCCGGGCCAGATGCCGCGGTCACCGTCGCCAGCGCCCAGGGCTGCCGTTCCACCGCCCACCAAGACGGGCGCCGTGGCGCGAACCTGGACGTCCCGGTGCTTGCCCAGCGCCTGCAGGCGCGCAACCCGCAATCGTTCACTGATGTCGTGGGGCAGCGCCTCGGCGGACGCGTCCAAGCAGGCCGCGATCTGGCGGCCGTAGCGGTCCATGGACAGGTTGGCGTTGATAGGCATGGTCTTCATATCTGTATTCCCTTGGCTCTCAAGGCTTTGTTAAGAGCCTGGACCGCCCTGGAACAGTGCGTTTTCACACTTCCCTCGGAGCAGCCCATGGCTGCGGCGGTCTCCGCCACATCCAACTCCTCCCAGTAACGCATGAGGAAGGCTTCCCGTTGACGGGCCGGCAATTCCTGGATTTCCAACTCGATTTCCCGCAGGATCTGGGCCCGCTGGGTGGTTTTTTCGGCGCTTTCCACCTGGGAGGCATTGTCGGAGCCGTCGAGATTTTCCAGCAGATCGAATTCTCCGTCGTCGGAGTCGGATTCGAAATCGCTCAGGTTCGAAAACAGCGCATTTCTAGTCTTTTGTCGGCGGAACCAGTCCAGGGTGGTATTGGACAGGATGCGCTGAAACAGCATGGGCAGCTCGTCGGGCGGCTTGTGGCTGTAATGCTCGACCAGCTTCATCATGCTGTCCTGGACGATGTCCAGGGCCGCTTCGTCATTGCGCACGTGGTAAACGGAGCGCTTGAAGGCGCGTTTTTCGACGCTTTTGAGGAAGTCGGACAGTTCTTGTTCGGTTGCCAAGGGCTGGGGCCGGGGGGCGCGAGGTTGTCTCTGGTGATCTGCGGCTTTTCGGGCCGCTTTGGCGCCGATTATGGCACTGGCGCACCACTTTTGGGATCGGGGCTGCAAATTGGATGCTGCGGTGCGATAATGCGCTTGCACATCAAAAAGCAAACGGGTCACGGTCCGGCGCGGCAAACCATGGCGCCCATGTCCTTGACCTCAAGTCCCGACGCGATGCCACAAGCGTTTGCGAAGGGGCACCCAAGGTTTTTCGTCAGAGAAATTCACAAAGGTTCATCATGGAAATTTCCAAGGCTGAAATCACTTCCGCCGCGGCCGCCAGCGCTGCCGGTCAGGTCGACGAGTTGCGTGGCGCCGAAATTCTGGTCAAGGCCCTGCAGGCCGAAGGCGTGAAGTACGTCTGGGGCTACCCCGGCGGCGCCGTCCTGCATATCTACGACGCTTTCTACAAACAGGACACCATCCAGCACATTCTGGTGCGCCACGAGCAGGCGGCGGTGCACGCCGCCGACGGCTACGCGCGCGCCACCGGCGACGTCGGCGTGTCGCTGGTGACCTCCGGTCCGGGCGTGACCAATGCCATCACGGGCATCGCCACCGCCTACATGGACAGCATCCCGATGGTGATCATCACCGGGCAGGTGCCCACCGCTGCCATCGGTCTGGACGCCTTCCAGGAATGCGACACCGTGGGCATCACCCGTCCCATCGTCAAGCACAACTTCCTGGTCAAGGACGCCAAGGACCTGGCCGAGACCATGAAAAAGGCCTTCCACATCGCCCGCAGCGGCCGTCCCGGCCCGGTGGTGGTGGACATCCCCAAGGATGTGTCCTTCAAGAAGGTGCCTTACGCCGGTTACCCCGAAACGGTGGAGATGCGCTCCTACAACCCGGTGCGCAAGGGGCATGCCGGGCAGATCCGCAAGGCCCTGCAGCTGCTGCTGGCCGCCAAGCGTCCCTATATCTACACCGGCGGCGGCGTGCTGCTGGGCAATGCCACGGCCGAGCTGCGCACCCTGGTGGACATGCTGGGTTATCCGGTCACCAACACCCTGATGGGCCTGGGCGCCTATCCGGCCACCGATCCCAAGTTCCTGGGCATGCTGGGCATGCACGGCACGCTGGAGGCCAACAACGCCATGCAGAACTGCGACGTGCTGCTGGCCGTGGGGGCACGTTTCGACGACCGCGTGATCGGCAACCCCAAGCACTTCGCCCAGAACGAGCGCAAGATCATCCACATCGACATCGACCCGTCGAGCATCTCCAAGCGCGTCAAGGTCGACATTCCGATCGTCGGCGACGTCAAGGATGTGCTGACCGAGATGATTGCCATGATCAGGGAAGGCTCGGTCAAGCCCGACGCCAAGGCCTTGGGCGGCTGGTGGGAGGCCATCGAGGACTGGCGCAAGCGCGATTGCATGAAGTACGACCGGGGCAACCTGGACGTCATCAAGCCGCAGTTCGTGATCGAGACCCTGTGGAACATGACCAAGGACGCCGATGCCTACATCACGTCCGACGTCGGCCAGCACCAGATGTGGGCCGCCCAGTACTACAAGTTCAACGAGCCGCGCCGCTGGATCAATTCCGGCGGCCTGGGCACCATGGGCGTGGGCATACCCTACGCCATGGGCATCAAGCTGGCCAAGCCCGAGAGCGAGGTGTTCTGCGTGACCGGCGAAGGTTCGGTGCAGATGTGCATCCAGGAGCTCTCCACCTGCCTGCAGTACAACACGCCGATCAAGATCCTGTCGCTGAACAACCGCTATCTGGGCATGGTGCGCCAGTGGCAGGAGATCGAGTACTCGGGCCGCTACAGCCACAGCTACATGGACGCGCTGCCCAACTTCGTCAAGCTGGCC
>JAHRYV010000058.1 GCA_020621965.1 Curvibacter sp. | reverse complement strand
TGGAAGACGACTACTTCGTGCAGCGCAAGCTCTACCCGAACGTGGACTTCTACTCCGGCATCGTGCAGCGCGCACTGGGCATCCCGGTCAACCTGTTCACCGGCATCTTTGCCCTGGCCCGCACCGTCGGCTGGATCGCCCAGCTCAACGAGATGATCAGCGACCCCGAGTACAAGATCGGCCGTCCGCGCCAGCTCTTCACCGGCTCGCCGCGCCGCGACGTGCCGGCGCTGGCCAAGCGCTAAGCCCTGGCCTGTCCCGACCCAACCCGCCGGCGGCAACGCCGGCGGGTTTCTTTTTTCTGCAACACCACGCCCCGTGACCGCGGCGCGAGTGTGTGATTTGTCACGCGCCTTGCAGCCGAGTTGCAAGCAAATGCGTCACGTGTATCAGGATCGGGAATCCGGTAACGGTTGCACGCCGCGGGCCGCTAACGTTGCCCTCACTGGCACGTGGCCAGCAACCCATGCACTCAGGAGAAAAGCAATGAACAAACTCAAGCTGAAACGTGCGCTTCAGATCGGCATCACTGGCGCCTTGCTGGCCGCCGGCTGGGCTCAGGCCCAGACCGTCAGCGAAGTGGAAGTGAACCACCCCATTTACCAGGCCCAGAAACTGCAGTTCTCGACCGATAGCCTGACGATCGAAGGCGTGCTCGGCCGGGTGAGCGGGCTGGCGATCGACGACCTGGATTTCTATGCTTTCCACGGCCAGGCCGGCGACGTGGTCACCATCGACATCGACGGCGCCCAGGGCGGCCTGCGGAGTTTCGACTCCTACATCGGCGTCTACCAGGCCACCCCGGGCTTCACCCTGCTGCGCGCCAACGACGACGCGGCATCCATCGACCCCGGCTCGATATCGCGCCTGGATTCCCGCATCGACAATTTCAGGCTGCCCGCCACCGGCAACTACGTCGTCCTGGTCAGCAACTACCCGCGCTACCCCCTGAGCGGCGGCGGCGTCGCCAATCCCGGCGGTGTCCAGAACGGCGACTACAAGCTGGTCATCTCGGGCGTCACGCCGGAGATCATGCAGATCAACATCGACATCAAGCCCGGCAGCACGGGCCTGGCGCCGATCAACCCGCGCGCCAAGGGCAAGATCCCGGTCGCCCTGCTGTCGTCGCAGAACTTCAACGCGCTGAGCGCCGATCCGGCCAGCCTGACCTTCGGCGCCTCCGGCAACGAGGGCAGCCTGAGCCACTGCGGCAAGAGCGGCGAGGACGTCAACGGCGACGGCCAGCTGGACCTGGTCTGCCATTTCGAGAACCAGGACGCCAACTTCGAGAAGGGTGACCTCGAAGGCATCCTGCGCGGCCGCACCAATACGGGCACCGCGTTCGAAGGCCGCGGCCTGCTGAAGATCGTGCCGGAGAAGCGCGGCAGCTGAAGCCAGCGCGCTACCCCTGCCCCCCCAAGCCCCTTTCGCACCGAAAGGGGCTTTTTTCATTCCTGATGGCTCGATAATGCAGGCCCCAACAGGAACTTTGCCGCCCATGCAAGCCATCCGCAACGCCGCTGAACTCCAGCAACTGCTGGCGCGCGCGCCCCGCCCGCACCCCTGCCGTTGCAGCATCGGCGCCTGCCAGGCCTGGGAGAGCCTGCCGGACGACCGCTGGCCCGCAGCCCAGCTGGAACGGGTCGCCACCTTGCGCGACCCGGACCTGAACGAACCCACGTTCGAGGAGCGCCACCCGGCGGGGACCCGCTACGACTCGCCGAATGCGCCGGTCGCCGTCCGGTTTTTCCCCTACAACCGCTGCGACGTCTGGCAGTGCACACAGTGTCAGCGCCAGCTTCTGCGCTACACCGAATTCGGCGGCTACTACGTCGATCACCGGGTGCGCGAGCTGACGCCGGGGCTCGACATCATCGATTGAAGACCCTAACCCCGGCGTCCGAATAAAATGTCGGATTGCCTAGACACGCACTGCACGCACATCCATGGGACGCACCCTTTACGACAAGATCTGGGACGAGCACGTCGTCCACACCGAAGAAGACGGCACCGCCGTGCTCTACATCGACCGCCACCTGGTGCATGAGGTGACCAGCCCGCAGGCCTTCGAGGGCCTGCGCCAGGCCGGCCGCAAGCTCTGGCGCGTGAGTTCCATCGTCGCCACCGCCGACCACAACACGCCCACCACCGGCTGGGAGCTGGGCTACGACGGCATTGCCGACCCCATCAGCAAGGAACAGATCACCACGCTGGACGCCAACATCCGGGAATCGGGCGCCGCCGCCTTCTTCCCCTTCCTGTCCAAGCGTCAGGGCATCGTGCACGTGATCGGCCCGGAGAACGGTGCCACCCTGCCCGGCATGACCGTGGTCTGCGGCGACTCGCACACTTCCACCCACGGCGCCTTCGGTGCCTTGGCGCACGGCATCGGCACCAGCGAGGTCGAGCACGTCATGGCCACGCAGACCCTGCTGGCCAAGAAGGCGAAGAACATGTTGGTGAAAGTCGAGGGGCAACTACCCCGCGGCTGCGGCGCCAAGGACATCGTGCTGGCGATCATTGGAAAAATCGGAACAGCAGGAGGCACCGGCTACACCATCGAGTTCGCCGGCTCGGCCATCCGCGCCCTGTCCATGGAAGGCCGCATGACGGTCTGCAACATGGCCATCGAGGCCGGCGCGCGCGCCGGTCTGGTGGCCGTGGACGACAAGACCATCGAGTACGTCAAGGGTCGGCCCCTTTCACCCACCGGCGTGGAGTGGGACCAGGCCGTGGCCTACTGGAAGACGCTGCACTCGGACCCGGATGCCAAGTTCGACACCGTGGTCGAGCTCGACGCCGCGCAGATCTTGCCGCAGGTCACCTGGGGCACCTCGCCCGAGATGGTGCTGGGCATCGACGGCCGCGTGCCCGACCCTGACAAGGAAAAGGACGCCGTCAAGCGCGGCGCCATCGAGCGCGCGCTCACCTACATGGGCCTGGAGCCCGGCAAGCCGCTGGCCGACGTCTTTGTCGACAAGGTCTTCATCGGCTCGTGCACCAACAGCCGCATCGAGGACATGCGTGAAGCCGCCGCCATCGTCAAGAAGCTGGGCCGCAAGGTCGCCAAGAACGTGAAACTGGCGCTGGTGGTGCCCGGCTCGGGCCTGGTCAAGGAACAGGCCGAGCGCGAAGGCCTGCACGAGATCTTCAAGGCGGCCGGTTTCGAGTGGCGCGAACCCGGCTGCTCCATGTGCCTGGCCATGAACGCCGACCGGCTGGAGCCGGGCGAGCGCTGCGCCTCCACCAGCAACCGCAACTTCGAAGGGCGCCAGGGCGCCGGTGGCCGCACCCACCTGGTCAGCCCGGCCATGGCCGCCGCTGCGGCTGTGCACGGCCACTTCGTCGACGTCCGCAAGTTCTCCTGAGGTCTCCCATGCAGAAGTTCACCGTGCACAAAGGTGTCGTGGCCCCGATGGACCGCGAGAACGTCGACACCGACGCCATCATCCCCAAGCAGTTCCTCAAGTCCATCCGCAAAACCGGCTTCGGCCCCAACCTGTTCGACGAGTGGCGCTACCTGGATGCCGGCTACCCGGGCCAGGACCCGGCCAGCCGCAAACCCAATCCGGACTTCGTGCTGAACCAGCCGCGCTACCAGGGCGCCTCCGTGCTGCTGGCGCGCAAGAACTTCGGCTGCGGTTCCTCGCGCGAGCACGCGCCCTGGGCCATCGACCAGTACGGCTTTCGCGCCATCATCGCGCCCAGCTACGCCGACATTTTCTTCAACAACTGCTTCAAGAACGGCCTGCTGCCCATCGTGCTGCCCGAGGCCGTGGTGGCCCAGCTGTTCGACGAATGCGCGGCCTTCCCCGGCTACCAGCTGACCATCGACCTGGAACGCCAGGTCGTCGTCAAGCCGCAGGGCGAGGAGATTCCCTTCGAGGTGCAAGCCTTCCGCAAGTACTGCCTGCTCAACGGCTTTGACGACATCGGCCTGACCTTGCGCCACAAGGACAAGATCGCCGCCTTCGAGGCCGAGCGCCTGGCAAAGAAGCCGTGGCTCGCCCATACGATGATCGGATAGCACCCCCGGCTGCGCGCGCTTCGTGTCGCTGCGCCAGCCCTCAAGGGGGTAATGCCAGTGGCCCGGCGGAGCCGGTTCCACGGCGTTCCTCGAACAAGCAATTGGAGAAGTTGGTATGAAAATCGCAGTTCTGCCGGGTGACGGCATCGGTACCGAAATCGTGGCCGAGGCCGTCAAGGTGCTCAAGGTCCTGGACCTGAAGTTCGAGATGGAAACCGCGCCGGTCGGCGGTGCGGCCTACGAAGTGGCGGGCCATCCGCTGCCCGATTCGACACTGAACCTGGCCAAGGCGGCCGATGCCATTCTGTTCGGCGCCGTCGGCGACTGGAAATACGACAAGCTGGATCGCCCGCTGCGCCCCGAACAGGCCATCCTGGGTCTGCGCAAGCACCTGGGCCTGTACGCCAACTTCCGGCCGGCCATCTGCTACGAACAGCTGGTGGGCGCCTCCAGCCTCAAGCCCGAACTGATCGCCGGCCTGGACATCCTGATCGTGCGTGAACTCACGGGTGACATCTACTTCGGCCAGCCGCGCGGCCGCCGTACCGCGGTGGACGGTGCCTTCCCGGGCGCCGAGGAAGCCTACGACACCATGCGCTACAGCCGCCCGGAGATCGAGCGCATCGCCCATACGGCCTTCCAGGCCGCGCGCAAGCGCAACAAGAAGGTCACCAGCGTGGACAAGGCCAACGTGCTGGAGACCTTCCAGTTCTGGAAAGACGTGGTGATCGAGGTGCACCAGCAGTATCCGGACGTGGAACTGAGCCATATGTACGTGGACAACGCCGCCATGCAGCTGGTCAAGGCGCCCAAGAGCTTTGACGTGATCGTGACCGGCAATATGTTCGGCGACATCCTGTCCGACGAGGCGGCCATGCTGACCGGCTCGATCGGCATGCTGCCCTCGGCCAGCCTGAACAGCAAGAACCAGGGTCTGTATGAGCCCAGCCACGGCAGCGCGCCCGACATCGCCGGTAAGGGTATTGCAAACCCGCTGGCTACAATATTGTCTGCTGCCATGATGCTGCGCTTCTCGCTCAACCAGGCCACGGCCGCCGACCGCATCGAGTCGGCCGTCAAGAGCGTGCTCGCGTCCGGCCTGCGCACGGCGGACATCTGGTCGGAAGGCACCACCAAGGTCGGGACCCGCGAGATGGGCGACGCGGTGGTCGCCGCCATTACGAAAACCAAGGGCTGAGTACGGTTCGCGGTTCGTCACGCCCTCCCGGCTGGACGAGCCGGGTTAACAGAATTTGATTTGAAAGGGCATGTGATGAGCAAAGTGGGCAATGTGGTGGGCCTCGTCGGCTGGCGCGGCATGGTGGGCTCGGTCCTGATGGACCGCATGCAGGCCGAAGGCGACTTCGCCCTGATCGAGCCCGTGTTCTTCTCCACCTCCAACGCCGGCGGCAAGGCCCCGGCGCAGGCGAAGAACGAAACCACCCTCAAGGACGCCAACAGCATCGAGGACCTCAAGAAGTGCGACATCGTCCTGACCTGCCAGGGCGGTGACTACACCAAAGAGGTCTACCCCAAGCTGCGCGCCGCGGGCTGGAAGGGCCACTGGATCGACGCCGCCTCTTCGCTGCGCATGGCCGACGACGCCGTCATCATCCTGGACCCGGTCAACCGCCACGTGATCGACCAGTCGCTGGCCAAGGGCGGCCGCAACTGGATCGGCGGCAACTGCACCGTGAGCCTGATGCTCATGGGCATGGGCGGCCTGTTCAAGGCCGGTCTGGTCGAATGGGTCAGCGCCATGACCTACCAGGCTGCCTCGGGCGCCGGTGCGCAGAACATGCGCGAGCTGCTGAGCCAGATGGGCGCCCTGCACGACGCCGTCAAGGCCGAGCTGGCCGACCCGGCCTCGGCCATCCTGGATATCGACCGCAAAGTGGCCGCCACCATGCGTGACGCCGCTTTCCCGACCAAGAACTTCCGCAACACGGCCCTGGCCGGCAGCCTGATCCCCTGGATCGACGTGCCGGTCGAGCACGGCCAGAGCAAGGAAGAGTGGAAGGGCGGCGCCGAGTGCAACAAGATCCTGGGCAACCCCGCCTTCCGCAGCGCGGGCAGCATCCCGATCGACGGCCTGTGCGTGCGCATCGGCGCCATGCGCTGCCATTCCCAGGGCCTGACCGTCAAGCTGAAGAAGGATGTGCCCCTGGCCGAGATCGAAGGCCTGCTGGCCGGTGCCAACGACTGGGTGAAAGTGGTCCCCAACCAGCGCGAGATCAGCGAGCGCGAACTGACCCCGGCTGCCGTGACGGGCACGCTGACCGTGCCGGTCGGCCGCCTGCACAAGCTGGCCATGGGCAACGACTACCTGGGCGCCTTCACCGTCGGCGACCAGCTGCTGTGGGGTGCGGCCGAACCGCTGCGCCGCATGCTGCGCATCCTGCTGCAAGCCTGATTCCGAAGTCATCATTCGTTGTCGACAGGCAACAGACCACGCAAGATCCAGACTATGGATCTTGCGCTCAGAAAGTTAAGAGCTTTCTCAGCTTGTCAGGCTAACATATTGATGTTAAGGTACTTTTCCAGTTTTGCGCATTCCCGGCCTGGACCCTCAACCATGACCGTTAACTATCCGTCGCCCGATCATCGGAGGCCCCTAAATTGATTGCTAAGTCACAACGCTGGCAAAGAACCGCTTTGGCCCTGGCCTCAGCCACGGTTCTTGGTTTGTGGAGTACGCAGGCCACTGCGCTCTCCCTGGGGCGCATCGTGGTTCAGTCGGCACTCGGTGAGCCCTTGCGCGCCGAGATCGAGATCCTGGAGATCAACGACGATGAAGCCACTTCCCTGCGCCCCAGACTGGCCCAACCCGACGCCTACCGCGCCAGTGGCATGGAGTACAGCGCGGCACTCAACGGGCTGCAGATTTCGCTGGAGAAGCACCCCGACGGTCGCCAGTATCTGCGGCTGACCAACTCGCGCCCGGTGAACGATCCCTATGTGGACCTGATCCTCGAAGCCAGTTGGTCCACCGGTCGCATCGTGCGCGATTACACGATGCTGTTCGATCCGCCCAACCTGGGAGCGACCCCGGCCCCCGCGCCTCAGGCGCCCCAGGTCAGCACGGTCCCGATCCGCATAGCCCCAGAGCCCGAACCGGCGCCGACGCCCGTCGCGATGCCGGCTCCTGCGGCAGAAGTGAGCGCACCGGCCGCCGCGCCAGAAGCGGCAGCGGCAGCCCCCGTGCCGGAGGCTGCGGCCTCCGCCCCCGCAGCGCCGGAGGCCGCAGCGCCTGCCCCGGTCGCCACCGCCCCGGAACCGCAAGCCGTGTCGGCGCCCCCAGAAGCGGTACCGCCGGCCCCCATGGTCGAGACCCAGCCGGTCGCCACCCCCGAAACCAAGCCCAGCCCTGAAGTGGTGGCCCAGCCCGCGACGGCATCCAAACGGATCACCGTCAAGTCGGGCGACACGGCCGGCCGGATTGCCCGGAGCGAGAAACGCTCCGATGTGCTGCTGGACCAGATGCTGGTGGCCATGCTGCGGGCCAATCCGCAGGCCTTCGTCAAGGGCAATATCAACCGGCTGCGTGCGGGTGCGGTACTGAACATTCCCACCGCTCAGCAGGCCGAGTCCATCGAGCCGGACGAGGCCCGCCAGATCCTGACGGTGCAGAGCAAGGACTTCAACGAATTCCGCCGCCGTCTGGCCGCCAGCGCCCCGGCCAGCCCGGAAGCCAGCGCTGATCGCAAGACCAGCGGCGCCGTGCAGACCCAGGTCGAGGAAAAGAAGACCGCTGGCGCCGCGCCTGACAAGCTGACCCTGTCCAAGGGCACCGTCCAGGCCAAGGCCCCGGAGGACAAGCTGGCCAAGGAGCGCAGCACCAAGGAAGCCACCACACGCGCCGAGGAGTTGTCCAAGAACGTGGCGGACCTCGAGAAGCTGAGCAAGGCTGCTGCTGCCCCGACACCGGCCACCAAGCCAGCCGCCGCCGCTCCCGCACCGGCACCGGTGCCCACCGCACCGCCCCTGGCACCCAAGCCGGCAACCGCGCCGCTGGCCCTGCCGCCCAGCCTGCCGGCCAGTGCGCCGACGACCGCGGCATCGGCACCGGCACCGGCCAAGCGCCCCACGGCGCCCGTGGTCGCGCCAGCCCCGGTCGAAGAACCCTCGCTGGTCGACGAGTTGCTGGACAACCCGCTGATCCCGGCAGCCGGCGGCGGCCTGGTGGCCCTGCTGGCCGGCTACGCCTTCTACCGCAGTCGGCGACGCAAGAGCACGGCCCAAGTCGATAGCGCCTACCTGGAGAGCCGACTCCAGCCTGACTCTTTTTTCGGAGTAAGCGGCGGACAACGAGTTGACACCAATGATGCTGGTGCCAGCAGTTCCTCGTCCATGGTCTACTCGCCCAGCCAGCTCGATGCTGGCGACGATGTCGACCCCGTCGCTGAAGCCGATGTTTACCTCGCTTATGGCCGTGACCTGCAGGCCGAAGAAATCCTCAAGGAAGCCCTGCGCAACCACCCGACCCGCGTTGCCATCCATCAGAAACTGTGCGAAATCTACGCCAAGCGGCGTGACGTCAAGAGCTTCGCCAGCATCGCCAAGGAAGCCCACAGCCTGACCGGCGGCGCGGGAGCGGAGTGGGATCAGATCTGCGAGTTGGGCAGCAGCATCGAGCCCACCAACGCCCTGTACCAGCCGGGCGGCCAGTCGGCCAGCCCTGCCGCCCCCGTGCGCAGCCCCGCGCCCGCCGCCAGCAGGCCGGCCGCCCCGGCGCCAGCGCCAGCGCCGGTAGTGGTGGCGGCCCCTGCCCCGGTGGCAGCCCCCGCAGCCGCGCGCCCGGCGCCCGCAGCTGCGCCAGCCAGCACGGATCTGGATCTGGACCTGGACTTCTCGCTGGACGAAGCGCAGCCTCAGGCCGCCGCCCCGACCGCTCCGGCGCCCGTCGCCGCCGCGCCGGACAACAGCCTGGCCTTCGAAGCGCCCCCCTTGCCCCAGCTCACCCCCGAGCCGGCGCGGGCAGCCAGCGCACCCGCCAGTGAAAACATGCTGAACTTCGACCTGGGTTCGCTGTCGCTCGACCTGGGCGGCACGCCTTCGGAAGAGCCCGGCGCCGGTTCGGACGATCCGCTGGGCACCAAGCTGGCCCTGGCCGAGGAGTTCAAGTCCATTGGTGATACCGACGGGGCCCGCGCCCTGATCGAGGAAATCATCGCCGAGGCCTCGGGCGACATGAAGTCCCGCGCCCAGAAGGCCCTGGCCGCCCTCGGCTGATCCGCTTTGTCCCCACAGGCCATGTCGTGAGGGTAGCCCTCGGCGTCAGCTACGACGGCCACCCTTACGACGGCTGGCAGAGCCAGCCCTCGGGCCGCACGGTGCAGGACCAGCTCGAGAGAGCGCTGGGCCGCTTTGCCGACCAGCGCATCTCCACCCTCTGCGCCGGGCGCACCGACGCCGGCGTGCATGGCCTGATGCAGGTGGTGCACTTCGACACGACGGCGCAGCGTACGCCCTACGCCTGGGTGCGCGGTACCAACAGCTTCCTGCCGCGCGACATCGCCGTGCAATGGGCGCAGAGCGTGCCCGATGAGTTCCACTGCCGCGCCAGCGCCACCTCGCGCCGTTATGCCTACCTGCTGCTCGAGTCGCCGGTACGGCCCAGCATCGACGCCCACCGCGCCGGCTGGGTCTTCCAGCCCCTGGACCTGGCGCTGATGCAACAAGCCCTGCCGCACCTGCTCGGCGAGCACGACTTCACCTCCTTGCGCGCCTCGGCCTGCCAGGCCCTGTCCCCGGTGAAGAACCTCATGCGCGTGGACATCAGCCGGCGCGGCGCCTACTGGCGCTTCGAGTTCGAAGCCAGCGCCTTCCTGCACCACATGATCCGCAACATCATGGGCTGCCTGATCGTCATCGGCCAGGGCAAGCAGCCGCCGGGGTGGATGGCCGAGGTGCTGGCCGCGCGCAGCCGCGATGCCGCCGCCCCCACCTTCGCCCCGGACGGCCTGTACTTCCTCGGGCCGCGCTACGAGGCCCGCTGGGGCCTGCCCGATCGCACGCCTGCGTATGATTGGCTGCCATGAACAGCCTGGTGCGAACACGGATCAAAATTTGCGGCCTGACGCGTGAGCAGGACATGGATGCCGTCGTCGCGGCCGGCGCCGACGCCGTGGGTTTTGTGCTGTACGAGAAAAGCCCGCGCTACGTGACGCCGCAGCGCGCCGCCGAACTGGCGCGCCGCCTGCCCCCCTTCATGACTCCGGTGCTGCTCGTGGTCAACACCAGCGTGGCCGAGATCCAGGCCGCCTGCGCCCTGCTACCCAATGCCACACTGCAGTTCCATGGCGACGAGACGCCGCCGCAGTGCCTGGCCGCGGCTGGTGCCCGGCCATTCCTGCGCGCCGCCCGCATTCCCATGGGAGAAGCCGGGAGGGGCTTCGACCTCGTAAAATACGCCCAGGATTACTCGGCCGCCCAGGCCATCCTGCTCGACGCCCATGTCGAGGGGTTTGGAGGCGGCGGCAAAAGCTTCGAATGGTCACATCTGCCTCCAAGCGTCGACGTTCACCTCGTCTTGAGTGGTGGACTCACGCCTGCAAACGTGGGCGACGGCATAGCGCAGGTACGGCCGCGCTGTAAGTCGCTGGCCGTTGATGTCAGTTCCGGCGTCGAGCTCTCCAAGGGCATCAAGGACGCCGGCAAGATCCACCAGTTCGTCGCCGCCGTGCGTGCCGCGGACGAACAACTTGCAGGTTAACCATGTTCGACTACCACCAGCCCGATGCTTCGGGCCATTTCGGCATCTACGGCGGCAGCTTCGTCAGCGAGACGCTGACGCACGCCATC
>JAHRYV010000057.1 GCA_020621965.1 Curvibacter sp. | reverse complement strand
GTAGCCGCGTTTCATGGCCATCAGGATGCGGTCGCTGCCGTGCTGCACCGGCAGGTGCAGGTGGCTCACCAGCTTCGGGCATTTCTCGTAGGCCGCAATCAGCGAGGGCGTGAACTCGTTGGGGTGGCTGGTGGTGTAGCGGATGCGCTCGATGCCGGGGATCTCGGCCACATATTCGAGCAGGGTGGCAAAGTCGGCCTGCTCGGCGCTGCCGCCCATGGGCGCGCGCCAGGCGTTCACGTTCTGTCCCAGCAGGTTGACTTCCTTGACGCCCTGGTCGGCCAGGCCGGCGATCTCCACCAGCACGTCTTCGAAGGGGCGGCTCACTTCCTCGCCGCGGGTGTAGGGCACCACGCAGTAGCTGCAGTACTTGGAGCAGCCCTCCATGATGCTGACAAAGGCCGTGGCGCCGTCCACCTTGGCCGGCGGCAGGTGGTCGAACTTCTCGATCTCCGGGAAGCTGATGTCCACCTGCGGGCGCTGCTGCGCCTCGCGCGCGGCCAGCAGCTCGGGCAGGCGGTGCAGGGTCTGCGGGCCGAACACCACGTCCACATAGGGTGCGCGGCGGATGATCTCGGCGCCTTCCTGGCTGGCCACGCAGCCGCCCACGCCGATCTTCACGCCCTTCTTCTTGAGATGCTGCACGCGGCCGAGGTCGGAAAACACCTTCTCCTGCGCCTTCTCGCGCACCGAGCAGGTGTTGAAGAGAATCAGATCGGCTTCCTCCACGTCCTGCGTGGGTTCGTAGCCCTGGGCGGCGCCCAGCACGTCGGCCATCTTGTCCGAGTCGTACTCGTTCATCTGGCAGCCGAAGGTCTTGATGAAAACTTTCTTGCTCATGGCATCGGTTCCGAAGTGCCTCCGCGCGGAAGGTCGCAATGGCTGCTCGCGCAGCCGATGAGGAAAAATCCGGCCGCCCGGGGGCGACCCGCAATCAGTAGGAGGAGTCGAGTTGCCGCGGCGGTGGCATGCCCACGGCTGCTTCGCTGGGCGTCAGAACCCAGACCTCGTGCAGCAGCCCCAGCGGGTCGCGTGTGTAGCGCACCAGCAAGTCCTGGCCGATCAGCGCACCCGACACCACCAGCAGGTTGTTGCGGTCGCGTATGCGTGCGCCGGGCGCCAGCCGCGCCGGCTGCTCATGAATAGGCGGTATCACGCTGGGGCGTGTTTGGCCATGGCGGATGTTATGTCTGGGCCACGATCGTAACGCCGATCAAGCTGGCGGCCAGAGTGACCACCCAAATGGCTGGCACGACGAGAGATGGCGAAACAGCGTTCATGGTTGCACTGCAAGAACGGCCACTGGTTCATTGGCCCGCAACGCCGCCGCATTTGTTTTGGTGGCGTTACGAAACCGCGGACCGGGATTATGACCATCCTCTAACCGACTGAGCTGTGCCGCTGGCGTATTTCGTTGCGCGCCGCAAATTATAGCTCGAATTCTGCCGGCTCACCGGTGCTGAAGCCGATTGGTCCGTGAACAGGGCGGAACAGGCGGCCGAACATCACGCCGTTCAGCGACGCCCGGTTCACCGCCTCTTACGCCATCACCGCGATTCGAAGTCGCAGATCAACAGCGCTGCCGCCAGCGTCGTCCGCTTTTACCACGCGGCTCATGCCGGCCGCCGCTGGCGTCCATCATGGCCGGTCAGCCCAGTCCACGGCCTTGGCTTGCCCACGGGGCGGCAGGCGCTGGGTGCCACCGGCGCCGGGGATGACGCCCAGCTTGATCTCGGGCTGGCCGAACCGGGCGTTGTCGGCGGCGATGATGAAGTCGCACATCATGGCCAGTTCGCAGCCCCCGCCCAGGGCGAAGCCGCTGACGGCGGCGATCACCGGTTTGCGGATGCTGCGGATGGTCTCCCAGTTGCGCGTGATGTAGTCACCCTTGTAGACGTCGGCAAAGCTGTAGCCGGCCATGGCGCCGATGTCGGCGCCGGCGGCAAAGGCCTTCTCGCTGCCGGTGATCACCATGCAGCCGATGGCCTCATCGGCATCGAAGGCCTGCAGGGCGGCGCCCAGTTCGGTCATCAGCTGGTCGTTCAGGGCATTGAGCTGCTTGGGGCGGTTCAGCGTGATGAGGCCGACCTTGCCGGCTTCGGTGCGGACCTGGATCAGTTCGTAGTTCATTCGTGTCTCCTGTCTGGTGGTTCTTCAAGCCTGCAGAAACATGCGGTAGGCCGGGTTGCGGGTTTCCTCCACGTAGGCGTAACCCAAAGTGGCGAGGAACTTGGCAAAGGCCTTGTCGTCGGCCTTCGGGACCTGGATGCCGACCAGGATGCGACCGTAGTCGGCGCCCTGGTTGCGGTAGTGGAAGAGGCTGATGTTCCAGCCCGGACGCATCAGGCTCAGGAACTTCATCAGCGCGCCGGGGCGTTCCGGGAAGATGAAGCGCAGCAGGCGCTCGTCCAGGGCCAGCTTGGAGTGGCCGCCCACCATGTGGCGGATGTGCTCCTGGGCCAGATCGTCGTGCGTCAGGTCCAGCGCGCCAAAGCCGTGCCGCTTGAAGTTGCTGGCGATCTTGCCGCTTTCGCCCGGGGTGGACGTCGTGAGGCCCACGAACACGTGGGCCTGCCGGTCGTCGCTGATGCGGTAGTTGAACTCGGTCACGTTGCGCGGCCCGCCGGGCAGGGTGCCGATCAGTTCGCAGAAACGGCGGAAGCTGCCGCGTTCTTCGGGGATGGTCACGGCGAACAGTGCCTCGCGCTCCTCGCCCACCTCGGCACGCTCGGCCACGAAGCGCAGGCGGTCGAAGTTCATGTTGGCGCCGCACAGGATGGCGGCATACGTCTCACCGCGCGTCTTGTGTTTTGCCACGTACTGCTTGATGGCGGCGACCGCCAGCGCGCCGGCCGGCTCCACGATGGAGCGCGTGTCGACGAAGACGTCCTTGATGGCGGCGCAGACGGCGTCGGTGTCGACCTCGATGTAGTCATCCACCAGCTTGCGCGTCAGGCGGAAGGTTTCCTCGCCCACCAGCTTGACGGCCGTGCCGTCGGAGAACAGGCCCACGTCCTGCAGCGTGACGCGTTTGCCCGCGCGCACCGACTGGATCATGGCGTTGGAGTCGTTCATCTGCACCCCGATGACCTTGACCTCGGGCCGCACGGCCTTGATGTAGGCGGCCACGCCGCTGATCAGGCCGCCGCCGCCGATGGCCACGAACACCGCGTCCAGCGGGCCCTGGTGCTGGCGCAGCATCTCCATGGCGATGGTGCCCTGGCCGGCGATCACGTCCGGGTCGTCGAAGGGATGGACGAAAGTCAGCCCCTGCTTTTTCTGCAGGGTCAGCGAATGGTTGTAGGCGTCGGAATAGCTGTCGCCGGCCAGCACCACCTCGCCGCCCAGCGCCTTTACGGCGTCGATCTTGAGCTGCGGCGTGGTGGTGGGCATCACGATCACGGCGCGTGTGCCCAGCTTGTGCGCGCCCAGCGCCACACCCTGGGCGTGGTTGCCGGCCGAGGCGCAGATCACCCCCCTCTTGAGCTCGTCCGCAGAGAGATGGGCCAGCTTGTTGTAGGCGCCGCGCAGCTTGAAGCTGAACACGGCCTGCTGGTCCTCGCGCTTGAGCAGCACCTTGTTGTGCAGGCGCCGGCTCAGGGCCTTGGCGGGTTCGAATGGGGACTCGACGGCCACGTCATAGACACGGGCGGTCAGGATCTTCTTCAGGTAATCGGCGGGCTGCAGGGGGCGTTTTCGGGCAGTGGTGCTCATGGGTAAGGCGGCGTGGGTTCCTGGAGGCGGTTCTGGGCGGTGCGATAGACGCGGTTCTTGTCACGTTTGCCTGTGGAGATCACGGTGACAAATACTTCGGCATCGTCCACGCAATAGACCAGCCGGTAGCCTTGACTCTGCAGCTTGATCTTGTAGCAGTCCGGCAGGCCGTGCAGCGCAGCAGAGGGCACACGGGGTTGCTCCAGCCGTTCGGCCAGCTTGCGCTTCAGTGGTTCACGCACGCTGCCGTCGAGTTGCTGCCACTCGCGCAGAGCCTGCGCGTGAAAGCGAAGTTTATAGCTCATCGAGGCTGACCTGGACGAAGGGGCCATCGGTGCGCTCACGCACGAGTTTGGCGTCTTCCAGGTCTTCCAGATAATCCATCAGTCGCTCGTAGTGGCTGGCCGGCAGCAAATACGCTTCAGGCCGGTTGTGGTTGAGCACGGCGATCGGGCCGTCATCGGCCTGCTTCAGAATGCTGGCGTAATTGCGCTTGAGCTCGGTCACGCTAACCGCGAGCTGTGATAGTACGGTGTCCATGATGCTCCAAAAGATGCTTAAATTGGTATTCATTAGAGCACGGATTGACCTTCTGTGCCACAATCGCCACCGTTTTAGCAAGCAAAAGAGGCAGAACATGGAATGCACAGTCAGCTGGACCGGCGCCACCGGCACGCGTTCGAACATGGGTTTTGTGGCCGAAACCGGCAGCGGCCACGTGCTGGTGATGGACGGCGCGCCCGACGCGACCAAACCCGAGAACGGTGGCCAGAATCTGGCGCCGCGGCCGATGGAAACCGTGCTCGCCGGCACCGGCGGCTGCACCGCCTACGACGTGGTGCTCATCCTCAAGCGCGGCCGGCATGACGTGCGCGGCTGCAGCGTCAAGCTCACGAGCGAGCGCGCCAGCGAGGACCCCAAGGTCTTCACCAAGATCCACATGCACTTCACCGTGAGCGGCAAAGGCATTCCGGCCAATGCGGTGGAACGCGCCATCAAGATGAGCCACGACAAGTACTGCTCGGCCAGCATCATGCTGGGCAAGACCGCCGAGATCACGACCAGCTTCGACGTGCTGGAGGTCTGATCCATGTGCCAACGCCAAGCGTCAGGCGGTGCAAACTGGCGAAGAAATCGTAGCGAGCGGCCCGAGCGCAAGGCGGACGGAGCACAGCCACCGGAACGTACTTCCTGTACGTGAGGATGGCGAGCACCGCCCAACGCCGCGATCGGGCTGCGCAGTAGATTTATTCGCTAGTTTTAAATGTAGTGCGCGGTGGTGGTCATCACCTTGGCCGCCGCGCGCATCAATTCCTTGACCGGTGTGGGCAGCTCCATGGCGCCGGCGTTCTGCGCATCCACGGCGTGCTTGACCTCGTCGGCCGCCATCTGCGCCACGATGGCGCGCGAGGCGGTGTCGCCTGCCGGCAGGCGGTCCATATGGCTCATCAGGTGGGCTTCCACCTGGCGCTCGGTTTCCACCACGAAACCCAGGCTCACGGCATTGCCCAGTCGCCCGGCCAGCAGGCCGATGCCGAAGGCGCCCGCGTACCACAGCGGGTTGAGCAGGGACGTGCGCGAGCCCAGTGCGTCCAGTCGCTCCTTGGTCCAGGCCAGGTGATCGGTTTCCTCCACGCAGGCGCGCGTGAAGTGGGCGCGCAGCGCGGGGTTGGGGGTGGTGAGGGCCTGGGCCGTGTACAGCGCCTGGGCACAGACTTCGCCCACGTGGTTCACGCGCATCAGCGCGGCCGACAGGCGTTTTTTCTCCTCGCTCAACTCGGCCCCGGGGCTGGCTGGCTGCGGCGTGGGCAGGGCTGCGCGCGGCGTGGCAAACAGGGTGCGCAGCGCGGTGTCTGCGGCGGTGAGCAGGGCGTCGGTGGGCGAGGTCATGGCAACCATTTTCCCGAATTCAGCGCGCCGATGTCTTGGCCTGGCTCAACAGGGCCTCAATCAGTTCGCGCTGGGGGCTGGCGGCCCCGTGCCCTGGTGCCGGGGTGGACGTCCGTGACTGGGCCAGTTCCTGCAGCAGGGCCTGGAACAGCGGTGGTTCAAGCAGGTAGAAGCCCACGCGGTTGTGGTTCAGCACGGCCACCGGCCGGCCTTCGGCCTGGCGCAGCACGGCGGCCGGGTTCTTCTTGAACTCGGACATGCTGACGCCGCGGTCAACCAGCAGGGTTTGCATAAAAGCTCTCAAAATAGAGCTTATTATGGCTCTTATTGTCCCCTCTAGCGTGATGCAGTGCACGCACCTGCCTAATCGCCGGGCAATGTTGCTGTGTCGCAACGGAACTCGGGTGGATTCCACGTAGGCGCGGGGTTTTCCTTTGACCCGGCTCTGGGGCTCTGGTGCAATAGCTGCAACTTCCTTGCTAGAGGAGGTTGGCCCGGGGACCGAAAATTCCCTTCGGGACCCTTGTTTAACCTTTGGAGAACTTTCAATATGAAAAAGACCCTGATTGCCGTGGCTGCCCTGGCTGCCACCGCTTCTTTCGCCCAGGTTTCCGTCTACGGCCGTCTGGACGTGGGCTATGGCGCTTACACCTCGACCGACGCTGCTGGTGTCGACACCAAGCGCAACGGCGTGTCTTCGCACAACTCCGTGTCCAGCATGTGGGGTATCAAGGGTACTGAAGACCTGGGCAGCGGCCTGAAGGCCTTCTTCATCCTGGAACAGGACGTCTACACCGCCAACGGCAACACCGGTGATTCCGGCGCCAAACACGGCGCGACCAGCAACGGCGCTTTCGACCGCACCTCCCTGGTTGGTGTGGAAGGCGGCTTCGGTAAGGTCGCTTTCGGTCGTGACTACACCCCGATGTTCAAGCTGATCGGTTCTTCCGACATCCACGCTCTGAGCAACCTGTCCACGGTGAACACCGCCAACGCCGCTGGTGGCAGCACCCTGCCGAACCAGGTCTTCTACAGCACGCCCAACCTGAGCGGCTTCGTGGGTAACCTGAGCCTGATCAACACCGACAACTCCGTCGGTGGCGCCGTCAACAAGGTCGAAGGCCTCAACGTGACCGGCGTTTACAACAACGGCCCGCTGATGGTGGGTGCCGGTATGGGTAACCAGAAGACCACGACTGCCACTGAGTCCAAGACGGAAGCCACCGCTCTGTCCGCCGCCTACAACTTCGGCACCTTCGCCCTGCGCGGCGGCCTGACCAGCGCCAAGACCACCACCGCTGGCGCGGTTGTGCTCGGCAGCGAAATCAAGGAAACCAACCTCGGCGCCACCATCCCGCTGGGCAAGGTGACCCTGGGCGCCCAAGTCGGCAAGAACGACAACGGTGTCGACACCGGTACCGACATGATCCTGAGCGCCGACTACGCTCTGAGCGCCAAGACGGCTCTGTACGCCAAGACCGGTACTTACAACAAGTACGGCGACGCCAAGGTCACCGGCACCGCCATGGGCATCAAGACCGTGTTCTAAGTCGATGCTGGCGTAAGCCAGCATGGAGTGAACACTCAAACCCTGCCGCGGCAACGCGGCAGGGTTTTTTCATGGGCGCACGGTGCTGCGGTCTCAGGCGTAGCGCTTGTTGCGCAGGTTGTTCTTCATCTCCTTGAGCAGGGGCTGCAGGCGGTTGCCGCCGATGCGCAGCGCCACGCAGGTGGCCAGGATGTCCACGATCATCAGGTGCAGCAGGCGCGAGACCATGGGGCTGTAGCGGTCGTAGCCCTCGGGGTGGTCGGCCGCCAGGTGGATGTGGCCGGCCATGGCCAGGGGCGAGCCGCTGGTGGTGATGACGATGGTGGTGGCGCCGTTCTTGCGCGCGATGTCACAGGCGTCCATGAGGTCGCGCGTGCGGCCCGAGTTGGAGATGACCACCAGGCAGTCGCCCGGGCCCATGAGCGAGGCGCTCATGACCTGCATGTGACCATCGCTGTAGGCCACGGTATTGACGCCCAGGCGGAAGAATTTGTGCTGGGCGTCCAGTGCCACGATGCCGGAGTTGCCCGCGCCGATGAACTCGATGCGCTTGCCGGTCTTGTAGGTGGCGGCCAGCACCGTGGCGGCCTTGTCGATGGCGGCGGTGCTGGCGTTGTTGCGGTACTTGAGAAAGGCCGAGACCGTGTTGTCGATGACCTTGACCACCACGTCGCCGGTTTTGTCGTCCACGTCCACACTGCGGTGGATGAAAGGCACACCTTCGCTGACCGTGCCGGCCAGCTTGAGCTTGAAGTCGGACAGGCCGTCATAACCCATGCTGCGGCAAAAGCGCACCACCGTGGGTTTGCTGACGTGGGCGCGGTCGGCCAGCTCGCTGACCGGCAGGTTGGCGAAGGCGCGCGGGTCCGACAGGACCAGCTGGCCCACGCGCTGTTCAGCCGGGGCCAGGGAGGGCAGGGAAGCGCGGATACGATCGAGCATGGGGACTCCTGGGACGCTGGTCATGACCGGGCCATGGGGCAGCGCATAGGTTACAGACGTGGACGGCAAAACGTAATTTTATTTCATTGATAATTCAGGCCCATGAATCAGCTCGATGCGCTACGTCAGTTCACCACCGTGGTGGCCGACACCGGTGACTTTCACCAGATGGCGGCCTTCCGGCCGCAGGATGCCACCACCAACCCCTCGCTCATCCTCAAGGCCGTGCAGAAGCCCGAATACCGGCCCTTGCTGCAGCAGACGGTGGACCAGTACCGCGGCCGGGCGCTGGACGAGATAGTCGACCGCCTGCTGGTGCGCTTCGGCTGCGAGATCCTGTCGCTCATCCCGGGGCGGGTCTCGACCGAGGTCGATGCCCGCCTGAGCTTCGACACCCAGGCCACGGTGGCGCGCGCCGAGCGGCTGGTTGAGCTCTACCAGGCCGAGGGGGTGCACGTCGACCGCGTGCTGATCAAGATCGCCGCCACCTGGGAGGGCATCCAGGCCGCCGCGCGGCTGGAGCAGCGCGGCATCCACACCAATCTCACGTTGCTGTTCTCCTTTTGCCAGGCGGTGGCTTGCGGCCAGGCCAGGGTGCAGCTGATCTCGCCCTTTGTCGGGCGCATCTACGACTGGTACAAAAAGGCCGCGGGCGCCAACTGGGACGAGGCTGCGAGCGCCGGTGCCAACGACCCGGGCGTGCAGTCGGTGCGCGCCATCTTCCAGCACTACAAACGCTTCGGCATCACCACCGAGATCATGGGGGCGAGCTTTCGCAACACGGGCCAGATCCTGGCGCTGGCGGGCTGCGACCTGCTGACCATCGCGCCGGAATTGCTGGCGCAACTGGCGGGCAGCCAGGCGCCCGTGGCGCGCGAGCTCGACGCGCAGGCGGCGCTGGGCCTGGAGCTGCCGCGGGTGCAGTACGACGAAGCGGGTTTCCGTTATGCGCTCAACGCCGACGCCATGGCCACCGAGAAGCTGGCCGAGGGCATCCGCGCTTTTGCCGTCGACACGCTCAAGCTTGAGCAACTGATCCTGGCGGCCTGATGAGCAGGATCCGCTGTGACCGAACGCCCGCCTGGACGGCCCTGCGCGCGCTGTACGACAGTCGGGGCCGCACGCTGGACTTGCGGCAGGCCTTCGCGGCCGATGACGGGCGCTTCGAGCGCCTGAGCCTGCAGGTGCCGCACGTTTTTGCCGACCTGTCGAAGAATCTGCTGGACCCGCAGATCCAGGGCCAGCTCACGGAGCTGGCGCGTCAGTGCGGGGTGCAGGAGCATCGCGATGCCATGTTCGGGGGCGAGTCCATCAACAGCACCGAGGGGCGGGCGGTCATGCACTGGCTGCTGCGCCATCCGCAAGGCGCTGCCACCCACCCGCTCACGCCCTATGTCCAGGGCGAGCTGGGCCAGGTGCATGCGGTGCTGGCCGACATGCTGGCCTACGCGCAGGCGGTGCGCGAGGACGCGGCCATCACCGACGTGGTGAACATCGGCATCGGCGGCTCCGACCTCGGGCCGCAGATGGCCGTGCTGGCGCTGGACGAATGCGTGGACCACGGCAAGCGTTACCACTTCGTCTCCAGCGTCGACGGCCATGAGCTCAGCAGCGTGCTGCGCCAGGTGCGGCCGCAGAGCACGCTGTTCCTGGTGGCCTCCAAGTCCTTCACCACGCTGGAGACCATGACCAATGCGCGCTCGGCGCGGGCCTGGTTCACGGCGCAGGGCGGGCGCGACATCGCGCGCCACTTCTGCGCCTTGACCAGCAATGTGCAGGCGGCGGCGGAGTTCGGTATCCGCACCACCTTCGGCTTCTGGGATTGGGTGGGGGGGCGTTATTCCATGTGGTCGGCCATCGGCCTGCCGATCGCCATCGCCATCGGGCCGCAACGTTTTCGCGAACTGCTGGCCGGTGCCCATGCCATGGACGAGCACTTCCGCAGCGCGCCGCTGGAGCGCAACCTGCCGGTGCAGCTGGCCCTGCTGGACGTCTGGTACCGCAATTTCCACGGCTTCAACAGCCGCAGCGTGGCGCCGTATCACAGTGGCCTGCGCCGCATGCAGGCCTATCTGCAGCAGCTGGAGATGGAGAGCAACGGCAAACGCGTGGATGCGGCCGGCCAGGCCCTGCCCTATGCCACCTCGCCGGTGATCTGGGGCGAGCCGGCCGCCAACGGCCAGCATGCCTATTTCCAGATGCTGCACCAGGGCAGTGATGTCATCCCGGTGGAGTTCATCGCCGTGAAGAAGGTCGCGCACGACCTGCCGGAACACCACCACAAACTGCTGGCCAACGGCCTGGCCCAGGCCCAGGCGCTGATGCTGGGGCAGCAAGACCCGGGCGGCCACCGCCACATGCCGGGCAACCGGCCCAGCACCTTCCTGCTGCTGGAGGAACTCACGCCCGCCAGCCTGGGGGCGCTGATCGCGCTCTACGAACACCGCGTCTTCACGGCCGGCTCGCTCTGGGGCATCAACAGCTTCGACCAGTGGGGCGTGGAGCTCGGCAAGGTGCTGGCCAAGAACATTGAGCCGCGCCTGAGCAGCGGCGACGCCGCCGGCCTGGACGCCTCCACCGCCGGCCTACTCAAGCGCCTGCGCAGTTAAATAGCAGACACCCAAGAAAAAACCCGCAGTGTGCTAGCACTGCGGGTTTTTTGTTTGTGTCGAATGACGTGATGTCATCCGACGCAGCATGAGGCTTCAGGCCTAGGCGCAAGGGCGCAGACAGTACCTTAAGGTACGGCAAGCCCTTGCAACGACGGCATGGAGCCTCAGGCAAGGAGCACTTACATGCCCATGTCGCCCATGCCGCCCATACCACCCATACCGCCAGGCATGCCGCCGCCGGCAGCTGCCTCGTCCTTCGGGGACTCGGACACCATGCACTCGGTGGTCAGCATCAGCGAAGCGACGGAAGCGGCGTTCTGCAGCGCGGTGCGGGTCACCTTGGTCGGGTCCAGGATGCCCATCTCGATCATGTCGCCGTAGGTGTCGTTGGCGGCGTTGAAGCCGTAG
>JAHRYV010000004.1:122807-132354 GCA_020621965.1 Curvibacter sp. | reverse complement strand
GGCCGAACGCGAGTACGGCAAGGCCCTGCGCGAGATCATGCTGCTGGCCGACCGCGTCAACGAGTACGTGGACCAGAACAAACCCTGGGAGCTGGCCAAGCAGGAGGGCATGGACAGCCATCTGCACGATGTCTGTACCGTCTGCATCGAGGCCTTCCGCCTGCTCACCATCTATCTCAAGCCGGTGCTGCCGGCGCTGGCCGCCCAGGTCGAGGCCTTCCTCAAGGTCCCGCCGCTGTTGTGGAGCGATGCCGCCCGGACGCTGGGCGCCGGCCACGTCATCGGTGAGTACAAGCACCTGATGCAGCGCGTGGACAGCAAGCAGCTCGACGCCCTGTTCGAGCCGCCGGCGACCCCGGAGCCCGAGCAGACCATCCCCGGCGGTGAAGAGCTCGCACCGACGATCAGCATCGACGACTTCGCCAAGATCGACCTGCGCATCGCGAAGATCGTCAACTGCGAAGCGGTCGAGGGTTCGACCAAGCTGCTGCGCCTCACGCTCGATGTGGGCGAGGGCAAGACGCGCAACGTCTTCTCCGGCATTGCTTCCGCCTACAAGCCGCAAGACCTGGTGGGCAAGCTCACGGTGATGGTGGCCAACCTGGCCCCGCGCAAGATGAAGTTCGGTGTCAGCGAAGGCATGGTGCTGGCCGCCAGCCACGCCGACGAAAAAGCCCAGCCCGGCATCTACGTGCTCAACCCCTGGCCCGGCGCCCAGCCCGGCATGCGCGTGCGTTAACGACGCAGGCCATCGTCGCAAAACTTGCGAAGAAATCGTAGCGAGCAGCCCTCAGGCAAGGCGGACGGAGCACAGGAACCGGAACGTACTTCATGTACGTGAGGATTCCGCGCACCGCCCAACGCCGCATGAGGGCTGCGCAGTAGATTTATTCGTAAGTTTTCAGGCCGGGCAGGGCGCCGCGCTGTACTGCGCCCGTCCGCTGCCCTTGACCCGGTACAGCGCCTCGTCGGCGCAACGCACCAGGCTCTCGGGCAACAGGTCGGGACTGGCCAGCACGGTGGCCACGCCGATGCTCCAGGTCAGGTGGCTGGACACCGTCGAGTTGGCGTGTTCTATCCGCGCCTTGGCGAGTTCGTCCATGCAGCGCTGCGCCACCGCCATGGCCGCTTCGCGGTCGGTGCCGGGCAGCAGCACCGCGAACTCTTCGCCACCGTAACGCGCCACCAGCTCGCCGGCGCGCTGGGCGCAGTCGGACAAAATGACCGCCACCTGCCGCAGGCAGGCATCGCCGGTGACGTGGCCGTAGTGATCGTTGTAGCGCTTGAAGTGATCGATGTCGACCAGCAGCAGCGACAGCGGCAGCTGGGTGCGCATGCTGCGCTGCCACTCCTGGTGCAACTGCTGATCGAACAGCCGGCGATTGGCCAGGCCGGTCAGGCCGTCGGTGGCCGACAGCCGCTCGAGCTGGGCGTTGCTGCGCTCCAGCGCCTCGCTCTTTTGCACCAGTTCGGTCACGTCCAGGCGTGCCATGAGCAGGCCGCCCGAAGGCGTGGGAATCTCGTACAGGTGCATCCAGCGCCCGTCATCGAGCTGGCGCAACAGCAGACGATCCTGCCGGCCGCGCCCCTCCAGGCGCTCGCGCAGCCACGCCTCCTCGCGCCCGAGCGCGTCGGGGATGCGGCCGCGCGCCAGCGAACGGCGGATCAGGCTCTCGAAGGTCTGGCCGATCAATTCGCCGCCGTCGCGGTAGTGCACCTGTTCGGCGGCCTCGCGGTTGAACAGCATCAGCCGGTCCTGCGGGTCGTAGATGGCAATGCCCAGCGGCAGGGCATTGACGGCCTCCTCCAGGCTCTGATGGCTGCGCGCCAGCGCCTGGCGCGCCTGCTCGCTCTGCGCCAGCTGGCGGGCCAGGGTATGGGCCAGCAGCGTCAGAGCCGCGGCCAGCAGCCCGCCCAGGCCCGCAGCCAGCCAGGTCGGCGCCCCGGCCGCCGCCAGCGCCACCAGGGTGGTCGCCAGGCCGGCAACCGCCAGCAGCACGAGCGCCGCGACAGGAACCCGCCAGCGCCGCTCGGCTGCCGCCAGGAAATCAGTCAGTTGTCTCACTGAATTGCCTATTATTCGAGTTGAAGCCCCAAAAAGCCGGCGGGGCGCACCCGCCAATTCCCGACGGATGCGCCCCCAATGCCCTATGGCTGTGACAGCAGCACCTCTACTGTAGACAAGGCGGCGCCCGGGCGCCATCCCCTAAATGGGGGATATGACAACATTTCGAGGGCTAAACTCCCCCCATGCCCGATTCCCGGCCCGCCCCCCACCCCAATTTCCACCTGCACTGGTGGACCGATGTCCACCGCTCCCCCGCCGCCAATCTGCGGCTGGGCATCTCCCTGAGCTTCATCGCCGGCGCCACCAATGCCGGCGGCTTCCTGGCGGTGGGCCAGTACACCTCGCACATGACCGGCCTGATCTCCTCCGTGGCCGACCACCTGGTGCTGGGCCAGTTCGCCCTGGTCGCCGCCAGCCTAGCCGCCATCGCCGCCTTCGTGGGCGGGGCCATGACCACCGCCCTGATGGTCAACTGGGGCCTGCGCCGGCACTTGCGCAGCGCCTTTGCCCGGCCGCTGGCCCTGGAAACCGCCCTGCTGCTGGTTTTTGGCCTGTTCGGCGCCGCCATCAACCTGCATGCGGAGCTGTTTGCGCCGCTGACCGTGCTGCTGCTCTGTTACATCATGGGCCTGCAGAACGCCGTCATCACCAAGATTTCCAACGCCGAAATCCGCACCACCCACGTCACCGGCCTGGTCACCGACATCGGCATCGAGCTGGGCAAGCTGGTCTATTTCAATCGTTCGCCCGCGCCCACCAAGGTGATGGCCAACCGGCGCAAGCTGCGCATCCATGCCTCACTGATCGCCGCCTTCCTGGCCGGCGGCGTGCTGGGGGCCCTGGGTTTCAAGCTCTGGGGTTACATCACCACCATGCCGCTGGCCGTGCTGCTGGGCATCCTGGTGCTGGGGCCGATGGCCGACGACATCCGCACCGGCAAGATCGCACCGACGCCGCCCGCGCGCCCCTGAGGCGTCAGACCGGCCTCAGGGCGCGGCGTGAGCCACCGCCTGGGCCAGCTGCGCCGACAGCTGGTCGGCATAACCGCCGGCGGGCAGCTTGTCCAGCACGCCGAACTTCCACAGCTTGGCACGCACCCGCTCGTTGGCCTCGCACAGCAGCACACGCACCCCGCGTTTTTGCAGCGCGCCCACCGCGTCGGCCATGGCCTGCAGGCCGGTGGAGTCGATGAAGGGCACGCGGTGCAGGCGCACGATCAGCACGCGCGGGTCGGAATGGGTCTGCTTGAGCGCGCTCTGCAGGTTCTCGACCACGCCGAAAAAGAAGGGGCCGTCGATCTCGTAGACCAGCACGTCGCGCGGCAGCGCGCTCAGCCCCAGGTCCTGCAGGTGGTGCCGCAGGTCCTCGGCGTTGACCGCCTGCACGTCCACCGTGTCGCTCATGCGGCGCAGGAACTGCATGAAAGCCAGGATCACCCCGATGCTGACGGCCACCACCAGATCGGCCAGCACGGTGAGCAAGAAGGTCACCAGCAGGATCACGACGTCCGCGCGCGGCGCGCGCGCCACCAGGTGCAGGAAGTGTTTGATCTCGCTCATGTTGTAGGCCACCACGAAGAGGATGGCGGCCAGGCTGGCCAGCGGAATATTGGCCGCCAGCGGCGCGAGGAACATCAGGATGGCCACCAGGGTCAGGGTGTGCGTGATGCCCGCCAGCGGGCTGGTGCCGCCGTTGCGGATGTTGGTGGCGGTGCGGGCGATGGCGCCGGTGGCGGCAAAGCCGCCGAACAGCGGGGCGGCGATATTGGCCAGCCCCTGGCCCACCAGTTCCTGGTTGGGGTCGTGTTTGGTGCCGGCCATGCCGTCGGCCACCGTGGCCGACAGCAGCGACTCGATGGCCCCCAGCATGGCGATCGTGAAGGCCGGCCCCATGAGCTGCACCACGTCGGACATGGTGAAGGCGGGCATGCTGAAGGCCGGCAGGCCTTGCGGGATGCCGCCAAAGGCGCTGCCGATGGTCGCCACCCCCTCGAAGTGGAAGGTGGCCTGCAGCAGCGTGACCACCACCATGGCCGTCAGCGGCCCCGGCACCCGCCCCAGGCCGCGGATACGCGACGAAAACAGCACCAGCAGCAGGCTCAGCAGGGCCAGCGCCGTGGTGGTCAGGTGAAAGTGAGGCAGCACTTCCAGCAGACGCAGCAGCTTTTCGTGGAAATGCTCGCCGCCCACGGCCGGCAGGCCGAAGAAGTCCTTCCACTGGCCGACAAAGATGATCACGCCGATGCCGGTGGTGAAGCCCACGATCACGGGCGCCGGGATAAAGCGGATCACCGCCCCCATCTTGGCCAGCCCCATGGCCGCCAGCATCAGGCCCGCCATCAGGGTGGCCAGCTGCAGGCCGGCAATGCCGTACTTGGCCGTCACCCCCGACAGGATGGCGATGAAAGCGCCGGTCGGCCCGGCGATCTGCACCCGGCTGCCGCCCAGCACGGACACCATGAGCCCGCCGATGATGGCCGTGTAGATGCCCTGCTCGGGCTTGGCGCCCGAGGCGATGGCAAAGGCCATGGCCAGCGGCAGCGCGACCACGCCCACGATCACGCCGGCGACGAGGTTGGGAATCAGCTTGCCCTTGCCGAACAGGCCGGCGCGCTTGGCTTCCAGTATCGTGATCATCCGAGCTTCCTTCCTGTCTCTGCCCCCGGGGGCATACCCAGCGGTCCAATGGGGCCATCATGCCCCAGGCCAGGCCCGGCCGGGGGTCATGGCCCCGGTAGAATGGCAGGTTCCCCCCGGTTCGGGAAGTACGTTTGCACCTAAGGTTTGCGCCCATGTCCCTCGTCAACATCTTCCGCCGCCCCGACTACCAGTCGGAAACGACCCAGTTCCTCAACCAGCTCAAGGCCGCCCAGCCCGAGCTGGAAGCGCGCCAGCGCCAGGGCCGCGAACTGCTGTGGGACAAGGCCGTGGACCGCCAGGCCTGGGCCGACTACCAGGCCGCCCGCGTGCCGCAAAAGCCCTACGTCTACCAGACCACCGGCCAGCAAGACAAGTAAGCGCCCGCCCGACGCGCGCGCCATCGTCCCCGCCATGAGCCACCCTCACGACAGTGCCGGCCTGCAGGCCGCCGAGGCCCCGCTGCCGCCGGGCATGCCCGAGGTGGTGGACCACGTGGCCGTGGCCCGCCTGTATGGCGAACCGCTGTTCGCCATGCCGCAGGATCTGTACATCCCGCCCGATGCGCTGGAGGTCTTCCTCGAAGCCTTTGAAGGCCCGCTGGACCTGCTGCTGTACCTGATCCGCAAGCAGAACTTCAACATCCTCGACATCCCGATGGCGGCGGTGACGCGCCAGTACCTGACCTATGTCGACGAAGTCCGCACGCGCAACCTGGAACTGGCCGCCGAGTACCTGCTGATGGCGGCCATGCTGATCGAGATCAAGTCGCGCATGCTGCTGCCGCCCAAGAAGGCGGCCGAGGGTGAAGAGGCCGAGGACCCGCGCGCCGAGCTGGTGCGCCGCCTGCTGGAATACGAGCAGATCAAGATCGCCGCCGCGCAGCTGGGCAACCTGCCGCAGTACGGGCGCGACTTCCTCAAGGCCCAGGTCTATATCGAGCAGTCGCTGCAGCCGCGCTTCCCCGAGGTGCACGTGATCGACCTGCAGGAAGCCTGGGCCGACATCCTCAAGCGCGCCAAGCTGGTGCAGCACCACAAGATCTCGCGCGAGGAACTGTCGGTGCGCGAGCACATGAGCATCGTGCTGCGCCAGCTGCAGGGCCAGAAGTTCGTCGAATTCGAGCACCTGTTCAATCCGGACAAGGGCACACCGGTGCTGGTGGTGACCTTCATCGCCCTGCTCGAACTGGCCAAGGAAAGCCTGATCGAGATCACCCAGGCCGAGGCCTTTGCCCCCATCTACGTGCGGCTGGCGTACTCGCCGGCCTGAACCTACCGCGAGACTCAGCGTGGCCCCGTCCTCCCATCACCAGTTTGACGTCCTCATCGTCGGCAGCGGACTGGCCGGCCTGAGCGCCGCGCTGCATCTGGCGCCCACGCACCGCGTGGCCGTGCTGACCAAGCGCGACCTCAGCGACGGCTCCAGCGGTTACGCCCAAGGCGGCATCGCCGCCGTCATGGCCGCGGGCGACAGCTTCGAATCCCACGTGCAGGACACGCTGGTGGCCGGCGCCGGCCTGTGCGACCCGGTGGCCACGCGCTTCGTGATCGAGCACGCGCCCGAGAACATCCGCTGGCTGCAGCAGCTGGGCGTGCCCTTCTCGCTCGAAGGCGGCCAGCTGCACCTCACGCGCGAGGGCGGCCACAGCGAGCGGCGCATCGTACACGCCACCGACGCCACCGGCGCGGCCGTGCAGGACACGCTGATGGCCAAGGTGCGCGCCACCGCCAACATCACGCTGTTCGAACACCACATGCTGGTGGACCTGATCACCAGCGCCAAGCTCGGCCTGGACGGCCAGCGCTGCCTGGGCCTGTACGCCCTGAATGAGGTCACCGACGTGGTGGACACCTTCAGCGCGCCGCACACCATCCTGGCCACCGGCGGCGCCGGCAAGGTCTACCTCTACACCACCAACCCCGACACCGCCACCGGCGACGGCATCGCTGCGGCCTGGCGCGCCGGCTGCCGCGTGGGCAATATGGAATTCATCCAGTTCCATCCCACCTGCCTGTACCACCCCGATGCCAAGTCCTTCCTGATCAGCGAAGCGGTGCGCGGCGAGGGCGGCAAGCTCATCCTGCCGGACGGCACGCGTTTCATGCCAGCGCACGATGCACGCGCCGAACTGGCGCCGCGCGACGTGGTGGCGCGCGCCATCGACTTCGAGATGAAAAAGCGCGGCCTGGACTGCGTCTACCTGGACATCTCGCACCAGCCGAAAGAATTCCTGCTGGAGCATTTCCCCACCATCTACGCGCGCTGCCTGGAACTGGGCATCGACATCGCCAAGCGCCCCATTCCCGTGGTGCCGGCCGCGCACTACACCTGCGGCGGCGTGGTCGTCGACCTGGCCGGCCGCACGGATCTCGCCGGCCTGTACGCCGTCGGCGAGGCCAGCTACACCGGCCTGCACGGCGCCAACCGCCTGGCCAGCAACTCGCTGCTGGAGTGCATGGTCTATGCGCGCGCGGCCACCCAGGCCATCCAGCAGGAGACCGCGCAAGCCGTGCCGGCCCTGCCGGCCTGGGACGACAGCCGCGTGACCGATGCCGACGAATGCGTGGTGATCTCGCACAACTGGGACGAGCTGCGCCGTTTCATGTGGGACTACGTGGGCATCGTCCGCACCAACAAGCGCCTGGAGCGCGCGGCGCACCGCATCGAGCTGCTGCGCTCGGAGATCCAGGAGTTCTATTCCAGCTTCCACGTCACGCGTGACCTGCTGGAGCTGCGCAACCTGGTCCAGGTTGCCGACCTGATCGTGCGCAGCGCACAATCCCGCCATGAAAGCCGCGGCCTGCATTTCAGCCGCGACTATCCCGCCACCGAGGCCGCCGCCCGGCCCACCATCCTGGTGCCCTGAGGAACCCAGCCATGTACCGCACCCTGCTCAAATCCAAGATCCACCGCGCCACCGTCACCGACTGCGAGTTGCACTACGAAGGCTCCTGCGCCATCGACGAAGACCTGCTCGAAGCCGCCAACATGATGGAGAACGAACAGGTTCACATCTGGAACATCAACAACGGCGAGCGTTTCATCACCTATGCCATCCGCGGCGAGCGCGGCTCGGGCATCATCTCCGTCAACGGCTCGGCCGCGCGCCGCGCCGCCGTGGGTGACCTGCTCATCATTGCCGCCTTCGCCCAGGTGCCCGAGGCGCAGTGCAAGGGCTTCGAGCCCAAACTGGTCTTCGTGGACGGCGCGAACCGCATCAAGGAACAACGCAGCCACATCCCGGTGCAGGAAGCCTCCCATGTGCCGGCACACGCAGATCACCACGGCGGCGACAGCGCCTGAAACGCGCCCAGCGCCCGCCAGAGAGAAAGGAATCGTCATGAGTACCGCCACCGAACAGACCATCACCCTGCACCGCCCCAAGGCGGCAGCGGCCACCACACCCAAGGCCGAGCGTTGGAGCGTCGACGCCATCGAGGCGCTGTTCAAGCTGCCCTTCCCCGAGCTGCTGTACCGCGCCCAGACCGTGCACCGCGAGAACTTCGACCCCACCCAGGTGGAATTCGCCACGCTGCTGTCGGTCAAGACCGGCGGCTGCTCGGAAGACTGCGGCTACTGCCCGCAGTCGGCCAAGTACGAGACGGAGGTCAAGGCCTCCAAGCTCATGGAGCTGGAAGAAGTGCTGTTTTCCGCCCAGCGCGCCAAGGACGCCGGTGCCACCCGCTTCTGCATGGGCGCGGCCTGGCGCGAACCCAAGGACCGCGACATCGAGAAGGTGGCCGAGCTGGTGCGCGGCGTCAAGGGCCTGGGCCTGGAGACCTGCGCCACCCTGGGCATGCTCAACGACGAACACGCCAAGGCCTTGGCTGACGCCGGCCTGGACTTCTACAACCACAACCTCGACACCGCACCGGACTTCTACGGCGACATCATCACCACCCGCGTCTACCAGGACCGCCTGGACACACTGGCGCGCGTGCGCCAAGCCGGCGTCAAGGTGTGCAGCGGCGGCATCGTCGGCATGGGCGAGAGCCACCGCCAGCGCGCCGGCCTGATCGCCGAACTGGCCAACCTGGACCCGTATCCGGAGTCCGTGCCGATCAACAACCTGGTGCGCGTGGAAGGCACGCCGCTGGCCGACCAGGCCCCGCTGGACCCGTTCGAGTTCGTGCGCACCATCGCCGTGGCCCGCATCACCATGCCGAAATCGCGCGTGCGCCTGTCGGCCGGTCGCCAGCAGCTGGGCGAAGCCATCCAGGCCCTGTGTTTCCTGGCCGGCGCCAACTCCATCTTCTACGGCGACAAGCTGCTGGTCACCGGCAACCCGGACACCGACGCCGACGTGCAGCTGCTGGAGCGCCTGGGCATGGGCCCGGCACACCAGCCGCCCGGTCTGACCTGATTCGATCCCACCAGCGCAACGATTGGAGACCACCGTGAGCAACCCGACCTCCACCCCGAACAACGGTGCCTCGCCCTACGGCACCCTGCCCCCGGCTTCAGCACCGGCTACGCGCAAGCCCATCAGCCTGCCGCGCCTGCAGGAAATGCATGCGCGCGGCGAGAAGATCACCATGCTCACCGCCTACGACGCCACCTTTGCCGCCGTGGCCGATGCCGCCGGTGTCGAGTGCATCCTGATCGGCGACTCGCTGGGCATGGTCTGCCAGGGCCTGACCAGCACCGTGGGCGTGACGCTGGAAACCATGGCCTACCACGTGGCGAGCGTCACGCGCGGCGTGCAGCGGGTGCAGGGCACGGCCTGGATCATCGGCGACATGCCCTACGGCACCTTCCATGAATCGAAGGAACAGGCGTTCCGTAACGCCGCCGTGCTGATGCAGGCCGGCGCCCACATGGTCAAGCTCGAAGGCGGCGG
>JAHRYV010000004.1:0-122787 GCA_020621965.1 Curvibacter sp. | reverse complement strand
CCGCACTGCGCCACCATCGGCATCGGCGCCGGCGTGGACTGCGCCGGCCAGGTGCTCGTGCTGCACGACATGCTGGGCATGAACCTGGGCAAGATGGCCAAGTTCGTACACAACTTCATGGCCGACGCCGGCAGCGTGCGCGGCGCCATGGAGGCCTATGTGAAGGCGGTGAAAGAAGGCTCGTTCCCAGTGAATTCGGTGCACGCCTGGTGACCTACGCCGACTCGTGGAGTCGGCGTGCTCTACAAAAAAGAAGACTCCCATGATCGTCGTCCATACCGTCGCCGAACTGCGCGCCCATCTCGCCAACTTCAAGCGCCCGGCCTTTGTGCCCACCATGGGCAATCTGCACGAGGGCCACATCGCCCTCGTGAAACAGGCCAAGCCCTTGGGCGATGTGACGGTGGTCAGCATCTTCGTCAACCGCCTGCAGTTCCTGCCGCACGAGGACTTCGGCACCTATCCGCGCACGCTGGAAGCCGACTGCAAGAAGCTGGAGGCCGCCGGTTGCGACGTGGTCTTCGCCCCCAGCGAGCCCGAGCTCTACCCCGAGCCGCAGGGCTACAGGGTGACACCGCCCACCGAGCTGGCCGACATCCTGGAAGGGCACTTTCGCCCCGGCTTCTTCACCGGTGTGTGCACCGTGGTGCTCAAGCTCTTCAACATCGTGCAGCCGCGCGTGGCCGTCTTCGGCGCCAAGGACTACCAGCAGCAGATGGTGATCCGGCGCATGGTGGCCCAGCTGGCCCTGCCCATCGAGATCGTCACCGGCGCCACCCTGCGCGCCGACGACGGCCTGGCCCTCTCGTCGCGCAACGGCTATCTCAGCGCCGCCGAGCGCGCTGAGGCCGTGCAGCTCTCGCGCACGCTCAAGGGCATGATCGTTGCGCTGCAGAACGGCGAGCACAACCTCGCCGCCATCGAGCAGCACGCCATGAAAACCCTGGCTGACCGCGGCTGGCACCCCGACTACCTGACCGTGCGCCGCCGCCACGACCTGCAGCCGCCGCAGGCCGAGGACCTGACGCATGCCGACCGGCTGGTTGTGCTCGGCGCCGCCAAGCTCGGCACCACCCGGCTGATTGACAACATCGAGGTGTAAACCTCGATGTTGCGTCGTAGGCTAACAACTGCCCGCAGGGCTTGTTATGCCGAAGACACAATAGTCCTTCCAGGTTGCGGTGAAGACCAACAACTGCCCGCAGGGCTTGTTGGTCGCAGCCACAACGTGCCAACGCCGGAGACTGACAACGCCCCCACGGTCTGTCATTCCGGTGACACGCTGCCGCCGGACACTGCCTTGCCGGGCGGGGTATGCCGCAGACACCCGCTGCTGCGACCGCCGGCTTTCTCCGACAGAAGCGTGAACTTTTCACTCTGCGCCGCCCTAGGCGCCTACGCGCTCTGGACAAGCCCGTGCCGGCGCCCGCAGAATCGACACGCGTCGAAACGCCGTCCCCATCGCCGGCGTTTCGGCTGATTACCGATCACTGCTTGGAGACAGATACATGGCGCTCATGCCCTGGAACAATGAACTGGTACTGGGAATTCCGTCCCTCGACGAACAACACCAGACGCTGGTCACGCACATCAACGCCCTGGGCGCCGAACTCGGCCGTCCGGCGGCGGACGCCAAGGCGCTGAGCCATATCCTGGAAGACCTGGTGGATGCCGCGATGAACCACTTCATCGCCGAGGAGGAGCTGCTCAATCGCCATGGCCATCCGCAGGCCGATGCCCACAGCAAGGGACACAGCGGCGAGACGAGCAGCCTGGTCCAGTTGCTCGACCAGGTCCACGCCGACGCGGGCGCACTCGGCCTGGAGAAGCTGGCGCAACTCAAGGACTGGTTGACCCGGCACATCCAGGTGGACGACAGGGCGGCCGTCGCGCTGCTGATGTCCAAGGGCGCCGCCTGAGCCCGCCGCCTGGCGCCGCACTCACCCGGACACCAGCAACGCCGTGACCGCGCCTTGCTCCAGCCTTGTGCCGCCGGCCAGCAACGGCCCATCGGACCGCTCGTCTCGACGCCACCCTGCCCCCGGTCTCGACGTGGCGTCAGCGGCCGGCCTTGCCCGGCATGGCTTGCAGGTGCCTGACAAGTTTGGCCCGGTCCTTGCTTTCGTTATCCGTGGATACCCGCGTTCTCGCGTTAACAGTCATATGCAATACTGGTTTCGACTCGGCCCTGCCCCCGCCGATAGCCAACCCTACACAAGATGGCCATCTAAGGAGAGAAGAACATGCCGATCATGCCCTGGAGCAGCGCACTGGAGCTGGGAATCGCCAAGATTGACGAACAGCACCACTGGCTGGTCGACCGCATCAACGACCTGCACGACGAGCTGAGCAAACCCGCCCCCGACCGCAAGGTCGTGGGTGACATCCTCGAATCGCTGGTGGACTACACGATGAACCACTTCATCGTCGAGGAAGACGTCTTCAAGCGCCACGGCTATCCGCAGACCGAGGCGCATCTGGCCGAGCACAACGCCTTCACGAGCAAGATCATCGGGCTGCTCGACCAGTTCCAGGCCGGCACCGCCGACGTCGGCGACGAGGCCATGGCCCTGCTCAAGAACTGGCTGACCCACCACATCATGGACGTGGACAAGGCCTACGTGCCCTTCTTCAAGGACAAGGGCGAGGCCTGAGCCCTCGTGCCGGCAGCGGGCACGCCAAGCCGGATCAACCCTCGGGGTAGCCCGCTTCCTTCTGGTGTCGCACTGCCAGGATCAGACAGGCGTCGTGCACGGCCTCGTAGCTGTACAGCGCCACGTAACCCGTGCGGCCGTGCGATATCACCAACTCGCGCAGGCCGTCTTCCACTGGTCGCCCGATCTCCGGATGGCGCTTGAGGATGCTCACCGCCTCCTCGATCAGTGCCACGGTCTGCAAGGCCGCCGAGGGCTCGGACACCAGCAGGAAGTCGACCAGGCGCTCCAGATCCTGGAGCGCGCGCGACGAATAGCTCAGCCTTGCCAAGACTTGGCCTTCGGTGCGGCGGCCGCCTTGCCTTGCGCGCGCTGGCGCAGATAGGCGTGCACCTCATCCGCATCATGACCCTGCCCGCTCTTGAGCATGGTCTTGCGCGCGGCCTTGGCCTGCGCCACAAACTTGGCCCGCTGCTCGGCCGCCACGGCGGCCGCGCGGATGGCCTCCACCATGAAGGCATGCGTGGACATGCCCTTGCTCTCGGCCGCCTTGGCCGCCTGCGCCTTGAGTTCGTCAGGCAATTTCAGAGATGTCGTGGTCATGGTCGCCTTGCTCTACCCGAAAGTGACACCATGGTAACACCAAACGGTGCCGAGCCAAGGTGGGCGCAGGCCCTGTTCACCAGATCGGCCGCAGGGATCGCAGCGCGACTTCCGACGGCGTGCCACATGCGCTAATCTCTGTCTGCCCCGACCTACCCGTGCGCGAAGGAGCCACCCCATGTTGATCGGCGTCCCCCAGGAAATCAAGAACCATGAGTACCGTGTCGGCCTGACGCCGGCCAGTGTGCGCGAGCTCTGCGCGCACGGCCATCAGGTGCTGGTGCAACGCGGGGCCGGCGCGGCCATCGGCCTGGGTGACGAGGACTATCGCGCCGCCGGTGCCACGCTGGTGCCCGATGCGGCCAGCGTGTTTGCGCAGGCCGAACTGATCGTCAAGGTCAAGGAGCCGCAGCCCTCCGAGCTGGCCCTGCTGCGAGCGGGCCAGATCCTCTACACCTACCTGCACCTGGCGCCGGACCCGGCGCTCACCGCCGCCCTGCTCAAGAGCGGCGCCGTCTGCATCGCCTACGAAACCATCACCGGCCCGGGCCACACCCTGCCGCTGCTGGCGCCCATGAGCGAAGTGGCCGGGCGCATGGCGGTGCAGGTCGGGGCCTCGCTGCTGGAAAAATCGCACGGCGGCATGGGCGTGCTGCTGGGCGGCGTGCCGGGTGTGCCCGCCGCGCACGTCGTGATCCTGGGCGCCGGCACGGTGGGCACCAACGCGGTGCAGATCGCCGTGGGCATGGGCGCGCAGGTCACCGTGCTCAACCGCGGCATCGACAAGCTGCGCACGCTGGACCACCAGTACGGCAACCGCATCCACACCCTGCTGGCCAGTGCGCACCACATCGAGCAGGCCGTGCTCGACGCCGATCTCGTCATCGGCAGCGCGCTGGTGGCCGGCGCCGCGGCGCCCAGGCTGGTGTCGCGCGCGCTCGTCGCACGCATGAAAAAGGGTTCCGTCGTCGTGGACGTGGCCATCGACCAGGGCGGCTGCTTCGAGACCTCGCACCCCACCACCCATGCCGACCCCACCTTCGTGGTCGACGGCGTGCTGCACTACTGCGTGGCCAATATGCCGGGCAGTGTGGCGCGCACCTCCACCTTCGCACTCAACAACGCCACCCTGCCACACGCCCTGGCACTGGCCGACAAGGGCTGGCAGCGCGCCCTGCGGGAAGACCCGCACCTGCGCCACGGCCTGAACATCGCCCAGGGCCAGGTCACGCACGCGGCGGTGGCCCAGCAACTGGGCTACCCCTGCGTGCCGGCCGAACAGCTGCTGGGCTGAGCAGCGCCGGCTGGCTGGCTCAGTACTGCTTGTAGGGCAGGAACTTACCCGACAGCACCACGTTGACGCGGTCGCCCTTGGGATCGGGCTGACGCACGATATCCATGCTGAAGTCGATGGCGCTCATGATGCCGTCGCCGAATTCCTCGTGGATCAGTTCCTTGATGGTGCTGCCGTAGACGTTGACGATCTCGTACCAGCGGTAGATCAGCGGGTCGGTCGGCACCGCCGTGGGCAGCGAGCCTTTGTAGGGCACGACCTGCAGCCACTTCTGCTCCTCGGCCGTGAGGCCGAAGATCTTGCCGATGATCTTGGCCTGCTTGGTGTCGAAGGTCATCTGGCCCAGGCAGCCGGCGGTGACCCATTCCTTGCTCAGGCCGACCTTCTTGGCCACGTCTTCCCACTTCAGGCCCTTGGAGACCTTGGTGGCGATGATTTTCTCGGTGATGTCGTTGCGGTTCATAGGGGCTCCGTTGGGTAGTGCAGTTAAAAAGATCGGGCTCAGTGCGCCGCGGCGCGCGTGACCAGGAAATCGACGATGTGATTGCGCAGTGCGTAGTAGCCATCCAGGTGGTGCAGGCCGGCGCGGCTGCGTGTGCGTGGCAGCGGGTTCACCACCTCCTCGGCGATGCCGCCGGGCACGTAGCCCGCCGCCGTGTCGGCGCCGTTGCTCATGAGCAGGATGCGGTCGGCCAGCAGGATGGCCTCGTCCACATCGTGGGTGATCATGAACACGGTCTGCTGCGTCTGGCGCACGATGGTCATCAGTTCGTCCTGGATGGCGCCGCGCGTCAGCGCATCGAGCGCGCCGAAGGGCTCGTCCAGCAGCAGCATCTTCGGCGCGATGGCGAAGGCGCGCGCAATGCCCACGCGCTGTTTCATGCCGCCCGAGAGCTGGCTGGGCTTCTTGTCGATGGCGGGCGCCAGGCCCACCATGGCGACGAACTTTTCCACGTGCAGCTTGACTTTCGGCGCCGGCCATTCGGGCCAGCGCGACTGCACGGCAAAGGCGACGTTCTGGCGCACGGTGAGCCAGGGCATGAGGGCGTGGCCCTGAAACACCACGCCGCGCTCCAGGCCGGGACCGGCCACCTCGCGCCCGTCCATGAAGACGTGGCCGCTGCTGGCCGTATCCAGCCCGGCCAACACGTTGAGGATGGTGGTCTTGCCGCAGCCCGAGTGGCCGATGACGCAGACGAACTCACCCCGGTCGAGCGTGAACGAGACATCGGTGAACACCGGCCGGCTGGCCGTATAGGCCTTGGACAGGCGCTCGATCTTGAGGAATCCACGCATGGGCTGGTCTTTCTCGATGGACGACGATGCGGGCGCGGCAGCGCGCAGGGGCAGGTCCTGCCCGCTGCGGGCGCTCCCGCTCAGCTCACTCCACATAGGTCACCGCCTTCTGCAGCCGGCCGAAGGCCAGATCCAGCAGCATGCCGACCACGCCGATCACCAGGATGGCGAACAGCACATTGGTCAGCGACAGGTTGTTCCACTCATTCCAGACGAAGTAGCCTATGCCCGTGCCCCCCACCAGCATCTCGGCCGCCACGATCACCAGCCAGGCGATGCCCATGCTGATGCGCATGCCCGTCAGGATGGTGGGCGCCGCGGCCGGCAGGATGACGCGCAAGGCCTTGCGCAGGGGGCTGACCTCCAGCGTCGCGGCCACGTTGAGCCACTCGCGCTTGACCGCCGCCACGCCGAAGGCCGTGTTCAGCAGCATGGGCCAGACCGAACAGATGAAGATGACAAAGATGCCCGAGACCGAGGAATCCTTGATGGTGTAGAGCGCCAGCGGCATCCACGCCAGCGGGCTGATGGGCTTGAGCAACTGGATGTAGGGGTCGAGGGCGCGGTGCAGCAACGGCGACATGCCGATGACAAAACCCAGCGGTATGGCCACCAGGCAGGCCAGCGCGAAGCCCAGGCCGACCCGGCCCAACGAATGGAGCAGCTGCAGGGCGATGCCCTTGTCGTTGGGGCCGTTGTCGTAGAAGGGGTGGGCCAGATGGCCCCGGACCGCGCGCCCCATCTCGCCCGGCGTCGGGAAGCCGCCGCTCTTGCCGGCGCCGGCGTCCTTGCCCAGCATCCTGGCGTACTCGATCTGCTCGACCGTCAGGCCGGCAGCCGGTGCGGCCGTGCCCGCAGTCGCAGTGGCGACGTACCAACCGCCCAGCAGCAGCACGAGCAGTAGCAGCGAGACCAGCGCGGCGCGAAATCCCAGGGTCTGCCAGAACCTCATGACGCCGCCCTCTGGATGGCGAAGCTGCGCACATAGTCCTCGGGCCCCGCGGGGTCGAAGAGGCGCCCCATGACACGGATCTTGCGCGTGGCGCCCTCCGGGGCGCGCCAGCCGGCGGCAACCATCTGCCGTTTGGCGTCGGTCAGCATGAAGACCTTCTCCGCGATCTGCCCGTAGTTCACATCACCCTGGATGTAGCCCCAGCGTTTCATCTGCGTCAGCATCCAGACGGCCATGCTCTGCCAGGGCACCGGGTCGAACAGGGCCCGATCGGGCACCGAGCGGGTATTGCCCAGGCCGTCAGGGAAGTTGCCCGTCAGCACCTGCGCCACCACCTCCTCGGGCTGGTTGAGCAGGGACGGTGTGGAGATCAGCCTGGCGATCTGCGCGCGGTCGGTCGAGACGCTGGCGATGAAGGAGGCGCCGATGACGGCCCGGAACAGGGCCGCGAAGCTGTTGGGGTGTTGCGCGATGAAAACGTCGCTCACGCCAAAGGCGCAGCAGGGATGGCCGTCCCAGATTTCCTTGGACAGGATGTGGATGAAACCCACACCGTCGTACACCGCGCGCTGGTTGAAGGGATCGGGGCCGAGAAAGCCGTCAATCTCGCCGTCCTTGAGCTTGGCCACCATTTGCGGCGGCGGCACCACTACGATCTGCAGGTCGGTGTCCGGGTTCACGCCGTGTTCCGCCAGGTAATAACGCAGCAGGAAGTTGTGCATGCTGTATTCGAACGGCACCCCCAGCTTGAAGCCCTTCCAGCTGCGCGGCTCGCGCCGGTTGATGTGCTTGCGCGCCAGCGTGATGGCCTGGCCATTGACGTTCTGGATGGTGGCCACCGAGGTGGGCGTGGCAGGCGAACCCAGACCCAGGCTCATGGCGATCGGCATCGGACTGAGGAAGTGCGAAGCGTCGTGTTCGTGCCTGAGCATCTTGTCGCGTATCGCGCCCCAGCCCGCGGTCTTGATCAGCTCGACCTGCAGGCCCTGGTCGCGGTAGTGGCCCAGCGGCTCGGCCATCAGCAGCGGCGTGGCGCAGGTGATGGCGATGAAGCCGATCTTGAGGTCCTTTTTCTCGGGCGGGCGCTGCTCCTGCGCCAGGGCCTGCAGCGTCCCCAGCGGAACGACGCTGGCGATGGCGGCCATGGCGGTGCGCCGGCCCACGGCCTTGAGGAACAGGCGACGCTCGGCGTCGCGCGGGAAAATCGCCTTGACGAGCGCGGCCTCCATGAAGGAGCGCGCCCGCTCCTCGGCGCTGGCGCCGGGCGCCGCGTCATGCTCGTGCGGCGCATGGGGCTGGCCGCAGGCGCACTGCAGGCGCAGCGGGCGTTCGGAGTCGTAAGGATCGTGCATGGTCTGTCACGGCTACGGGTTCAGGCCGTCTTGCGGATGGGAAAACTGCGGGCGTACTCGGCCGCCTTGGCGGGATCGAACTCGCGGCCCATGACCTTGAACTTCGGGTAGGCCCCGGCGGGCACCGTCTGATCCAGCTCCTTCATGTGCTTTTTCGCGTCGGTCAGCAGGAACACCCGCTCGGCGATCTGCCTGTAGTTGACTTCGCCCTTGACGTAGCCCCAGCGCTGCATCTGCGTGAGCATCCACACCGCCATGCTCTGCCAGGGCATGGGGTCGAAGTCGGCGCGGTCGGGCACGCTCTGCACCTTGCCCAGGCCGTCGGCGAACTTGCCCGTCAGCACCTGGGTCACCACGGTCTCGGGCTGGTTCAGATACTGCGGCGCCGAGATCACCTTGGCGATCAGTTCGCGGTTCTTCGCCTCGCGCGCCATCGCGGCGGCAGTCAGCACCGCGCGGTACAGCGCGGCAAAGGTGTTCGGGTTCTGCTGGATGAACTCGGTGCTGGTGCCGAAGGCGCAGCAGGGGTGGCCGTTCCACAGCTCCTTGGTCAGCAGGTGCAGGAATCCCACCTCCTCGTAGACGGCACGCTGGTTGAAGGGATCAGGGCCCAGATAACCGTCGATGTTGCCGGCGCGCAGATTGGCCACCATCTCCGGCGGCGGCACCACGCGGATCTGGATGTCGGTATCGGGGTTCAGGCCGTGTTCCGCCACGTAATAGCGCAGCAGGAAGTTGTGCATTGAGTACTCGAAGGGCACGGCGAACTTGAAGCCCTTCCACTGCTTCGGATCGCGCCGGTCCTTGTGCTTGAGCGCCAGCGTGATGGCCTGGCCGTTGGTGTTCTGGATGGTGGCCACGTTCATCGGCACCGGGTTCGAGCCGACGCCCAGCGACATGGCCAGCGGCATCGGGCTGAGGAAGTGCGTGGCGTCGTACTCCTTGTTCAGCATCTTGTCGCGGACCAGGGCCCAGCCCGCGGTCTTGATCACCTGCACGTTGAGCCCCTGCTTCTGATAGAAGCCCAGCGGGTGCGCCATGATCAGCGGCGTGGCGCAGGTGATCGGGATGAAACCGATCTTCAGGTCCGTCTTCTCCAGCGCGCCTTTCTCCTGCGCCATGGCCTGCAAGCTGGCCACCGGCAGCACCGTGGCAATGGCGGCCATGGCCGTGTTGCGCCCCACCGCGCGCAGGAAGCGCCGGCGCACCTCGTCCTGCGGGAACAGCGCCTTGACCAGGGTCGCTTCGATGAACTCGTTGCTGTAGGCCTCGAACTCGGTGGACTCGCTGCGCTGCTGCAGCGTGGTGAGCGCCTGAGCGGCCGCGAGTTCCTGCTGATGTTCGGCCACCGTGTGATTGCGGCCGCAGCTGCACTTGAGCAACAAGGGGCTGTCGGCGTCGTAGGGATCGAAGTACTGGTTCATGGTGCGGCCTCGGGTTTGGACATCCACTGCTGAGCAAGGGCCGTGCCAGCTCCGTGTGCGCGGCCAACCCCCTGCGATGCGGGTGATAGCATGCGGCCCCACGCCCCGGGGCTGTACGCCGCGCACCAAGTCGGCGTCGTACACACGCGTCGTACCAATCTGGTGCGAACGGCATGCGCGTCCCAACAAGGTAGGATCAGTTCATCCGTCGTTGAAAGATTTTTCGCACCTCATGACCTGGCACGCCTCGCTGCAGCTGAACTACGCCCCGCAAGACGGGCGCAGCGTCGCGCACTACCGGCACGACGGGCCCCTGCGCATCCTGCAAAGCCTCTACCCGGAAGGCGACGCCATCTGCCACAACGTGCTGGTGCACCCGCCCGGCGGCCTGGTGGGCGGTGACACGCTGGACATTCGCATCGACGTGGCCCAGGGTGCACACGGCCTGGTCACCACACCGGGTGCCACCCGTTTCTACCGCTCCGTGGGTGAGCCCGCCGTGCAGAGTCTGCACGCGCGGCTGGCCAGTGGCGCGCGGCTGGAGTGGCTGCCGCTGGAGGCGCTGGCCTACAACCAGTGCATCGCAGAAAACAAGGCGGTGTTCGAGCTCGCACCCGGCGCCGAGCTGATGGGCTGGGACGTCACGGCTTTGGGCCTGCCGGCGGCCGAGCTGCCTTTCATCGAAGGCAGCTTTGCCCAGCACCTCGAAGTGCCCGGCGTCTGGCTGGAGCAGGGCCGCATCGACGCCGCCGACGCGCGGCTGATGGACGGTCCGCTGGGCCTGGCCGGCCGGCGCTGCCTGGCCACGCTGTTTTTCGTGGCCGGCACGCCCATCGAACGCGCACGCCGCGAGGCCGCGCTGGAAACGGTGCGCGCCTTGATCGAGGCGCATCCTTTGCGCGAGACCGCCGGCGCCACCAGCCCGCACCCGCAGGTGCTGGTGGTGCGCGTGCTGGCCCCGCTGGTGGAGCCCGCACTCGATCTGCTCAAGAGCCTGCGCGCAGCGTGGCGGCGCGAGTTGTGGCAACTGGCCGCCGCGCCGCCGCGCGTCTGGGCCACCTGAGGGCCGCACCCCTACTCGCAGCGGCAGCCCCAAGAAAAAGCCCGGCAGGTGCCGGGCTGAAATCCGCTGGTGCGGAGACTTTGTTCAGGAGACAACTGATCAAAGAAGACCGTATCGAACGGCTCCAGCGCATGGTAGATGGCCCATGTGACGGCCGCGTGACGCCGCCCCGGCCGACGGCGATCACGGCGCCGGGCTGTCGCCCCGGCGTGTGCGGCTGCCCTGGCCCACGGGCGCGCGCATGTAGGTGCCACGGGCCACGAAGATGGTGCCCATCATCAGCGTGTCCACCTCCATCTGCACGCCGCGCTCCTGCAGCGGCTGCCACGGCGCGGCCAGGCCTTCGTAGCGGGTGAGCGACTGCGCCATGTGCATGCCCACCAGCAGATTCATGGGCGCCAGCCCGGGCGCCGTCCACTTCAGGCCGGTGGCCACGACACGCGCGCCCGGCCGCAGATGCGCCAGCACACGGTCCAGCGCGCTCGGGCTTTGCAGGACGTCGTGGGTGAAATGGAAGAAGGCGGCGTCGGCCCGCTGCGGCAGCGCGGCGTCTTCCACCGCGGCGCAGCGCAGCTCCACATTGGTCCAGCCTTCGCGCTGCACGCGGCTGAGCGCCAGGACCAGCATGTCGGCGCTCACGTCCACCCCGACCACACGACCCGCCGAGCCGACAGCCTCGCGCAGCAGCGGCAGGCTCATGCCGGTGCCGCAGCCCAGGTCCAGCACGCAGTCGCCGGAACGCAGCTTCAACTGGCCCACCGCCATGCGACGGATAAACTCGTAGGGCGCGAGCTGCAACTCGTAGCTGGTCGCGCGCCAGCCATACAGCGTACGGGTCGCCTCGTGGCCCGGCGCTGGCCGGGCCGGTTCCTTGTCCATGTGCCCTCCCCCGTAAGGTAAGGTTGGTGGCGCCGCTGGCCGGCCCTGCCGACGGAAACCGCGCCTGAGCCACAGGGTACTCCTGTCGCGGCGGCCGGATCGTGACAACCCCGCGCTTTGGTCGGTCTTGCGGCAGTGTTGCCTTAGATCGCCACCAGCCGGCGCACGCCATCGGCCTCCATGTTCTTTCCTTGCCCCGAGGCGATCACCGCGCCGCGCTCCATCACCACGTACTCGTCGGCCAGCTCCTGCGCGAAGTCGTAATACTGTTCCACCAGCAGGATGGCCATGTCCCCGCGGTCGGCGAGCATACGGATCACGCGGCCGATGTCCTTGATGATGCTGGGCTGAATGCCTTCGGTCGGTTCGTCCAGCACCAGCAGCTTCGGCCCCGCCGCCAGCGCACGCGCAATCGCCAATTGCTGCTGTTGCCCACCCGACAGGTCGCCCCCGCGGCGGTTCAGCATCTGCTTGAGCACCGGGAACAGTTCGTAGAGCTCGGCCGGGATGGGTGTACCGCCAGGCTTGCTCGCCAGGCCCATGCGCAGGTTCTCTTCCACCGTCAGGCGCGCAAAGATCTCGCGACCCTGGGGCACGAAGCCGATGCCGGCTCTCGCTCTCTGGTAAGGCGTGTCCTTGTGGATGGCCTGGCCTTCAAACTCGATGGCGCCGCTCTTGATGGGCACCAGGCCCATGAGGGATTTGAGCAGCGTGGTCTTGCCTACGCCGTTGCGGCCGAGGACCACCGTCACCTTGCCTTTTTCGGCGGTGAGGGTGACGTCGCGGAGGATGTGGGAGCCGGCGTAATACTGGTTGATGGTTTTGACATTCAGCATGTCGGGCTCACTTCTTTCTGGCTGCACCAGGGCTTGGATGCATTGCCGGGATGTGCGCCCGGCGGCGCACTCACTTTCTCTTGCTTCGCCAAGAGAAAGTAAGCAAAGAGAAGGCGAGCCGAAGTCAGGGCCCCTGCGGGGTACCTTGCGCTGCTCGCATCGGGCGGGGTCGGGCTAAACTCGCTGCGCTCAAACAACGCCCGCCCTGATCCGCCCGCTGCTGCGCTGCTCAGCCCTGCCACACGGCATAGGGAACCAAACAGCCGAACCCCACAAGGACGCGCCATGGCGCGTCCTTGTTGTCTTGGTATCTGGTATTCGGTCCCCACCGCCGTCATGAGGAGGCGAGTAGCGCAGGGAGCGGCGGAGAAAGAAGCGCAGATGTTTGAGCGCAGCGAGTTTCTGCGCTTCCCGCCGATCCCGAGCAACGCAGCGTGCCCGTAGCGCAGCGCAGGGCCGACGAATCCGGCTCGCCTTTTCTTTGGTGACTTTCTTTTGGCGAAGCAAAAGAAAGTTACTGCCCTGTCGGGGGCACATCCCGACAAAGCAACCAAGCCAACCACATCAAACAAGCGAAGAGAAGTGAACAAGATCATCTCCCGAGATAAACCTCAATCACCCGCTCATCCGCCTGAACTTCCTCAAGCGTCCCCTGCGCCAACACCGCCCCATCACACAAAACAGTCACGACCTCCGAAATCGCCTTGATGAAACTCATGTCGTGCTCCACCACCATCAGCGAGTGCTTGCCCTTGAGCGACAAAAACAGTTCCGCAGTACGCGCCGTCTCCTCGTCCGTCATACCAGCCACAGGTTCGTCCAGCAACAACAACTTCGGGTCCTGCATCAGCAACATGCCGATCTCCAGCCACTGCTTCTGGCCGTGGCTCAGCGTGCCGGCCTGGGCGCGCACGCTGTCGGCGAGATGAATCGTGTGCAGCACCTCGGCCAGGCGGTCGGACTGGGCCGAGTCCAGGCGGAAGAACAGGGAGGACGGCACGCCCTTGTTCGTCTTGAGTGCGAGCTCCAGGTTTTCGAACACGCTCAAGTGCTCGAACACCGTGGGCTTCTGGAACTTGCGGCCGATGCCCAGCTGGGCGATCTCGGCCTCGCTGTGGCGCAGCAGGTCGATGGTGGAGCCGAAGAAGACCGTACCTTCGTCGGGCCGGGTCTTGCCGGTGATGATGTCCATCATCGTGGTCTTGCCCGCGCCATTGGGGCCGATGATGCAGCGCAGCTCACCCGGGGCGATGTCCAGGCTGAGTTTGTTGATGGCCTTGAAGCCGTCGAAGCTCACGCTCACGTCTTCCAGGTAGAGGATGCGGCCGTGCGTCACGTCCACCTCGCCCGCCGTCTTCACACGGCCGTAGCTCGCGGTCTGGCCGCCGGCCTCGGTGTTCAGGCGGGCGGCGTCGAGTGCGGCCAGGCGCTGCTGATAACGCAACGCGCCCTGTTCGAGCAGGTCGGGTGTCATGACTTCTTCTCCCGCATGCCTTTGAGTTTTCTCACCAGCCCCACCACTCCCTCCGGCAGAAAAAGCGTCACCACGATGAACAGCCCGCCCAGGAAATACAGCCAGAACTCCGGGTAGGCCACGGTGAGCCAGCTCTTGGCGCCGCTGACCACAAAGGCGCCGACGATGGGGCCCACCAAGGTGCCGCGCCCACCCACCGCCGCCCAGATGGCGATCTCGATCGAGTTGGCCGGGCTCATCTCGCCCGGGTTGATGATGCCCACCTGCGGCACGTACAGCGCGCCGGCAATGCCGCACATCACGGCCGAGAGGGTCCAGATCGCCAGCTTGTAGCCCAGCGGGTTGTAACCCGAGAACATCACGCGGCTCTCGGCGTCGCGGATGGCCTGCAGCACGCGGCCGAACTTGGCGCGCACCAGCCAGCGTGCCAGCAGGAAGAAGGCCAGCAGCGTGAGGCCCGTCAGCACGAACAGGGCCATGCGCATCTGCTGGGTGGCAATCGGCAGGCCCAGGATGCGCTTGAAGTCGGTGAAGCCGTTGTTGCCGCCGAAACCCGTCTCGTTGCGGAAGAAGAGCAGCATGGCCGCGAAGGTCATGGCCTGCGTGATGATGGAGAAGTACACACCCTTGATGCGCGAGCGGAAGGCGAAGTAACCGAAGACCAAGGCCACCAGGCCCGGCACCAGCACGATGAGGACGAGCGTGGCGAGGAAGCTGTCGCTGAAAGCCCAGTGCCAGGGCAGCGCCTTCCAGTCCAGGAAGACCATGAAGTCCGGCAGGTCGCTCTTGTAGTTGCCGTCGGTGCCGATCTGGCGCATCAGGTACATGCCCATGGCGTAACCACCGAGCGCAAAGAACAGGCCGTGGCCCAGCGAGAGGATGCCCGTGTAACCCCAGATCAGGTCCATGGCCAGCGCGCAGATGGCGTAACACATGATGCGGCCCAGCAGGGCCACGGCGTAGTCGCTCAGGTGGAAAACGCTGCCCGCGGGCACGACCAGGTTGAGCAGGGGCGCCAGCGCGCAGACCGCCAGCAGGGCCACGAGAAACGCGTTCCAGCCCCTGCGGGTCAGCAGCGGCGCGGTGGCGGGAAGTTGAACCGTGCTCATGCCTCCGCACTCCTACCCTTGACGGCGAAGATGCCCTGCGGCCGCTTCTGGATGAAGATGATGATGAAGACCAGCACCATGATCTTGGCCAGCACGGCGCCCGTCCAGCCTTCGAGAAATTTGTTGAGTACACCCAGGCCCAGCGCGGCGTATACCGTGCCGGCCAGCTGGCCCACGCCGCCCAGCACCACCACCATGAAGGAGTCGACGATGTAGCTCTGGCCCAGGTCCGGCCCTACGTTGCCGACCTGGCTCAGCGCGCAACCGGCCAGGCCGGCAATGCCCGAGCCCAGGGAGAAGGCATAGGTGTCGATGCGCGCGGTGTTCACGCCCATGCACGACGCAATGGGCCGGTTCTGCGTGACACCGCGCACGAACAGGCCCAGCCGGGTGCGGCCGATCAGCAGCGCCATGCCGACCAGCACCGCCAGCGCGAAGGCGATGATGACCAGGCGGTTGTAGGGCAGCGTGAGGTTGGACAAGAGTTGCCAGCCGCCGCTCATCCAGGCCGGGTTCTCCACGGCCACGTTCTGCGCGCCGAAGATCGAACGCACGCCCTGCATCAGCACCAGGCTGATGCCCCAGGTGGCCAGCAGCGTCTCCAGCGGGCGGCCATAGAGGAAACGGATCACGCTGCGCTCCAGCGCCGCACCGACCAGTGCCGAGGCCAGGAAGGCCACCGGCACCGCCGCCACCAGGTACCAGTCGAAGGCGCCGGGCAGGCATTTCTGGAACAGGCCCTGCACCACGTAGGTGGCGTAGGCGCCGATCATCATGAGCTCGCCGTGCGCCATGTTGATCACACCCATCAGCCCGTAGGTGATGGCCAGGCCCAGCGCGGCCAGCAGCAGGATGCTGCCCAGGCTCACGCCCGTGAAGGCGGCGCCCGCCCGCTCGCCCCAGCGCAGGCTGTCGTCGATCTGGCGGATGGCGGCGGCGATCTGCGCCTTCACGTCGGCATCGGCCTCCACCAAAAGGCGCTGGTTGAGCAGCAGCTTGGTGTCGGGTGTGCGACTTTGCGCCAGCGCGCCGGCGGCCGTCAGCCGTTGCGGCGTGTCTTCGCTGGCCAGCAACACGGCCGCGCGGGCCAGGCCCAGCACGCCGCGCACGCGTTCGTCCTGCTCGCCGGCCAGGGCCTGGTCCAGCAGGGGCAGGCGCCCGGCATCGGGTTCCTTGAGCATGGCGCGGGCGGCGTCCAGGCGCAGCCTGGCGTCCGGGCTGAAGAGCTTGAGCACCGCCAGCGCGGTGTCGATCTCACCGCGCATGCGGTTGTTGTTGATCACGTCTTCGGCATCCTCGGGCAGGGCCAGCGCCTCGCCGGTAGCCGGGTCCGTGGCCTGGCCGTCGCTCACGATGTAGACCTTGCCGCCGGCCACCTTGACCGCGTCATCGGCCAGGGCCTGCAACAGCGCGGCCTTGCGCTCGTCGGGGTGAAGCACGGCCTGCTGCAGGGCCGTGATACGACCATCGGTCTCGCCGATGACGATGGCCTGCGCCTCGGCAGGCGTGAGGGCCTGGGCCTGGGCCGCACACAGCAGCGCGGCGAGTGACAGCAAGAAATATCTGAGCATGGAAAGAACCTGTAGGGTGGGCACGGGGGGCCGCGCCCACGCTGCAAGACCTTTAAGAAGCGTAGCGAGCGGCCCGAGGTGGGGTTCGCGGCGCGCAACCGTACTGACGTACGGTGAGCACTGCGAGCCCCAGATCGGGCTGCGCAGTAGCTTCTTACTTCTTCACGGGCTCGTCGGGCTTCTTGTCATTACCCTCGATGTAGGGGCTCCAGGGCTTGGCCTTGACCGGGCCCGGGGTCTTCCACACCACGTTGAACTGGCCGTCGGCCTTGATCTCGCCGATGAACACGCTCTTGTGCAGGTGGTGGTTCTTCTCGTCCATCTTGCTCACGATGCCCGAGGGTGCCTTGAAGGTCTGACCGGCCATGGCCTTGATCACGGCGTCCACATCGGTGGTCTTGGCCTTCTCGACGGCCTGCTTCCACATATAGATGCCGATGTAGGTGGCTTCCATCGGGTCGTTGGTCAGCGGCTTGTCCTTGTGGCCGGGGATGTTCTTGGCCTTGGCGTACGCGGCCCACTTCTTGGTGAAGGCGTCGTTGTCCTTGTTCTTGATGGACATGAAGTAGTTCCAGGCGGCCAGGTGGCCCACCAGCGGCTTGGTGTCCACACCGCGCAGCTCTTCCTCACCCACCGAGAAGGCGACGACCGGCACGTCCTTGGCCTTCAGGCCGGCGTTGCCCAGTTCCTTGTAAAAGGGCACGTTGGAGTCGCCGTTGATGGTGGAGACCACCGCCGTCTTCCCACCAGCCGAGAACTTCTTGATGTCGGCCACGATGGTCTGGTAGTCGGAGTGGCCGAAGGGGGTGTACTTCTCGTCGATGTCGCTGTCCTTCACGCCCTTGCTCTTGAGGTAGGCGCGCAGGATCTTGTTGGTGGTGCGGGGGTACACGTAGTCGGTGCCCAGCAGCACCCAACGCTTGGCGCCGCCGCCGTCCTTGCTCATCAGGTAGTCCACCGCGGGGATGGCCTGCTGGTTGGGCGCGGCGCCGGTGTAGAACACGTTCTTGGACAGCTCTTCGCCCTCGTACTGCACAGGGTAGAACAGCAGGCCGTTCATCTCTTCCACCACCGGCAGCACCGACTTGCGCGAGACGGACGTCCAGCAGCCGAAGATCACCGAGACCTTGTCCTGGCCCAGCAGCTGCTTGGTCTTTTCGGCGAACAGCGGCCAGTTGGAGGCCGGGTCCACCACCACGGGTTCGAGCTTCTTGCCCAGCACGCCGCCCTTGGCGTTGATCTCTTCGATGGCCATGAGCACGGTGTCTTTGAGCACCGTCTCGGAAATGGCCATGGTGCCCGACAGGCTGTGCAGCACGCCCACCTTGATGGTGTCGGCAGCATGGGCCGGCAGCGCGGCCAGGCCCAGGGTGGAAACGGCGGTGGCGGCAGCCAGCGCCTTGAGGGTAAATCGACGTTGCATGTGGGTGACTCCAGAAGGTTGAACAAGATCCCTCTCGCCGCCCCCGGCCATGGAAACACGGCCTGGTGCGACGATGGAGTCACTCTAGGGATGAGAGGGGGAAGCGGGAATACGCCGGACGGCGTATGGGGCTGGCAGACCGGCTATGTGGACCTGTCAGCAGCCGGTGAATGACTCTTTGCGCCCCAAAGCACACCGCGCCGCAAACAAGATAACTGCTTTACGTAGGAGCACTGATCAAGACTGGTCAATGAATTCACGGCCCCGGCTAAGTACAAGCCAAGGTTGTAGAAGATTCGACTTTATTGAACGGCCCACGCCAGACCATGCATTTTGGTCATGGATACAACTTTGACATGGCTGTCCACTGCAGCAAGTCGTTGTTTGAGCTTTTGCTTGATGTCCGCCGGATCGATCACTGGCTTGTGTGCTTGTGGAAGTTCTAGGTGAGCGATCACCCTAAAGTCATCGCATTCGAGAATCCTTGCAGCCAACCCCTGCTCAGCCGGGTCGCTCGCACGATGCTTGGATGGGAGGAGCGCAGCCAAACTCATCAACACCTTTTGTGCAATCACATCAGCCAAAGCTGTGGGTCTTGTGGTATCTGGGTGGCGATAGTCCTTCACCTCGATGAAGTAGGCGACTCCGTCAGGCCCCTTGGCTAGCAAGTCGACTGCCTTTATGCCATTCATCTGCCTGGAAAAATGCTTCCGATAGAAGTTTCCATCATCAAATTTTTCGGCCTCCCAGCCATCAGGAAACGTGAAGGTCAGATTCTCAACTTGTCTCACCACAGGCATGTTCACCCTCACAGATCCATGTATCGATCAGACTGCGCTAGGCCCTCTTCTAACGACGTGATCGGGCCAATGCTGTTTACATCGTCAGATTGGTGCAGGGTGACCGATTCACCCTCAAAACTTAACCCAAAGTAACGAGCTGGAACGGACTCCTCACCAGTTCGTCGGCTTAGCAGAATCTCAAACTCGCGCAACAAAAAAATGCTATGCGTCGCAATGAAAACTTGAATTCCTTGTGCTGCCAAATGGATGATGCTTTGCGCCAGCGTCTTGATCAACTTGGGGTTTAGGTTCGTCTCGGGCTCGTCCCAAAACAAGTATCCCTTGTCCAATAACACCCCCGTGTTGATGAGTCGAGCCAGCATGGCGAACTTGCGAAGCCCTTCCGCGACCAGCGGCATCTCCATACGCCCTTCCCCGGTCACCCGCAAGTAGAAGCGGCCACTGGATGCGTCCATTTCCACCTTGCCACCCAGCGCCTCTTCCAATGGCTTAAGGAGTTGACCCGCACGTGTTTCTCTGGGGCCCTTCACTGAAGGTGCACCCAGCAACGACACTGTGTCACGCCAAGTCTCCTCAAATTCGAGGTGATAGTTATCGTAAAAATTGAGGAACCATGGGCACAAGGTCACCAACTCTCGGGTTGGAAAATAAACTGGTGACTGCGTCAGCTCAATTTCTGGTACCTGCAAAACATCGACCTGAGATTTGGCATTTGTCGCAAAGCCAATCGCGCTACTTTGCTTGCTTTGCTTCATGCTGAGCCGAATCTCACATCGGTCACGACCCTGCTTCCGCTTAACTAATCGCCCTAAGGACTCAGGCCGCATGACCCCTGTAAGCTTTTCAGCATAGGCCTTTTCTAGGTTGGTCTTGGTCAACTCTACCGATTTACCAGACTGCACCTTGAGCATGGAGTACAGGGCTTTGAGCACATGCGACTTACCCAGTCCATTCTCGCCAACTATGACATTCAGCCCATCAGCAAACTGCCACGTGCCGTTTGGTACGGTAGTCAAGCTGTGAAATGAGGCCGTCTTGAGCATGAATGTTCCTCCACCCAGATATCCAGAGAATTTTGTGTCCCGGTTGAGTTTGCCTGCTGCATCAGAGCGCGATGCCTGACCAAAACCGCTACGAGCTCGTAATACGCCCTGGCGTCGTCGTCCTTGCTTTCTGGGCGCCCAGGGTCAATTGTCGTGAGGATACCATCCGAAACAGATAGTTAGAAGGTGGTTTGCATGAGGAGGCACAGGATCATCCGGGGGTAAGAAACGCGCCGGTCGCGGGGGTATGTAGCTTGGTCTAACCGGTTAGCTTCTAGTTCAAGGGGCGCCGGTCAATCACCATCAAACGGCAGCAAATTTGGTGTTACAGCAAGCACCTTCTCCAATGAACTTTCAAGCCGGCAGTGCATGAGACTGCGCCTAGCTGACAACGACGCCCCCTACAACCTATCATTCAGTGACAATCCCCCCACAACTCCTGGAACCCTAATGATCGAAGGCCTGATAACCGGCACACTGGTGGGTCTGGCGGAACAGCGCCAGGGCAAGAACGACACTTCGTTCGTGCTCGCCAAAGTGAAGGCCATGCCGGGCGAAGGCGAGAGCCTGATCGTCAATGTGATTGCCTTTGCGGCTGAGGCCTGCGCGGCCCTGTTGGCGCTGGACGAGGGCGATACGCTGGCAGCCTCCGGCGCGCTGACGCCGAAGGTCTGGACCGACAAGCAGGGCAACACCCGGCCCGCGCTGGACATGGTGGCCAGCCAGGTGCTGTCGGTCTATCACGCCGAGCGCAAGCGCGCGGCCACGGGCGGCGACGCCGCCAACCCTAAGAGCACGCCATGAAGCCCCCGCACCGTGTCATTCCCACGCCCGCCTGGCTGCGCCCGGTCATCCGCTGGGCCACGCGTGTCTCTGTCAATGCACCGGCCTGGGTGCCGGGCTGGCTGAAGAACGCGCCGCTGAAGCTGACCTCGCTCGTGCTGCGCGCCTACATCGCCATCGTGCGCTAGTTGCCGGTCGCAGCAGCCGGCGTGGGCACGTCCGGGCCGGGCAGCAGCTTGCACACGGTGTCGAGCCGCTGATTGCGGATCTCGCTGTCGCTCATGTCCAGCAGGGAGCCGGTGCCCTCTTCGATGAGCACCGCCGCGCCCTCCCCCAGCGGCTCGCTCATGTAAAACCGCGTGCTCCAGGAGGAGGTGCGCACGGCGCAATCGAAGGCCTCGTTCTGCTTCAGGGAGTGGAATCTCACGCCGTCCCGCTCCCGGGGCTGTGCAAAGTCGAACACGAGCTGGATCGAGATCATGCCCGGCCCCGCGAGGCGCACCGAGGATTTGTCGTAGTAGAGCCGGGCGCCGGACGTCTCGTCGATCAGGCTCAGGCTGGACTCGGCCTGGGGCGGGGCCGGTGCCACCGGAACCGGCGCGGGCGCTGGCGGCCGCCGGCTGTCTCGCCACTCCTGATAACCCAGGTACACGACCACGAAGACCGCGGCCGCCAGCAGCACCACGCCGATCAGGGGCAGCCAGCTCCTTGGCTTGGGCTTCTCGCCGCTCAGGGCGGCGCCGCCCGTCAGGGCGCCCCAACCCGACACCATCATGATGGAGAGGGTCGAGAGGGAGCCCTGGGTTGACTCGGGTCCGTCCTGGCCGCCGTCGCGCCCCCCGCCGGGCAGCAGGGTCAGCACCAGCACCAGCGGCACGCCCACGTAGGGAATCAGGTTGACCAAGGTCCACCACGGGCTGAAGCCCGCATCGCGCAAGCGGCGCACCTGCACCGACACCAGGGCCAGATACAGCGGCACCAGCAGCACCACCAGGGTCCCGTACGGAACCCGGTCCCCGCCCAGCCGGTACACCAGCTCGATGCCCACCACCAGCAGCGCCAGCACCAGCACCACGAAGAGGCTGAACCACCAGTATTCGCTGCGGCTGGCACGGCCGCTGAACTCCATCAGCTTCGACAGGCCGGTCTTGATCGATTCGGGGAAGGTCATGCGGTGGACAGATAGGATAGGGAGTCGACACGCGCACACCGGCAGGTGCCACGCCCGTCTCCTCGGCAAATGGGGTTCCGAATTGCTTAGGTGTGAATATACCGGGCACGGGGCGGGGCGCCGGCCGGGAATGGAAGGACTTGCGCGCAAAAAGAATCTTTTCCCTCGCCGCGTGGTCCTCGGAGGGCGGCGGTTTTTGCCCCGGAGTCGCGCGCACGGGTGGCGGGCCACACCCGAGATGAATTGAATTACCGCCCTGCCTCCGCTACGATGCGACCATGAAGAAGGCAAAAAACGGCAAAAGCGCCAAGTCCGGCAAGCTGGACAAGGACGAGTACTACGACCGGCTCGCGGCGCTGCAGCTGGAGTTGAACGACGTGGCCCGCTGGCTGCAGCACACGGGCAAGCGCCTGGTGGTGGTGATCGAGGGCCGCGACACGGCCGGCAAGGGCGGCGTGATCGCCGCGATGTCCGACACCCTGAACCCGCGCCAGTGCCGCACGGTGGCGCTGTCCAAGCCCGGCGAGCGCGAGAAGACGCAGTGGTATTTCCAGCGTTACGTGCCGCATCTGCCCGCGGCCGGCGAGATGGTGTTCTTCGACCGCAGCTGGTACAACCGCGCCGGTGTCGAGCGTGTCATGGGTTTTTGCACCGAAGACGAGACCAAGGCTTTTCTCAAGCAGGCGCCCGTGTTCGAGCGCATGCTGGTGGACGACGGCATCCTGCTGTTCAAGTACTGGCTGACGGTGGACCAGGCGCAGCAGGAGGAGCGTTTTGCCGAACGCGCGGCCGACCCGCTCAAGCGCTGGAAACTCAGCCCCATCGACGAGCAGGCGCGCCAGAAGTACGCCGAGTACGGCCGGGCGCGCGACGCCATGCTCAAGGCCACGCACAGCAAGAAGACACCCTGGGTGCTGGTGGACTTCAACGACCAGCGGCGCGGCCGGCTGACGCTGATCCGCCACCTGCTCGACCACATCCCGGAGCGCAAGGTGCCGCAGACGGTGGTCAAGTTCCCGCCCCTGGACCACAAGCCCCTGCGCGAGCGCTTCGGCACGGCACCCAAGCCCATCGCCTCGGTGGACTGAGCGCGGCCCGGACCGGCGCGGCAAACCGACACCATGAAACGCGCCGACACCCCCCGCCCCGCCGGGGAAATCGAACTGAAGCTGGCCCTGCCCGCCGCCGATGCGACCGGCCTGGCGCGGCGGCTGGCCCGCGTGCCGGTGCTGGCGCGGCGCAAGGCCAGCGCGCAGCACCTGCACAACATCTACTACGACACACCCGAGTTGGCCCTGCGCCAGCAGCGTGCGGCGCTGCGGCTGCGCCGCCTGGGCAGCGAAGCCCGGCCGCGCTGGCTGCAGACACTCAAGACCGCCGCAGAGGAGGACTCGGCCCTGAGCCGGCGCGGCGAATGGGAGGTGCCGGTGCCCGACGCCGCGTTGAGGCGCCGCGCCCTCAAGGAAACCCCCTGGCCCCGGCTCGACCCGGATGGCGCGATCTTCCGCGCGCTGGCGCCGTGTTTCGTGACCAGCTTCCAGCGCACGCGCTGGACCGTGCGCCGGCGCAACGGCAGCGTGGTCGAGGTGGCGCTGGACATCGGCCACATCGAGGCCGGTGACCGACGCAGCCCCATCTGCGAGCTGGAGCTCGAACTGCTGGCCGGCTCACCCCAGGCCCTGTTCGACGTGGCGCAGCTCATTGCCCGCGACATCGCGGTCTTGCCGGCAAGCCAGAGCAAGGCCGAACGCGGTTATGCCCTGGCCCTGGGGGTAGCCGAGGCGCCGCTGCGGGCCAGGCCACCGGTGCTGGAGACCAAGCTGTCGGTGGTGGAGGCGGCCCAGCGTGTGCTGCGCGAGACCTTCAGCCAGTTCACGGCCAATCTGTCGGCCCTGCGCGGCTCGGACGAAGCGGAGGTGGTGCACCAGGCGCGGGTCGGCTGGCGGCGTTTTCGCAGTGCCTGGCGGCTGTTCAGGGCGGCCCTGCCCGCCGATGCGCCGCCGCCGTCGTGGCTGCCGCTGCAACCGCTGTTGAGCTTTCTGGGCGAACTGCGCGACCTGGATGTCGCCCGCACCGAGACGCTGCCGCCGCTGGCCGCGGCCTATGCAGGCGGCGACCTGCAGCGCACCGAGGAATGGCAGACCCTGGCGGCGTCCATGCTGCAGGCGACCACGCTGCAGCGCAAGGCGGTGCGCTTTGCACTCCAGACCCCGGCCGTGGGCGCATGCCTGCTCGCCACCACACAATGGATCGAGAACCTGACGGACCCGCAGGCGACGGGCAGCACGGACACCGGGCCGCAGGAGGCGCTGCCCCGCTGGGCCCGACAGCGCCTGGACCGCCTGCGCCGGCAGCTCAAGCGCGCGCTGAAGCGCTCGCCCGGCCCCGCGCAGCAGCACCGGGTGCGCATCCTCGCCAAACGGCTGCGTTATGCCATCGAGGCGCTGCGCCCGTTCCTGCCCAAGCAGCGCGCGCAGCGCTGGCACCAGCAGGCGATGGAGCTGCAGACCACCCTGGGAGCAACCCGCGACCTCATGCAGGCCAGCACCCTGGCCGCCACGCTGGAGGCCAACCGCGGGCTTGCGGAATTCCTGCGCGGCGTGGCGGTCGGCACGGGGTCATCGGCCCGTGGCCCGGGATGACAAGGCCGGCGAGCTGGTCACGCTGCTGGAGACGGAACAGCACGACATCGGCGACATCCTGCGCGAGAGCCTGGCGCACGAGAAGAACGCACTGGCCGCCTACTACGATCTGCTGAAGATCACCGAAGGCGTTTCGGTGCTGCTGGAGGAGTACGCCCGCGAGATGATCGTCGCCGAAGAGATGCACCTGGACGAGGTCAACCAGATGCTGCGCCGCCCGGGTGACACCGCGGCCTTCACGGGCTGAGCGGCCGGCCCGCTAATTGCGGCGGCTAATGGTCCTCCAGCTCCCATTGCGGCCAGGCGCGGTCTTGCAGCTCGGCCCGGCTGGCGCGGGCCTTGCGGCCGTCCATCTGCGCAATGCGCAGGCAGATGCGCTGCACACCCTCGGCGCTGACGTGCAGTTCGCTGGCCAGGCCGTGGGCCGACACGGCCAGGATGCCCGCCGCCCAGGCCGACTCGCCCAGGGGCAGGCCGATGCGCCGCGGCGCGGTGGTCCTGATCGACCAGCCCTGCCACTGCACCCGCTCGCCGGCCTGCAGCGCCTGCAGCACTTCGTCGGGCGCCAACGCGCCCAGCGGCCGCAGCCGTCGCCCCTCACCGATGCCCCACCAGCACCGCGTCACGGCGATGACTTCACGAATCCGCCCGGGATCGATGGCCAGGCTCTCTTGATCGATCGTCTGCACGTACATCACATCCACTCCCTGTCTCGAACTGCGTCATCGCGCCACGGTTGGCGTATGTCACGCAGGCCAGTGTGAAGAGCGAACAGGGCAGAGTGATGACAACCGCACACGCTGCTGCGGTTTTAGGCGACCGTCAAAAAACCGACACATCCAGGGCGCGCGATTCGACGCGGGCGATGCAAAGACGCCGCTTCAGCCGAACAAACCCTTGACGTCGATGGTCGAGCGCCGGCCCAGCGACGGCGCGCCCTCACGCAGCCAGGCCAGACCGTGCTCCAGGCCCTGCTCGTGCAGGCGCTGCAGAAAGGGCTGGTGCGCGATGAGCTTGCTGTCGCTGCGCGAGAGGCTCTCGACCTCGCTGGTGTCGACCATGTGAAAGCGCATCTCGTGCAGGCGCCGCTCCAGGCGCCCGCCCAGCGCGGGCGTGGCGAATTCGGTGGCCTGGGCGAACATGCGCATCTCGCGCATGAAGGTGGCGGTGAAACCCAGCTCGGCGATGCGGGTCTCGATCTCGGTCACGGTCTGCGGTGTGCGCTCGCGCCGCAAGGGGCTGAGCAGCACCAGCAGCACGTCGCGCGACACGCAGTCGTAAAACAGCGGAAAGATGGCCGGGTTGGCGCTGTAGCCGCCGTCCCAGTAGGGCTCGCCCTCGATCAGCACGGTGCGGTGGATCTTGGGCAGGCAGGCCGAGGCCAGCAATACCTCCACGCTGAGCTCGTGCTCGCGAAACACGCGCAGCTTGCCGGTGTTGACCTGGGTGGTGCCGACGAAGAGCTTGAAGGGGCAATGCGCGCGCAGCTGTTCGAAGTCGATCTGCGCGGCCAGCTGGTCGCGCAGGGGGTTGAGGTCGAAGGGGTTGAGCTGTGCCGGCGAGAACTGGCCCGCCCAGCTGGCCAGCAGCTGGCCGGCCGGCGCCAGGCCGATGCTGTCGCCGCGGCGGCGTGTCATCAGGCCCCAGGGCATGTGCTGGCCCAGCTCGGTCCAGAAACGGCGCAGCCCTTCGCGCGCGCCGGCGCGCCCGCCCTTGAGCCAGCCGTCGGCCAGCACCACGGCGTTCATGGCGCCGGCGCTGCTGCCGCTGAAGCCCTCGAAGTCCAGGCCCTCGTCCTGCAGCAGCGCGTCGAGCACGCCCCAGGTGAAGGCGCCGTGCGCGCCGCCGCCCTGCAGCGCCAGGTTGAGCCGGCCGCGGCCGCCACCACCGCCCAGCAGCTGCCGCAGGCGTGCCTGCAGCGTAGGGCCGGGCGGGGCCGTCGTCGATGCCTTCTCCATGCCATGCACTCCTGCCCGCGCAAACCACCGTGGCGGGCCGCACCCAGTATAGGGTTGCCACGCCACAGCACTGTGACCAAGTGCTACGTGGCCGCCGGGGCCGGCCAGCGCCGCAAGCGCTCAGGCTACTGGAACGCCACTTCCGCAAAGCTGCGCAGCTTGCGGCTGTGCAGCTGGTTGATGCCGCCCTCGCGCAGCAGCTCCAGCGCGCGGATGCCGATGCGCAGGTGCTGGTCCACCCGCTCGCGGTAGAACTGGTCGGCCATGCCGGGCAGCTTGATCTCGCCGTGCAGCGGCTTGTCGCTCACACACAGCAGGGTGCCGTAAGGCACGCGGAAACGGAAGCCGTTGGCGGCGATGGTGGCGCTTTCCATGTCCAGGGCCACGGCCCGGCTCTGGCTGAAGCGGCGCTGCGGCTGGTCGTCGGGCAGCAGCTCCCAGTTGCGGTTGTCGGTGGTGGCGACCGTGCCCGTGCGCATGATGCGCTTGAGCTCAGTGCCACGCATCTGCGTCACGTCGGCCACGGCCTGCTCCAGCGCGAGCTGCACCTCGGCCAGCGCGGGGATGGGCACCCACAGCGGCAGCTCCTCGTCGAGCACATGGTCCTCGCGCACATAGGCGTGGGCCAGCACGTAGTCGCCCAGCTGCTGGCCGTTGCGCAGGCCGGCGCAATGACCCAGCATCAGCCAGGCGTGCGGGCGCAGCACGGCGACGTGGTCGGTGATGTTCTTGGCGTTGGCCGGCCCCACACCGATGTTGACCATGGTGATGCCGTTGCCGTCGGGGCGCACCAGGTGATAGGCGGGCATCTGCGGCAGCCGGGGCGGCGCCTTGCCCAGGGCGTCCCTGGCCTGCGCCGCCTCGCCCACCCGGCGTGTCACCACGTTGCCGGGTTCGACGAAGGCCGCATAGTCGCCACTGCCATCCTGCATGAGCTCGTGGCCCAGGCGGATGAACTCGTCGATGTAGAACTGGTAGTTGGTGAAGAGCACGAAGTTCTGGAAGTGCTCGGGCACCGTGCCCGTGTAGTGGCGCAGGCGATGCAGCGAATAGTCCATGCGCGGCGCGGTGAACAGCGAGAGCGGCAAGGGCTGCCCCGGCTGCGTCTGGTGGGTGCCGTTGGCGATGCCGTCGTCCATGGCGCCCAGGTCGGGCAGGTCGAACCAGTCGCGCATCAGCTGGCGCCGTTCGGCGCTGAGGCTGCCTTCGATGTGCTCGTGCTCGGCAAAGGAGAAGTGCACGGGGATGGGCTGGCGGCTGGTGCCCACCTCCAGCGTCACGCCGTGGTTGAGCAGCAGCAGGCGGAACTGCTCCAGGTAGTAGTTGCCGAACAGATCGGGGCGCGTGAGCGTGGTCTCGTAGACGCCGGGCCCGGCGACGAAGCCGTAGCTCAGGCGCTCGCGCGCACCCGCCGGCCGGCGCAGCACGGTTTCGGTGCGGATGCGCACCAGCGGGTAGAAGGCGCGCACCGGCCCGGCGCTGTCGTCGCCGGCCACGAAACGCTGCATGCCCGCGCGCAGGTGGGCGATGCCGGCGTCATAGATCAGACGCACCTGGGCCAGCGCCGCGGCGGCATCGTCGTAAGCTTGCGGGGAGATGAAGGGCGGCAGGTGGTGCATACGGAACCATTGTGCCTGCCCAAGGGCGGCGCTGCCACCGCGGCGGCGCACCGGACCGCGCCGGGGTCCGTATTTCTACGGACGACGCCGCCCGGGCCGGGGACTAGCCTGAAGTCGTCTTGCCGTAGTGACTTCGTCGTGATCCGGTGGCGAACGCGTGGCACCGAATTTGCTAGACGAGACAGCGTTCCCTGCCGCCTGCAGCGCGTCCATTTTTGAGGGTGACACCATGAATGAAGTTCTTGAACACCGTCCCTTGGCCAAGCAATCCATCGCCACCTCGGGCTGTTACCTCTTCGAGGCGTTCAACCCGCCCGCGGTGACGGCGGACTCCGCGGCCACGCTGGTGATGACGGATCTCTCGCAGGTCCCCTCGGCCACCATCCACGCCGAGGCGACGCTGGACGAGGCCAATCACTCCATGCTGGTGCGCGGCGTGCGGCTGCTCATCGTCGTGGCGGACCACCAGCGCATCGCCGGCGTGGTCACCACCACGGACATCCTGGGTGAGAAGCCGGTGCTGGTGGCGCAGCAGCGCCAGTGCAGCCGCGGCGAGCTGCGCGTGGCCGACGTGATGGCGCCGGTGGACAAGGTGGAGGCCCTGGCGCTGGAAGACGTGAAGAAGGCCACCGTGGGCGACATCGTCGCCACCCTCAAGGCCGACGGCCGCGCCCACGCCATCGTCGTGGGCCAGGGCACGGATGGCACGCAGTACCTGCTGGGTATCTTCTCGGCCTCGCAGATCGCGCGCCAGCTGGGCGTGCAGATGATCCAGACCCATGAGGTGGCACGCACGTTTGCCGAGATCGAGGCGGTGATCGCCGGCGTCTGAGAGCGCGGCGTGGTGCCGGCGGCGCCGCCACCGTTCAGGCTGCCGGCCGGGGCACCGTGTAACGCAGCTCGGCAAAACCGGTGCCGACCTGGCGCACGGAGTCCAGCCGCAAGGGCGGGCTGGTGAGCCGGCGCGGGAACAGCGGCTTGCCCTTACCCAACGTGACCGAGCCGATCTGGACGATCACCTCGTCCAGCAGCCCCGCGTCATAGAACTGCCCCGCCAGATCGCCCCCGCCCACCACCCACAGGTTCTTGCCACCCGCCGCGCCTTGCATGGCGGCGTGCACAGGGCGCACATCACCCTGGACGAAATGCAGCTTGGCGCCGGGGATGGCCGGCAATTTTCGACTGGAGAAGATCCAGGTCGGCTGCGTATAGGGCCAGGCCGAGCCGGTCTCGGCCGTGACGGTCTGCGCATGGCGCAGCATCCACTCGTAGGTGGACGAACCCATGGCCAGGGCGCCGACTTCCGCGATGAAGGCCGGATAACTCGTGTCGTTCACGTTGCCGAGCGGGAACAGCCACTCCAGGGAGTTGTCCTCGGTGGCGATGTAGCCGTCCAGGCTGGTGGCGGTGTAGTACTGGGTTGTCATGGGCAACCAGGCCGATGCGCGTTCCGTCCGGCCCGCAGGCCATCAGCAGCTTTCGTCACGATGGACTGATCGGAATGCGGCCCCCTCGACCATCGACGCGAACGGCCCCGCCCTGAAGATCAGGACCAGAGAGACGCACACCTCGAAAAGGGCGACGGCAATGTCCAGCTTGGCATTGGCATCCAGCGCGTTAAACGCCGAAGTGACCGGGTTGAACATCACGGCCCGAAAGTAGAACCAGGCCAGATTGGGCACGGCACTGGCGAATACCCACAAGCCGATGAGCGCACAGCCTACCCGGATGGCCTCCAGGGGCTGGAGGTTCAGACGATGCTCGAAGCGGGTTTTCGGCAGCAGCTTGCCCGCCAGCCACATCGGAAAGAACCAGAGCGGCAGAGCCACAACGAGGTACGCAATGCCTGTCGAGTAGGAATACACGGTGCGCTCGGCCATGTCGTACTGCGCGAGAGCCGCGGGAATCGCGAAAAAATAGCGCACGGCGCTCAAGGCCAGCCACAAGGCCAGCAGGCGCAGCGCGACGCCAACGAATTGTTGCGGTGTCATGTCGATGCAGGGCCTATGCAAGGCCGAACCTCGCATCGCCCCGGTGTCCCCTATCTGGTGTGAAGGACGACTTTATAGCAGCTCTCCGCCAGCGCCGTGTAACGGCCCGCGGGGCCGCGCGCCGCTTAACCTTCGAACTGCGGCTGCAGCTGCCGTATGCGCCCCAGCGCCATGGCCGCGGCCGCGGTGCGCGTTTCCACACCGAGCTTGGCGTAGACGCGCTCCAGCTGTTTTTTCACCGTCATGGGACTGCTGCCCAGGATGTCGCCGATGTCGCGGTTGATCTTGCCCTTGATGACCCAGTACAGCACCTCGGCCTCGCGCGCGGTGAGCTTGAAGCTCAGCGTGAGGGCGGTGATGACGGCTTCGTCGGAGGCCTCCTGCATGATGACCAGCCAGTCGCCGCCGGCGCCGTCGCCGTTGTGCTGCTGCAGGCGAAAGGTGAGGCGCCGGGGGCCCTGTTCGATGTGGAAGCGCGGGGCCTCGGCCAGCGGCTCCCGGCGCGCCAGCGCCTCGGCCACGTGCGCCACGCCGTGGCGCAGCCAGCTCAGCACCGGGCCGGGCGCATACGGGCCGCTGTGGCCGTAGTAACGCTGCAGCAGCTCGCGCGCCAGCGGGGTCTGCCACATCAGGCGGCCATCACTGGCGCGCACAGTGATGCTGGCGTAACCGAAGGCATCGAGCGCGTTGCGGGCCTGGCGGCGCTCGCGCGCGCCCTGCAGGTGCACGTGCATGCGCGCCATCACTTCCTTCGGTCTTATGGGTTTGGTCACGTAGTCGGTGCCGCCGGCCTCCAGCGCGGCCACCAGGTGTTCGGTCTCGGTCAGGCCGGTCATGAAGATGATGGGGATGTGGGCGGTGGTCGCCTCGGCCTTCAGGCGGCGCGCCACCTCGAAGCCGTCCATGCCGGGCATCATGGCGTCGAGCAGCACGATGTCGGGGCGCGCCTGGGCGGCGCGCTGCAGGGCGGAGGCGCCGTCCAGCGCCACCAGCACGGTGTAGCCGGATTCGTCCAGCGCGTCGTGCAGCAGCGAGACGTTGTCAGGCACGTCGTCGACGATGAGCACCACGTCGCTGTGCGCGCGGTTGAGGGCCTGGGCCAGGCGTTCGTTCATGGGGTGGGCTCCAGCGGTTCGAGCAGGGGCAGGATGGCGTCGAAGCGGTACTCGCGCGCCAGCGCGCGCACCTGCTCGGCCCAGGCGTGGGTGTGCGGGCTCTGGGCCTCGATCTCGTCGAGCAGCTGCACGATGCCGCGGAAGTAACCCAGCGCCACGCGCTCGCGCAGCTCGGCCAGGCGCTCGCCGTGCGGGCGCTGCGGCGCGGGCGCGGCCACCGGTGCGGGCACGGTCACCGGCGGCACTGCGGTCCACTGCAGCTGCAGGCGCTGCTCCAGCCAGTCCAGCAGCTCGCTGTGGCGGATGGGTTTGGTGATGAGGTCGGTCGGCGTGATGCCCACATCGTTCTCCAGCCCCTTGTCGAAGGCGTTGGCCGAGACCACGGCCACCCGCACCTGGGCCATGCCGCTCAGGCGGCGCAGCCGGCGGATGGTTTCCCAGCCGTCGATGCCGGGCATGGCCAGGTCCATGAAGATCACGTCGGGCCGGTAACCGGCGGCCAGCAGGTCCAGCGCGTCGTGGCCGCTGGCGGCGGTGCGCAGCACAAAACCCAACGGCACCAGCAGCTGGGTCAGCATCTCGCGGTCCGCCTCCTCGTTGTCCACCACCAGCACGTGGCGGCGCGCGCCGGCGTAGCCGCGGCGCGGCGGGCGCGGAGCCGGTGCGCCGCGGCGCGCGGCGGGCGCGACATGCACCTCGGGCAGGAAGAGCTTGATGTGGAACACCGAGCCCAGGCCCGGCGTGCTTTGCACGGTGAGCTCGCCGCCCATCAGGTCGGTCAGCATCTTGGCGATGGTCAGGCCCAGGCCGGCGCCGGGGGTGCCCTGGGCCGAGGCGGTGCGCGTGAAGGGCTCGAACAGGCGGTCCACGTCCTGCGGCGTCATGCCCGGGCCGGTGTCGCGGATGTCGATGTGGGCCATCTCGCGCGCGTAGCGCACGCTGAATGTCACCTCGCCCTTGCTGGTGAACTTGATGGCATTGCCCAGCAGGTTGATGAGGATCTGGCGCAGGCGCTTTTCGTCGGCGCGCACCTGCGGCGGCAGCTTGCCCTGGGCCTCGAAGCGGAAGACCAGGCCCTTGGCCGCGGCCTGCGGCTCGAACATGGCGGCCAGCTCGTGCACCAGCTCGGCAAAGGCGGTGGGCTTGAGCGCCAGCGTGAGCTTGCCGGCCTCGATGCGCGCCAGGTCCAGCGTGCCCTCGATCAGCGTCAGCAGGTGTTCGCCGCCGCGGCGGATCACCTGCACCGCGTGTTTGCGGTGCCGGGGCACCTGCGGGTCTTCGCCCATGAGCTGCGCATAACCCAGGATGCTGTTGAGCGGGGTGCGCAGCTCGTGGCTGATGGCGCTGATGTAGCGGCTCTTGGCCTGGTTGGCCTGCTCGGCCTGGTGCTGCGCGGCCTCGGCGGCGCGGCGGGCTTGCTGCAGGGCGGCGTCGGTCTGCTGGTGCGACTCGATCTCGCGCATCAGCAGATGGGTCTGGCGATTCGACTCTTCCTGCGCCACCTGGCGGCTCTTGTGCGCCAGCACCACCCACCAGGCCACCATGCCCGAGAGCAGCAGCAGGGCCATATAGGCCTTGAAAAAACCCGAGCGCAGGGCCTGCTCGGCGGCCGTGGGCACCCAGCCCTCCAGCGCCAGCAGCGCCTTGAACTCCTGCTGGTAGAGCAGGCCGAACACACCGGCCAGCAGCGGCACGATGACCACCATCAGCAACAGAAAGTGCGCCAGGCCCGTGTCCAGATAGGGCCAGAGCCGGCGCGGCAGCAGGCGCTGCAGCGTGGCCGCCCACTGCGCCGACAGGCTGGCCTGGGGTTTGCACAGGTCGCCGCAGCGCGCGTCCAGCGTGCAGCAGAGTGAGCAGATCGGGCCCTGGTAGGCCGGACAGTGCGCCATGTCGGGGCCTTCGTACTCGCGCTCGCAGATGACACAGCGGCGCAGGGCGTGGCGCGCGTGGGTGGCGACATCCTGGCGGGCGATGTAATAACGCCCGCGTGTGGCCCAGGCCAGCAGCGGCGCGGCCACGAAGGCCGTGCCCAGCGCGATCAGGGCCGAGAAGGCCTGCGCCAGCGGGCCGAACAGCCCCAGGTGCGCGGTGACGGAGAGCACGGACGCCAGCGCCATGGCGCCCACGCCCACGGGGTTGATGTCGTAGAGGTGAGCGCGCTTGAACTCGATGCCCGGCGGCGACAGGCCCAGCGGCTTGTTGATGACCAGGTCGGCCACCACGGCCATCATCCAGGCGATGGCGATGTTGCTGTACAGGCCCAGCACGTCGCCCAGGGCCTGGAAGACGTTCATCTCCATCAGCATGAAGGCGATCAGCGTGTTGAACACCACCCAGACCACGCGCCCCGGATGGCTGTGCGTGAGGCGCGAGAAGAAGTTGCTCCAGGCCAGCGAGCCGGCGTAGGCATTGGTGACGTTAATCTTGAGCTGCGAGATCACCACGAACAGCGCCGTGGCCGCCACCGCCCAGCCGTAGTGCGGGAACACGTATTCGTAGGCGGCCAGGTACATCTGGTTCGGGTCCACCGCGCGCTCGGGCGGCACCGCATGGGTGATGGCCAGATAGGCCAGCAGCGCGCCGCCCAGCATCTTGACCACACCCAGCAGCACCCAGCCCGGCCCGCCGGCCAGCACACCCAGCCACCAGCGCACGCGCGTTGCCGGCGTGCGCGCCGGCATGAAACGCAGGTAGTCGGCCTGCTCGCCCATCTGGGTGATCAGCGCAATGCCCACCGTCAGCGCGGCACCAAACAGGGGCAGCGCGAAGTCCGACGTGCGGCCTTTCTCCCCCTTGTAGTGCACGATGCCCGAGAACGCGTCAGGGTCCAGCGCCAGCACATAGGCGAAGGGCACGACCAGCATCAGCAGCCACAGCGGCTGGGTCCAGACCTGCAGCCGGCTGATGGCCGAGACCCCGTGCGTGACCAGGGGGATGACCACCAGCGCGCATACCAGGTAACCCCAGCGCGGCGGAATGTCCAGCGCCAGCTCCAGCGCATAGGCCATCACCGCCGCCTCCAGCGCGAAGAAGATGAAGGTGAAGCTGGCGTAGATCAGCGAGGTGAGGGTGGAGCCGATGTAGCCGAAACCCGCGCCGCGTGTGAGCAGGTCCATGTCCACGCCGTAGCGCGCCGCGTAGACGCTGATGGGCCAGCCCGCCAGAAAGATGATGAGCCCGGTGGCCAGGATGGCCCAGAAGGCATTGGCCCAGCCGTACTGCACCAGCAGCGTGGCGCCCACCGCCTCCAGGATCAGGAAGGAGGCGGCGCCGAAGGCGGTGTTGGCCACCCGCCATTCGCTCCACTTGCGGAAGCGCTGCGGTGTGTAGCGCAGCGCGTAGTCCTCCATGGTCTCGCGCGCCACCCAGCTGTTGTAGTCACGCCGGACCTTGACGATGGACTGCACCGCCGCCGGCGCGGCGGGCGGGGAGGCAGGCGTCAGGCTGGCCGGGGCGTCCATGCCCGGGGACAGTGCAGAAAGCGTGCCATGCCCGCGGAGGCGGGAGTTCTAGGGCCGCGGCCCGACCGGGCCGTCGGCCTTCAACGAGTGGTCAGTCCGTGCGCCCTGGGCGCCGCAGGACGACATGCGTGGCCTTCTCCGACGCTGCGAATTCAACGCATTCGTATCCCAGAGCCCGCAAGTCCAACCCTTGGAACAGCGGCGCGCCCCGGCCGAGCAGGACCGGCGAGATGGCGACGTGCAGTTCATCAATGAGACCCTCGCGCAGATACTGCCGGATGGTGTCCGCCCCGCCGCCGATCCGCACGTCCTTACCCTTGGCGGCCTCGCGCGCCCGGTCCAGCGCCTCGTGGATACCGCCCGTGACGAAGTGGAAGGTCGTGCCGCCTTCCATCTGGATGGGCTCGCGCGCGTGATGCGTCAGGATGAACGTTGGAACGTGATAGGGCGGGTTGTCTCCCCACCAGCCTTTCCAGCTGGCGTCCGGCCAGTCCCCACGTATGGGCCCGAACATGTTCCGCCCAAGTATCCAGGCGCCGACATTCTGAAAGCCACGGGCGGCGAAATCATCGTCGACCCCGGTCGTACCGCCGTCCTTGCCGAACAGGGTCCGCTGCAAGGTGCGCGTCGGGAGTAGCCACTGGTGCAGCTCCCCCCCGCCGACGCCAAGCGGATTGTTGAGGTCCTGATTCGGCCCCGCCCCGTAACCGTCGAGCGAGATGGTGAAGCTTTCAACGCGAACTCGTGTCATCGTTTACCTCCGCTTAGACGCCTCAACGTCCGAAGTAAGCCGACGCCGAAGGCGATCGGCGCCTGACTGACATGTTGGGCCTCATGATCCCCTCACCTCCAACGCTATGGTTGAAAGAGTGTGTGGCACTCCTTGCATCTTGAGTTCTCTGGACAAGTCCTCAATGTCTTGACGAACCCGGACACGCCGGAACGTTCTTTGCGCCCCTTCGCCAACGAAAAGCTCTCTGGTAAACGTCTTTGGAATGATCAGATGCGCGATATCAGAGAAACGAAACGGCTGCCCCCACGTTCCGCCGTCGGTTGTTCCCTCTTCCCAAAGCTCATCCACATGAGGCAATCCACGTTGCCAATAGCCCGCATCCTCGGCAAGGCGACTGAATGTTGTCCATGAGCACCAATTGGGACTGGAGTTGATTTCTGCCTCACCTGCCCCAAGGATCTTTGAGCAAGTGACAAAGAACTCTCTCCACTGAGTGTTGTTCATCGTGAGGCCCAACTTGATATAGACAGCAAACCTGTCTTATGAACAAAGTTCAAGTACATCAAGCCATCCTCCCGTTCTGTCCTGTGAGTGCCTGCTTTATAGCAGTCTCCCGCCGGCCTGCGGCTCCAAGGCAACCGTGCGCGGGCTCAACCCGGAATATCCGGCTCTACCAGCGCCGCCAGCTGCAGCAGGGACTCCTGCCAGCCGAGGTAACACATCTCCAGCGGGATGACCTCGGGGATGCCGGCCTGGCTGATGCTCAGCTCGGTGCCGCAGACCACGGGCTTGAGTGACACTGTCACTTCCATCACACCCGGCAGATTCGGATCGTCGAACCTGTCGGTGTAGCGGATCAGCGTGTTCGGCACCAGCTCCCGATACTCACCCCCGAAGGAATGGCCGTTGCCGGTGCCGAAGTTGTGAAAGGACATGCGAAAGGTCCCGCCGACGCGGGCGTCGAACTGCTGGACCTTGCAGGTAAAGCCGTGCGGCGGCAGCCACTTGGCCAGGGCATCGGCCTGCAGAAAGGCGCGGTAGAGCTTCTCGGGCGGGCAACGCAGGACGCGATGGAGGCGGACGGTACGGTCGGACATGGCAGGACTCCTGAACTGTTGGGGTGGATCGGCAGGCGGATCGGAGCGGCATCGGCCCCGACCCTACTCCACGACGATCGGGCACGCCAGTTTTCGACCTGCTCGGACCAGGGATTTACCCCGAACCGCCAGAAGGGCACGGTGAGACCGGGGGCCTGGACTCACATGGATTTGCCGTCGAAGTGGTGCACGGGGATCGCTTCCAGGTCGAGCCCCTCGATGCAGCGCAGATTGACGGCCGCCATCGCACGGCCCTTGGGATCGGTGCCCTCGCCATACGGGTGTATCCCGCAGGTCGGGCAGAAGCGGTGCTTGATCATGTGCTTGTTGAAGGTGTAGGTGCTCGCTGCGGACTCCGGGGTCTTGAGCCTGAGCTTCGCCCGGGGGACGAACCATAAGAGCGAGCCCTTGCGTGTACAGATGGAACAGTTGCAGGCCAGGCCGCTGTCGATCTCGCCTTCAACCTCGAAGGTGATGCCTCCGCAATGGCAACTTCCGGTGTAAGTGGTCATGATTCCTGCTCCGATGAGTTACACAGATCCAACTGATCTACGACGAACGACGATGAGGATTTTCGACAGCGGCTCGGGTTCTCACCAGGTATCCCTGCACAGGTGCGGCCTTTATGACGCCCAACATGCAAGATGACTAGACTTGGGCGCCTTTATTCACAAGTTCCGGTTGACCGAAGGGGTAGACGTCAGTTGTTGAACTTTTCGGACATGCATGTTGCCGGCTCATTCTCGTTGACAACAGGAACTACCAAAAAGTTGACGACTACTTTGTACCGTTTCCCATAAGCCAAAACCTCATAAGCGACGTAATCTCTACCCAGATAGCCCAAGTCGGGCATGAAGGTGTAATGGTGCGACGTCGTGCCGATTGGAAGGGGAACGGTTTTCCCATCAGGCATGTGAGTCTTGTGTTGCTGGTCTGGTGGATCAACGAACCTCACTCTCCCGTGTGCTGGCGGCCTCAATACTGCGATCGCCAAGCCCATCTGTTTGATCGTCGTCGGCGAGAGGACATTTCCTTTGATCTTCAAGAGTCGCAATAACGCATCCGGCAGCGGCGAAAAATCATTATTTGCTGACTCCTGTTGTGACTCCTGCTTCCCCAATTCTGGTGGTGTGACTTGATAGCTATCGATGTCGCGACAGTAACGGAACGTCATTGCGTATTCTTCCGTCGATGCTTCTGTGGCAGAGACAGCACGAACAACCAGCAGCAGGAAGAGGAAGATAAAAATGCGGACGTTCATAACCAGTCCTCTGACGTCCAACGTTGGAGATGAGCGGGGGGCGTAGGCAATCCGCTCTCGATTGATGGGTTGGGCCGCACTTCTCGCCGCTATTCGGGACAAGGAACCTGATGTACACGACTGAAGCTTGCCCGAAGCTCCAGCACTGCAAGACGCAATAGACTTCGTGTTCGTTCAGTTCGCAAGCGTTTCATAACTGCGTCCGCGGAGACTTCGCCAATGCGTCTGATGGCTAAGGCCTGATCTTCGGAGACGGTTCCGGGCACACTGACAGGCTCAACGTCAAGCGTGAGCGATTCAAAGGTCTCCTTCCAATGTGCCTTGATCTTCGGCAGCGCTTGCTCCAGCACATCGCCGCTGAAGTCGCCACTCTTGTTCGTGTCGCGGAGTGTCTTCTCCCAGAACTTCCATTCCATCTCTTCGACAGTCGGGAACTGAACGACTTGGCCCATGATGCTTCCTGCATGTTTCTTAAGAAACTGTGTACCGGCAGACTATCGCACAGCACTTCAATCGCCACGATGCCGACCCTGCGGTGCTGCTTAACTTGATATAGACAGCGAGACTGTCATATGAACAAGGCCACGCGAGCCTGCCGTGCTGCGTTGTCAGTGCCTGATTTATAACAGCCTTCCCCCGCTCCGCCCAGACGGCGAAACCATGAACAAGGCCCCTGTGCTGCGCAGCAAGTCCTTGCACTTCAGGGACTCGCCGCCGTTTGTTCGAATCGCGAGGGCAATAAGGGACCGGCGAAAGTCACCGCGCTCTCGGCCACGGCCGAATTTCGGCCCTCCTGCCACAAGCTGCTCGCCGCCGCCGTGCGCATCTCTACGCCCAGCTTCTCTAAGATGTGCTCCAGGTGTTTGTTCACCGTGCGCGGGCTCATGCCCACAAACCCCGCGCACTCTTGAAGCCGCGCGCCAACTCACGCATCCGCGCCCAGACCTGAGCACGCGGCACACCCTCTTGCTCATGCAGTTGTTCCACCACGGCGGCCAGCAGGGCCGAGCTGGCTTCATCCAGCAAGGTGGCCACATGCGGCTGGAAGGCGGCCGGCACCTGCCCTTGCAGCAGGGCCGCGCGCAGGACGCCGGCCGTCAATGGCTTGCGATAGCTCACGCTGGCGCTGCGCGCCGCCAGCTCCAGCGCGGGTGTCTTGCCCGCCGTGGGCCGCTGCGGCGCCACCGTGACGGACAGGCCCAGAACCCCCAGCAGACGGCTCACCCGCACCAGGCTCAGGTCCTGAAGGCTGGCCGCCTCCAGCTGGTTGACCGTGGCGCGCGACAGGCCGCTGAGCCGCGCCAGCGCAGCCTGCGTCAGACCCATGTCGGCGCGACGGGTCCTGACGACGCTGCTGAGTTCGGCCAGGGTGGACATGGCAACACTCTAGAACGGTCCGCCGCGTATGTCAAATATATTTGACATGCACAGCTCACCCGGAATCCGCATGAAACCAGCCGTCCTGCAGCAGACCGGCCTGTTTGCGACCCGGGCGACACAGGCGACAGCCAGCACATCGCCATGCACGCAGGCGTCCGCCGCGCCAGCCTGGTGCATACCCGCCCCGCCACGCACCAGCTTCAGGCACGCAGCCCGCGCCGCCCCGGCCGCCGGCACCATGGCGATGCGGCACGGCCCTTGCATGGTTGGGTGCAGAGAGGCACGAACGACCATGGAACTGACTCCCCGCGTTCGGCCGGCCCTTGCGGCCGCACGGTCTGATTTGGAAGCGTAGCGATATGGAACTGACTCCCCGCGTTCGGCCAGCCTTGGCGGCCGCACGGGCTGATTTGGAAGCGTAGCGATATGGAACTCACTCCCCGTGTTCGGCCGGCCTTTGCGGCCGCGCGGGCTGATTTGGAAGCGAAGCGATATGGAACTGACTCCCCGCGAAAAAGACAAGCTGCTGATCTTCACCGCCGCCCTGTTAGCCGAACGGCGTATGGCGCGCGGGCTGCAGCTCAACTACCCTGAAGCCGTGGCCTATCTGAGTGCCGCGGTGATGGAAGGCGCGCGCGACGGCAAGAGCGTGGCCCAGCTGATGAGCGAGGGCCGCACCCTGCTGGCGCGCAAGGACGTAATGGCGGGCGTGGCCGAGATGATTCCCGACATCCAGGTCGAAGCCACCTTCCCCGACGGCACCAAGCTCGTCACCGTGCACCAGCCCATCGTCTGAACGCCTGCCCAATATGAAAGGTTGAAAGGAACCATCATGCGCAAACCCATCGCCTCCTTCATGCTCTCCCCCTTCCTGACCAGCGCCGCCCTCGCACACGACGGTCATGGCCTGCTCGGCGCGCACTGGCACGTCGCGGACGTGGTGGGCTTCGTGGTCTTCGCCGCGCTGATCGGCATGGTGATCTGGCACGTCCGGAAATGAGGCGCCGCGCATGCCCCACGCCCCCATCCCCGGCGAGCTGCTGATCGACGACGGCGCGCACCCGCTCAACCCCGAGCGGCGCACGCTGACGCTGGTGGTGCGCAACACCGGCGACCGGCCCATCCAGGTCGGCTCGCACTACCACTTCGCCGAGACCAATGGCGCGCTGGCCTTCGACCGCGCCGGCGCGCGCGGCATGCGCCTGAACATCGCCAGCGGCACGGCGGTGCGTTTCGAGCCCGGGCAGCAGCGCACGGTGGAGCTGGTGGACTACGCGGGCAGCCGCACGGTCTACGGTTTTCGCGGCCTGGTGCAGGGCAAGCTCTGAACCGGTCCCCAAGAGAGATCACAAGCATGTCCTTCATCACCAAACGCGCCTACGCCGAGATGTACGGCCCCACCGAAGGTGACCGCGTGCGCCTGGCCGACACCGACCTGGTCATCGAGGTGGAGCAGGACTACACCCTGCGCGCCGGCGGCTACGGCGAGGAGGTGAAGTTCGGCGGCGGCAAGACCATCCGTGACGGCATGGCGCAGAGCCAGCGCACCCGCGCAGAGGGTGCGATGGACACGGTGCTGACCAACGCCCTCATCGTCGACCACTGGGGCATCGTGAAAGCCGACATCGGCCTGAAGGGCGGGCGCATTGCATCAATAGGCAAGGCCGGCAACCCCGACACGCAGCCGGGCGTGGACATCGTCATCGGCCCGGGCACCGAGATCATCAGCTGTGAAGGCAGCATCGTCACGGCCGGCGGCATCGACAGCCACATCCACTTCATCGCGCCGCAGCAGATCGAGGAGGCGCTGTGCAGCGGCGTGACCACCATGCTGGGCGGCGGCACCGGCCCGGCCACCGGCACTTTCGCCACCACCTGCACACCGGGGCCGTGGAACATCGAGCGCATGCTGCAGGCGGCCGATGCCTTTCCCATGAACCTGGGTTTTCTGGGCAAGGGCAACGCCGCCCTGCCGGCGGCGCTGCACGAGCAGATCAGCGCCGGCGCCATCGGCCTGAAGCTGCACGAGGACTGGGGCACCACGCCCGCGGCCATCGACAACTGCCTCAACGTGGCCGAGGCCACCGACACCCAGGTGGCCATCCACACCGACACGCTCAATGAAAGCGGTTTCGTCGAGGACACCATCGCCGCCTTCAAGGGCCGCACCATCCACACCTTCCACACCGAGGGCGCGGGCGGCGGCCATGCGCCCGACATCCTGAAGGTGGTGGGCGAGGGCTACGTGCTGCCCTCCTCCACCAACCCCACGCGCCCCTACACCGTGAACACGCTGGACGAGCACGTGGACATGCTCATGGTCTGCCACCACCTGGACCCGGCCATCGCCGAAGACCTGGCCTTTGCCGAGAGCCGCATCCGCAAGGAGACCATCGCAGCCGAGGACATCCTGCACGACCTGGGCGCCATCAGCATGATGAGCAGCGACAGCCAGGCCATGGGCCGGGTGGGCGAGGTGATCATCCGCACCTGGCAGACCGCGCACAAGATGAAGGCGCAGCGCGGCCGGCTGGAGGGGGACGGCAGCCGCAACGACAACTTCCGCGTCAAGCGCTACATCGCCAAGTACACCATCAACCCGGCCATCGCCCACGGCATCAGCCACGAGGTGGGCAGCATCGCACCCGGCAAGTGGGCCGACCTGGTGATCTGGAAGCCGGCCTTCTTCGGCGTCAAGCCCGCACTCATTCTCAAGGGCGGTTTCATCGCCATGGCCGCCATGGGCGACCCTAACGCCAGCATCCCCACGCCGCAGCCGGTGCACTACCGGCCCATGTTCGGCGCCTACGGCCAGGCCATCGCGCAGACCTCGCTGAGCTTCGTCTCGCAGGCGGCCATCGCCGCCGACGTGGGCCAGCGCTACGGCCTGGCCAAGCGGCTGACGGCCGTGAAGCACGTGCGCGGCATCGGCAAGCGCCACATGATCCACAACGACTACGTGCCGGCGATGGAAGTGGACGCGCAGACCTACCAGGTGCGTGCCGACGGCCAGCTGCTGACCTGCGAGCCGGCCACCAGCCTGCCGATGGCGCAGCGCTACTTCCTGTTCTGACAGTCAATAGAAGGGAACGGAACTCAGATGTTTGCGCGTATCCAGTCCGCGAGTGTCGCTTCGTCGATCTCGCCAGCAGCGACGCCCAGCATCGTCAGTACGCAATCTGCGTCGCTGGCGAGGAGTTCGTGGCCGTTCAAGGCCAGAAACAACTCCACCGCCACAAACGCGGTGCGCTTGTTGCCGTCGATGAAAGGGTGGTTGCGTGCCAGACCGTAGCCATAAGCAGCCGCCAGATCGGCCACATCCGGCTGCCCATAGGCAGCCAGGTTCTCGGGCCGCGCCAGCGCGGAGGCCAGACCATTCGCATCGCGCACGCCGGCCGGGCCGCCGTGTTCTGCAAGCTGCTCGTCATGCACTGCCGCGAGCACGGCCGGATCGATCCAGATCCATATGCCCTGCCTGGAACGCGTCATTTCGCCAACTCACGCAACACGTCCCGACGCTTATTCATGATGCGGCGCGCCGCGTCCATCTGCGCCTCGAACTCCGGGTTGTAAGCGGTCAGCGTGACGCCATTGGCCGCCTCCGTGACGAAAAGCGTGTCGCCCTTCTCCACCTTCAGCCGCGCCAGCACCTCCTTGGGCAGGATCACGCCCACGGAATTGCCGATCTGGGTGAGTTTGAGTGTCGTCATGGCAGTCTCGCAACGTTATAACGTTCGTTATATTAACAATCATCTTCCTCCCAGGCAAGCCCGCATGCTCACCGTCTCCAAACTGCTCCCCCAAGGCCAGGGCCTGGCCCCCGCGCTCCTGCGGCGCGCCGCCACCGTGGCGCTGGACTGGGACGTGCGCCAGAAAAGCCGCTTCGCCGCCACCGACTCGCAGGGCCGCGCGCTGGGTGTCTTCCTGCCGCGCGGCACCGTGGTGCGCGGCGGCGACGTGCTGGTGGCCGAAGACGGCTCGCTGGTGCGCGTGATCGCCGCGCCGCAGGCGGTGCTGCTGATCACGCCCTGCGCCCGGCACGGCACGCCGTTTGACCTGACGCGCGCCGCCTACCACCTGGGCAACCGCCACGTGCCCATCGAGCTGCAGCCCGAGCGTCTGCTGATCGAACCCGACCACGTGCTGGCCGACATGCTGCGCGCCCTGCACCTCACCGTGGTCGAGGCCAGGAGTGCCTTCGAGCCCGAGGGCGGCGCCTATGCCCAGGGCGGCCACGGCCATGGCGGACACGGCCACGATCACGCCCACCAACATGAACACCCGCACGGACACACCCACTGAGTTCGCGCCGCCGCCCGCGCTCGCACCGGCCAGCCTGCTGCAGCTGATCTGGCTGGCCTCGCCGGCGCTGCCGGTGGGCGGCTTCTCGTATTCCGAAGGGCTGGAGGCGGCGGTGAACGCCGGCCTCGTTACGAACGAGGCGCAGGCCGGCAACTGGCTCAGCCACCAGCTGCATCTCACGCTGGCACGCGCCGACCTGCCGGTGCTGGCCCAGACCCTGCGCGCCTGGCGCCGGGGCGACCCCGCGCGTGTGCGCGTGCTCAACGCCTGGCTGCTGCAGACGCGCGAGAGCGCCGAATTGAGATTGCAGACCGAGCAGATGGGCCGCTCGCTGCGCGAGTGGCTGCGCCACCTGCCGGGCGTGGACGTGGCCACGCTGGACTTCTGCGCCACGCTGGAGCCGACCTACCCGGTGCTGTACGCGCTGGCCGCCGCCGGCAGCGGCGCCGCCGAACGCGAGGTGCTGCTGGCCTATGCCTTCGGCTGGGCCGAGAACCTGATGCAGGCCGCGCTGAAGTCCGTGCCCCTGGGCCAGACCGCGGGCCAGCGCATCCTGGCGCGCCTGGCTGCCGAGATCCCGCTGGCCGTGGAACACGCGCTGGCCCTGCACGACGAAGACCGCCAGGCCTTCAGCCCCATGCTGGCCATCCTCGCCAGCCGGCACGAAACCCAATACTCCCGCCTGTTCCGCTCCTGAGCACCACCCCCGTCACGACCATGAACGCCCCCACCCTGCACCAGATCCCCCGCCGCACCAAACCCCTGCCCCCGCTGCGCGTGGGCATCGGCGGCCCGGTCGGCTCGGGCAAGACCACGCTGCTGGAAATGCTGTGCAAGGCCATGCGCGGGAAGTACGACCTGGTGGCCATCACCAACGACATCTACACCAAGGAAGACCAGCGCCTGCTCACGGTGAGCGGCGCCGCCGGTAAAACGCATCATGGGGGTGGAGACCGGCGGCTGCCCGCACACCGCCATCCGCGAGGACGCCTCCATCAACCGAGGCCATCGACCGCATGCTGGCCGATTTCCCCGACGCCGACATCGTGTTCGTGGAGAGCGGCGGCGACAACGGCCGCCACCTTCAGCCCCGAGCTCAGCGGGTTGACGATCTGTCATCGACGTCGCCGCCGGCGAGAAGATCCCGCGCAGGGCACGGCCCCGGCATCACCAAGAGCGACCTCTTCGTCATCAACAAGACCGACCTCGCGCCCTACGTGGGCGCGGATCTGGCGGTGATGGAAGCCGACACCTTCCGCATGCGCCACACACCGCAAGGCCTCAAGCCCTTCGTGATGACCAACCTCAAGACGCTGGCGGGCCTGGACGAGGTGGTGTGTTTTATCGAGACGCGCGGGCTGTTGAAGCACGGCAGCTGAGGACGTTCACAGCCCTGACCGCCCTGGCATGCCCGCCAGAGCCGGCTGGACTCAGGCCAGCCAGAGTAGAAGTGCAATGACACCTAGCACCAGCCAGAACTCCCACGTGCGATGAGTAAAGCGCTTGCGGCTCACCGACTCTGCAAACGCCCTATTTTTGTCTATCGTTTCGGCGGCTTCAGCGAACACGCGCCGGGATTTCGCGTGTATCTCCTCAAAGATTTCCGCTGCTTTCAGGTAATCCGCTTGCACGGAAGGATCCTCGGCGCTCTTCGCGTGGCCGCGTAGTGTCTCCGCAGCTTTCAGGAAGCCGCCTCCGGGATCAAGGTCCGAATTTTTCATGATGCAAAGCACAAACCGATTCAGGTTTCGATAGTACGAAATACCGTGGCCGCGTGCTCATGGCGACGTCAGAGCTCCACAGCTACTGAGGCGCTACACCGCCCAATAATCGCGTGCACCCGCGGGCAACGTGGCCAGCATGCGCTCGAACTCGGCCCCATCCACATGGCGCTGCAGTGCCTGCGCCACGTCGTAGATGGCCGTGTCCGGTGAAAAGTTGTGTGCGGCGCGCAGCGCCCGCACCTCGCGCGTCATCGCCGCGCGATCGCCAAACATGAGTTGCGGTTCACTGGTATCCCAATCTTCCACAAAGATGGCACGCAGCACCGGCGGCAGCACCTGGGCAAAACGCAGCGCGTCCGGCACCGACAGACGGCGGCGAAAGGTGTGCAGCACGCCCACCACCATGTTCCAGGCCATGTTGGTGGTGGCCAGGCCGGCCGCATCGCGCGCGTCGACCATGAAACGCTCGAAATCGAGCGAGGCGCGCTGGTATTCAGACGGGATGGGCATGGTGGGCTGACGGCGAGTGTAGGCTCATGGCCTGGCGACGGACGGTTGCAGCGCCTGCCGCAAGGCGTCGACCATGTCCTGCTCCAGCGTCGCCACACCCTTGACGACCCAGGGGCCGCCATGCTGCCAGTGCGCGCTGAAGTCGGTCGTGATCTGTCCGCTCGCAGGATCGAAGGCGCGGATGTCCAGCACCACCTCGGTCCCGCCCTCCAGCAGGGCGGGATGGGCGAACAGCTTCAAGATCGGCCCGAGCTCGCGCACGGTGATGAGCAGCACCTGGCGCGGTGGCGACGTCTGGCGCGCCGCGAGCGCACCGAGCTCGGCCGGCGTGAGGCCCCTCGCCTCGCGCCCGTCCACCGTCCGCAGCACACGGCTCGCCGTGTAGCAGCCGGACGTGCCGAAGAAAGCCTCGATGCCACGCTGCGCCGCCGCCTCACGCAGCCCCGGCTCCTTCTGGTCGGGCCGCCACTTCGCCCCCCACAGCACCAGCGCCGCGACCTGCTCGCCGGGCGGCTGGCATAGGGGCTGCCTGGGCAAGGCCGGACCATGAGACTCGAACCGGGTGCTCGCGCAGCCGGACAAGAGCGCCGCCGCAAGGGCCAGTGCAACGACGGCGCGGATCGGCGGCACGGGCGGGTTCCCGGCTAGAACTGCCGCACCAGGCTCAGGCTGGCGTAGCGGCTGGCCTGCGTCTGCACCAGGGGGCTGTCGAGCGCGGCCGCGCCCAGGCGGCGTGCCTCCAGGCTGCCGAGCAGCAGCCACTGCTGCGGCAGCAGCTCGTAGGACCACAGCAGACCCGCGGCGCTGAACAAGTGGCCGCCCGCCGGCGCGTGGGCCGGCAGGCCGCTGCTGACCGCCAGTGCGGGCGTGATGCCATAGTAGTACTGGCTGGCCTTCGCATCGGCCCAGGTTCCCTGGACAAACACACCCGCCTTCAGGCCGCCGCCGCTGTAGACACCCGCGGTCAGGCGCAGGTCGAGCTGCGCGCCGCGCTCGCCATCCATGTCCTGCCGGTAGCGCAGCAGCACGTCCAGTGGCACCGGGCCGATGTTGCGCTCCAGTTCGGCATGCGCACCCCAGGACAGGCTGGCCGGCAGGTCCGGCAGCTGGCGCGCGGCCAGCCAGGCCGACTCGCTGCTCTTGCGCCCGCCCTCGTAGGCCGCCTGGGCACCGACGACCAGGCCCTCGGCCACGTCCCAGCGCGCGCCGCCTTCGAGCAGGCCCATGGTGGTGCGCGCAAAGGCGATGGGGCCGTAGTAGCGGACGTTGGGAATCAGCGTCGTGGCCTGGGCGTCCGCGCCGTCATAGGCCGGGCGCGACCAGACGCCGGCGCCCAGCAGCGTGGGGTTGGGCGCCGCCGGCTGGGCGTTGGCGAGGAAGAGGGGCGCCAGAAGCAGCGCGAGCAAGGTGGTGCGAGACATGGCCGGTATTGAGTGCAGACAGCGCGAGGGTGCGGGCATGTTAGCAGCGCGCCCGCCGCGCGCGGCAGGCCTCAGCCGTCGACCGGCTGCGCCGGCGTGTCCAGCACCAATTGATAGAAAGCCAGATCCAGCCAGCGGCCGAACTTGAAGCCGGCCTGGCGCACCGTGCCGCAATGCGTGAAACCCAGCCGCGTGTGCAGCGCGATGCTGCCCTGGTTGGCCGCGTCGATGCCACCCACCAGCACGTGCAGGCCCTGCGCGCGTGCATGCTCGATCAGCGCCCGCAGCAACTGGCGGCCCAGGCCGCGGCCGCGGTGCGCGTGGTGCACGTAGACCGAGTGCTCCACCGTGTACTTGTAGGCGGGAAAGGCGCGGAAGGTGCCGTAGCTGGCGAAACCCAGCAGCGTACCGTCCTCATCGACCAGGCCGATGACCGGAAAGCCACCCGCCTCCTTGGCCTGGAACCAGGTGCGCATGCTGTCCAGGGTGCGCGGCCGGTAGTCGTACAGCGCCGTGGAGTTGGCGATGGCCTCGTTCAGGATGGCCAGAATGGGCGCGGCGTGCAGCGCGTGGCTGCAGGTGATCAGCTGCATGGCCTGATTGTCGGCGCTTTGCGCACGGGGGCGGGAGACACCGGATGACGCCGCGACGATCTGCGCCCCGCGTCAAGGCTGTGCCGCGCCACGGCGGCGGCTCCCCAGGGCACGGAAGATCTGCAGCTGCACGAGGTAGGCCACGGCCAGGGCGGCGAGCACCAGCCCCCAGTGCCAGCGCTCGAAGCCGGGCTGGTCGAACCGCACGGGCAGTTTGGTCGCCTCGACCAGCAGTGCAACCTCGACGGCCGCCAGCAAGGCCGACGCCCCGTAGTACCAGGCGGGCGGACGGGCCGGCGCCAGCGGGGGCGGGCGACGCCGGCCCGCAAGCCGCAGGAAGAAACCCAGCGCGAGGGCGGCCAGCACGGCAGCGAGCATCAGCTTGCCGAGGAGCAGGACCACCGATGCGCCGGCGCCGCACGCCAGCAGCCCGGCCACATCGGCCGCGACCAGCAGACCATCCACCACCTTGCGTCGAAGTACCGGCAACATCTGGAATCCCCGCTCTCTTGATTTCGTCGGCCGTCTCACCGCGCGCGCGGCTTCCATGCCATGTTCATGTACAGCGTACCGCTCTCCAGCTCGTCCAGCATCTGATGCAGGCGCTTGAGCTTCGTGGCCTCCAGCCTGGCCCGCGCGATCCAGCCCAGATAGTCGTTCTGCTGATAGGGCGGCCGCGCGCGGTACGCCGTCATCAGCCCGCGCTCATTGAGCGCCGCACGCACGGCGGCGGGCATGGGCTGCAGCGGACGCTTCAAGGTGCTTTTGGCTGTCGGCATGTCGTACCTCCATCGGACCATGGACACGGCGCCTCAGCGCCCGGCGTCCCGAAAACCGATCGCCCAATGCGAGCCGTCGCAAAAAGGCTTGTTCTTCGACGCACCGCAGCGGCACAGCGTGTAGTGCTCCCGCGAGGCGCCCTCATCGAAGGGCACCCCGATCAGCTCGACGCCGCCCGTGACCGCGTAGGGGCCGTCGTCGGTGACGGTTACCAGCGGCTCGCGCGCCTGATCACGGACTTCCACCCCGTCCACGGTATAGCTCAGGGCTCCGGACGGGCATCTGCGGATGGTCTCGATGATCTCCTCGGCGCTGGCGCCGTCCGGGTTGATCCAGGGCTCCCGCTGCATCCGGAACACCGACGGCAGCCGCTCGGTGCAGTGCCCCGCGTGGGCACAGAGGGCACGGTTGTCGTGGATCGTGATGCGCTTGCCGGCGTAACTGAGCCGCTGATGCCGGCCGTCGTTGACAACCCGCTGGTCGCTGAAGCCGATAGTGCCGTGCGTGCCGTCGCAGAACGGCTTGTTGCCGGAACCGCCACAGCGGCACAGGGCGACGCCGCGCACCGTGGCACAGGGCTCGCCATTGGGGCGGCACAGGTTGGGCACCGCGGTGGCCGCCATGTCGACCAGCAGGTAATAGGGCCCGTTGGGCAGGCAGGCGATCTTCGGTTTTTCCTGTTCAGCGCTCATGGTTCACCTCGTCCAGAAAACTCTGCGCGGCGGCCCGTCGGCCGCGAAGCCCGTTGTGATCAGGTCGGTCGCAAGACGATCACCTCGCGCCACTGCCCGCGGTCTCGCGCAAGAAAGCCTGCACCGCCGCCACCGTGACCGCCGGGTCTTCCTCGTGCGGCACGTGGCCCAGTGGCTCGAACAGCACCAGCTTCGAGCCGGCAATGTCGGCCGCGAAGCGCCGCGCGTATTCGGGCGCCACCAGCCGGTCCTGGCCGCCCCAGAGGATCAACGTGGGCTGCTTCAGGGTCTTGATGTCCTGCTCGCGGCCGGCGAAGTGCACGGCCAGGCGCTGGCTCAGGGCCTGGCGGTTGCCCGCGCGCGTGGCCATGGCGCGGTAGTAGGCCACCAGCTCGGGGGTCACGCGCGCCGGGTCGCCATAAACGTCGCGCACCGACTGCTCCACGGCGCCGGGCGGCAGCAGGTAACGCATGGCCTCGCGCAGGCCCGGCGTGGCGGCGATGCGGAAACCCAGCGGCAGCCCGGCCGGGTCGAAGGTGTAGCCGGTGGCGTCCACCAGGATCAGTGCGGCCACGCGCTGCGGCTGCGCATGCGCCGTGGCCCAGGCCACCTCGCCGCCCAGCGAGTTGCCGCCGAGCACGCAGCGCGCCACGCCCAGCCGGTCCAGCAGGGCGGGCACAAAGCGCACATAGGCGGCCATGCGGTAGTCGCCCGTGGCGTTGGGGCCGGTCAGGCCAAAACCCGGCAGGTCGAAGCGGATCACGCGGCGCGTCTTGCTCAGCTCACGGCTCCAGCCCTCCCAGGTGTGCAGGCTGGCCGAAGTGCCGTGCACCAGCACGATGGGCAGCGGGTCGTCGCGCGGGCCTTCGTCGCGCACGTGCACCGGCAGACCGTCCACACTGATGAACTGCGAGGGCGGCGCGGCCCAGCGGGCCTTGAGCTGCTCCAGCGGGACATCGGGCGCCCAGGCCCAGACGACGAAGGCGCCCACCAGGAGCACGATGGCGGCGCTGACGATGCCGAGGAAACGCAGGGTCTTGTGCATGCTGTGGTCTTTCCAGTGGGCTCTGGTACGCCGGCAAGGCCCGCGGCCCATAGCCGGCGGTCCGACCCGCCGGCTGCGTTGCCGTACTTTACAGGCCCGCGGTGCGCGCGTAACCGGCCAGCACGTTGGTGACGTGGCCGTTCTCCGCCTCCAGGCCTTCGAACAGCGCGGCCAGCTGCGCTTCTTGCGCCGGCGTCCATGCGGTGGCTGTGTACAGCGCCGCCGGCGTGGGAGGCAGCCCCTTGGGGAAGGCCACCGTCATGGCCTGCCGTGTCAGCTCGCGCACGCGCTCCAGCCCCAGCGCCGCCAGATGGCGCTCGATGCCGCCGATCTCCTCCAGCGTGGCCCAGCGGAAATACTGCTCGAAGGACACGCCGCTGTTCACCTCCTGCATCAGGTGTTCGACGTCGTGCACGCGCTGCATGCCCGGGGCCAGCACCCTGCCGGTGTAAGACGCCTCCAGCGCCTGAGCGTAGACGCGCGCCACCAGGGCTTCGTTTTCCGGCGTGGCCATCTCGGCCGTGCAATGTCCTTCGGTATCCATCATGTGTTGAACCTCGGTGTACTGCCCGGGCGTATGGCCCGGCGCGACTCGATCAGCCCGGCCTCGTATTGGGGCCGCGGAACCAGGGGAAGGGCGTGAAGATAGCAGGAATATGAGCGGGTATACGGATCGTGGGCGCTTGGCCAACCCGTCCGCGGCGGGCCGACGCTAGCCCGCCAGATTGCGCAAGAGGTAACGCGCCAAGGCGCGCCAGAAGCCCGCGCCACTGTGCTGCTCGGCCAGGGCCGCGACGTCGACATAGGCCTTGTGCAGGATGACCAGCACGATCAGGGCCAGGCCTGCGATGGCCAGCAGCTGCAGGGCGGACTTGAAACGTTCCTCGGCGCGGGGAGACATGGGATGGGGGTAAAGACGATGCCGACTTGATGGGCGGGTTGCCCGAGCCTCAGGGCGCCACCTTGGCGCCATGCTCCCGCAGCAGCTCACGCAGCACCGAGCGGTGGCAATGCGCCTCGTCCTCGCAATAACAGCCCACCGAGAAATGGCTCTGCTGCGACAGCGCGGCCAGCAGCGCCAGCGCGTGGCCGGCCTCGGGCGTGCTCATCTCCTTGCGGTAGCGTTTGGTGAAGGCGGTCCACTGCGCCGGCGTCGTCGCCTCCTGGCCCAGCTTCATCGTCTCCGGGCTTGGGGCCAGGTTGGGGAACCAGACGTCGTACCAGTTCTGGCGCGCGAACTCGCTCTTGGGTACACCACGTGGCGGCCGGCGCACGGTGCCGATGCGCGTGCCTTCATCCGGCAGGCGCGGCGTGCCGAGGCGCACGATGTGGACGGTCATGGCGGGGCTCCTTTCGTGGTCTGATGCCGCCATGCTAACGCGCGGGTTACTGCGCCTGCGCTGGCGATACGGTGCAACGCAGGCCGCTCTCAGCGGCGCGGCGCCGCCTGTCCCGCAGGCTGAGGGCCCGTGGCCTGGAAAGCGTCATGGAAAGTGACGCACCCTTGCGGGAAGCGGCCGTCGAAGGACAGCGCGAAGAAGGCCTCGGGCGGCACGCCGTCTAGCCCCAACCCCGGCGGATGGCCGAAACCGAAGCGCGGGTAGTAGTCCGGATGGCCCCCCAGGCAGCAGCCCCGCGCACCCAGCGCCTGCAACCGCGCCAGCCCTTCGCGGATCAAGGCGCCACCGATGCCCTGGCGCTGGTGCGCCGGCAGCACCGACACCGGCCCCAGGCCGTACCAGCCCGGCGTGCCGTCGGCCAGCGTCACTGGCGAAAACGCGATGTGCCCGACCACCCGGCCGTCGAGCTCGGCGACCAGCGACAGGGTCAGCGCCTGCGCGGCCCGCAGCGCCTGCACGATGAACTGCTCGGTGTGGCTGCTGATCTCCAGCGTTGCGAAGGCGGCGACGGTGAGGTCGGTGATGGCCTGGGCGTCGGCGGGGGTTTCGTTTCTGATAAGGATTGCGGGGTTCACAGAAATCTGACTTCTGCTGTTCAACGCCTGCGTTCAACGGTGGCGCGCCGCAGGTGCGACATCCGCTGCAATGCATTGTTAGGCATCCTTCGGTGACTTGAACTCGATTTCAGGATAAAACGCATAGCGGATTATGGCGCTAGGACAGCGCTCTTCGAAGTGAATGTGGAAATCGAGCAGGAGCCTAGGCACCGCGTACTTGTACTCGTTCAATAGGGCTAGTTGCTCCTTGCGCGTAACGCCGGTTGAGGTCGACTTTCTATGTTGGAAGCCTTCGTCGCGCAGCTTCTTGAGCTTTGAGAACGAGGACCATGACCGGTTAGAAAGATCAAATGACCGACCCGTAAGTGTCTCGGGCCACGTTTTCATCTTCTCTTCGAGATTCCCCCTAAGGGCCGGATCATTACCCGCGACTCGCAACCGAACCATGTATTGATGATTCAGGAATGCCTCCACCGCAGCGATTCCGGCGTTCACTGCAGCCAGAAAGCGTTCCCATCGCCCCGAGGTGATAGCACTGTCGAAGTCCTCCTTACTGATCTCGAAGTTCGCCCAGTAGTCGCTTTCGTTGTACACGCCATCACCGCTAACTACTGGCTCGTACTCGCCCGTGATGTGGCTCGGCCGTGAAACGGTGACACCCTCAGCCGTCCACTGCGCACCAATCAGGTTCTCGTAAAACGGCACGCTCTCCGCAAAGTCTCGGCACGCAGCAATGACTCGTTTAAAGTCGCGCCCGTTCTGGTCATAGTGGGCCTTAACGTCAGACACTGCGCGAATATTTCCATGAATGTCGTTGTAGTGATTTCCATACAAAGCCATGGACACGACCATGTTATACGCGTTGCGCTCCGAGATGCGTTTCTTTGCCCTGAATGCCATATCGCGGTGATTGATTGATGCCTAACGAATGAAAGGGGCTTCCCCGTCCCGAGTCACGGGGTCAGGTCTCGTCCGGAGCGCCTTTTGCTCTCTTGCTTCCTCTTTCATCTCTCACCTCCCGTTGCCCCCACCATGCGACTCAGCCGTAAGTCACCATCTAACGCGGAAAGATCAGAAAGGCAAAAGGTAAGACCTGACTCCAATCTTCCAATCTTCATTCGGGGACGCCCTGTCAGCCGCCCAAGCGACCGAGTGATCGTTCAAGATTGGTTCTGGCCTGTTGTTCATAACGCTCCAGAAAGAGCCGGGTGCCAAAGATCGACGGCCGGGCCAGAAACTCCTGCAGGATCTTTTGTCGCTCCCTGTTGAAGAGGAATCCTGGCACCCAGGAATACTCCTCACGCACCTGCCGCTCGTACTCATCGAATCGTGCGGGGCCAGTGCCCAGGATCGACAGGTCTACGTCTACCAGCACCTTCGCGTCGTTGCTCTGAGGCACTGCGGCATGTCTGGTGGCCATTATCAGGTCCGCGACCCGGGCGCCGACCTCGGCTGAGCCCCCGGCGGCACGTATCTTCGCTACGGCGAGCTCGGCGCTCCTTGCTTCATTGTGAGCGGAGCGTTTCTCGTAGATTGCGTCGTGAAACCAGAGCGCGATCTCCACTTCGGCAGGATGTTCGGCCAGCCCGCGAACCTCGGCGAGCTTCGCAAAGCACTCATCCAGGTGCCGAACAGTGTGGTACTTGCGATGCGGTTCGGAGTACCTGGCAATGAGTTCCTCATAGTCGCCAAGCAAGGCCGACGTGATGGAAACACCCAGCCCGGCCCATGTGGATCGCCATTGTTCAACTGCTGGCATGACTTGGGGGCTTGACGTAGAAACGACCGGCGGACTTCACGTCGGTCATGGCCGCCGCAACAGATGCGCGTGCACCGAACCTGCCTTCAGATGCCGGTACAGCGTCAGCCCCAGCGGCGCCAGTTGCTCTTCGCCCCAGGCGCTGGGCGCTTCCAGATAGATGTAGCCACCCGGCGCCACGGCGCGCGCGGCGGCCTGCAACGCCGCGTCGAACAAATTGGCATCAAACGGCGGATCGAGAAACACCAGGTCCGCGCTGGCGGCGAGCCATTGCTTCAGCGCGCCTATGCCGTCACCACGCTGCACCTGCACGGCCTCGGCCTTCAGCTGTTCCTTGATGCGCTTGAGCTGTGCCACCAGCGCGCTGTCCTGCTCCACCAGCGTCACTTCCTTGGCGCCGCGCGAGGCGGCTTCGAAGCCGAGCGCACCGGTACCGGCGAAGGCGTCGACGCAGCGCCAGCCCGTGAGGTCTTGCCCTAGCCAGTTGAACAGGGTTTCGCGCACGCGGTCGGGTGTGGGGCGCAGGCCGGGCTTGTCGGCCACGGGGAGCTTGCTACGCTTCCACTGGCCGCCGATGATGCGCACCTCGCCGGCGGGCTTGCCGGTGAGCGGGCGGCCGGCGTGCTTCTTGACGGTGGGGGCTTCGACGGGCTCAGCCCGTACGGAAGGAGCGGCAGATTTGGGGGTACGTTTCATCAGCTGTGCGCCACTTCGGCGTGCAGCTTGATGCCCAGCGCCGACATGACCTTGAGGATGGTGGAAAAGCTGGGATTGCCCTCGCCGGACAAGGCCTTGTAAAGACTCTCACGGCCCAGGCCGGTGTCGCGCGCCAGTTGCGTCATGCCTTTGGCGCGCGCGATGGTCCCCAGGGCTTTGGCGATAAAAGCCGCGTCATCGCCGGCTTCGTCCAGGCAAGCCTGCAGATACTCGACCATGTCTTCGTCGGTCTTGAGATGTTCGGCGCTGTCCCATTTGCGCAGTTTGACGCTTCCCATACGAGTGTTCTCCTAAATCTGCCGTGCCAGAGCCAGTGCGGCCCTGATGTCGGCGGCCTGGGTGGACTTGTCGCCGCCAGCCAGCAGGATGACGATTTCCACGCCGCGCTGCGTGAAGTACACGCGATAGCCCGGCCCGTAGTGAATCCGCATTTCCGACACCCCCTCACCCACCGGGGCGCAGTCACCGAAGTTGCCGTCTTCGGCGCGGTCGATGCGCACCTGCACTCGCCGTGCGGCCTGTCGGTCCTTCAAGCCGGCAAACCACGCATCGAAGACCTCGGTGGTGTGGATGGCCTTCATTGCGATGAAGTGTATATTTTGGGATACAACCTGTCAATACCCGTCACGGCCGCCCGCCCACCACCACCGTCACCATGCGCTCGGGCTGCAAGGTGCGCGCGAAGGCGGCCTTGATGTCGGCCACGGTCACCTTGTCCACCTGCCGGGTCCAGGTGTCCAGGTAGTTGAGCGGCAGGCCGTGCGCGGCGATGTTGGCCACGTTGTCGAGCAGCTTGCGGTTGTTGTCCAGGCGGATGGCGAAGCCGCCGATCAGGTTGTCCTTGGCGGCCTTGAGCTCGGCCTCGGTGGGGCCGTTGGCGACGAAGCGGCGCAGCACCTCGCGCGCCACCTGCACCGCCTGTGCGGCCTGGTCGGGGCGGGTCTGCAGGCCGATGGTGAAGGCGCCGGCGTGCAGGCCGGGGTTGAAGTAGCTGTAGACGCTGTAGCTCAGGCCCCGCTTCTCGCGCACCTCCTCGGTCAGGCGCGAGACGAAGCCGCCGCCGCCGAGGATGTAGTTGCCTACGGTGAGGGTGAAGTAGTCGGGGTCGGCGCGTGTGATGCCGGGCTGGCCGATCAGCACATGGGCCTGCGCCGATTCGAAGGGGATGTGCTGTTCCGCCGCGGCGGCCAGCGACTGCACCTCGGCCACGGGCGGCAGCGCCTCGCACGCACCGGCAGGCAGGCGCGCCAGCAGCTGCGTGGCCAGGGCGTCGGCCTGCGCACGTGTGACGGCGCCCACGATGCTGACGCGGGCGCGGCAGGCGCGCAGCGAGCGCGCGTGCCAGGCCTGCAGGTCGGCCACGGCTATGCGCGCCAGGGTCTGCTCGTCGATGTCGTAGCCATAAGGATGGCTACCGTACACGGCCTGCTTGTACGTGCGGGCGGCCACGGTGGCGGGGCGGGTGTTGGCCTCGCGCAGGGCAGCGACGCGGCGCTCCCGCTCGCGGGTCCAGACGTCGGCGGGATAAGCCGGCTCGCCGAGCTGGCGCGCGGCCAGGGCGGCGGCGCGGGCCAGCAGGTCGGGGTAGGTGAGCGAACGCAGCGAGAAGCTCAGCTGGTCGCCGCTGTCGCCGCCGCCGAAGCTGGCGCCGAGATCGGCCCAGGCCTCGCCGAGGGCGTTTTCATCGAGGGCCGGGTCGTTGCCGACCGCACGGATGCCCTTGGCCAGCATGGCCGCGCCAGCACTGGCCAGGCCGGCCTGGGCCGCGGGGTCGCGCCGGCCGCCGGCGTCGAACTCGATGCGCACGTCCACCATGGGCACGGTCGGGCTTTCCACCAGCCAGACGCCGGCGCCGCTGGGCTGGGTCCAGTGCTGGATGGGGATGGCGGCCTGGGCCAGGCCGGCGAGGCCGAGGCAGAACACGGAAGCTACGTTTTTGATAGCAATCATCTTGGCTTTCATGATCACGCCTTTAGTGACGGCTGCCGGCGGGCAGCTGGCGGCGCGGGCGGTTCGGGTCGGGCGGCTGCGGCAGCAGCTCGGCCACGGTGAGCAGGTCCTCGCCGAAGTAGCGCGCGGCCACGGCCTGCACCTGGGCCGCGGTGACGCCGCGCAAGCGCGCCAGCAACTGCTCGTTGGTGTCCAGCGGCAGGCCCAGCACCCAGTAGCTGCCGATCTCGCGCGCCTGGTTGAACAGCGAGTCGCGTTTGTAGACCTCGCTGGCCACCCATTGCGTTTTCACGCGTTCGAGCTCGGCCGCGCTGATGCCCTCGCGCGCGACCCGTGCCACCTGCTCGCGCAGAGCGGCTTCCACCTGGGCGGCCGTCTTGCCTGGGGCGGGCACGCCGTCGAGCACGAAGAGCTGCGGGCCGCGGCCCATCAGCCCGTGGCTGGCGCCGGCGCTGTCGGCCACGCGGTCGGCCCCCTGGGTGAGGGCGCGCTCCAGCCGGGCACCGCTGTAGCCGTCCAGCACCGCGGCCAGCACGGTCAGGGCCAGGGCGTCGTCGTTGGCCGGGTCGGTCGCGTCCAGGCTGCGCAGGCCCGGCACCTTGTAGGCCAGGGTTACATAGGCCTGCTCGGCCGGCGCCTTGACCTGCACGCGGCGCAGGCCCACCTGGGCCGGCTCGCTGCGCGGCTTGCGCGGCGGCACGGCGCGCGGGGCGATGCGGCCGTAGTACTTGTCGGCCAGGCGCTTCACCTGCGCCGGCTCCACGTCGCCCACCACCACCACCACGGCGTTGCCGGGCACGTACCACTGCTGGTAGAAGGCGCGCGCGTCGGCGGGGGTCATGCTGTCCAGATCGCTCATCCAGCCGACGATGGGGCGACGGTAGGGCGAGGCGGTGAAGGCGGTGGCGTTGAGCGTCTCGTACAGCAGCGCGCGCGGGTTGTCCTCGGTACGCATGCGGCGCTCTTCCTTCACCACCTCGATTTCCTTCTTGAACTCGGCGTCGGCCCAGCGGTTGTGGGCAAAGCGGTCGGCCTCCAGCTTCATCACGTCTTCCAGGCGCTGGGCCGGGATCTGCTGGAAGTAACCCGTGTAGTCCAGGCTGGTGAAGGCGTTCTCGCGCCCACCCAGGGCGGCCACACGGCGCGAGAACTCGCCGGCCTTGAGGGTGCGTGTGCCCTTGAACAGCATGTGCTCCAGCACGTGGGCCACGCCGCTGGTGCCGTCCACCTCGTCCATGCTGCCCACGCGCAGCCAGACCATGTGCACGGCGGTGGGCGCGCGCCGGTCGGGCTGGACGATGAGTGTCATGCCGTTGGCCAGGGTGTATTGCTGGGCTCGCGACGGCCCCTGGGCCAGCGCCGGCAGGGCCAGCAGGCTGCAAAAAAGAAGGCTGAGGAGTCGTTTCATAGAATGAGTGGGTTGCTTGGGCCGCGAGACGCCATATCCATGGTGCAGGCCCAGAGTATTGCCCCATTCTAAGAACGCCCACCATGTTCAGTTTTTTCAAGAAGAAAACCCCCGCCGAGTCTGCGGCTGCCCCGGCGCCCGCCACGGCCGAGGCGCCGGCGGCACGCCAGGGCTGGCTGGGCAAGCTCAGGAGCGGCCTGCGCAAGACCGGCTCCAGCATCGCCACCGTCTTCACCGGCACGCAGATCGACGACGCACTCTACGAGGAGCTGGAAGGCGCGCTGCTGATGGCCGACGCCGGCGTGGCCGCCACCCAGTTCCTGCTGGACGACCTGAAACGCCGCGTGAAAGACAGCAAGACCACCGACCCGGCAGCCGTCAAAGGCCTGCTGATGGACGCGCTGGCCGAGTTGCTGGCGCCGCTGGAAAAGCCGCTGCAGATCGGCCGGCACCAGCCCACGGTGATCATGGTGGCCGGCGTCAACGGCGCGGGCAAGACCACTTCCATCGGCAAGCTCACGCACCATCTCTCCACGGACGGCGCCACCGTGCTGCTGGCCGCGGCCGACACCTTCCGCGCCGCCGCGCGCGAGCAGCTCATGGTCTGGGCCGAGCGCAACACCGTGGAGATCGTGCACCAGATGGGCGGCGACCCGGCCTCGGTCTGCTTCGACGCGGTGACGGCCGGCAAGGCGCGCAACAAGGACGTGGTGCTGGTGGACACGGCCGGGCGCCTGCCCACCCAGCTGCACCTGATGGAAGAGCTGCGCAAGATCAAGCGTGTGGTGCAGAAAGCCGATGCGACGGCGCCGCACGAGGTGCTGCTGGTGATCGACGGCAACACCGGCCAGAACGCGCTGGCCCAGGTGCGCGCCTTCGACGAGGCGCTGGGCCTGACCGGCCTGATCGTCACCAAACTCGACGGCACGGCCAAGGGCGGCGTGCTGGCGGCGATTGCGCGCGAAAAGCCCGTGCCGGTCTATTTCATCGGCGTGGGCGAGAAACTCGACGAGCTGGAGACCTTCCGCGCGCGCGAGTTCGCGCAGGCGCTGCTCGAATAAGCCGCCACTGCGGCCTTATTCCCGCTCCAGCTCCAGGTAGGTGCGGCTGGCGTTGCCGGGCATGAGCTCGGCGGCGTTGAGCAGGCCCAGCCAGGGCCGGGCGTGGAAGGTCTTGACGGCCGCGCTCATGTCCAGCCCCTCGTCCACGGCCTGCTTCATGTGCGCGCGCAGGGCACGCAGGTAGTCGCGCGTCTGCGCCTGCGCGGTGGCCAGGTTCGTCACCTGGCCGTGTCCCGGCACGATGACCGTAGGCGCCAGGCGCTCGATCTCGGCAAAGGTGGCCAACCAGGGTTTGGTCTGGCTGACGGGGATCACCCCCAGCAGGCGGTCTACATAGACCACGTCGCCGCTGAACAGCACTGTCTTCTGCGGCAACCAGACCAGCATGTCGCCGGGGGTGTGGGCGCCGCCGCGGTGTTTGAACTCGAACACCACGCCACCCAGTTTCAGCTGCTCATCCGTCCCGCGCAGCCAGCGCGTGGGCAGCACCGGCACCGTGCCCTCGGCCAGCGGGCCGAGCGCGCTGCGCAGGCTGCTGACATGCTCGCCCCCGCGCTGGCGCAAGTCGGCCTCGCCGGCGGCGTGGGCGATGAGCTCCGCGCCCTGCGCCTGGAAATAACCATTGCCCAGCCAGCGGTGGTCCTGCCCGCCGGTGTTGATGACCCAACGCACGGGCTGCGTCGTCACGCGGCGCACGGCGGCGTGGATCTGCTGCGCGCTCTTGAAGGTGGCGCCGCTGTCGATCAGCACCGCGCCGGCCGGCGTGACGACCAGGCCGAGGTTGGCGTTCAGGCCCTCGTTGGCCGCGGTCCGCGCGCCCATCTCGCCGATGTGGGCGTAGACCCCGTCGGCCACGGGCTGGAAGTTCACTTCCACGGCCGCCGCCGGCAGGGCCAGCAGCAGCGCGACGCCGGAAAGGAAAGCGCGGATGAATGTGGGCATGGTGGTCTCCTGGTTATTTGCAGTTGTTGTGGAGCTTCCACATTTCTTCGTGACCGATGGCCTTGGCGAACTCGGGCACCTGGCAGCGCGCCGCCTCGGCTGGATCGACGGCGGGTGCCGCGGCCGACGCTGCGGCAGCCGGCGCCTGGGCCGGCCCATAGACCCAGTGGGCCGCGGCCCAGACGCCCAGGGCAAACAGCGCCAGCACGGCCGCCTGCGCGGCGCTGAGGCCCCAGCCGCGCACGGCCGGCGTCGCGCACACGCCACCCGGGCAGAGCTGGGCCGGCGTGTGGCCGAACAGGTTGTAGAGCTTGCAGCCCAGGCAGATGCCGAAGGCCGATTCGAAGAACAGCAGGGTCAGGCAGGCGGCGCAGACCAGCAGGTTGACCGGGCCGACCACCTGCTGGATCACCACCAGCCAGAGCATGGCCAGCGCCAGCACGAAACCGATGGCCCAGGCAAAGCGCTTCTGCGGCGCGCCCACCCACTCGGGCTGCTGGCGGCGCACCAGCCACTGGCCGAGGATGAGGCTGGGGGCATAACGCGGGTTGACAGCCAGGCGCAGCGTGAAGTCGGCCAGGAAAGCGAGCACAAACACCCGCGTGGGCTGGAAGTTGCCCAGCAGCCAGGCGTTCATGAAGGCCACGATGGCCAACAAGAACAGCAGGCCGGCCGCGGCGCGCACGGCGCGTTCGTTCAGGACCGGGATGTCATGGCCATCGATGCGCTGGCCGAACTGGAAAACCGATGTCTGCATGGCGGGCTCAATATCAGTGAAGACTGAAGTATCTCCGATTCCAGCGCGCAAGCCCCGCTGGACTGGGCCGGCAAAAATCGTTCAAATGGACCCGGACCCATACCGCACCCGTTCCAAGAGAGTCACCGCATGACCACACGCCGCCGCTTCATCCAGACCCTGGGGGCGCTGCCGCCCGCCCTGTCCTTCGGCCCCGCGTGGGCCGCCGGCGATCCCTCGCGCCTGGCGCTGGTGATCGGCAACGGCGCCTACGCCGACGCGCCGCTGATCAACCCGGTCAACGACGCCAAGGCCATGGCCGGGTTGCTGGACCAGGCCGGTTTCACCGTGTCTTCACACCTCAACGCCACACGCACCGACATGCTGGCCGCCATCGAGCGTTTTGGCGCCGCGGTGCGCAAGGCCGAGACCCAGCAGGTGATGCTGTATTTCGCCGGCCACGGCGTGCAGCTGGACTGGCGCAACTACCTGCTGCCGGTGGACGCCAAGGCCGAGACGGCCGAGCAACTGCGCGCGAGCTGCGTCGATCTGAACCAGCTGATCGGCGAACTGGGCAAAAGCAAGGGCAAGACCTTCATCATCATGCTCGACGCCTGCCGCAACAACCCCTTCGGCCGCAGCTACCAGCCCGAGCACAAGGGCCTGTCGCAATTCGACGCCCCGGCGGGCAGCCTGCTGGCTTATGCCACCTCGCCGGGCAACGTGGCCTCCGACGGCGCCGGCGGCAACGGCCTGTACACCGAGAACCTGGTGCGCGAACTGTCGGTGAAGGGCGCCAAGATCGAGGATGCACTCAAGCGCGTGCGCCTGAACGTACGCCTGGCCTCCAAAGGCGCCCAGATTCCCTGGGAGACCACCTCGCTGGAGAGCGATGTCTACATCTTCAACGGCGGCCACAAGAAACTCAGCGAGGCCGAGCAGGAGCGCCTGATCGAGAAGGATGTGGCGGAGTGGGGACGCATCAAGTCGTCGAGCCGGATCGACGATTACGCCGCCTATCTGCGCCAGTTCCCCAACGGCCGCTTCGCCGAGATCGTGCAGGTGCGCCTGACCCGCCTGCTGGCCGAGGCCGAGCAGGCGCGCTCGCCGCTGGCGGCGGCGGCGCCGGCCGGCAGCGAACCGACGATCCGGCTGGGCGCCGGTCTGCCGGTGCCGCAGTTCATGGCGCCCACCCACAATCCGTATTCGGCGGGCAGTTATCCGCTGGGGCGCAACTTCAGCGTGGGCGACACGGCCACCCTCAGGCAGACGGAGGCCATCTCCGGCGCCGAAAAAGGGACCCATACCGTGCGTGTCACCCGGGTGGACCGGGCCGCCGACCGGGTCGAATACAGCAACGGCAACATCAGCGACCTGATGGGCAACACGCTCAAGCAGGGTCCGCGGGAATACGACGTGCCGGTGCAGGTCTTCCCGGCCGAACTGCAGATCGGCCACAAGTGGACCGCTGCCTTCCAGGTCACCCTGCGGGGCACGACCACCAAGGCCTACTACGACAACAAGGTCGTCAAGCGCGAAACCATCACCGTGCCGGCCGGCACCTTCGACACCTTCCTGCTCGAAGGACAGGGCTTCAACGTCACGGAAGGCAATTCGATGAAGCTGGCCCTGTGGATCGTGCCCGGGCTGAACTTCCCGATCCGGCGCGAGCTGTTCATCCGCAACCGCTGGAACGCCATGATCGCGGCCGAGCGCCACGAACTGGTCGAGCTGGTGCAGGGTGGCGTGGACCCCGGGTGCGCCGTCCCCTCGGGCAACGCGGCGCAGCGCAACCTGGTGATCAAGAGCAACTGCGGCGCCTGAGGCGCAGCCCTGGTCCGCCCGCCCGGCTGCGGTGCGCGGGAACTTTTTCGCCGCCGGTTCGTTAAACGGGGATGCTCGATGCGCTGGAATGATCCGGAATGACGGATGACGCAGAAATCGGCCTCGTCGCCCAGGCGCAGGCAGGTGACACGCGCGCGTTCGCGGCCCTGGTGCGCCACTACCAGAATCGCGTCTTCCGTTTCATCCTGCGCCTGAGCGCCAACCGTGAGGACGCCATGGACCTGACCCAGGAAACCTTCATGAAAGCCCATCAGGCCCTGCCCGCCTGGCAGCCGCAGGCGAAGTTCAGCACCTGGCTGCTGAGCATCGCGCACAACACCACCCTCGACCTGCTGCGCCGGCGCCAGCGTGTCAGCTTCGTGCCCTACGGCGAACTCGCCGCCGACGAGCAGGGCCCGGCCCTGCCGGACCCGGCACCACAACCCGACGAGCGGCTGGCCGGCCGCCAGGACATCGCGCTGCTGGACCGCGTCCTGCGCGAGCTCCCCTTCGAACACCGCGAGATCCTGCTCCTGCGCGAACTCGAAGACCTGTCCTACACCGAGATTGCGACCACCCTGGGCATCGCCGAGGGCACCGTCAAATCGCGCCTGGCCCGCGCCCGCGCCGCCGCCCTCGCCGCCTACGAACACCACGCCGGAGCACGCCGTGACCACTGAACGCACAACACCCGCTCACCTGCCCGACCTGCCGCAACTCTCGGCCTACCTGGACGGCGAGCTCGATGCCCGTGTGCGGCAGCGCGTGGCGGCCCACCTCGCCGCCTGCCCGGCCTGCAGCGCCCAACTCGAACGGCTGCGGGCGCTCTCGGCCGACTTCCAGGCGCTGCCCGAAGAGTCCCTGGGTTTCGACCTGGCCGGCGTGATCGAAGGCCGCCTGGCCAGCGCGCCGCGCCCGCGCGCCAGACCGCGCCGCTTCGGCCCGCTCGGCTGGTGGCCGGTGGCCGCCGGCGCGGCCTTGTCCATCATGGTCGGCACCTTCATGGGCTCGGCCCTGGTGCCCGCCAGTGCGCTCACCGCCCCGCGCCTGGCGACCATGCGCGTCTTTGACACCATGCCGCCGGGCAGCCTGTGCATCGGCTTTGAATCCTGTTACGTGAAGGCCAACGTCCCATGAAACCCAACACCTTGCGCATCGCGCTCATGCTCTCCCTGGCCCTCAATGTGGGAGTGCTCGGCGCCGTCGCCTACCGCGCCCTGATGCCGGCGGGCGCGCCGGCCGCGGGCCTGAACCTGCCGCGCCACCTGCAGCTCAGCCCGGAGCAGCTGAGCCGCTGGCAGACCTCGGAGACCGCCTTCCTGGCCCAGCTGGGCGCCGCCGCGCACGACATCCGCCTGCACCGCGACCGCCTGGTGCGCGCCATCTTCGCGCCGACCAACGACCCGGCCGCCGTCGAGGCCGAACGCGCGGCCATCGCACGGCTGCAGGACGAACAGCAGAAGCTCGTCATCCGACAACTCCTGCTCGAGCGCGAACTGCTGAACCCGGCGCAGCGCGAACAGCTGGCGCAGCTGCTGCTGGCGCAGCCGGTCGGCCCGTCCACCGTGGAGCAGCTGCACCGGGACTGATCGTCGGCGAAAAGCGGGCCAGCTCATGGAACATTGGCGCCGCGCCTTCGTTTAAGGAGGTAGATGGCAGGGCTTCGACGCATACCGCGCGCAGTCCGCCATCACTCACCTGAACGGAGATGAAGCCATGAAACACACATCAGCGGGCGCCCTGGGCACCCTTCTTCTGGTCGCCGGACTGGGCCTGGCCAGCGGCAGCTACGCGGCGGGCACGCACGAACACGAAGCCGATGCCGCGCACGGGCACGGCGCCGTCACGCTGCAGCTCAACGCGGGCAAGAAATGGGAAACCGACGCGGCGCTGCGCGGTTCGATGGCGCAGATCCGTCGGGCGGTGGACGCATCGCTACCCAAGATCCACGACAACAAGCTGCCCGCCGCGGGCTACGGCGCACTGGCGGCCAAGGTCGAGGGCGAGGTCGGCAACATCGTGAAGAACTGCAAGCTGGAGCCCAAGGCCGACGCCCAGCTGCACCTGATCGTCGCCGACCTGCTCGCCGGAGCGGAGCAGATGGCCGGCAAGGTCAAGCACACGAAGCGCCAGGACGGCGCCGTGAAGGTGGTCACCGCGTTGATCAACTACGGCAAGTACTTCGACGATCCGAAGTTCACGCCGCTCGAGCACTGAGGTCGCGGGCCGCTCGGCAGGGCCTGACCCAGGGCGGCATGGACGGCAGGTGTGCCGCGCCGCCCGCGCGGCGCTGGCGGATTCAGCGCACCACCAGGCGGCCCGGGGCTTCGTTCGTGATCTCGCCGATCTCGGCGGCGGCCTCGAAGCCGTGCTGGCGGAAGATGGCCAGCACCTGCGCCACGCTCTCGGGCGTGCAGCTCACCAGCAGGCCACCGCTGGTCTGCGGATCGCTCAGCAGGGCCTGGTCCACCGAAGAGAAGCCGCTGGGCAGCGTGACGGAAGCGCCGTAGCCGGCCCAGTTGCGGCCGGAGGCGCCGGTGATCATGCCCTGGGCGGCCAGCTCACGCACGCCGTGCAGCAGCGGCACCCGGGCCCAGTCGATCTTCAGCGTGCACTGCGCACCGCGCGCCAGTTCCAGGCCGTGGCCGGCCAGGCCGAAGCCGGTGACGTCGGTCAGCGCGTGCACACCGGCCAGCTCGGCCAGTTCGGGGCCGGGGGTGTTGAGCTTGGTGGTGGTGGCGATCATCTGCGCGTAGCCGGCAGCGTCGAGTTTTTCCTTCTTCAGCGCGGCGGAGAGCACCCCCACGCCCAGCGGCTTGCCGAGGATGAGGCGGTCGCCCACGCGCGCGTCGGCATTGCGCTTGACGCGCTTGGGATGCACCAGGCCCATGGCCACCAGGCCGTAGATGGGCTCGACCGAGTCGATGGTGTGGCCGCCGGCGATCGGGATACCCGCGGCCTTGCACACGGCCGGCCGCCGGCCAGATCTTGCCGATGGTGTCGGTGGAGAGCACGTTGATGGGCATGCCGACGATGGCCAGCGCCATGATGGGCTTGCCGCCCATGGCGTAGACGTCGGAGATGGCGTTGGTGGCGGCAATGCGGCCAAAGTCGTACGGGTCGTCGACGATGGGCATGAAGAAGTCGGTGGTGGCGATCAGCGCCTGCTCGTCGTTGATCTGGTACACCGCCGCGTCGTCCGCGGTCTCGATGCCCACCAGCAATTCGGGCGGCACCGGCATGCCGCTGCCGCTCTTGAGGATTTCGGACAACACGCCGGGCGCGATCTTGCAGCCGCAGCCGCCGCCGTGCGAAAGCGAGGTCAGGCGGGGTTCGGTCTGGAGTTTGGTAATGGCGTTCATGGTGTGAGATCCTGGAGCAGCGCCAGCAAACCGGCTTGCTCGGCGGCAGGCGCGAACAAGGGCGCGCGAAGGCGACATTTTGCCTGCAAGCGCGTAAGCATGCTGGCGCCCGAACCGATGCCCTCACGGCACTGTTTCAGCAGCGCCGCCAGCGCCGCCGCATCACCCCAGGGGAAATAAGCCGGGTAGTCGGCCCCCAGCATGCCCACGTTGCCGGGAATGCGCGAGGCCAGCACCGGCGTGCCGCTGCACACCGCTTCCATCAGCACGTGGGCGCCGCCTTCCATGCGGCTGCAGTGAATCAGCAGATGGGCGCGCTGGATGCGCCGGCGCGTGGCCTCGTGGTCCAGGCCGCCGAGCCAGCGGTAATGCGGGCACTCGGCCATGGTGGCGCGCGCCTGCACCCCCAGCGCCGGGTCGAGCGCGTCGCCGATGTGGTCGAGGTGGATGTCGGGCCGCTCGCGCAGCAAGCGCGCCGCCTCGTACAGCGTCTGCGGCGATTTTTCCTCGCGCAGATGGCCCACCATCACGGCGCGCAGGTGCTGGTCCGTCTTGGGCAGCACGCGGCGCTCGGTGGTGGACTGGAAGAGCACACGCGTCTTGGCGCGGTAGGGTTCGGGCAACTCGCGTGGCCCCTCCTCCTGCAGCACCACCAGCTGCTGCGCCTGCGCCAGCGAGCGTTTGGCGGCGGCGTCTTCGTGGATGTCGCGGTACAGGTCGGTGCCGGTCAGCACCACGGCCAGGCCGCGGCCGGGGCAGGCCTGGGCCCAGGCGGCGATCGAGTCGGCCGAGCGGCGCGCGTGCAGCGCCAGCATGGCCACGGCCTCGTCTGGCGCGCCGGGCTGCCAGTGCTGGACGATGCGGGTGCGGTAGTGGCCGGCCAGCAGGCGCGACCAGCGCCAGGCGGTCTGCCAGTTGCCGTTGTTGGCCTGGGCCAGCGCCGGGCTGACGATGAAAACGAGCGGAAGCGGCATGCCGGGCGTGGGTGTCAGGCCTGCGCCCAGTACATGGCAAACCAGCCGCGCTCGTCGGTCCAGGCATCGATCTGCGTGAAGCCGGCCGCAGCCAGCAGCGACTGGAAGTCGCCCAGCTGGTACTTGCAGGAGATCTCGGTGTGGATGCGCTCGCCGCGCTCGAAGCGGCGTTCGGCGCCGGGCCAGCGCACGCTGAGCGTGCGCGCGGCCTGCAGGTGCATCTCGATGCGCGAGGCGCTCTCGTTGTAGAAGGCCACGTGCTGCCAGTCGTGCACGGCAAAGTCGCTGCCGAGCAGGCGGTTGAGGTGCAGCAGCAGGTTCTTGTTGAAGGCCGCGGTCACGCCCAGGGCGTCGTCGTAGGCCGGCTCCAGCACGGCGCGCGGCTTGACCAGGTCCACCCCGATCAGCAGGCCGCCGCCCTGGGCCGCCGCGCGCGCCTGGCGCAAAAAGGGCAACGCCTCCTCGGGTGTGAAGTTGCCGATGCTCGAACCCGGGTAGAACAGCACCCGCGTGCCCTCGCCCACCTCGGGCGGCAACTCAAGCGAACTGGAGAAATCCAGCCCCACACCCAGCATGTCCAGCACGGGGTACTGGCGTTGCAGGCACTCCAGCGCGGTATGCAGATACTCCACCGAGATGTCCACCGCCACATAACGCGCCGGCTGCAGCAGGCCAAACAGGCGCGCGGCCTTCTCGCAGTTGCCGGCACCCAGGTCCACCAGCGTGGCGCCCTTGGGCAAGCGGCGGGCGATGGCCGGGCCGTGTCTGTGCAACAGCGCGGCTTCGGTGCGGGTGGGGTAGTACTCGGGCAGCTCGGTGATGGCGTCGAACAGGCGCGAGCCCAGCGGGTCGTACAGGTATTTGGCCGAGGTGCGCGCCGCCGGGGCCAGCAGGCCGGCGGCCAGCTCCTGGCGCACGGCCGCGCGGTCTTCGCGGTGCAGCTGGACAAAACGCGGCTGGCGCGGCGGGGCGATCGACATGCGGGCAATATAGCAGCGCAGCCCCACGACCGCAGCGTGGGGTTACCTGGGGCCCGCGCCCCCGCCGCTCAGCAGCAGCCGAGCGCGCCTGCCGCCACGACACTCACCCGGCCGGACTGCGCCGGCACACCGGCCTCTTCGCGCGCGACGACGGGCGTGTCCATGACCTGGCGCGGCGCCAGGCGCAGGAAGGCGCCGAGCGCCGTCAGCAGCAGGGCCGAACTGATGATGATGGCCACCGGGTAATACAGGTTGCCGGCCAGATCCAGCTGGCTGTACTTGATCACCATGATCAGGCCTTCGAGCGCCAGCGCCACGCAGACCGTGCCGATGAAACGCGGCAGCGTGCGCCGGAGCATGACGATCACGTCGAGCCCCTCTTCGGCCCCGTACTCCTTGCCGATCACCATGGCCAGCTCGAAGACCGCCATGGCGATGACACCGGCGTTGACGATCTTGATGACGATCTGCGTGATGTCGTCGCCCTGCAGGAAATGGCCGATGGCCGTCGTCAGCGTGGAGATCAGGATGGTCGCAGAAATCCCGAGGAACAGATAGGTGAATCCCTTGGCGAAAATCTTCTGCATCGTGAGGGACAAGGCATCGTTTTTCATACGGCTCCAGAACAAGGGTTGAGGGGAGGTTCGAGCCGCAGGGCCGCGGGAAGCGGCAAGACGAACGCGGCAAGAGGCGGACACAAGCCTGCAGACTAGGTGCCTTTTGCGCGCTGTTCAAGCAATGGAATATTTTGTTTCCAAGCTTACGGCCGCCACGCCGCGCGTAGGGGCTTTACCGCGGCGGAGCGTCGCGCCGCTGCTCGCGCAGCATGTAGAGGTACAGCCCCTCCACCTTCTCGCGCGCCCAGGGTGTCTTGCGCAGGAAGGTCAGGCTGGACTTGATGCTGGGGTCGACGCTGAAGCAGCGCACCGGGATGCGCTCGGCCAGCCCCGGCCAGCCGTAGTGGGCCACCAGCGCCGTGACGATGGCCTCCAGCGTCAGGCCGTGCAGGGGATTACGCGGCTGGGCCGGTGCCGTGGTCATGGCGTGTTGGCCCCCGGGCTCAGGCCGCCGTGGCGCTGGCCTGCGCGCGCCGCTGATGGGCCAGCGCGGCCTTGATGACGTCGCGCTCGGGCACGCCGTACATGTCGGCGAACTCGCGTGTGCTCTTGCCGCTGGCCTCGTAGGCCCGCACCAGCGCTTCCTGGCGGGCGATCTTCGCCGCGCTGTCGCCCAGCGCCTCGTCCAGCAGCGCGCTCATGGCCTCGTCCTTGAGCTGCACGCGCTCCACGAAGTCCTGCCGGCTCAGGCCCGAGGCCTCGAAGGCGGCGGAGAGCTGGGCACGCAGCTTGGGGAGCAGGTCCTCCTGGCTGCGGGCCTGGCGGCGGCGGTGCAGCTCCACCAGCGCCTGCGCCAGATGTTCGGGCGCCACCGCCTCCACGGCCTTGCCGTCCAGGTCATGGCGCGCCTTGCCGGCGGCCACGCACTGCAGGTAGCGGGTGGAGCGCGCATGGAAGGCCAGCGCGGCCTTGAGGTCGTCGCGCTGGAACAGCTCCGGGTGGCGGGTCAGCAGGTCCTGGAAGATGCCGCGCTTGAGCGGCAGGAACTCGGCGCCGAAGAGATGGGGGTAACGCGTGGCCAGCTGTTCCAGCACCGGCAGCGCGGTCTGCTTGCGCTCGGCGATGCTGGGCCGGCCCTTGGGGCGGGTGTCGGTGGGGGCGGGGGTGGCCGGGGTGTCGCTCGCGGCCGGGGTCGGCAAAGTAGGGCTGGTCGTCATGGTTCTGAAAATTCGCAGAAGCCGTGATTGTCGGTCACGCGGCCCGGTCCTGCCCCGCAGGGGTCATACCCGCCCGGCCTGGGCGTAGGCCGCGCTCAGGAACTCCACCATGGCGCGCACCTTGTGCGACAGGTGGTGCCGGCTGGGGTAGACCACGCTGATGTCGAGCTCCGCGCCCGCGTACTGCGGCAGGATCTCCACCAGCCGGCCGGCCCGCAGGTCCTCGCCCACCAGGAAGCTGGGCTGCAGCACGATGCCCTGGTCCGCCAGCGCGGCGGCGCGGCAGGTGTCGCCGCTGTTGCTGCGCAGGCGCGCGTGCACGGTGATGCTGCGCGGCCCGCCAGGGCCGCTGAAGTGCCACTGCTCGCCGGTAGCCAGGTAGGTGTAGGACATCACGGCGTGGTCGGCAATGTCGTCCAGGTCGCGGATGGGCCGGGCCTGCTGCAGATAACGCGGCGAGGCGCACAGCACCAGCCGGGTGCTGGCGATGCGCCGCGCGATCAGGGAGGAACTGGCCAACTGGCCGATGCGCACCGCCAGGTCGTAACCCTCCTCGATCAGGTCCACCATGCGGTCGTTGAGGTTCACCTCCAGCTCCACACCCGGGTGCACCCGCAGGAACTCGCCCCACAGCGGCGCCAGATGGCGGATGCCGAAGGTCAGCGGCGCCGTCACCTTGAGCAGGCCCTGCGCCTGCACCGCCTTGGCGCTGATGGCGGCGTTGGCGTCCTGCAGCTCGCCCAGGATCTGCACGCAGCGCTGCAGGTACTCGGCGCCGGCGTCGCTGAGCGCGAGGCGGCGCGTGGTGCGCTGCATCAGCCGCACACCCAGGCGCGCCTCCAGCTCGCTCACATGGCGCGAGACCATGGCCTTCGAAAGGCCCAGCTTGTCGGCCGCCTTCACGAAGCTGCCCAACTGCGCCACTGCCACAAAGGCTTCGATTTCCTTGAACTGATCCATGGGGTCCGAGCCGGATTGAAGATCCTTATTGTTTATTTTTATTGAACAATAAGTCAACCGATCGCTAATTTATCAAATAGACAGGCACCAATAGACTTACTTCAACGCCACAGAACCGGCGCCCACAAGGAAACCCCATGACCCAGCCCCTCGCCATCGTGATCCAGCAGCCGTCACCCCCGGCGGCGCAACTCATCCTCCTGTTCCACGGCGTGGGCTCGAATGCGCAGTCCATGGCCGGGTTGGGGCGGGCCTATGCCCAGGCCTTCCCGCAGGCCATGGTGGTGGCCGTGAACTCGCCGCAACCCTCCGAGCTGGCGCCCGGCGGCTGGCAATGGTTCTCGGTCATGGACGTGACGGAAGACAACCGCGTGGAGCGCGTGGGCGCGGCCCTGCCCGCCTTCGAAGCCGCCGTGCGGCAGTGGCAGGCGCAAGCCGGGGTGGGCGCCGCCGGCACCGCGCTGGTGGGCTTCTCGCAGGGCGCCATCATGGCGCTGGCCGCGGCGCTGCGCCCCGAACCGGTGGCCGCGCGCGTGATCGCCATCGGCGGGCGTTTTGCCCGTCTGCCCGAGCAGCCGCTGCACGAAGGCGCCACCGTCCATCTGCTGCACGGCAAGGCCGACGCGGTCATGCCCTACAACCATGCCATCGAAGGCGCGCTGCGCCTGAAGGCGCTGGGCGCGGACTTCACCGCCGACGTGCTGCCCTTCATCGGCCATGAGCTGCACCCCGAACTGCTGGAGCTGGCCGTCGACAAGCTGCAGCACCACGTCCCCGCCCGCCTCTGGGTTCAGCCCGGAGAAACGGACCAAGCCAAGGAGAAAACATGAACACCCTGCCCAGCCTTTTTGTCTCGCATGGTTCACCCATGTTCGCGCTGGACGCCGGCAGCACCGGCCCGGCCCTGCGCGCCTGGGCCCAGGCCCAGCCCAGGCCGACCAGCATCGTGGTGATGTCGCCGCACTGGATGGCGCGCGCGCCGCTGGTGATGAGCACCCCCGCGCCCCAGACCTGGCATGACTTCGGCGGCTTCCCGCCCGAGCTCTACCAGCTGCAGTATCCGGCGCCGGGCAACCCTGAACTGGCGCAGGAGGTGCTGGCGCTGTTGCAGGCCGCCGGCATCGACGCCAGCGCCGACAGCCGCCGCCCCTACGACCACGGCACCTGGGTGCCGCTGATGCACCTCTACCCCGAGGCCGACGTGCCCGTGGTGCAGGTCGCCCTGCCCGCGACCTGGGGCCCGGCGCAGGTGTATGCGCTGGGCCGCGCGCTGCGCAGCCTGCGCGAGCGCGGTGTGCTGCTCATGGGCACGGGCAGCATGACACACAACCTGGGCGAGTTCTTCGGCGGCCAGACCGAGCCCGCGCCCTACGTCGTCGAGTTCAGCCGCTGGGTGGAGGACAAGATCGCCCACGGCGACACGACCGCCTTGCTGGACTACCGCCGCCAGGCCCCGCACGCGCAGCGCGCGCACCCGACGGAAGACCACTTCCTGCCGCTGTTCTTCACGCTCGGCGCCGCGGCCGACGGCGCGCGGCCCGACTACCTGAGCCGCGAAGTGCAGTACGGCATGCTGGCCATGGATGCGTTCGCGCTACAGTCCTGAGGGTCTGCAGCCACCGCCTCCCCGCCATGCCCTTGCCGTCTTGCCGGATGCTCCTGTCCCGTCTGTTGCGCCCGGCCCTCGCCGCCGCCCTCTGGCTGACGCTGTCGGCCACGGCGGCGCCCGCGTTCGAGGACAACATCGCCCAGCGCGCGCTGGCCTGCACCGCCTGCCACGGCGAGCAGGGCCGCGCCGGGCCGGACGGTTATTACCCGCGCATCGCCGGCAAGCCGGCCGGCTACCTCTACCAGCAACTGCTGCATTTCCGCGACGGCCAGCGCCACTACCGCCTGATGACGCAGCTGCTGGAGCCGCTGAGCGACGACTACCTGCGCGAACTGGCCGAGCATTTCGCCGCGCTGGAGCTGCCCTACCCCGCGCCCGGCGCGGTGCAACTCACGCCGCTGGAACGCCAGCGCGGCGAGCAGCTGGCGCTGCGCGGCGACCCGGCGCGCCGGCTGCCGGCCTGCGTGCAGTGCCACGGCGCGGCGCTCACCGGCGTGTTGCCCGCCATCCCCGGCCTGCTGGGCCTGCCGCGTGACTACCTGAACGCGCAGCTCGGCGCCTGGCGCAACGGCCTGCGCCGCGCCCACGCACCCGACTGCATGGCCACCATCACCGAGCGCCTGAGCATGAGCGACGTCGCCGCCGTGAGCGGCTGGCTGGCCAGCCGGCCCCTGCCCGCCGACACGAAACCGGCGCGCGCCCTGCCCCGGCCGCTGCCGCTGGACTGCGGCAGCCCCAGCGGGCCGGGAGGCCGGCCATGAGCGCCATGTCCGCCGACTACCCCGACGCCCCCGACGCGCTCAACCCCGCCCTGCGGCCCTGGCTGGTGCTCGTGCTGCTGCTGGCGGCGCTGCTGACCTGGCTACTGTGGCCGGCCAGCCCCGTCACCGTGGCCGACAGCACGCCGGGCACGGACGCGACCACCATCGAGCGCGGACGCTACCTGGCCACGCTGGGCAACTGCCAGCACTGCCACACCGTGCGCGGCGGCGCGCCCTATGCGGGCGGGCGCGGCATCGGCACACCCTACGGCACCCTCTACAGCAGCAACCTCACGCCCGGCCCGGCGGGCCTGGGCGAGTGGAGCGCCGGCGACTTCTGGCGCGCGCTGCACCATGGCCAGTCACGCGACGGGCGCTGGCTCTACCCGGCCTTCCCCTACGGCAACACCACCCACATCACACGCGCCGACAGCGACGCGCTCTACGCCTACCTGCGCAGCCTGCCGCCGGTGGCCACGCCGGTGCCCGTGCACCAGCTGCGCTGGCCCTTCGACACCCAGGCCGCGCTCAAGGTCTGGCGCACGCTGTACTTCGAAGAGGGCCAGCCCGAGGCCGCCGGCGCGCCGGCGGACCCGGCCGGGCCGCAACGCGGCGCCTATCTGGTGCGGGGCCTGGGCCACTGCAGCGCCTGCCATGCGCCGCGCAATGCCCTGGGTGCCGGCGGGCTGGATCTGACCGGCGGCCTGATTCCCGCGCAGGGCTGGTACGCGCCCTCGCTCACCGACCCGCGCGAGGCCGGCCTGCAGGACTGGCCGCTGGAGGACATCGTGGCGCTGTTCCAGAGCGGGCGCGCCGACGCCGGCGTGGTGACCGGCCCCATGGCCGCGGTGGTGCAGCACAGCACGCAACACTGGCAGGCGGACGACCTGCGTGCCATGGCCTTGTACCTGCAGCAGCAGCAGCGCACGGGCACGCCGGCCGCCGGCGCGGCCAGCGCACCCGGCCCGGCGCAAGCCGGCGCCGGCGCCAAGCTCTACGAACAGCATTGCGCCCAGTGCCACGGCGCGCAGGGGCAGGGCATCCGCGGCCGGGACGGCCAGTGGGCCTACCCGCCGCTGGCGGGCAACCGCAGCGTGACCCTGGCCTCGCCGGCCAATCTGGTGCAGATGGTGCTGAACGGCGGCTTTGCGCCGGCCACGGCCGGACATGCGCGCCCGTTCGGCATGCCGCCCTTCGTGCTGGTGCTCAGCGACGCCGAACTGGCCGCCGTGCTGACCCACCTGCGCACGCAGTGGGGCCACCAGGCCGGGCCCGTGAGCGCGCTGCAGGTGCAGCAGCTGCGCGAGAGCACGGCCCGCTGACCGTCAAATGTGGAGGTGACCGGGGGCTGGCGGGCGGCTTCAGCCCAGCAGCCGCATCAGGCCGTAGGCGGCCAGCAGACCCGAGATGACGAGCAGGATGGTCTTGGCCGAGCGGGTGGGGACGATGGCGCCGATAACGCTGCTGACGAGGATGGCGCCCAGGATGTAAGTCGTTTTCATGCCGCGATGTTAAAGCCTGCGCGACGTGATTCCCGTTTGTGTTCCGCGCCCAAGGCGCGTAAGCTCGGCCGCTCGCGACGGCACGGCGCGCAGGAGGAACCATGAACAAGAATAGGCGCGATCACCGATGAAGGTCCCAGGCAAGCGCTGGCTGCTGGCCACGACGGTCGTGTTGGGCGTGTACACGCTCGCCGGCTTCTGGCTCGTGCCGCGCCTCATCCAGGACCGGCTGCCCGCTCTGGCGCAGACGCAGCTCGGGGCGCAGGCCAGTGTGGGCCCCGTCGCCTTCAATCCCTACACCCTGCGGCTCACCCTGCAGGACCTGAGCCTGGCCGAGGGCGACGGCACGCCGCTGGCCACGCTGGAGCGGCTGACGCTGGACCTCGAGTGGTCCTCGCTGCTGCGCCGCGCCTGGACCCTGGCCGAAATCCGCCTGACCGCGCCGCGTGTGCAGCTGACCATCGCTGCCAACGGCGACTTCAACCTCGCCCGCCTGCTGGCCGCGCGGCCGCGCCCGCCCGAGGCCGCACCCGCTGCCGTCCTGCCGCGCCTGATCATCGAACAGCTGGTGCTGGAGCAGGGCCAGCTGAGCCTGCGCGACGAGCAGGCGGGTTACCGCAACCAGTACGCGCCGATCGACTTCACCCTCGCCGGTTTCAGCACCCTGCCCGAGCGCAGCGGCGACTACAGCTTCAGCGCCACCTCGGCGCAGGGCGGCACCCTGCGCTGGAAGGGCAGCGCCTCGGTCAACCCGATCCGCGGCAGCGGCGAGTTCGTGCTGGAAGACCTGTCGCTGCCGCAGCTGGCGGTGTACCTGCCCGCCGCGGCCGGCGTGCGTGTGCACAGCGGCCGGCTCTCAGCCACCCTGCCCTATCGTTTTGCCTATGCCGCGGGCAAGCTCGAAGGCGGGCTGGACGCGGCCCGGCTGCTGCTGCGCCAGCCCCGGCTGAGCGTCGACAAGACCCAGCCGCCGCTGCAGCTCGGCGCCGACGACGCCACCCTGACGCTGGAACTCGACGCCGCACAGGCGGCCGGTCAGTCGAAGCTCAAGCTCGGCCAGGCGACCTTCGCGCTCAAGGACCTGACCGTCGCGAGCGGCCCGCAGACGCCGATCAAGATCGCACGGCTGGGTTTTGCCGACGGCAGCCTGGACCTGACGGCGCGGCGCTTGCGCCTGGGCCGGCTCGAAGCCGAGGGCGGCCAGTTGCAGCTGACACGTGACAAGCAGGGGCAGCTCAACCTGCTGAACCTGCTGGGCGCCTTCAACACACCCGCCCCGCAGCCGGCCACGCCGGCCCAACCCAAGACCCGACCCTGGACCGCCGCAGTGGACAAGGTGGCGCTGCGGCAGTTCGGCGCCGACATCGAGGACCAGGGCACGGGCATCCGGCTCCAGGTGCAGGACGGCGCGCTGACACTCGAAGGCGCCGGCACCGACCTCACCCAGCCCTGGCGCTACGAGACCAGCCTGACGCTGCGCGAGGGCGGCAAACTCGCCAGCAAGGGCAGCGTGGTGCCCGCGAGCCGGGCGCTGCAAGCGGACCTGAGCGTGCAGCAGCTCGCCCTGGCCCCGCTGCAGCCGCTGCTGGACCAGTACCTGAAGCTGCGGATCGCCGGCGGCAAGGTCTCGGCCCAGGGCCAGCTCACGACCGCGCAGGAGGGGCGCCAGAAGGCTGCCCTGCGTTACGCCGGCAGCCTGAGCATCGACGGCCTGGCGCTGACCGAAGAGGACGGCGACCTGTTCGCCGGCTGGAAGAGCGTGAGCGCCGGCCGCCTGAGCGCCAGCCTGCAGCCCACGCGCCTCAACATCCCGGAGCTGCGTGTGGTCGAGGCCAATGCCAAGCTGCACATCGACGCCGACCGCAGCTTCAACGCCGCCCGGCTGCGGGTGCGCCCGGCCACGGCCGCGCCCGCCGGCGACACGGCAGTGAAGGCGCCCGAAACCACGGCGGCCGAGGCCGAGCCCTTCGTGATCCAGATCCGGCGCGTGCGCCTGCACCAGGGCAAGCTCGACTTCGCCGACCTCAGCCTGATGCCGCCCTTCGCCGCCCAGATCCACGAACTCAACGGCATGGTCAACGGCCTGTCCTCGCGGCAAGACGCGCGCAGCCAGATCGAACTCGACGGCCGGGTCGACAGCTACGGCCTGGCGCGCGTGCGCGGCGAGCTCAACCCCTTCCACCCGACCGACAACACCAACCTGCAGGCCGTCTTCCAGAACGTGGACATGGTGCCCAGCTCACCCTACATGGCCAAGTTCACCGGCTACAAACTCGCCGACGGCAGGATCTCGCTCGACCTGGGCTACACGGTGCGCAACGGCCAGCTCGAAGGCAGCAACCAGATCGTGATGGACCGGCTCAAGCTGGGCGAGCGCGTCGACAGCCCGGACTCGCTGAACCTGCCCGTCGAGCTGGCGATCGCCCTGCTCACGAACAGCGAGGGCCGCATCGACATCGACCTGCCGGTCTCGGGTGATACCAAGGACCCCAAGTTCAGCTACGGTGGCCTGGTCTGGCAGGCCATCGGCCAGTTCATCGGCAAGGTCGTCAGCTCGCCCTTCCGCGCCCTGGGCAATCTGCTGGGCGTGCGCGGCGAGGAGCTGGAAGCGGTGCGTTTCGAGCCGGGCAGCGCCCGGCTGCTGCCGCCCGAGCGCGAGAAGCTCAAACAGGTGGCGCAGATGCTGGCCCAGCGCACGCAGCTCAAACTGTCGGTGCCCGGCCACTACAGCGAGGCCGCCGACGGCGCCGCCCTGCGCGCGCGCGCGGTGCGCCTGGCCGTGGCCCGGCGCGCCGGCCTGCAGCTCGAAGCCGGCGAGGAACCGGGCGCGCCCAACCTGGGCGACCGCACGGTGCGCGAGGCCCTGCGCGATCTGTACGCCGAGCGCTTCGGCGCCGCCGAACTGGAACAGCAGCGCAAGGCCGCCGAGCAGGCGACCCAGGCCCAGGCAACGGACGGCAAGCCGCCCCTGCTGCAGCGCATGGGCCGCCTGATGCAGGGCGAGCCGCAGGTGGCCGACATCGGGCCTTTTTACGCCGGGCTGCAGCAGCGCCTGGAGCAGACCGAACCGCTGGCCGCTGATGCGCTGCCCGCGCTGGGGGCGCAGCGCGCCAGTGTCATCCTGGAGGCGCTCAAGGCCGAGGGCGTCGACGCGCAAAGCGCCGCGACCAGCGCGCCGGCGGGCGTTGACGGCGCAGCCGGCCAGCAGGTGGCGCTCAAGCTGGAGCTGACGGCGAAGTGAGGCGGTGACGCGGGCGCGCAGGCCAGGGGCGGCAGCGGTTCACGGCGCTTCGCGCGGGTCGACGCCGGTCATGGGACGAGCGCTTGAACGGCGGGGCGTAGGGCGGGAGATGCTGGGCTAGTTGGCCGCTGTCGAGCCGGTACGGTCCTTCGAACCGTTAATGCGAACGTCGCCAATGCAGCGATTGCTGCAGTTCGCGTAATGAGATCCGCTGACTGGTTGGAGCCGCAAATCGGACGTTAATCGCCCTATTTCTTAGAGTGTGGGTAGAGTCAGATCCAGCGAAGGGTTAGGCCACACCGCCTGTTGGGCCCGTGTTTGCGGCTAGTGGCCAGCAATCTACAAACTCGCGGTAGAGGTTAGTGACTTTGTCCATTCTGCGCCGCGAGCCACTCAGCGAAGCGAGGACCCGATATGCTTGGTGCATAAGGCCATTAGACATGACTACCAGTCTTAGCGCGAGCTCTAGTGGGAAGCCTTCCTGTGCTCTTCGCAGCGGATGGATTCCGGCGTGTACGAAGGAATTAAGCGCATGTCTTGAGTATTGATTGAACTCGGCAAGCGGTGCATACAAGCCTTCTGGCGCAGACTTGGCAACGGAGGCGAGCATATCCAAGTAGCCCGGTAGGTTCTTGGCCGCTTGCTCAGCCTCGATGCTCAGAGTGCTGGAGAGCTTAGTTACTTGGTCGGGTGATGCAACGTGCACAAGCCACGCGGCACGTAGCAGGGCTTCGTATTGGAGCCGGAGAAGAGCCGCGCCCGAATTGGGTGCGCCGCCGCCAAAGGCTCTACGAAGCACAGATGCGTGCTCTGTCGAGAGGGCGCAAGCCGTGGCTGCCAACCTGAATTTTGCGGATTCGTCCGCAAGCACGAACCCAATCGATGGGAAGCAGTCCATCAGCGCCGATTCAAACTCGTCCGAACGCAGGAGCAACGTTTCGAAAGGATCTGAAGCAGGTAGGTCGGAAGCTTTGCTGGCGTGCAGTTTGTTATGTTCTGACATTTCTCGCTGATACGGAACCAATCGTGCGGCTTACCTCGCTGGCAAATGCCGTTTCGTGCTAATGATTGTGAGGGACTTCGACCCACGGGTCATGGCGACATACAGGTCCTTGGAGTCCATTGAGTCTGCATCTAGGATGACCGCATGGTCATATTCCAGCCCCTTCACCAGTAGAGTTGTTCCTATGAGCTTTCGGTGACTGATGGGCCGTCCCGTGTGCCTCATGTTGCGCTGATACTGGTTCGCGGCTTCTGAGAGATTCGCTCCTACACCGTCAATGTGAATCTTCAGTACATTGAGGAAGCGATACAAGAGGTCACGACGATAGACCGAGGTTTCTGGGTTAGCTTTTAGCGCCAAGAAGAAGGCCTTCAAGTGGGCGCTGGTCGGATCTCTGAGGTAGGCGTTTGCAGCATCCAAGATCAACGGGTACTTGGTCGCTTTGCTATGCTTCGCCACCTCGCCTTTCTTGGTGCCAGCCGTCAGTGTCCCGCCGACGCCTGTGAAGCATTTCTTGGCGAACTCCAGTACGAGTCTGAACCCTTCTTTGACGGTCTTGGCTGCAACGAGCTTCTTCACGAATGAGTGAAGCACCTTGCCTTCAACTTCTTCGATGGAAGAGAAGCGACCTGCCAAGCGCTGTGCAAGGTTGTGAGTCTTGTTCTTTGACTCCTGGTCGCCGCCATGCAGGGCAATCACGCTTTCGTTGTGCCCCAGCAGCCCCATCAGCGAGTTGTACTGCTTGACTGGGAGGTATTCGGGAGCCGTGTAGGCCCACATCACACACGGGGGGAGACTGTCCAGAAGATCGATCTTCTGGCCCCGTTCTAGCTTCTCCCTTGCCTTTTTGAGCCATGCTCCAAGCTTCGGATCCCCTGCCTTTTCCCAGCGCCAAGGTGTCTCTAGCTTACCGAGACACACGAAGGTTGGGTAGACACTGACGCCCCAGTCAACAGGATTGCCTTCGTCAAAGTCAAAGATAGCCTGCATCGGATCGCCCAGGATGCGACAAGGCAAAAACTCCCCCAAGGCGCACACGAGGGAATGTTGCAGGTCAGAGCAGTCCTGGTACTCGTCCACATAGACGCCGGCGTAGGTGGCAGCAACAACGCGACGAACGAACTGTTTCCGCAGCAACTTGGAGCAGCATTCGTAGAGCTTGTTCCACTGCTTACCCGCCGGGTGTTCTGCCCTCCAATCTGAAGTCTTCGGGTAGGCCAAGCAGATACGCAAAGACCAGCTCGCAATGGTGTCAATCTGATACTTGGAGGACGGTACACCAAGGTCCGTCATCTTGGTCTTGATGGAATTCACACCCGCGAAGGTGTGGGTCAAGATAAGCTGCCGCTTGGTTGCAGCTTTGACGGCCAAGGCTATGAGATGCGTCTTGCCATACCCAGCAGGCGCGATCACGTACCCCTTGGTAGCGAAGTCGTTGAGCTTGAGTGCCAGTTCCTCAGACATGCTCAGCCCAAGCCCAAAGCGCCTCCAGCTTGAGCGCCAAGTTCTTCTTCAGAAACTCGGCATCCTTGAAGGCAGGGCTCACGGTCTTGAACCACTGATCGCCCCTGGTGATGTCCTTGAACCAACCACCTTTCTTTGCCGCCACACCGATGACCGTCCGCAGCTTCGCGCTTTCGGGCCACTTCTCTATGTCTTGATCAAGTGCTTCTTGAAGCCTGGAACGTACCTGGTCATGCACAGGAAAACCTAGCTCATCTTGCGCAAGCTTCAGGCTGACCAACACGCTATCCCACGGGAGATCCTGGAACGCCCGTTCCTCCAAGGAAAGCGTGTCGCTCCAGACATGCACAGGAACACCCAGCTTCACGAGTTCCGCAGCGTCGGCAGTGGAAAATTGGTCGTCCGCATCTGCATCAGCGAGGACCGAAACGTCGTAGCAGAGCGACTTGAACGCCTTCGCCAAGTCCTTCACTTTGCTGGCACCTTTCGCGTCCAGCAGCGCAACGCTGTGGAGCGAGAACGAGTCTTTCCCCTTGCCAACTTGGTGATCGTCAAAGCCCCGCAGGAAGCCGACCTCAGTCGCTCCCTCGCACACTACAACCTTCTTCGCCAAGAACGCTTCAGCGCTTGACCGAATCTTCCCCTGGACTTCTAGCTGTTCAAGACCGTCGCTCGCCGCAGAAATGATCTGCACCACACCGCCCTTATTGTGGACGACGTGAAGTTCCTTGACCGTCAGTTCTCGCAGCACGACAGGCGAATGTGTCGTGAGAAAGTATTGCCCTCGCCTGTCCTCTCGGACATGCTTAATGAGACGGGTAATTCGGTGAGGCTCCAAGCCGAACTCCACCTCATCAAACAAGGTGACATGACCCTCTTCCAAGCCCATTTTCTGAATGCCACACAGCAGCATTCGTCGTGACCCAAGGCCCAACTGACGCAGAGGAATATCACCGTCATGCAGAGCCAAGCCGCCTACCTTCAGGTTGATCGACGACAGGTCAAGGTGGGCCTTGTAGGCGTCCAGAACAGGGACACCCAACAGCTTCGCAATCTCCTGCGACTTCTCAGCGGCAGCATCAAAGTTCTTGAGAGAGACAGGACGATCAGCGTCCAAGGAAGATCTCACCGTTCTTGAGGCATTCGCCAGAAGCTCGTTGAGGCTCTGTGCTTCAGTCAGCTTCGCCAGTGCCGTCCCGTTAGCCCAAGAAAGCTGCTTCTCGCTGTAGGTGCCGATAAGGCCCACACTGACCTTGTTTCTATCCCCTTGCTTGAACTGAACTCCTTCAGGCAAACGATCACAGACCACCAGCCACTTCGGCTCAAGGTCCCTCTCTACCATAAGCCGTACGGTCAGAACGCTCTCTAGGTGATCATCAGGCTCGTCGGTGAGCTTCAGCGCTGCGGCGTCCCATCCGCGCAGATAGTTACCGTACTTGTTAAGCGAACAAAAATCTTCAAGCAGCTCACCAATCGTGACTTCAATAACGATTGAGTCCGCGACTTTGCACTGATAGAAATCGGAGTCGCTGAGTGTCAGATTCCACTGAGGAAAAAAGGCATACCTAATGGCTTCCAAGATAGTGGACTTGGAAGAGTCGCCTTTGCCAATCAGACAGAAGATGTCAGCCGTAGGCAGATTCCACTCAAGCTCTTTCACCCCACGAAAGTTCTTGATCTTTATTTTTCTGATTTTCACCGAGCAACGTCCTCCAGAACTGCGCCTATGAAAACGGGCGATTCCTGACTTTGTGCCCTTTCTGGCTCATCTAAGAGCAGCAAAGAACGGCGCTTCACCCTCATTTTGTCATCATAGGTCATAGATACATCTCGTCACGCTGCTGTCGCAAAGCAGCTCAAGCCATCAAGAATATTTGATGCCTTGGCGCCCCCCCCACGTGTCACTCGCAGCAGGTGGAGAGGGTTGACAGTTAGAAGACGATGCCATTCAATTAGAGCCTGTAGACTCTTAGAGCTTCGATCACCGGGCTCAGGATATCGATCGACGGTGAGCCCTCCCGAGTAGGGTAGCACTGATCAACCGAAATCATCAAACCGTTTGTTCCGGGGATTTTTCAAGGCCGAGGAGAGTCGCTTGCCAGATGGACTGAGTCCTTCACATCATCTGCTGTTGACCGAGCGGGGAGAACTGTGGATTCGAAACTTCGATGAATCCGACAGAGCTGTCGCGCGTGATTTGGCAGCCGCCCTCGTACTGGTGTCTCACAATGAGTTTGAACGTGGCCTGACGACCCTCGTACTTGAAGTCGCGAAGACGGTGGCTGGTCCGGTAGCCCTTTACGGTGCACGCGAGATCGACAGCAGTTTCCAGTTCACCAACAATGACAAATCAGACCCCATCGATGCCACGCCTCGCGGTTCCGACATCGGCAGCGAGGGGCGACTTGCGAACATCATCCGCAACATCGCACTGGCTCAGCCATCAAAGTTCCTAAATCACCCTAATATCGATGTACTGCGCGCCAAGCAGATCGATGCTGTATTCGTTCTTGACGATTTCATCGGCTCCGGCAAACGCACTTCGGACTATCTGACAGCTTTGTGGCAATCGAGATCATTGCGATCCTGGGCCTCCTACAAACGCATCCGATTCGATGCAGTTGCCTACTCCGGGACAGCGGCGGGAGTTCGTTGCGTTGAGCGTCATCCAGCCCACCCGGCAGTTCATATCGCCAGGCACAGTCCAACGATCACGGCACTTCATTGGAAGATTGCAAGCATCGAGGCTGCCAGGAAGATGTGCCAAAAATACGCGAAGCAAGCATCGCTCAAGGGGCCATCGCTGGGATTTCGTGACAGTGAGTCATTGTTGGTATTTGAGCACGGCTGCCCCAACAATGCGCCCGCCATCTTTTGGGCGCCTTCAAAGAAGGCGCCCGAATGGGTGCCTCTATTCCCGACAAAGCGTGTTGATATCTCAACCACCTCAGCGTTCCCCAGCGAACTCGTGCGCAGGGATCCTGTGCATGCTCTTTTGGAGGCTGGTCAGCGCAGACTGGCTTCTGCCCTAGCGTCCAACGCTCACAGACCACTTACGGATCAGGAAGCGCTGACTCTCGCGCTATTCTTGAAGGGTCAGAATCGAGTGGAAACGATTGCTAGCGCGACTGGCCTGCCGGCCAAGGAAGCACTAGCCTTGATCGAGCACTGCATCGCCGCCGGGTGGATATCCGCACGGCGGCGGATCACCGACAAGGGCCGATCAGAGTTGCGCGGGATGCGTACAAGTCTTACGCGAAATAGGCTTCTTGTGCCGGAGCTTGGCAATGACGAGTATTATCCTACTGCGTTGAGAGGCCACGGCAATGGTTAGTGCTTACCTAGACCCGTGTTTTCGGCATTGGTTGGGACGCGGATTTCCGCCGTTCTTTGATCCAGCTCTCGCACTGGCGAAATTACGCACCAGTCATCCCAACCTTCGGGGCCTCGGGGCTGACTGGCGCGTACCTCCGCAAGCGGAGTCGAAGTAACTATGCCGTGGTCTCCTCAACGCTTCTTAGAGGAAGGTCTGCGCCGGGACCGCGACTACTACGCGCTTCAGGAGGCCATCAAGCTGATCAATCGAATGCGGCGACGCAGCCCCGCCCTTCCTGTCCTGCTTACACTCGGTCATCTTGCGAATAGAACACGCGTACCGCACGACCATTTGAGGGATCTTGTTGCCCGCAACACTGGGCAGCCAGCGTACAGGACCTTTCGAATCAGCAAGAGGTCTGGTGGGACACGCACGATCTCCGTGCCTGGACCACAGTTAAAGAAGGTACAGGCCTGGCTGACACAGCATGTTCTCAATAAGGTGAGACCACACACCGCTAGCCACGCGTTCTCGCCTGGCTCGTCGATCGCAGACTGCGCGCGGCAGCATGCCGGGGCCAGATGGCTCGTGAAACTCGACATCGCGGACTTCTTCGGCAGCATTACCGAGATCCAGGTCTTTCACGTCTTTCGACGGCTCGGCTACAGCGATCTCGTCTCCTTCGAGTTGGCGAGACTGTGCACCACAGTGCCGTTCTCATCCGCCAAACATTCAATGAAAGCCTGGCAAGTGCGTTTTCCTCGCGGAAGGATTCGCTTCTATTCAGAGAAACTGATCGGGCGGTTACCACAAGGCGCCCCCACAAGTCCGATGCTGGCGAATCTGGTAATGCGCATTGCCGACGACGAGCTTCAGAGCCTTGCCGATTCCAACGGCCTTGTGTACACGCGCTACAGCGACGATATCACCTTCTCGACACAAGGTGAGTTCAGCAGAGAACAGGCCATGGCAGTGGTCAGGCAGACCGCTGCCATCCTCAAGCGCCAAGGCCTCTTCCCGAACCGTGCCAAAACCACGATTGTTCATCCGGGCGCCCGCAGGGTCGTCCTCGGTCTCCTTGTCGACAGTGATCAGCCGCGACTGAGCCGCGCATTCCGTGATCGCCTACGACAGCATCTCTACTACCTCGAAACCCGAGGCATCATGGCACACGTCGAGGCCCGTGGATTCGACTCGGCCGGAGGCCTGTATCGGCATTTACGCGGCCTTATCGACTATGCAAACATGGTGGACCAGCCATATGCACAGCAGCAGCTCCTGCGATTGCAGGCCCTTCCTTGGACCTCCGTTGCGCAAGTTTGACGGCGGCTGCTCCAGTGCTCAACCTGACGTGTGGTCCCGCAAAAGGCGTCAGCCCTTCAATGGAATCAGTAGGCGTGTCTTCATAGTGCTACCTTAGTCAATACACCCGCATGGCGCCGCCGGTCATTCACAAAGTCGTTGGCGGTTGACAAGTATCTGGTCGAAGTAGCCAACCTAGGCGTCGTACCTCGTGTGTCAAGTCTCAGTCCCTGCCGTCATTGGCGTCCCAAATTTGAATGACAGCAACCAGCCTGAAGCAGGCGTCGGCATGCCCGCTCCAGATGTCGGTTCGTGGCCGGTATGTGCCTTCTCTCGCAAGGTGTTTAGCCTACGAGTCCAAGCAGCCACGGGATAACCGGACGAGCATGGGCTCATGACCCCGCCCCGACCCCGCCGTCTATTCTCTGAGGGTAAGCGTCAGCCTCACGTTTCCTGCGCCAGTCGCGCGGCAGCCTCGCGCTTGCCCAGCTTGCGAACCTGGGCTATGGCGACCAGCTGTGCGGCGCGTGGTTTGGATTTGCCGTTTTCCCAGTGATAGACGGACTGGGCAGAAACGCCGAGCAGCGTGGCCATCTCCGCGGCCGAAAGACCCAGCTTCTTGCGCAGGGTGGCAAAGCCGTCGGCACGGAAGCGCAAGGACTGCTGCTCACCCTCCTCCGCGGCGGCCGGCGCGCGTTTGCTGGCCTTGCCCAGCTTGTTGAGCGCAGACTCCAGATTGGCGATGCGTCTCTTCAAGGCGGCGATCTCGGACCGGTAATTCACCGATGCCTTTTTGAGAGACAGCGTCTCAGCACGAACTTCCTTGCGAGCGATGCGCGAGATCTCGGATTTCAGGAGAGACAGCAGATTTGCCATGGTGCGCCTTGTCTTGAATAGGTGTACGGAAAAGATACTACCCGCAATCCCTGTTCCGAGGCGACAGAAAACCCACCTTGGTGTGTGAATTTCACCGCTACTCGATGCGCGGGAACCTTTCAATCACAGGCCATGGCCGTCCTGCGCCCGACCCGGCTGGATGTCGGCTGTGGGGTGTACACGGCCATCGTCGACAATGGAGGCACCAACGCTGCGGGCCCCCACTGATAAATGCCCGTGTGTCTCACTATCCAATTTCTCTGATAGCCATGTCCACCACCTTCACCCCCTGCCCCAAATGCAACTCCGAGTACACCTACGAAGACGGTGACAACTACGTCTGCCCCGAATGCGCGCACGAATGGCCCAAGGTGGCCGCCGTCGCGACGGCGGAGCAGCGGGTGTGGAAGGACGCGCACGGCAACCTGCTGCAGGACGGCGATACCGTCACGCTGATCAAGGACCTCAAGCTCAAGGGCTCGTCCACGGTGGTGAAGGTCGGCACCAAGGTGAAGAACATCAAGTTGGTCGACGGCGACCACGACATCGACTGCAAGATCGACGGCATCGGCGCGATGCAGCTGAAGAGCGAGTTCGTCAAGAAGGCCTGAGCGCCGGCCGATCGTATGACTGCGCCGCCAAACGATCCCCACGACCCAGCCGCCGGCTGCGACGGCGCCTGCGCCGCTCCACTCCTGGCCCCGTCAGCGGCGGGCGCTGACGACGGCGCGCTGTTTCGCATCCCCACCATGGACTGCGCAGCCGAGGAAAGCGAGATCCGCCGGGCCGTGGCCGACATCGCCGGGCTGCGCGGCCTGCGCTTTGAGCTCGCGGCGCGCACGCTGCGCATCGACGCCCCGGCGGCCGTGCTGCCGCAGGTGCTGGCGGCGATCCGCGGCGCCGGCTTCGAACCGCAGCCGCTGGCGACCGGCCATGGCCACGCCCCACTGCCCGAGGGCCTGGGGCGCCTGGGCGCGGCCCTGGGGCTGGCGGTGGCGGCCGAGCTGCTGGCCTTCATGGCGCCGACCACCTGGCCCTACCACGGCCTGGGCATGGCCCTGGCGGCGCTGGCCATCTGGCTGGCGGGTTTCTCGATCTACCGCAAGGGCCTGGCCGCCTTGCGCCAGGCGCGGCTGAACATCAACGCGCTGATGACGGTGGCCGTGAGCGGCGCCTTCGTGATCGGCCAATGGCCCGAGGCGGCCATGGTGATGGCGCTGTACGCCCTGGCCGAGCTGATCGAGGCGCGGGCGGTGGACCGCGCACGCAATGCCATCCAGCACCTGCTGGACCTGACGCCCGAGACGGCCGAAGTCCGCCAGCCCGACGGCCAGTGGCAGCTGCGGCCGGTCGCCGCGGTGGCCGTAGCCGACTGCGTGCGCGTGAAGCCGGGTGTGCGCATACCGCTGGACGGTGTGGTGACGGCGGGCCGGAGTGCCGTGAACCAGGCCCCCGTGACCGGCGAGAGCCTGCCGGTGGACAGGGCCACGGGCGACCCGGTCTATGCCGGCACCATCAACGGGACGGGCACGCTGGAGCTGCGCGTGACGGCCGGCGCCAGCCACTCCATGCTGGCGCACATCATCCACGCGGTGGAACAGGCCCAGGGCAGCCGCGCGCCGACCCAGCAGTTCGTGGACCGCTTCGCCGCCGTCTACACGCCGCTGGTGTTCGCGCTGGCGGTGGCGGTGGCGCTGCTGGCACCGTGGCTGCTGCACATCGGCTGGCTCGAGGCGTTGTACAAGGCACTGGTGCTGCTGGTGATCGCCTGCCCCTGCGCCCTGGTGATCTCCACACCGGTGGCGGTGGTGAGCGGGCTGGCGGCGGCGGCGCGCCGCGGCATCCTGATCAAGGGCGGGGTCTACCTGGAGAACGCGCACCGCCTGAAGGCCATTGCGCTGGACAAGACCGGCACCATCACCACCGGCCAGCCGCGGCTGGTGGCCACCGAACTGCTGCCCTCGCCCATTCCCGAGGCGCAGGTGCTGCGCTGGGCCGGCGATCTGGCGGGCCACTCGGACCACCCGGTGTCGCTGGCCATCTCCCAGGGCCTGGGCCGGGGCAACGGCCAGCTCGAAGGCTTCACCGCCCTGCCCGGGCGTGGCACGCAGGCGCGCATCGACGGCCAGACGCTGGTGCTGGGCAACCACCGGCTGATCGAGGACCTCGGCCTGTGCGGCCCGCAGATCGAGGCCCGGCTGGCAGCGCACGAGACCCAGGGCCGCACGGTGACGCTGCTGGCCATGGACCGGCAGGTGCTGGCCATCTTCGCCGTGGCCGACACCATCAAGGACAACTCACGCACAGCGCTGGCCGAACTGCACGCCCTGGGTGTGCGCTCCGTCATGCTCACGGGCGACAACCAGGCCACGGCGGCCACCATCGCCCGCCAGGCCGGCATCGACGATGCGCGCGGCAACCTGCTGCCCGAGGACAAGCTCGCCGCCATCGCGGCGCTGCAGCAGGCCCACGGCCCCACAGCCATGACGGGCGACGGCATCAACGACGCGCCGGCGCTGGCGCACGCGGACCTGGGCATTGCCATGGGTGCGGCGGGCACCGACACCGCCGTGGAGGCGGCCGACGTGGTGATCATGAACGACGACCTGCGGCGCATCCCGGAGCTGATCCGCCTGTCGCGCCGCGTGCGCGCCGTGCTGTGGCAGAACATCGCGCTGGCGCTGGGCATCAAGGCGGTGTTCCTGGTGCTGGCCGTCGCCGGCAGCGCCACCATGTGGATGGCGGTGTTCGCCGACATGGGCGCCAGCCTGATCGTGGTCTTCAACGGCCTGCGGCTGCTGCGCATGAACGGCATGGCGCCGCGGCGCTGAAGGCCGCGCGGCCTATTGCATGGAGTGCAGGCCGATGGTGTTGCCGTCGGGATCGGTCAGCAGGGCGAAAAAGCCGTGCGGGCCGATGGAGGTCTTGCCCTGCGCGATGCGCCCGCCGTGCTGGGGCGCGCGTGCCGCCTCCACCGCGCAGTCGGTGCAGCTGAAGTAGACCAGCGTGCCCTGGCGGCCCAGCGGCGCGTCAGCGACCTGCGACAGGCAGCCGGTGCTGCCGTAGCTGTTGTTGTCCATGGGAAAGCTCCACATCTCGTTGCCGGGTGTGTCGATCTTCGAGAGCTGCGCGCCGAAGACACCTTCGTAAAAGGTCTTGGCGCGTTTCATGTCCTTGACGGAGATTTCAAACCAGCCTACCGGGTTGCTCATGATGATGTTCCTTTCGACGTTGCACAGGCCTGGGGATGGGCCGCCTCAGCGGGCGGCCTGGGTGAGCGCTTCGATGTCCAGTTTTTTCATGCCCAGCAGGGCCTGCATCACACGCCGGGCCATGGCCACGTCGGGCTGGCCCAGCAGCTCGGGCAGCAGATAGGGCACGACCTGCCAGGAGACACCGAACTTGTCTTTCAGCCAGCCGCACTGCTGCGCCGCCGGGTCGCCGCCGGCACCCAGGCGGCTCCAGTAGTGGTCCACCTCGGCCTGGTCCGCGCAGCCGATCTGGAAGGACACCGCTTCGTTGAGCTGGAACAGCGGGCCGCCGTTGAGGGCCACGAAGGGCTGGCCGTCGAGCTCGAAGGCCACCGTCATCACCGAGCCGGCGGGCTTGCCGTGGAACTCGAAGCCGGCGTCGGGGTAGCGCGTGGTGCTGACGATGCGCGAGTCGGGGAAGATGCCGGTGTAGAAGGTGGCGGCTTCCTCGGCCTGGTGGTCGAACCACAGGCAGGGGGTGATCTTGAGGCGATTCAGCATGGAGCGACTCCTGGTAATGGCGGACAGGTTTCAGGACAGGGCCTGGGCACGTTCGAGCAGCAGGGCCCGCTCGCGCTGGTTGTGGGTGAGCGCGGCGGCGCGTTCGAACTCCGCCTTCGCTTCCTCGGTGCGGCCGACCTTGGCCAGCAGGTCGCCGCGCACGCTGGGCAACCACTGGTAGGCCTGCAGGGCCTTCTCGTCGCGCAGGCCGTCGATGATGGCCAGGCCCGCAGCCGGACCCCAGGCCATGGCCACGGCCACCGCGCGGTTGAGTTCCACCACCGGCGAGGGCGCGGTCTGCGCCAGCGCTTCATACAGCGCGGCGATGCGCGGCCAGTCGGTGTCTTCGGCCCGCGCGGCGCGCGCGTGGCAGGCGGCGATGGCGGCCTGCAGCGCGTAGGCGCCCAGCGGCTGGCCCAGCTGCGCGCACAGGGCCTCGGCCTGCGCCAGGGCGGCCAGGCCCCGGTGGATCAGCAGCGGGTCCCACTGCGCGCGGTTCTGCTCCAGCAGCAGCACGGGGCGGCCCTGCGCATCGGTGCGCGCGCCGATGCGCGAGGCCTGCAGCTCCATGAGCGCCAGCAGGCCCTGCACCTCGGGTGCCTGCGGCGCCAGTTCGGCCAGCATGCGGCCCAGGCGCAGGGCTTCGTCCACCAGCGCGGGGCGCATCCAGTCTGCGCCGGCGGTGGCGGTGTAACCCTCGTTGAAGACCAAGTACACCACCTCCAGCACCGAGGCCAGGCGTTCACCCAGCGCGGCGCCGCGCGGCAGTTCGTAGGGCACACGCGCCTCCTGCAGGGTACGCTTGGCGCGCACGATGCGTTGCGCCAGCGTGGACTCGGTCACCAGGAAGGCGCGCGCGATCTCGTGGGTGGAGAGGCCCGCGATGAGCTTGAGCGTGAGGGCGGCGCGCATCTCGGGGCTGAGCACAGGGTGGCAGGCGGTGAAGATCAGGCGCAGCAGGTCGTCGCCGATCTCGTCCTGCCGCGCGGCGTCCAGCGCATCGACGAAGTCGGGCACCAGCAGCGCTTCCTGCGCCTCCAGGTCCAGGCCGATCTGCTCCAGCGCCTCGCCCTGCACGCGGTGGCGGCGCAGCAGGTCGAGCGCGCGGTGTTTGGCCGTGGTCATGAGCCAGGCGCCGGGGTTGTCCGGCACGCCGTCCTTCGGCCAATGCTCCAGCGCGGCCACCAGGGCGTCCTGCGCGGCCTCCTCGGCCAGGCCGAGGTCACGCAGCATGCGCGCCAGCACCGCCACGATGCGCGCGGACTCGATGCGCCAGACGGCGGCGATGGCCTGGTGGGTGGCGGAGTGCATCAGACCGTGGCCGTTGTCACCGGCGTAGCCTGGGTGGCCGGGAAGGCCGCCATGTCCATATAAGCCAGCTCCCAGACGTGGCCGTCCGGGTCTTCGAAGCCGTGCTGGTACATGAAGCCGTGGTCCACGGCGGCGCGCGGCACCCTGCCGCCGGCGGTCCAGGCCTTCTTGACCAGCGCGTCCACCTCCGCGCGGCTGGCGCAGGACAGGCAGGTGATCACCTCGGTGCTCTGCCTTGCATCGGCCAGCGGCTTGCCGGTGAAGCCCTGGAAGAAGGGCTCGGTGAGCAGCATGACGTAGATGCTGTCGCTGATCACCATGCAGGCCGCCTTGTCGTCGGTGAACTGCGGGTTGAAGTTGTAGCCCAGGGCGCTGAAGAATTCCTTGCTGCGCGGCAGGTCGCGCACGGGCAGGTTGACGTAGATCTGCTGGTTCATGGGGATGACTCCTGATGTTGGGTGGTGGCTCAGCTTTGCTCGGCCCGGGCCTTGAGGTTGGCCAGGCCGGCCTCGAAGTCGCGGCCGATCATGGTGTCCATGTCGATGAAGATGCCCATGAGCTTGCCCAGAAAAGGGCTGGCGCCTTCCATGGCCCAGGTGACCTCGGTGCCCTGGCCATACGGCCGCAGCGTGAAGGTGATCATGTTGCTGGCCGTCATGGGGGCCGTCATGTCCAACCGCAGCGCCACGCTGGCCGGCGCGCGGCTGTCGACGATCTCCAGGCTGCCGGCGCCCACGTCCTTGTTGCCCTGGAACTCGTAGCGCGCGCCGGGACCGGCGGCGGGGCCACGGTAGCTGCCCTGGATCTGCGGGTCTTTTTTCTCGTAGGGGTTCCAGGTGTTGAACTGGCGCAGGTCGTTGATCAGGGGGTGGATCTTGGCCGGCGGCGCGTTGACGGTGATGCTGCGCTGCAGGCTGAAGCGGTCGGGCCGGGTGGCGGCAAAGACCAGCAGGCCGGCCAGGGCCAGCACGACGATGACGAGGATGCTCTTGACCATGGTGGCGTCTCCTCTCAGGCGGCTTTGCCGACGGCGGCAAAGTCTGCTTCTTCATAGAGGGGCCGCACCTCGATCTCGGCGCTCAGGCCCTCGCCCACGGGGTTGGGGAAACGGCGCGTCCACTCCAGCGCCTCGTCGCGCGAGCGCACCTGGATCAGGGTGTAGCCGGCGATGAGCTCCTTGCTCTCGGTGAACGGCCCGTCGATGACCTTGCGTTCCTTGCCCTGGTAGCGGATGCGCCAGCCCTGCGAGCTGGGCTTGAGGCCCGAGGCGTCGAGCAGCACGCCGGCCTGGGCCAGTTCCTGATGGAAGACCTCCATCACGTGCATCAACTCCGCCATATTGGGCGGGAACACCCCCTGCTCGGACTGGGGCGTGGCTTTCACGATGATCATGTATCGCATGCTGGCACTCCTTCATATGGATCGCAGCCGGCAAAAAGAGCGGCTGACCCACCTAAGACGAACGAGGGCGCGCGATTTCGACAGATTTCCCCCCGGGAAAACCCTGGGGTGTGAAATTCAGTCCGTGTCCTCGTAGCAGGGGCCGACGCCGCGCACTTCCACGGTGCACCACTCGGCGGCCGGGCAGGCCTTGGCGATGGCCACGGCCTCGGCCCGGGTCTTGCAGTCGATCAGGAAGAAGCCGCCCACCATTTCCTTGGCTTCGGCAAAGGGGCCGTCCATGACCTGGGTCCGGCCGTCGCGCACCTGCACGCGCACGGCGTTGGCCTGGGAACTGAGGGACTCCACCGCGAGCAGCTGGCCGCGGGCGCGCAGCCCGTCGCCGAACTTGACCATGCGCTCGTAGACGGCGTGGCCTTCGGCCTCGGTGCGGGTGCGGCGCTGCGTGGGGGATTCGATCATCAACAGCATGTAGGGCATGAGGGAGCTCCTGGCATGTCGTGGTCAGGCGTGGCCTGACCCCGCAATCATGATACGCCGGCCTGGCCGGCAACGACGCGACGGGCGATCAGGCGTTGTGCCGGTCGCGCCAGAGCGTGAGGGCCAGCCAGGCCAGCGGCACCAGCACCAGGCCGTAAGACAGCCAGACGCCGTACTCGCCTTCGGGCGCATAGGGTTCGGTGGCGAGGTGCCAGTAGGCGTTGTCCAGCGGCAGCACACCGGCTTCGGTGAACTCGTGGAAGGCGTAGAAGGCCAGCTGCACGACGAACAGGCCCAGGAAGATGGCGGTGACCTGGAAAAAACGCCCCAGGTCGACCCGCTGGCCGTAACGCGACCAGCCCCAGGCCAGGGCCGCCGCCAGCCCCAGGCCCAGCAGGGCGCCCACCGTCATGGCGGTGGCGTCGGCCTGGCCCATGAGCGAGGCGATCATCAAGGCGGTTTCCATGCCCTCGCGCGTGATCATCAGCAGGGTGAAGCCGGCGATCGCCAGATGGGACATGAGGCCGGTGTGCGCGGCGGCGGCGTCGACCTTGGCGCGGATGTCACCGCTGAGCTGGCGCGCCGCCTTGCGCATATAGACCATCATGGTGAGGACCAGTACCGCCGCCAGCAGCGCCAGCAGGCCCTCGTACAGCGGCGTGGCCACCATCTCGCGCAGCGCCACGGCGGCCACCACGCTCAGCACGATGGCCAGGCCGGTGCCGGTGTAGACGGCCGGCGCCAGTGCGGCGCGGCCGGTCTTGCGCAGGTAGGCCAGGGTGATGGCGACGATGAGGAAGGCTTCGATGCCTTCGCGCAGGGCAATGACCAGGGTTTCAAACATGATGCGGACGCGGGGAAGAGACTCTCAAATGAGAACAATTCTTATTAAATCCGGACCCGACCGGGCTGTCAAGCGCGACCGCATGAAAAAAGCCGGCCTGTTGCCAGGCCGGCTTGTCCGATTGAAGCCCGCAGGATTTACTGCTTGATGGCTTCGACCTGGATGACCACGCGCACGTCCTTGGGGAAGCCCCACTGGACGCCGTAGTTCATGCCGTAGGCGGTGCGGTCGATGGTGGTCTCGAAGTCGCCGCCGCAGACTTCGCGCTTGAGCATGGGGCTCTGGTAGCAGCTGAAGTTGCTGGCCTTGAGCACCACGGGGTTGGTCTTGCCCAGCAGGGTCAGGGTGCCGGCCACTTCGGTGACCTTGTCGCCGTTGAAGCTGAACTTGTCGGCCGTGAAGGTGGCGGTGGGGTGCACGTCGGTGTTGAACAGGTCGGCGCTGCGCAGGTGCTTGTCGAAGGCGGCCGAGCCGGTGCTGATGGAGGCGACGTCGATGGTCAGTTCCACCTTGCCGCTCTTGCCAGCCTTGTCCAGCTGCACGGTGCCCTGCTTCTTGTCCCAGCGACCACGGTTGGTGGAGGTGCCGAAGTGGCTGATCTCGAAGGTGGCGTAGGTGTGGCTGGGGTCGATGGCGTAGCTGGCCGACTGGGCGTGGGCGGCGCCGGTCGCCAGGGTGGCGGCAGCGGCAAAGGCGAGCAGAGAAGTGCGCATGGTGAGGGTTCCTTGAGAAGGTTGAGGTGACAGGGGTGAGGTTTACAGCTTGGCCACGCCGGCGAGGGCGAGCTTGAATTTCACTTGCACGTCGTCGGCCACCATGGAGGTGTCGGACCACTCGCCTTCGCCGATCTTGAAGACCAGGCGCTTGATGACAAAGACGCCGGTGGCGGTGGTGGTGCCACCGGCCTGCGTGAGCGTGACGGGCACCAGCACGTCGTGGCTGTTGCCCTTGATGGTCAGCTTGCCGGCCACTTCGAACTTGCCCGGGGCCACGCGCTTGACGGCGCTGGACTGGAAGGTGGCTTGCGGGAACTTGGGCACGTTGAACCAGACGGCCTTGGGCAGCTCGGCGTCGGTCTCGGGCACGCCCAGGCTGGCGCTGCCGGTGTCCACGGTGAAGGCGATCTTGCTGGTTTCCGGCTTGGCGGGGTTGAAGCCGATCTGGGCGTCGAATTTCTTGAAGTGGCCTTCGACCGGCACACCCATCTGCTTGCTGACGAAGGCGATTTCGCTCTGTGCGGGCAGCAATTTCTGCTGCGCCAGGGCGTGGCTGGCGGCGCCCAGGGCGGCGGCGGCCAAAAGGATGGTGGCGAGCGGGCGGACGAGCTTCATGGGGTTTCTTTCAGGGCTGGGGTTCAGCGCCGGCCCGGCAGCATGCGTGCCAGCAGGCCGTCACCGTCGATGAACTGGTGTTTCAGGGCGGCGGCCACGTGCAGCGCCACCAGGGCGGCCATGGCATAGGCGGCATAACCGTGCCAGGGTTTGATGAGTTCGGCCAGGGCCTTGTCCGGCGCCACGAAGTCGGGCAGCGGCAGCACGCCAAAGACCACGATGGGGAAACCGGCCGCCGAACTGTAGGCCCAGCCCAGCAGCGGCACGGCGAAGAACAGCAGGTACAGCGCGTGGTGCGTGCCATGGTGGGCCCAGTGCTGCCAGGTGGGCATGGCTGCGGCCACGGCGGCCGGCAGCGCCGGCGGCCGATGCGTGAGGCGCCAGGCCAGCCGCACGAAGGACAGCGTCAACACCACCGCCCCGGCCCATTTGTGCCAGTTGTAGAGCTTGAGGCGCTGCGGCGAGAACGGCAGGCTGGTCATGTACAGGCCCAGGACGAACAGGGCCACCAGCGTCACACCCAGCAGCCAGTGCAGGGCGATGGCGGTGGCGCTGTAGCGGGTGGGGTTGGTTGTCGCGGTCATGCGCTGCAGTTTAGGCCGTACCGGCGTCTTTATTTTGAATCAGGTTGATGATCAGATTCAAAAAAACTGAATGGCCCGGCAGGCCGGACGCAACCTCGCAGGCCCGGGAACTTTTCGGCCAAACACTGATCTTATGTACAGTTGCCCATATCGGGGCCGACCGGTCAGGGCCGGCACCCTGATGGACCGTGTGGATTAGCACTCTCTCAAATGGAGTGCTAATATAGAAACATGAATGGAGGAGTACTGCGATGACCCATCAAGCTGTCGTTTCCGGTTCCGCGCTGGCCGTGGCCAATCCGTGGGCTCTGGTGCCGCCCTTGGGCAATCTGGACGCCTACATCACGGCGGCCAACCGCCTGCCCATGCTCACCCTGGAAGAGGAGCAGGAGTTTGCGCGCAAATTCCGTGACAACGGGGATATTGAGGCTGCCGGTAAGTTGGTGCTCTCTCACCTGCGCCTGGTGGTGTCGGTGTCGCGCCAGTACCTGGGCTACGGCCTGCCGCACGGCGACCTGATCCAGGAAGGCAACGTGGGCCTGATGAAGGCGGTCAAGCGCTTCGACCCCGACCAGGGGTGCGTCTGGTGAGTTACGCGCTGCACTGGATCAAGGCCGAGATCCACGAATACATCCTGAAGAACTGGCGCATGGTCAAGGTCGCCACGACCAAGGCGCAGCGCAAGCTGTTCTTCAACCTGCGCTCCAAGAAGCAGGGTTACAAGGCCGATGCCGCCGCCGCGGACGCCGCCACCCACCGCGAGACGCTCAGCGAGCGGGAAATCGACCTGATGGCCAAGGAGCTGAACGTCAAGCGCGAAGAGGTCATCGAGATGGAAACCCGCCTGTCGGGCGGCGACGTCATGCTGGACCCGGGCCCGGGCGACGATGGCGAGGACAGCTTTGGCCCCATCGCCTACCTGGCCGACGCCAACCATGAGCCCACCGCCATGATCGAGGCGCACCAGCGCGATGTGCTGGCCAGCGACGGCATCGCCGCCGCGCTGGAGGTGCTCGATCCGCGCAGCCGGCGCATCGTGGAAGAGCGCTGGCTCAAGGTGAATGACGACAACTCCGGCGGCATGACACTGCACGAGCTGGCGGCCGAATACGGCGTGAGCGCCGAGCGCATCCGCCAGATCGAAGTCGCGGCCATGAAGAAGATGAAGACGGCGCTGGCAGAATACGCCTGACTTTCATCGCGTCCGACAGGCCCCTGACCTGCTGAAGGTCCGGGGCCTTTTTCTTTGAGGATCACACACCATGCGGCTCTCCCCTTCTCCCCTGCGGCGCACCCTGCTGGCGCTCGGCCTGGCCACCCTCGCCTTCGGCACGCAAGCGCAGGCCTGGCCCACCAAGACGGTGAAGATCCTGGTCGGTTTTCCGGCCGGCACCTCACCCGACCTGGTGGCGCGCACGCTGGCCGAGCCACTGAGCAAGGCGCTGGGCCAGCCGGTGATCGTGGAGAACAAACCCGGCGCGGGCGGCAATATCGCCGCCGACATGGTGGCCAAGGCCACCGATGGTCACACCCTTGGCGTGATGATCAACGGCAACCTGACCATCGCCAAACTGCTCAATCCGAAAACGCCCTATGAGCCCTCGCGCGACCTGGCGCCAATCAGCCTGATCGGCACCGCGCCGCTGGTGCTGGCAGCGCCGGCCGACGCGCCGGGCAGCAACGCGGCCGAGTTCCTGGCCGCCGCGCGCGCCAGCGGCGACAAATGGAGTTACGGCTCGCCCGGCATCGGCACCGTGGGCCACATCGGCATGGAATTGCTGAAAGCCCGCGTGCAGATGGCACCGGTGCACGTGCCCTACCCCGGCTACCCGCAGGTGGTGACCGCCATGGTGGGCGGCCAGATCCAGCTCTCCATGCTGCCGCCGGGCCTGGCCATGGCGCAGGCGCGCGCCGGCAAGGTCAAGGTGCTGGGCGTGACCTCGGCCGGTCGCAGCACCCTGGTGCCCGAGCTGCCGAGCCTGGCCGAGGCCGGCGTGAAGGATTTCCAGCTCGAGATCTGGAACGCGGTGGCCGGCCCGGCCTCCCTGCCCAAGCCGGTCGTCGCCCGGCTGTCGGCCCTGTTCAGCGAGATCGCACGTTCGCCCGAGGTGCGGCAGAAGTTGTTCCAGCAGGGCTGGCAGGTGACGGGCGGCTCCGCCGAGGCACTGGCCCTGCGCATCAAGACCGACACGGCCACGCTGGGCAAGATCATTGCCGAGCGCGGCATCAAGGTCGAATAAGCGCTAGAAATCCATCACCACCGACACCTTGGCGTAGCGGCCGGGCTGGGTGTAGGCATCGGCCTGCGTGGTGGCGTTGGCGGTGGTGAGCCCCTGCAGGTCGGACCACAACCAGTACTTGCGGTCGGTGAGGTTGATGAGGGCGGCATTGAGCCGCAGATCCTTGCGGATGCGCCACTGACCGGAGAGGTCCAGGGTGGCGACGGCGGGCAGGTCGGAGAACTGGGTGCTGCCGACCCTGACCCCCGAGGTGGGATCGATCTCGTCGGCCGTCTTGGCGGCGTGGTAGTGCATGTCCAGCCGCACCGTCCACGGCGCGGTGTCGTAGTGCAGGCCCGCGGCGAGCATGGCGGGGTCAATGGTGTTCAAGGGGCGCCCGGTGCCCTTGTCCTGCCCGCGCGCGTGCGCCAGCGCAAACGGTGTGGTCAGGCGGCCCACGCCCACGCGCCCCCAGTCCATGCGGCCGCGCAACTCGAAGCCCCAGATGGCGGCGTTGTCGATGTTCACCGTCTGGTACACATAAGGATCGGTCACCGTGCCGCTGCCCGACTGCAGCTTCTTGTCCACGATGAGCTGGTCGAAGCTGCCGGTGAAGACCGCGAACTCGGTGGTCAGGCGCTCGAAGTTCGCGCGCACCCCGGCTTCGTAATGCCGGCTGGTCTCAGGCTTGAGGTCGGGGTTGGGCAGCAGGCGCGCGTTGATGCCGGGCTGCGGATCGAAGTAGCCGTTGAGCTGCCAGGCATTGGGCGCCTTGAAGCCGCTGGCGTAGTTGCCGAAGACGGTCCACTGGCTGTCGACGCGGTACAGGGCCCCGAGCTTGGGCGCGGCATGGGCGCCCGAGATGGAGATGCCCGGCGCGCTGGCCGGCGGCGCATAACCGGCCTGGCTGATCACGTCCAGGGCAAAACCCTCCAGCCGCAGGCCGGGCGTGATGCGCCAGCGTTCGCTGACGAGTTCGCTCTGCCCATACAGGCCGACGCTGGTCTCGCGCGTATCGGGGAAGTACTTCTTGGGCACGTAGGGCGTCAGCGGTGCCGGATCGGAGCCGCCGAACCAGCTCGTGACTTCGCTGCTGGCGTAATCCACGCCGTAGGTGAGCCGCTGCGTCCAGTCGCTCGACACGGGCAGCGTCTTGCTGGCCTGCACACCGGCCTGCCAGACCTGCTCGCTGTAGCGGGTGTCGCGCAGGCGGACGCCGCCGTCATTGCGCTGCGTGCGCCCGTCGTCATGCGCCTCCGAGGTCTGCAGGCTGAGCACGGTCTGCAGCAGGTCGGCCGCGGCCGCGTCCAGCTTGTACTGCGCGTCCCAGGTGAAGCGGTCGCGGGCGAACTTCTGGCGCGCGTTTTCGCCCACCACCGACGAGGCCACCAGTGGCGGCTTGGCCCGGCTGGACAGCAGCTCGACGTCCGATTGTTTGCCCACATGCTCGGCCGTGAGGATGTGCTTCTGCACCCCGTCCGGCCGGGCCACCAGCTTCACCAGCACGGAGTCCCCGCTGGTGTTTTGCGGGTTGGGGCGGGTGCGGTCGGTATTGGCCGAATCGTTGTTGCCCATATTGTTCAGGCCCCGGCCGGCCTGGCTGGTGCCGGTGAGCAGCCACTGCACGGTCTCGCTGGCGCGACCGGCCAGCGTCACCGCGGCCTTGGCGGTCTCGTCGTCACCGCTCCAGCCCAGCGCCACGCGCCCGCCCAGGTCCTTGAGACCACCGGCGCCGTCGGCGAGAAAATCCGCCGGCTCGTAGGTGATGAAGTTGACCAGGCCGGCCAGCCCGTCCGAGCCGTACAGCACCGAACTCGGCCCGCGCACCAGCTCCACCCGCTTCACGAGGTCCAGCGCGAGGGCGTCACGGCCGAAGGCGTTGCTGCCGTTCACATAACTGCGCGGCAGGCGGATGCCGTCGACCAGCATGATCACCCGGTTGCCGCCCAGGCCGCGGATGGTGAAGCCGGTGTTGCCGTCGCGCCCGGTGGGATTGCCCGCGCCGGTGACGGTGAAGCGGGCCGGCGCGTGGCGGACCGAGACATTGGGCATGTCGGCCGCCAGGTCCTTGATGTCGTTGATCTGCTTGGACTCCAGGGCCGGCGCGTCCACCACGTCCATCACCTGCGGCACCTCGTCGCGCGCCTGCTCACCACGCGCGGCGCTGACCACGACTTCCTTCAGGGTGGCAGTGCCGCCGGCCTGCTGCGCGTGGGCCGGGAGCAGCGCCAGCGCCCCCCAGACCAGAAGCGTCATCTTGGACAGTTGGTGCGCGGAAGCTGGCATGAACGAGGTGGGCATGGTGGCTCTTTTCATGAGGAGTCGAGTGGGTACAAAACGTCCGGCTGCACCCGGGGGACCAATGGGCGGGTGCTGCATCGCAGTCTATGGAAGCGGTTGCAGCACGAGTTTGACCAATATCAAGACCTATGTCACCATGGAAATGCGCCACTCCATAAGAACACTTTGTCGTGCATCTTTGTCGTACGTCAAAGTCGCCTCGGCAGGGTTGGCGCACGATGAGCCCGTCTTCCCGTTGCATGAGCAGATCTGTGGCATGTGGCGGGCAGGTTCCATGAGCACGGAATCTGGACCGTCGCCGCCGCAGATGACTAGGAGTACCGCCATGAAAATCAAGAAGTACACGCAGCTGGCAGCGTTGGCATTGGCCGCGCTGTCGGTTTCTGCGTTCGCGCAAGAGAAAAAGGGTGTCACGGAGTCCGAGCTGAAATACCAGGCTGGCGGCTCGCCCATGGCCGGCGAGCCCATGTACCAGGCCACCAACCCGAAGGCCCCGCCGATGACGCAGGCGGAATTCGACACGGCCCGCAAGATCTATTTCGAACGTTGCGCCGGCTGCCACGGCGTGCTGCGCAAGGGCGCCACCGGCAAGCCCCTGACGCCCGATCTGACCGTGTCCAAGGGCACGGACTACCTCAAGATCTTCATCGCCTACGGCTCCCCCGCCGGCATGCCGAACTGGCAGACCTCGGGCGAGTTGACTGAAAAAGAAGTGGACCTGATGGCCCGCTACATCCAGCACGATGCACCGCAGCCGCCCGAGTGGGGCCTGGAGCAGATGAAGCAGACGTGGAAGGTCATCATTCCGCCGGCCCAGCGCCCGACGAAGAAGATGAACAACTACAACATCAGCAACATCTTCTCCACCACGCTGCGCGACACCGGCGAGGTGGCGCTGATCGACGGCGACACCAAGAAGATCATCAACATCGTCAAGACCGGTTATGCGGTGCACATCTCGCGCATGTCGGCTTCGGGACGTTACCTGTTCGTGATCGGCCGCGATGCCAAGATCAACATGATCGACCTGTGGATGGAAAAGCCGGACAACGTGGCCGAAATCCGCGTCGGCCTGGAAGCCCGCTCGGTGGACACCTCCAAGTTCAAAGGCTTTGAGGACAAGCTGGCGATCGCCGGCTCCTACTGGCCGCCCCAGTACACCATCATGAAGGGTGACACGCTGGAGCCCCTCAAGATCGTGGGTACCCGCGGCATGACGGTCGACAAGCAGGAATACCACCCCGAGCCGCGTGTGGCTTCGATCGTGGCGTCCCACTTCAAGCCCGAGTTCGTGGTGAACGTGAAGGAGACCGGCAAGACCCTGCTGGTGGACTACTCGAACATCGACGCGCTCAAGGTCACTGAAATCGGCACCGCCCGCTTCCTGCACGACGGCGGCCTGGACTCGACCAAGCGCTACTTCATGGTGGCGGCCAACCAGAGCAACAAGATTGCCGCGGTGGACCTCAAGGAAGGCAAGCTGACGGCGCTGATCGACGTGGGCAAGATTCCCCACCCCGGCCGTGGCGCGAACTTCGTGCATCCGAAATTCGGCCCCGTCTGGGCGACCGGTCACCTGGGTGACGAGACGATCTCGCTGATCGGCACCGACCCGGTGAAGCACAAGCAGTACGCCTTCAAGGAAGTGGCCAAGCTGACCGGTCCTGGCGGCGGCGCGCTCTTCATCAAGAGCCACCCGAAGTCGAAGAACCTCTGGTCGGACGCTCCGCTGAACCCGGACCCGAAGGTCTCGCAGGCTATCGTGGTGTATGACATCAACAACCTCGACAAGGGCTACAAGGTCCTGCCGATCGCCGAGTGGGCCGACCTGAAGGACGACGGCGCCAAGCGCGTGGTGCAGCCCGAGTACAACCGCGCGGGTGACGAGGTCTGGTTCGCGGTCTGGTCGGCCAAGAACAAGCAGAGCGCCCTGGTCGTCGTCGACGACAAGACGCTCAAGCTCAAGGCCGTGATCAAGGACCCGCGCCTGATCACGCCCACCGGCCACTTCAACGTGTACAACACCCAGCACGACGTGTACTGATAGGCAAAGCCGCAGATGCCACCCCACCGGGTGGCATCTGTGCCATGTGCAAACCACTTATTCTGGAGTCATATCCATGAGATTCCTCTTCATCGTTCCGGCCCTTGCGCTCGCCTTCGGCGCGCAGGCCGCCACCCCCGAAGAAGCCCTGAACAAGGCCGGCTGCATGGCCTGCCATACCAAGGACAAGAAGCTGGTGGGGCCGTCCTTCAAGGACATCGCCGCCAAGTACAAGGGGCAGGCCGCCACCGACAAGCTGGTGCAGAAGGTCCGCAAGGGCGGGTCCGGGTCCTTCGGCCCGATCCCCATGTCGCCCAATGGTCCCGACAAGATCAACGACGCCGACCTGAAAGCAGCGGTCGAGTTCATCCTCAAGTCGTGACCAGCCGGGCATACTGCCTGCACTCAGCGATGCAACGATGGGGCGCACCTTGGTGGGCCCCATTTCTGTTTCTGGCGCTGTCGTTTTCAGCACCGGCGGGCGCTGAGCAAGGCGTCTGGCGCGATGCCGATATCCGACATTCAGGCATCGAGACCCAGGCCTGCGAAGCCGGCGCGGGCCAGGCCGCGTCGCTGGCCGGGGCCGACCTCGTGCTGGCCGTGCGCGAGGCCGGCCATGAACTGCTGGTGTTGGATGCCGCGACCCTGGCCACCCTGGGGCGCTGCCGCCTGCCGCAGGCCCTGCAGGGCACACCCCTGCGCTCGCCCGACGGACGTTTTGTCTTTGCCGCTGCGGCCGACGGCTGGGTGCTGCGGCTGGACCTGCAGCAGTTCGGCGCGCTGCAGCGCACACGCACGGGCCTGGCCTTGAGCGGTCTGGCCTTGTCGGCCGATGGCCGCTGGCTGCTGGCGGGACACACCCGGCCGCACAGTCTGGTGCTGCTGGACGCACAGCTGCAGCTCGTGCGCAGCTACCGGACCATGGCCCTGACCGGTGGCGCGGATTCCGCCGTCGCCGGCGTCTGGCATTCCGAAACGCGCCGGAGTTTTGTGGTGGCCTTCGAGACGCTACCCGAGCTGTGGGAGCTGTCCTACAACCCCACGGCCGAGCCGATCTACGACGGGCTGGTGCATGACTACCGCATGGCGGAGGCCATCGCCACCGCCGGTTTCCTGGGGGTGCGCCGCACCCCGCTGCCGCAACCGCTGCAGGTGCTGCTGGCAGACACCTCCCTGCGCCACCTGCTGGTGACGCCATCGCCGCAAGCGGCGCCGGCGGCTGCCTCCGGCGCGACGACTGTGGAGATTCTCAACCTGGACATCCGCCGGCGCATCACGAGCCACGCGCTGCCCGGGCGACCGGCGCCCTGGGCCGGTGTGGCCTACACGGTGGGTGACGCGTCATGGCTGGCCCTGCCCACCCAGCCGCAAGGCCGGGTCGTCCTGATGGAGGCCGGCCGCTGGCAGCTGCATCCCGAGCGCCTGGCGACGCTGCGCGGCGTCGACACCGTGCGCAGCCACCCCGCTGTCACACAGCTCTGGCTGCACGCCACCGTCGACGCATCGTCGGACACCGTGCTGCTGCTGGACAAGACCGACCTGCACCTCGTGACCACGCTGCGCGAAGCCGGACGCCGCTGGGCCCCGGTCAGTTTCGCGGCCGGCGGGCGGCGGGCCGTGCTGGCCACACGCGAGGCCCAGGGCGACGTGCGGCTGCTGGACACGGCCACGCTGCGCGAGCTACGCCGCGTGGCCCTGGCGCAGGTCGAGGCCGTGTACGCACTGGATGGGCCGCGCCCGGCCCCGGCACGGGACTGAGCCCGGCCGGCCTCAGCGCGAGGGCAGGAAGGCGTCCGAGAAACAGGCTTCGTCGCTCAGTCCCTGGGCCAGGAAGGCCGGGATCGCCGATTCGACCATACGCGCCGAGCCGCAGACATAGACCTCGTGGCCGTCCAGATCGGGAAAGTCCTGCAGGATGGCCTCATGCACCAGGCCGCGCCGGCCGGGCCAGGGGTCGGCGGGTGCCAGATCGGACAGCACCGGGACGAAGTGGAAGTCCGCATGCTCGCGCTGCCAGGCCTCGGCCAGATCCTTCAGGTACAGATCGGAGAGTTCGCGCACACCCCAGTACAGCCACATCGGGCGCTGGATGCCGCGCTGGAACGCATCCTCGACGATGCTCTTGATCGGCGCGAAGCCCGTGGCCCCCGCCACGAAGATGATCGGCGCCGTGCCGCTCTGCAGCACGAAATGGCCGTGCGGCCCTTCGAAACGCAGGCTGTCGCCGACCTTGAGTTCGTTGAAGACGTAGCCCGTGAAGCGGCCGCCCGGGATCAGCCGCACATGCAGTTCGATCTGGCTCGTCGTGTGCGGCGGATTGGCGAACGAGAAGGCGCGGCGCTGGCCGTCGCCCAGCACGAAGTTGATGTACTGGCCCGCGGCGAATTCGATCGTCTCGCCCGCGGGCAAGGACAGGCGCAGCAGGATGACCTGCGGGCTCAGCCGCTCGATGACCTCCACCCGGCCCGTGTATTCGCGCACCGCGCTGGCGGGACGGGCAGCGGACTGCTCCACTTCGATTTCCAGGTCGGACAAGGGTGTGGCGCAGCACATCAGGGTCTTGCCCTGCAGGCGCATCTCATCGCTCAGCGCCGCGCGCTGGTACAGGCCGTGGTCGACGCTGCCATGCACGACCGTGCACAGGCACACGCCGCAGCCGCCGTTGCGGCATTCATAGGGCAGCGCCAGCCCGTCGCGCAAGCCGGCGTCCAGCAGCGTCTCGCCGGCGCGCACGGCCACCACCTTGCTCTCGCCGGCAATCGTCAGCTGGAATTCACCCGCCGTCTTGCGCCGGCGGCGCGGCGGCAGCCAGGGCAGCAGCGTGATCAGCCCCGACAGCCCCAGCACCCCGGCCCAGATCCAGCCCAGGTTCTGCTCGTTGAGCAGGGGAAACAGCGGCAGGTAGAACCAGTCCAGCGCCACCGTCGTCACGGCAACACTCAGATCCGTCGCGCCGCCCTGGCTGAACACCGGCACGGCCAGTGCCATCACCAGCAGGGTCAGCAGGATGCCGATGACCATCGGCCGCGGCGGCGTGGTCGCGGCCTTGGGCACCCGTTGCACGTGGATCCACATCAGGAGCAGCACCAGCAGCGGAATGCCGATGTGCATGAAGGCCAGCAGGGAGAAGAAGCGGTCGTTGACGCTGCTGGGGTAGATGAAGTTGCGCATCAGCGTGCCGCCGAAGCTCGGCAGCCAGTCCAGCCACTCGAAGGTCGCCACGATGACGAACTGGGCCAGCTTGTCCCAGGGCAGCATGTAGCCGTTGATGCCCGAGATGTAGACCAGCCAGATCAGCACCACCCCGGTGACCCATGAGAACCAGCGGAAGCTGCGGTAGCGGTCGAAGGCGAAATAACGCACCATGTGCAGCAGCATGGTCACCACGAAGGCGTCGGAGGCGTAGCGGTGCACGCTGCGCAGGATGCCGCCCAGGTACCACTGGCCGTGCGTGATCGACTCGACCGAGGCGTAGGCACCGGCCACGCCGGTTTCGAAGAAGGCGTAAAGGTACAACCCGGTGGCGGCGATGACCCAGAACAGGAAGAAGCTGATGGCCCCGAGGTGGTACAGCGGATTGAGCTGGACACCGAAGGCCGCGTTGAACAGCGCCTCCACCCGCAGAAACAGCCACTGCAGCGCCGCTTGGAGAATACGAATCATGATGCGACGGCTTCCGAGGGGACGGTCGCGGCGGGCCGCCACATGGCCCGCACGACAACGATGACAAACAACAGGCCGCCGATGATGGCCACCAGACCGCCCAGCCCCATCAGCCCCATGCCCAAGACCTCGGCCGTGCTGCGCAGCACCTGCTCGCTCCCCGCCACCTTGCGCTGCACCCCGTAGCCCCCGGACCAGACCAGGCCGATGATGTGCATCAGCTGCCCGGCGCCGTAGAGATAGGGCTGGAGCGTGGCGGTCCTGCCGCGCACGACACCGTAGCCCAGCCGCGGCAGCAGGTGGTAGACCAGGCCCATGAAGGCCAGCGTCACGCCGACGATGCAGCCATGGTAGTGCGCCGGAATCTTGACGTTGCTGCCGTTGATCATGGCGCCGATCAGGCCGCCGGCGGCGAACAGCGCGATCGAGCTGACCAGCGCGGCACGCAGCGGCCGGCTGCTGTCGTCGTTCGAGCGGGCGTGGCGCAGGCCCATGACGACGGCCAACGCAATCGGCGCAATGGCGATGCCCCCGCCCAGGCGCATGGCCCAGGTGTGCAGGTTGCGGTGCTCGACCGTGGCCACGTCATAGGCCAGATAGGCGTAGGGCGTGACAAAGACACTGACCAGCGCCAGCGCAAACATGACCACCGTCAGACGCGGCGACAGCGGCATGCGCGCGCCGCACACGCTGGCCAGCCACAGCCAGCCCACCAGCATCAGCAAGGTCCAGGTGAACTGCAGGGCGTGGCCGCCGCCCCAGAACAGGATCTCGTAATACGCCTTGCCCACCAGGTCCTGAGGCAGCACCAGGTAGGACCAGATGAAGGCCATCAAGGCCACCGCCGTGGCGACCGAAGCGGCATTGATGCCGAAGCGCAGCGCACCGGCGCCGTCGATCTGCAGCCCGACCTTGGGCGAGCCCAGCATGGCGCGCAGCACCAGCAGCATGACCCCCGCCCCCAGAACCAGCGTGCCGGTGATGAACATCGGGCTGTCGAGCATGGGGATGTAGTTCGCCATGATGGCTTCGCCCGGCGCCACAAAGGCGGCCAGGCTCATCAGGGCCGTGCCCAGGCCCGCCAGCACCAGTGCGCCCCAGCCCCAGCGCAGACCCGTCTGGGTGCCGTTGACACTCCACAGCAGGCCGGCCACGGCCACGAACCAGACCAGCACCGAGAGATCGACGTGCACCACCAGGGCGATGCGGAAGAAGTCCACGCCGGGCAGCAGGCGGTTCACGCCCGGGGTGCGCGCCAGCACCAGCAGGATGGAGAACACCCCCGAGCCGATCAGCGCCAGCAGGCCCAGGCCCAGCCAGGCCCGCGCCAGGCCCCGGCGCGCGTCGGTGGGCACGGGCAGCACGTAGTCTGAACCCCGCACCGCGGCGCGGGTGCCGGCCGCCAGTTCACGGTTCACGGTGTCTTGCGTCGTCGTATTCATTTGAAGGTGATCCCCCCGGCTTCCGCGTCGAAGTCGATGACCAGTATCTGCGCCGGCTTGAGCACGACGGTGTCGGTGCGGGTGTGGGTGTCCCCGCTGCGGCGCGCGTCGTCGTTCATGCGCACGGTGATCTGGTGCGAACCGGCGTCCAGTTCGATGCGCTGGTACACCGCCGAGGCGCCGTCCTTCGACAGGCCCGAGGGCATGGCCGCGTGCCGGTACACCGCGCGTCCGTCCACATCGACTTCGATCCTCACCGGCGAACGTTCGCGCGGACATTGCACCGGCGCACGCATATTGGGCGGCAGCTTGGCCAGCTCGGCCAGGCTGACCTGGCGGCACTCGGAGACCGGTTTGCCGTGATGGGTGAAGCTGACCTTGACGACGGCGCGCCCGGGCGCCAGCGCCTGGTAGGCGGGCCAGCGGGAGAAGACGCCGATCACCAGGGCGAAGAGCCCGAAGAGGAGGCTCTGGGCCAGCAGCCGGCGGACGTTCAAAGGAGGTTGGCCTGTTTCCATGCGTGACAGTTCAAGTGAGAGAGAGGGGCGCATCGAGTCGGGTGACCCCCAGGCGCAGTCTATCCAGGGCCTGCGCCAGCTGGGCTTCTTCGCCCCGGTCGGCCCAGAAGGTGGCCAGGCGTTCGGGCTGCGCCAAGGGGCGCAGATGCGGTTCGCGCTGCCCGCTCAGGCGCTGCGCCGTCCACTGCTGCCCCAGGCGGAACTCACAGCTGCCGCCGCGGCACCCCGTCACCAGGACGCCGCTGGCGCCGTCGCGCAAGGCGTACTCCACGAAGGACGGCGGCAGCATGCCGGTGCAGACCTGGCTGAGAGCGAGCACGTCGTCGCCGCGCAGGGCCCGGACATCGGCGCCATGGTCGCAGCCGAACACCACCAGCTTGTGCGGGGCCTGCAGGGTCGCCAGGCCCTGGTGCAGCTGCTGGCGCAGGTCGCTGATGGGCGACTGGGGCAGATCGATGCCGGTCACCAGCTCGGTGATGCTGCGAAACGGCGTCGACGAGGGGCAGGAGCCGACGCAGATCCCGCAGGCCGCGCAGAGGTCGGCGTTGACCACGGCCAGCTCCCGCTTGGCGCTGAGGCGCTTGGGATGCCGGGTCATGGTGATCGCGCCATAGGGGCAATCGGCCAGGCAGCGCCGGCAGCCGTTGCAGTAGTCCGGCTCGACGACGGCCACCGGCGCGCGCCGCTGGCGCGACAGCCAGGGCAGCACGGTCAGCAGCAGCAGCGTGGCACCGACGAACAGCCAGACGAATTCGGCCGAGGTGAGGTACATCAGCGGGTGCACGAAAAGCACGATCCAGTCGAGCGAGAGCGTGGTCGGTGCGACCGCCAGATTGGCCGGTCCGTGGCTGAGCACCGGATTCAACAGGGACAGCACCAACAGGGTGGCACCTGTCCCCCAGGCCAGCGCGCGCGGCGGAAACACCTCGGCCAGACTGATGCGCTGGATGTGGAACCAGAGCGCGAACAGCAGCAGCAGCGGCAGCCCCAGGTGGATGAACACAAAAAGCGAGAACAGGCGGTCGCTCACCGTTGCGGCGCTGAGGAAGTTGCGCGTCAGCGGCGAGGCGAAGACCGGCAGGCCGTCCAGCCATTCGGCCGTGGCCTGGGCCGAGAACTGGCCCAGCTCGTCCCAGTTCAGCCAGAAGCCGCCGATGGCGCAGGCAAAGACCAAGGGCAGCAGGGGCACGCCGGTCAGCCAGGAGTAACGCCGAAAACCACCGTAGCGGCCGAACAGCCACTCGCGCAGCAGGTGCGCAATCATCACGAGCACAAAACCGTCGCAGGCATAACGGTGCAGGCTGCGCAGCACCCCGCCCAAGTACCACTGCCCGCGCGACAGCTGGTCGATGGACGGGTAGGCTCCCGTCGCCGAGGTATCGAGCACGGCGTAGAGGTAGAGACCGCTGGCCGCGATCAGCCAGAAAAACAGGAAACCCAGCGAGCCGAGGTGACGCAGGGGGTTGAGTTCGGTGCCGAAGGGTAGATCGAACCAGTGCTCCAGACGCTGGAACGTGCGGCGTCCGTGACCATCGGGGACAGCGGCGGCACTCATGATCGCCTGCTGCGCCGCTGTCGCAGCCATTCACGCCCCAGATACCCGAACATGAAGAGGAAGAACGTCGTTCCGCCGATGAGTTCCATGAACAGGCCGTAGTCGTAGCGGTACTGGCCGGTCTTGGGGTCGTAGACGGTGCACAGGATCTTCACCCGCTCGATCAGATCATCGAGGTTCAGCGTCGGTGGCATGGGCGCGCCGCGCAGGAGCTCGCGCATGGGTTCGCCCAACTGGTTGGGCGTCAGGCTCTCGCCGTAGATCTGGCTGTAGATCCGGCCCTCGCCGTCGAGCAGCGTGACCGCCAGGATGTGGTCGAAGCCGGCCGCGTTGGCCACATAGCTGAAGCCGAAATCGCGTGTCAGCGGCTCGACGATGGAGTGATGCGGACTCAGGAACTCCCAGTTCGGGGTGCTGATCCCGTTCTGGGTCGCAAAGGCCCGCATGGCCTCGGGCGCATCAAAGGGTTGGTTGAAGCCTATGCTCACGACATTGAACTTGTCGTAGCCCACCAGTTGGCCCAGATCCTTGACCGCCTCGTGCAACATGCGCGTCGTGGTCGGGCAGACCTGGAAGCAGCCGGTGTAGATGAAGCTCACCAGCAGGGGCTTGCCCCGGTAGTCGCTCAGGCGCACCGGCTGGCCACGCCGGTCCAGCAAGGTGTGGTTGGCGGGTGTCTTGCCGAGGACGGCCTGGCTGAGGCGCAGCGCTTCGGCGCGGTCCAGAACGCTTTCAGCCGGCGTGGACGGCGCCGCCGCCGCGGGCATCCCCAGCATGCCGACGATGAACGTCAGCAGCAGGGACGCGATACCCGCGCGCACGGTCGACACCACCCACATGCTCGCCCCTTACCTGATCAGACCATCAATCCCCGCTGCCAGCAGCAGCAAACCCAGCTGTACCAGCGAACCGAAGAAGGAAGCCAGCGCCGTGGCGCGGCTGGGCTGGCGGGCCAGGCGCCAGGCCTTGAGCAGGAAAAAGGCGCCGCCGACCCCGGCCCCGGCCAGGTAGATCGGGCCGGCACCGAACCAGGCCGGCAGCAGCGAGGCGACCACCAGCGCCAGGGTGCTGTAGAACACCACACGGGCCGCGCGCTCGGCTCCGACCACAACCGGCAGCATGGGCACGCCGGCCTGCGCGTAGTCTTTCTGGTTGGCAATGGCCAGGCTCCAGAAATGCGGCGGTGTCCACAGGAACAGCACCAGCGCCAGCAGCAGGCCCAGGGCTCCGATGGACGGGTCGACCGCGGCGGCGCCGGCCAGCACGGCAAAGCTGCCGGCCAGACCACCGATCACGATGTTGAGCCAGCTGCGGCGCTTCAGCCACACCGTGTAGACCACGGCGTAGAAGAAGGCGCCCAGGAACACGAACAGCGCCGAGACGCCGTTGACCACGGTCCACGTCGCCACCACCGAGCCGGCCAGCAGGGCGGCGATCACGCCCAGCCAGGCCGGCGTGGGCCGCAAGGCCCCGGTGGCGAAGGCGCGGTTGCGCGTGCGCGCCATGCGCCGGTCGTTTTCATGCTCGTAGTACTGGTTGAAGGCGCCGGCGCTGGCCGAGGACAGCAGCACGGAAAGCGCCAGCACCAGGTACTGGACAGCCGACAAGGACGGGCCCGGCGTGACGGCCAGACCCGCCAGCGCGGTGATCATGATCATCACGCCGATGCGCAGCTTGAAGACGCCCAGCACCAGCCGCACGCGGCTGGCCGCCGAGGGAGGGATCGTTGCAGCAGCGGTGCCCATGGCAACCTCCTCAGCTCAGACCCCAGACCTGCGAGAGGTACTTCCAGTTGATGAAGTAGTACAGCACGAAGGCCACGAGGAACACCATCGCCAGGACGAAGGTACCGGGGGCGGCGAAGCCGGCCGACCCATAGGTCTGCACCGCTTTGCCCACCGGCGTGGGGGGAATGGGGGTGGTCTGGGAGCTTTGGCGCCCCGAGTCCAGCCGCTTGCCCCACAGCAGGGAACCCACGGTGATGTAGATGTAGATGGCGCCACCGGCGATGGCGGCCACGCCGGCGATGCCGACCAGGCCCATCATCAGGTAGGCAGCACCCGGCCACTCATAGGCCAGTGCGGCGCCCTGGAAGGCCATGTCCCAGTGACGGCGCGAGACGCCCAGGGTACCTGCGCCCATCATGACCAGGCAGAAGAAGTACATGGACAGGCCGAACAGGTAGGGCTGCAGCTTCGCCAGGCCCGGGTTGATCATCTCGCGCTTGAACAGCACGGGGATCAGGAAGTAGGTCAGGGCCATGAAGGACAGCGTGGTGCCCACCACCACCGTGGCGTGGAAATGCCCCGGCACGTAGATGGTGTTGTGGATGATCATGTTGAGCTGCTCGGTGCCCATCATCACGCCCGAGATGCCACCCAGGAAGCCGAAGCCGATCAGCGAGATGAAGACGCCGGAGAACACCGGGTTGCCCCAGGGCGCCTTGCGCAGCCACTCGAACAGACCCTTGGTGTAGCCCTTCTCGCGCTGCGCCACTTCGATCGCGCCGGGAATCGTCAGGCCGTGGATCATCGAGGCCAGCACCGCAAAGTACATGAAGTAGCTGGTGTTGACCACTTTCCAGGCCGTGCTGACGCCGGGGTCGGCCAACAGGTGGTGGGCGCTGGCGAGCTGCAGGAAGAGGATGTAGAGCAGGAAGGCGCCGCGGCTGACCCGCTCGGACATGGGCTTGGCGCCGAAGGCAATGGCGGCCACCGCATACCAGATGGAGATGTGCGCCGCCACGTTGATCTGCTGCGAGGAGTGGCCAAAGGCCCACCAGATGGTGCGGTACACCAGCGGATCGACATTCTGGACCAGCCCCACCGACATCAGGAAGGTCGGGATCAGGATGATGGCACCGGACGTGATGGTGAACACGGCGATGATGCAGGCGGTGATGGCGCCGAAGGTGACCAGCGGCACCGAGCCCTGGTAGGTCTTCTCGCGCTTGGCGATCACCAGGGTGCCCAGGAACACGAAGCAGGCAATCAGCGCGCCCACCGCGAACAGGATCAGGCCGAGGTAGAAGGACGGCGCCGCCATCATGGGCACGTAGGAGGTCATCATGACGCTGGAGCCGCCCTGGAAGACGGCGACGTTGTTCATGATCGCACCGACCAGCATGAGCACGAAGGCCGCCCAGGCGACCTTGGGTGTGGCGATGCGACAGCGCAGCAGCGTGGATGAGCAGAAGTACAGGACGGCCACTTCGAAGAAGATGATCCAGAAGATCAGCATGTCGATGCCGTGGGCCGTCAGGACCATGTAGAAGGTGTCTGCTTCCAGCCAGTGTACGGCCGGCCAGCGGGTCAGGACCACGCCGATGGCCAGGATGCCGCCGACTAGCAGGGCGACGACGGCGACGAAGGCGTTGACGATCATCAGCTTCTCGGCTTGTGCCTCGAACTGAAGGCCGGAGCGCGGACAGGTGCGATAGGTTGTTGTATTGGACATGTTGTCGCTCCTCTATTTCACGTACATGCGCCCGACCATCTGGTGGTGGCCGATGCCGCAGTATTCGTTGCACACGACGGAGTAGGTACCGGACTGGTTCGGCGTCACGGTCACCACGTGCTCGTAACCGGGCACCACCTGGATGTTGATGTTGGCCGGTTGCAGCGAGAAGCCGTGGTTGTAGTCCAGCGAGGTGAGGTGCAGACGGTAGGTCTTGCCCTTTTCAAGCTCGATGATGGGCCAGAAGCTCCAGAGCCGCGCGATCAGGTAGACGTCGCTGCCGGGAGGGGGCGCCACCACCGGGATGTTCGCCGCGGTTTCGGTGCGCACGGTGTACTTGTCGACCACGGCCTGGGTCTTCTGCATGAACAGATCCGGCGTGGTCTTGTAGGTCTCGGTCGACAGATTCTGCTTGCCCCAGATGTGCCATCCCACCATCATGGCAAACATGATGAGACACCAAATCAGTGCAATGACAATCCAGGTTCCTTCGACGCGATCGAGTGGATGCTTCCACCACAGTCGCTCGGCTGGGGGCAGGATAGCGCTCATCTTGAGCTCCTTCTTCAGGTTGAGGCCTTGGGGCCCGTCTTTTTGGTTTTTGGTTTACTTGGCAAGCGGCACGGTGAGGATGTCGATCACGCCCCACAGGGTGTAGACCACCATCGGCACCATGACACCCAGGAACAGCAACAGGAACGGGTTGTCCAGCAGCTGCTGCATCAGGGGAACGCGCTCGTTGTCATCATTTGTCTCGTTCATCACAGACCCTTTCGCGGAATGACTGAAGGTAAATGGGAGCCAAGCTCAATGCCCGACGATTTCAGTATGTTGTTGATGCGTGGGATTATTCTTGATATACCGCAAATTGAATACATCTTTTGATGCGGCACCGCGTCAATCGACCAGTTCACGCTTCTATAAGCACCTTTCGATATATATCTTTATTACAACAGTGCGCACCTCACCCCATGAATTCAAATAACTCCCGGGCGGTCGTGCTGCGGCGCACAAGCCTGATCTGCGCCCTGCTCGTGATTTCTGTCGTCGGCCTCAGTGCCTACATCCGCCTGTCCGCGCTCGGACTGGGCTGTACGCCCTGGCCTCAGTGTTACGGCCAGGCCGCAGCGGCGGCGCCCTCGACCACCATCGACGTCCTGCGCCTGCTGCACCGCATCACGGCGACGGCCCTGCTGCCCCTGCTCCTGCTGCTGCTCATGGGCGGCTTCGCCCGCAAGCCCGAGCGCTGGGATCAGCGCTGGACGGCGGTCGCGGCCGTGGCCATCACCCTGTTCCTCGCGGTGCTGGGCCGCTGGACGACCGGCGCCAAAGTGCCCGCGGTGACGCTGGGCAATCTGCTGGGCGGCTTTGTGTTGTTCGCGCTGTGCCTGCGCATGGCCTACTCGGATCGGCGGCAGCAAACTGCCCACGAACTGCCGCCGGGCCTGCGAGCGCTGCGTCTTGCCGCCGTCGCCGCCGTTATCGTGCAGGTGGCGCTGGGCGGCCTGGTCAGCAGCGGCCTGGCGGGCCTGAGTTGCCCGGGTCTGAGCTGCACCCTGTCCGACCCCATCGCCTGGGAGGCCTTGAACCCCTGGCACGTCCCCAGCGCCGACCCCTCGGACTGGCCCGTCAATCCGCAGGGCAGCATCGCGCACCTGCTGCACCGGCTGCTGGCGCTGGTCGTCGTCGCCCTGGTGGCGCTCACGGCCTGGCGCTTGCGCGGCAGTCGCTGGCAGCGCGTCGGCATGCTGTTGCTGGTACTGATCGGCCTGCAGTTCCTGCTGGGTGTCGTGATGGTGGCGGCGGGCTTGCCGCTGCTGCTGGCGCTGGCGCACAACCTGCTCGCCGCGCTGCTGCTGGCGCTGCTGCTCACCCTGCCCTGAGTCCGATGCGCTGTCGTACGGGCGAAAAAAAGCCCGCGCAGGGCGGGCCGGTGGGTCGCTGCGACGCGGTGCTTACTTGCGCTGGCGCAGCAGCTGCTGGATGTCCGTGGCCACGGCGCCCGCGCCGCTGCCGTAACGCGAGTAGAGCCGCAGTTGCCCCTCGGTATCGTAGATGTACATGCCGGCCGAGTGGTCCATGGTGTAGCTGGTCGGCGTCTTGCCCTCGACCTTCTTGAAGTAGACCTTGTAGTCCTTGGCCAGGGCAGCGAGTTTCTCCGGCGTGTCGGCATACAGCGCCACGAAACTCGGGTCGAAGTTGGCCAGATAGGTCTTGAGCACTTCGGGGGTGTCGCGCGCGGGGTCGACGGAGACGAACAGGGCCTGCAGCTTGTCACCGTCGGCGCCCAGCAGCTTCTTCACCGCCACCAGTTCGGTCAGCGAGGTCGGGCAGACGTCCGGGCACTGCGTGTAGCCGAAGAACATCACGACGATCTTGCCGCGGTAGTCCTTGAGCGTGCGCGCCCGGCCGTCCTGGTCGGTGAGCTGGAAGTCCCGGGCATAGTCGGCGCCGGTAATGTCGACCGCGCTGAACGCCGGCGGGCTGTTGTCGGAGCAGCCGCCCAGCAGCACGGCGCCGCCGGTCAGCAGGGCCGCGCCCAGGGACAAGAACAGTTTGCGTTTATTCATGGGGTCTCACAGCAGGTAGTGGTCGAGCAGGAGCGCAGCGAACAGCACGCTCAGGTGGATCAGCGAGAAACGGAAGGTGCGGCGCGCCAGCTCGTCCGAGTAGTGGCGCCAGAGCTTGAAGGCATAGGCGAAGAAACCCACGCTCAGCACCACGGCCGCCGCCAGGTAGAGCCAGGAACTCATGCCGTAGACAAAGGGCATGAGGCAGGCCGCGAACAGGATCAGCGTGTAGAGCAGGATCTGCAGCCGCGTGAACTCGTTGCCGTGCGTGACCGGCAGCATGGGCAGGCCGGACTTGCGGTAGTCCTCCACGCGGTACAGCGCCAACGCCCAGAAGTGCGGCGGTGTCCACAGGAAGATGATGAGAAAGAGGATCAGCGCCTCGGGGCCGACGTCGTTGGTCAGCGCGGCCCAGCCCAGCACCGGCGGCATGGCGCCCGAGGCGCCGCCGATCACGATGTTCTGAGGCGTCAGCGGCTTGAGGACCACGGTGTAGATCACGGCATAACCGACGAAGGTGGCGAAGGTCAGCCACATGGTCAGCGGGTTGATCCAGAAGTACAGCAGCGCCGAGCCGGCCGCGCACAACACAGCCGAGAACAGCAGGGTCTGGACATCGCTGAGTTGGCCCTTGGCGGTCGGGCGCCAGGCGGTGCGTTTCATCTTGGCATCGATGCCCTTCTCGACGATGCAGTTGAAGGCGGCCGCGGCGCCGGCCACCAGCCAGATACCGAGGCTGGCGATGAGCATGACACGCAGTTCGGGCCAGCGCGGCAGGCCGGGCACCGCCAGCACCATGCCGATCAGGGCGCAAAAGACGATGAGCTGGACGACGCGCGGTTTGGTCAGCGCATAGAACTGGCCGATCACGGCGGTCGACGCGGCAAGGGTGGAGGCACTCATACGATGGAACTCGATGCGGGGGCGGAAGAGGCGCGGCCCTGGACCGCCGTGCGCCGGCTGCTTGCCAGGCCCCAGGTGAGCAGCGCCACCATGGCGGCGGCGCCGCCGGTGTGCAGCACCGCGGCCAGCAGCGGCCAGTCGAGCACGACGTTGCTCAGACCGGTCAGAAACTGCAGCAGCAGCAGCGCCAGCAGCCAGCGCGCCGAGCGGCGCCACGGCGCCAGTGCATGCAGACGCCAGGCCAGCACGACCAGCACGGCGATGACGGCATAGGCCGCGAGCCGGTGCGCATAGTGGATGGCGGTGAGCGCGGCAAAACCGATGTGTTCGCCGGCGGCGGTGAAGCCGAGTTCACGCCAGAGTTCGAAACCCTGGGCGAAATTCATCTCGGGCCACCAACTGCCCTGGCAGCTCGGAAACTCGGTGCAGGCCAGCACGGCGTAGTTGGTGCTGACCCAGCCGCCCAGTGCGATCTGCAGCGTCAGCAGGCCCAGCCCCCAGCCCATCAGCGCCTGCAGCCCGGCCGGCACCGCGCGCGTGGCCGCGGCGTCGTGCATCTGCGCATAACGCACGGCCTGCAGGCACAGCAGGGCGAGCAGCAGCAGGGCCCCGAGCAGGTGCAGGGTGACGATGGCCGGGAACAGTTTCATGGTGACGGTCAGGGCGCCGAAAGCGCCCTGCACGCAGACCCATACCAGCGTGAGCGTGGCCCACCAGGGGCTGAGTGCCTGCGCACCGGCGCGCTGGTTGCGCCGGTGTTCCAGCCAGCTGGCCACGGCCAGCACCAGGATCAGCACACCGACGCCGGTAGCCAGGTAACGATGGACCATTTCGACCCAGGCCTTGCCGTGCGTGACCGGACCGGTGGGCATGGCCTGCTGCGCGGCCGAGATCTCGGCATGCGCACCGGCGGGGCTGGCGTTGCCGTAGCAGCCGGGCCAGTCCGGGCAGCCCAGGCCGGAGTCGGTCAGGCGTGTGAAGGAACCGAACAGCACCAGGTCGAAGGTGAGAAACAGCGTGAGCACAGTGAGCGCCTGCAGGCGGCGCGTGGTGCTGGCCTGGCGGTTGCGCAGCCAGATCCAGGCCAGCGGGCCGGCGGCCAGCACCACCCCCATCAGCATGAGGCGGATGGCGGGGCTGAGGTCGTACAGCGATTGAGCATTCATGGCCTACCTCCCCGCCTTGTCCCAGGAGCTGGAGGCGCGCAGCAGGCGCTCCAGGTCGCGCTTGGCCCGGGCGGCCGTGGTGACGTCCATGTGGGCGGGAAAACGCATCATCCAGTTGCCCTTGGGATCGACCACGTACAGGTGGTCGCCGATGCCCTGGCCGGCCGCGGGCGCGAGCCAGCCCGCCACTTCGTCGCCCGGCACGCGCCGCACCGCGGCTTCCTTCAGGCCCGCCAGCAGCGCCGGCGCAATCGGTTCGCCATCGTTGACCAGCCAGACGCGGTCCAGGCGTTCCTTCTCCTTGCCCAGGCCTTCGCGCAGCTGGCGCTGGAAGTACAGCTGCTGCACGCAGGCCTCGTTGCAGTTGCCACTGCCCACGCTGACCAGCAGCCACTGCCCCTGCAGGTCGCTCAGCCGCCGGGGCTGGCCTTCGAGGTCCAGGGTCAGCATGTCGGGCATGGGATGCTGCGGCTCGATCAGCTCGCCGTAATTGCGCCGCCCTTCGGGCCGGATCACGTAGTAGGTGAAGTAGGAGGCGATCACCGGGGCGGCGCTCACCAGCATCATGGCGATCAGCTTCCAGCGCCCGGCGCGGGTACGCCGTGCCTCGTCGGCGAGGGCCTGGCCCGGCTCGGGCATGGTGTGCACGGTCAGGCCGAGCACGTGGTCGGCGGCGCCCTCAGCGCGGCCGGCGTTTGAATCTTCTGACAATTTGGAACCAGACATAAAGTGCTGCAATCAGGGCGCTGAGCCCGAACCATTGGAACGCGTAGCCATAGTGTTTTTCCACACCGGTGTTGATCGCCGGCCAGTCGCGCGACAATCCGTCCGTCGACGCCCCGGTCTGCTGGATCGACACCGCCGCCAGGGCCAGGCCGGTTTCGGCACGGAACTGCGCCAGATCGAGATTCTGCCGGATCGGCCCCGTGCCGGACTGCCCCATCTCATAGAGCTTGCCCGGCGCAGGGGCGATGCGGCCCTGCACGCGCACCGTGCCGCCCGGGGTGTCGATCTGCGGCACGCGCGTGCGGTCCTCGAAATTGCGCGGGACCCAGCCACGCTGGACCAGCACCGAGATCTCGCTGCCCTGCAGGCGCAAGGGGGTGAGAACGAAGAAACCGGGTCGGCCCTGCATCTGGCGGTTGTCCAGAAACACCGTGCGCCCACCCACCCACTGGCCCACGGCCTCGACACGCCGGTGCAGCAGCATGTCGGCATCGACGGCGCCGGCCAGACTGCTGGCGTCGAGCACCGGCAGCTGCGCCCGCTCGTCGATGGCCGCCTGCAGCGCCTGCTTCTCGGCGGCGCGGCCCAGCTGCCAGCGTCCGAGCGCGGCCGTGGCAGCCAGCACCAGCAGCGCGGCCATCGTCACCAGCCAGAAACGCAGTCGCTCACTCACACGATAATCCTGTTCATGAAATATCTCATTGCCCTCGCCTTCCTCGCCATCATCGCCAGCCTGGGCTCGGCGCTGTTTTTCATGATGAAAGACGGCCGCGACGGCAAGGCCAAGACCAGCAACATGGCACGCGCCTTGGCCTGGCGCGTGGGATTTTCCATCCTGATTTTCGTCTGCATCCTGATCGCCTGGAAACTGGGCTACATCCAGCCCACCGGCATCCCCGCCGGCCAGTAAGGAGACATCAACAACAAAAACAAAAGCCGCTTTACGCGGCTTTTGTTTTTTCGGCTCGGGCGCCTTGTGGCGCCCCGAGCTGGCCAGTCTTACATCCAGTAGACCAAAATATAGAGACCCAGCCACACCACGTCCACGAAGTGCCAGTACCAGGCGGCACCTTCGAAACCGAAGTGGCGCTCGGCGGTGAAGTGGCCTTTTTGCAGACGCAGGGTGATGAAGAACAGCATCAGCATGCCGACGAACACGTGGAAGCCGTGGAAGCCGGTCAGCATGAAGAAGGTGGAGCCGTAGACGCCGGACGTGAGCTTGAGGTTCAGGTCGCGGTAGGCGTGGAAGTACTCGTAACCCTGCACGCACAGGAAGGTCAGGCCCAGCAGCACGGTGACCCACATGAAGGCGATGGTCTTGCCGCGGTTGCCGTCACGCAGGGCGTGGTGGGCAATGGTCAGCGTGACGCCCGAGGTCAGCAGAAGCGCGGTGTTGATCGTGGGCAGCCAGAACGGGCCCATGGTCTGGAAGGGCTCGATGATACCGGCCGGCGAGGCGGTCACGCCGGCGGCGACGCTGGGCCACACGGCCTTGAAGTCGGGCCACAGCAGGGCGTTGTCCAGGCTGCCGAGCTGCGGCACGGAGTGCGCGCGGGCCCACCACAGGGCGGTGAAGAAGGCGCCGAAGAACATCACCTCGGAAAAGATGAACCAGGTCATGCTCCAGCGGTAGGAGATGTCGATCTTGCGACCGTACTGGCCGCCTTCGCTCTCGGCGATGGCGTCGCGGAACCACTGGAACAGCACGACCGCCCACCACAGCAGGCCGAAGTACAGCGAGTACTGGCCCCAGGCGGCGCCGTTCATCCACTGGGCGGCGCCGAACATGACAAAGAACAGGCCGATCGCCGCCATCACAGGGTGACGGGACGGGCCGGGCACGAAGTAATACGGGGTGCCGCCGTGTGTAGTCGAACTCATGTTTGCTCCATTCCTTCCGGTTCTCTTCAATTTCTTTCGATGTCCCGGGCGGCGCCTACTTGGCCACCACCCAGTTCACCAGTGCAATCAGACTCAAAACAAAAATCACTGCCCCGACGATGCCCGCCACGACGATGTGGAAGGGGTTCAGGCGGCCGATGTCGGCCTGGAATTCACTGTTCTTGCGCACGCCGAGAAACGACCAGCCCACCGCCCGGATGGTCTGCCAGAACGACGCCGTGCGCAACGGCGCCTGCTGTTCCTGCGGCTCGTTCATGCGCCGGCTCCTGCCGCCATCGGCGTCGCCACCTTGGCCGTCGGGGCCGGCGGCGTCTTGCTGCCGACCTCGAAGAAGGTGTAGGACAGGGTGATGGTCGTGACGTCCTTGGAGAGCTTGGGATCGATCACGAACACCACCGGCCACTGCTTCTTCTCGCCCGCCTCCAGCGTGTACTCGTTGAAGCAGAAGCACTCCAGCTTGTTGAAGTGCGCGGAAGCCTGCCGCGGCGCGTAGCTCGGGATGGCCTGCGCGGCCATGCGGCGGTCCTGCACGTTCTGGAACTCGTACATCACCGTAGCCATCTCGCCCGGGTGCACCTGCAGCGAGCGCTGGGCCGGCTTGAAGCTCCAGGGCCCGCGCACGTTGGCGTCGAACTCGACCGTGATGGTGCGGCTGGTGTCCACCTGCGTGTTGGCCGGCACGGTCTTGGACAGGCCGCTGGCGTTGCGCTCGCCCACGGCCAGGACATTGATGCCCAGGGCCTCGCAGATGTGCTTGTAGATGGGCACCAGCGCGTAGCCGAAGCCGAACATGCCGGCGACCACGATCGCCAGCTTGCCGACCATTTGGGCGTTTTCGCGCTGCAGATTCATGGCCGTCGCGTCAGGCGCCCAGCAGGAAATACTTGGCCATGACGCCGAGGAAAAACACCAGCGCGATGGTGGCCAGGATCAGCCCCATACGGACGTTGGCCTTCTTTTGCTCGGGTGTCGTCATATCTCAGGTTCCGCTGGCGAGGTTCAGCCGATCACGCGGGTCGCCGTGGCGTCCAGCTTCGGGGGATGCTCGAAGGAGTGGTACGGAGCCGGCGAAGCCAGTTCCCACTCCAGGCCTTCGGCGCCTTCCCAGGGCTTCTGCGGGGCCTTCGCACCCTGGCCGCGCATGGCGGGCAGCACGACGGCGAAGAAGAAGTAGACCTGGGCCAGACCGAAGCCCAGCGCGCCGATGGAGGCCACGGCGTTGAAGTCGGCGAACTGCATGGGGTAGTCGGCGTAACGACGCGGCATGCCGGCCAGACCCAGGAAGTGCATCGGGAAGAAGGTGATGTTGAACGAGATCATCGACCACCAGAAGTGGATCTTGCCGCGGGTCTCGCTGTACATCACGCCGTTCCACTTGGGCGCCCAGTAGTAATAACCGGAGAACATCGCGAACAGCGAGCCGGCCACCAGCACGTAGTGGAAGTGGGCGACGATGAAGTAGGTGTCCTGGATCTGGATGTCGATCGGGGCCACGGCCGGGATCAGGCCGGTGAAGCCGCCGATGGTGAACACGAAGATGAAACCGATGGCCCACAGCATGGGGGTCTCGAAGGTCATCGAGCCGCGCCACATGGTGGCGATCCAGTTGAAGATCTTCACGGCGGTCGGCACGGCGATCAGCATGGTGGCGTACATGAAGTACAGCTGGCCGGTCACCGGCATGCCGGTGGTGAACATGTGGTGCGCCCACACGATGAAGGACAGGATGGCGATGGAGGCCGTGGCGTACACCATGGAGGCGTAACCGAACAGCTTCTTGCGCGCGAAGGCGGGCACGACCTGGCTGATGATGCCGAAGGCCGGCAGGATCATGATGTACACCTCGGGGTGACCGAAGAACCAGAAGATGTGCTGGAACATCACCGGGTCGCCGCCGGCGGCCGGGTTGAAGAAGGTGGTGCCGAAGTGGCGGTCGGTCAGCGTCATGGTGATGGCGCCGGCCAGCACGGGCATCACGGCGATCAGCAGGTAGGCGGTGATCAGCCAGGTCCAGCAGAACATCGGCATCTTCATCAGCGTCATGCCGGGCGCGCGCATGTTCAGCACGGTCACGATGATGTTGATCGAGCCCATGATGGACGAGGCGCCCATGAGGTGCAGGGCGAAGATGCCGGCATCCATCGAGGGGCCCATCTGCAGCGTCAGCGGGGCGTAGAAGGTCCAGCCGGCGGCGGGGGCGCCACCGGGCATGAAGAAGGACATCACCACCAGCAGGCCGGCCGGGATCAGCAGCCAGAAGCTGAAGTTGTTCATGCGGGCGAAGGCCATGTCGGCCGCGCCGATCTGCATCGGCAGCATCCAGTTGGCGAAACCCACGAAGGCCGGCATGATGGCGCCGAACACCATGATCACACCGTGCATGGTGGTCAGCTGGTTGAACAGCTCGGGGTTCACGATCTGCAGGCCGGGCTGGAACAGCTCGGCACGGATCAGCAGGGCCAGCACGCCGCCCAGCATCAGCATGGTGAAGGCGAACAGCAGGTACAGGGTACCGATGTCCTTGTGGTTGGTCGCGAAGACCCAGCGCCGCCAGCCCGAGGGGGCGTGATGGTCGTCATGGGCGTGATCGTGATGGTCTAGAACGGCACTCATCCTGATTTCCTTCTCAATACTTCTATGCGTTTGACGACTGTTTATTTGCGGGCCGTCTTGACGTCAGCCGGCTGCACCAGCTGACCGGTCTTGTTGGACCAGTTGTTCTTGGTGTAGGTGATCACGGCCGCGAGTTCGGTGTCGCTGAGCTGCTTCCAGGCGGGCATGGCGCCCTTGCCATTGAGCACCATGGCGATCTGCTGGCTCTTGTCGGCATTGAGCACGACGGGCGAGCCGTCCAGCGGCTTGAACGGGCCGGCGCCCTTGCCGTTGGCCTGGTGGCAGACGGCGCAGTTGGCGGCGTAGACCTTCTCGCCACGCTTGGCCAGGTCGTCCAGCGCCCAGACCTTGTTCGGGTCCTCGGCCTTGGCGGCCAGGGCCTTCTGCTTCTCGACCACCCACTTGGAATAGTCTTCAGCCGACAGCACCTTCACGTGGATGGGCATGTAGGCGTGTTCCTTGCCGCACAGC
>JAHRYV010000056.1 GCA_020621965.1 Curvibacter sp. | reverse complement strand
TGTGCATCTCCAACTGCGACAAGATCACCCCCGGCATGCTGATGGCCGCCATGCGGCTGAACATCCCGGTGGTGTTCGTCTCCGGCGGCCCGATGGAGGCCGGCAAGACCAAGCTGGGTGTCATCAAGGTCGACCTGATCGACGCCATGGTGATGGCCGCCGATCCCAAGGCGTCGGATGAGGACGTGGCCGAGATCGAGCGTTCCGCCTGCCCGACCTGCGGCTCCTGCTCGGGCATGTTCACGGCCAACTCCATGAACTGCCTGGCCGAGGCCCTGGGCCTGGCCCTGCCGGGCAACGGCACCATCGTCGCCACCCATGCCGACCGCGAACAGCTGTTCAAGGGTGCCGGCCGTCTGGTGGTGGAACTGTGCAAGCGCTACTACGGGCAGGGCGACGAGAGCGTGCTGCCGCGCTCGGTGGGCTTCAAGGCCTTCGAGAACGCCATCGCGCTGGACATCGCCATGGGCGGCTCGACCAACACCATCCTGCACCTGCTGGCGATTGCGCAGGAGGCGGAGATCGACTTCACGATGGCCGACATCGACCGCATGTCGCGCACGGTGCCGCAGCTGTGCAAGGTGGCGCCCAACACGAACAAATACCACGTCGAGGACGTGCACCGCGCCGGCGGCATCATGGCCATCCTGGGTGAGCTCGACCGCGCTGGCAAGCTGCACACCGACGTGCCCACCATCCACGCCAAGACCATGAAGGACGCGCTGGACCAGTGGGACATCAAACGCAAACCCTCGGCCGAGGTGCAGACCTTCTACCGGGCGGGGCCGGCCGGCAAGCCGACCCAGATCGCCTTCAGCCAGTCCACACGCTGGCCCAGCCTGGACACCGACCGCGCCGAAGGCTGCATCCGTTCCATCGACCATGCCTTCTCGCAGGAGGGCGGCCTGGCCGTGCTGGTGGGCAACATTGCGCAAAACGGCTGCGTGGTGAAGACCGCCGGCGTGGACGACGCCTTGCTGGTGTTCGAAGGCCCGGCCCATGTGACTGAATCGCAGGACGAGGCGGTGGCCAACATCCTGGACGACAAGGTCAAGGCCGGCGACGTGGTGATCGTGCGCTACGAGGGCCCCAAGGGCGGCCCCGGCATGCAGGAAATGCTGTACCCGACCTCGTACATCAAGTCCAAGGGCCTGGGCAAGGCCTGCGCGCTGCTGACCGACGGTCGTTTCTCCGGCGGTACCTCGGGCTTGTCGATCGGCCACTGCTCGCCCGAAGCGGCAGCCGGCGGCGCCATTGGCCTGGTGCGCAACGGCGACCGCATCCGCATCGACATCCCGAACCGTCGCATCGACGTGCTGCTGTCCGACGAGGAACTGGCCCGGCGCCGCGCCGAGCAGGACGCCAAGGGTTGGAAGCCGGCGCAGCCGCGCAAACGCAAGGTGTCGGCCGCCCTCAAGGCCTACGCCAAGCTGGTGATGTCGGCTGACAAGGGCGCGGTGCGCGACCTGTCGCTGCTCGACGACTGAGCTGCGCCCGGGGGCAGGGCGGCTGCGTGCCGTCCCGGCCACTGCGCGCGCATGACCCGGCCCTGCATCGGCGGTCGGGGCACAATGGCGGCCATGTTGATCCATCCTGCAATTGACCCGGTCGCTCTGCGCCTGGGACCGCTGGCCATCCACTGGTACGGCATTACCTACCTGGTGGCCTTCGGCCTCTTCATGTTCCTCGGCCTGCGCCGGCTGCGTCACGAGCCCTATGCCTCGGCGCGCGGCGCCGCCGCCTGGACGCGGCGCGACGTCGAAGACGTGCTGTTCTACGGCGTCATCGGCGTGGTCCTCGGTGGCCGCCTGGGTTATGTGCTGTTCTACAAGCCGGCCTACTACCTGAGCCATCCGCTGGAGATCTTTGCCCTCTGGCAGGGCGGCATGAGCTTTCACGGCGGCATGCTGGGGGTGGTCGTGGCCATGCTCTGGTTCGCGCGCGCGCGCCACAAGCCTTGGCTGCAGGTGGCCGATTTCGTGGCGCCTTGCGTGCCCACGGGCCTGGCGGCCGGGCGGGTGGGCAACTTCATCAATGGTGAGCTGTGGGGCCGGGTGGCCGACCCGACGCTGCCCTGGGGCATGGTGTTTCGCGGTGCCGGCGATGCGCCGCGCCATCCCTCGCAGGTCTACCAGTTCCTGCTCGAAGGGCTGTTGCTGTTCGTGCTGCTGTGGCTGTATGCGCGCCGTCCCCGGCGCACCGGCCAGGTGGCGGCCGCTTTCGCCGTGGGCTACGGCGTGCTGCGCTTCATCGCCGAGTATTTCCGCGAACCGGATCAGTTCCTGGGGCTGCTGACCTTCAATCTCAGCATGGGGCAGTGGTTGTGCCTGCCCATGATCGCGGTGGGTGCGGGGGTGTGGGTGTGGGCCGGGCGCCGGCCGCTGCCGGCCTGACCCTGCGGGGCGGCGCCAGCGCGCCCGGGTGGCACGGAGGGGCCGGCCTGTTGCGGCCTAGCGACACCACCGGCTTTACCTCGGGGCTGTAATTACCCATAATTATGTGAAATTACAGACCGGCGACGGGGCTGCCCGAGGCACCCGCCGGTGCCAAGTTGCCCACCGAGCCCGCCATGCGCGTCGTCCACAACTCACTGCACGAACAGGTCGCCGACAGATTGCGCCAGGAGATCTTTGGCGGCTCGCTGGCGCCGGGGAGTTTCATCGACGAGGTGGCGCTGTGCGAGCGGCTGGCGATCTCGCGCACGCCGCTGCGCGAGGCGCTCAAGGTGCTGACGGCCGAAGGCCTGGTGCGGCATGAGCCGCGCCGCGGCTGTTTCGTCAACGAGGTGACCGAGCGCGATCTGGACGACATCTTTCCCGTCATCGCCCTGTTGGAGGGGCGCTGCGCGCACGAGGCCGCGCTGCATGCCAGCGATGCCGACCTGGTCGCCCTGGAGACGCTGCACGAGCGGCTGCAGCAGGCCGCGCGCGGCAAGCGCATCGTCGACTATTACGACACCAACTACGCCATCCACGAGGCCATCATCACCCTGGCCGACAACCGCTGGCTGGCCCAGGTCATCGGCGACCTGCGCAAGATCCTCAAGCTGGCCCGGCAGCAGCAACTGCATGCGCCGGGGCGGCTGGAGCAGAGCCTGAGCGAGCACATGACGGTGTTCGCCGCGCTCAAGGCCCGCGACGGCGAGGGCGCCGAGGCGGCCATGCGCACCCACCTGACGCGTCAGCGCGAGGCGCTGCGCGAGCTGTCCCGTCAACAAAGCAGGAGGTTGGCATGAACACCACGAGCTGGATCAGTCGCAATGTCTCGCGCCTCTTTCCCCTGGCGCGCAAGGGCCTGCTGGCGCCCGGTGGCGGCGGGGCCGCGACGCTGCGGGCCGGCGCAGCGGTCGGCCCGGTCGACGCGGTGCAGGCCGAGCGGCCCATGCGCGAGCGCCTGGCCGCCGGCCGCAAGCACCGGGCCGAGGCCATGTCGCCGCGCATGCTGCGCCGCGTGCTGCAGGAGCTCAAGGCCACCATCGACCCGCAGATCAGCGAGGTCGAGGGCGGGCGCCGCGCCCAGGTGCTGATCCAGCGTTACGCTGGGGCCACGGCGGCGCGCCGGCGCGACATGTGGCTGCTGATGAGCGAGATGTTCACGGCCGATCCGGAAAAGATGAAACGCGCCCAGGCCAGTTTCGCCGCCGCTGTGGGCACAGCCGACGAGGCCGCGGCGGAGGTGCAATACCGCCGCGCCACGGTGTCGCCGCGTCGGCGCCTGCTGCAGCGCTTCAGCGTGCTGCCCGAAGGCATCCGCTTCCTGGTGGATCTGCGCGCCGAGATGCAGCCCGATCTGAAGACGGACAAGCGGCTGCGGGCGCTGGACGTGGAGATGGAGTACATGTTCTCCACCTGGTTCGACGTCGGTTTCCTGGAGCTGCGCCGCATCAGCTGGGACTCGCCGGCCTCGCTGGTCGAGAAGCTGATCAAGTATGAGGCCGTGCACGACATCCGCAGCTGGGACGACGTCAAGAACCGGCTCGATTCGGACCGCCGCTGCTACGGCTTCTTCCACCCGCGCCTGCCCGGCGAGCCGCTGATCTTCGTCGAGGTCGCCCTGATCGACCACATGGCCGACAGCATCACGCCGCTGCTGGACGAGCAGGCCGCCGCGGCCGACCTGGACAGGGCGACGACTGCCATCTTCTACTCCATCAGCAACACCCAGCCCGGCCTGCGCGGCGTGAGCTTCGGCGATTCGCTGATCAAGCGGGTGGTGGAGACGCTGAGCGCCGAATTCCCACGCCTGCGCCACTTCGCCACCCTCTCGCCCATACCGGGCCTGCGCAAGTGGCTGGGCCAGAACGCCGTGCGCCTGCTGGAACTGACACCCGAGAAAGAGCGCGCCGAGCTGGGTCGCGCCGTCGGTTTCGAGCCGCCGTCCGCAACCCATCTGCTGCAGGCGCTGGAGCGCGTCGAGACGCTGGAGCCCCGCTCCCCGCTGCGGCGCTGGCTGCTGCATTGCGCCGCCCAGTACCTGGGCCACGAGATGGTGGAGGGCAAGCCGGTCGATCCGGTCGCGCGCTTTCACCTGGGCAACGGTGCGCGCATTGAGCGCCTGAACTGGCTGGGGGACCCCTCGCCCAAGGGCCTGCAGCAGTCCTATGGCCTCATGGTCAACTACCTCTATGACCTCAGGCGGCTGGACAAGTACCGGGCCGAGCTGGCTCAGGGCAAAATAGCCGTGTCAGGTGAAATTGCCAAGCTGGCATGGTGAGTGGTGCCTGCACATATTTCGTTAGCCCAGCAAAATCGATGAAGGAGACCCGATGATTCTCAGTTCCAACTTTGCCAGCAGCCGTCGCGGTGTGTTGCGCTTCGCCGCCGCCGGTCTGGCCGGTGCCGCCCTGGGCAGCCAGGCGCAGTCGGCCTGGCCGACCAAGCCGGTCACCATCGTGGTGCCGTTCCCGGCCGGTGGCGGTACCGATGCCTTTGCCCGCCCGCTGGCGGCTTCCTTTGCCAAGCTCACCGGCAAGCAGCTGGTGATCGACAACCGCGGCGGCGCCGGCGGTACGCTGGGCGCCAGCATTGCGGCCAAGGCGCAGCCCGACGGCTACACCCTGTTCATGGGTGCCGTGCACCACACCATCGCGCCCTCGATGTACCCCAGGCTCGACTACAACATCGAAACCGATTTCGTGCCGATCGCCCTGGTGGCCACGGTGCCGCAGGTGCTGGTGGTCAATCCCAAGAACGTCCCGGGTGACTTCAAGGCCTTCCTGCAGCAACTGCGCAGCAGTCCCGGCCGCATGAACTACGGTTCGGCCGGCAGCGGCACTTCGCACCACCTGGCGGGCGAACTGTTCAAGCAGCAGACCAAGACCTTCATCACCCACATTCCCTACCGTGGCGCCGGCCCGGCCCTGCAGGACCTCATTGCCGGCAACGTCGACATGATGTTCGATGGTCTGGGCTCCTCGGCCAGCCACATCAAGGGCGGACGCATCAAGGCGCTGATGGTCGCTGGCGCCAAACGCAACGCCGCCTTCCCGGACGTGCCCTGCGCTGCTGAACTGGGCCTGCCCGAGTACACCGTGCAGACCTGGTACGGCATCTGGGCCCCCAAGGGCACGCCGGCCGATGTGGTGGCGCGTATCAACGAAGAAATTCGCAAGGCCGGTGCCACGCCGGAAGCCAAGGCGATCTGGGCCAACCAGGGCGCCGAATTCAGCGGCATCAGCTCGCAGCAGTTCGGCCAGTTCGTCAGCGCCGAAGTCAAGCGCTGGACCCAGGTGGTCAAGCTGTCGGGCGCCAAGCTCGACTGATGGCGTCGCCCCTGTCGTGGTTTGCACCGTGCATGTGGCCTGAGCCATGAGTGGTACTGTCTGCAGCGAACGGCAGGGCGCCGTCGCCGTCGTCACCCTGAGCCACCCCGGCAAGTTCAACGCCATGTCCCGCGGGATGTGGCGTGAACTGCGCAGCACCTTCCTCGCCTTGCAGGGTGAGGGCGATCTGCGCGCCGTGGTGCTGCGGGGCGAGGGCGGGCATTTCTGCGCCGGGGGCGACATCTCCGAATATCCCGGCTTCCGCTTCTCGGAAGACGGCTTGCGCGATTTTCACGAAAACGATGTCTGGGGCGGCCTGCAGGCCGTGCTGGACTGCGACCTGCCGGTGGTGGCGCAGATCGAGGGCAACTGCATGGGTGCGGGCGTCGAGATCGCCTGCTGCTGCGACCTCCGCGTGGCCACCGAGTCGGCTCGCTTCGGCGCGCCGATCGGCCGCCTGGGCTTTCCCATGGCACCGCGTGAACTGGCCTTGGTGCTGCGCGAGGCCGGTGCGCCGAGTGTGCGCGAGATGCTGCTGGAGGCCGGGGTGCTGACGGCCGCGCAGATGCAGGCCCGCGGCTTCCTGCAGCGGGTGGTGCCCGAGGCCCTGATCGCGGACGAGATCGCGCGCACCGTGCAGCGTATCCAGGTCCTGGCGCCGCAGGCGGCGCGCCTGAACAAACAGGCGCTGCGGGCCCTGCAGCCGGCGCAGCCGGATGCGGCCCTGAACAGCTTGCTGGCGCAAGCCTATGCCTATGCCGACAGCGCCGAACACCGCGAGGGCATCAACGCCTTCCTGGCCAAGCGGCCGGCCGATTTTTCCATCCTGACCTCCTGACCCTCCTCACGACCGCCATGTCACTATCCAACGCCAACCTGTTTTCCGCCCTGCGCGCGGCCTTTCCCGCCAACCTCGACGCGACGGCGATCGAGACCGACAACGGCCTGAACTACTCGTGGCGCGACCTGGAGCGCGCCACCGCCATGCTGGCCAACCTGCTCAAGTCGCTGGACCTGCCCGCGGGCTCGCGCATCGCCGTGCAGGTGGAGAAGTCGGTCGAGGCGGTGATGCTGTACCTGGCCACCTTGCGCGCCGGCTACGTCTTCCTGCCGCTCAACACTGCCTACCAGAGCGCCGAGATCGAATATTTCATCGGCAACGCCGAGCCGGCCGTGGTGGTGTGCAGTTCCAAGAACTTCGGCTGGGTCAGCAAGCTGGCCTTCAAGGCCGGGACCCAGCACGTCTACACCCTGGACGACAACCGCACCGGCTCGCTGCTGGAGCGTGCCGCCCACTGCTCGGACCAGCACACGCCGGTGGTGCGCACCGCCGACGACCTGGCCGCCATCCTCTACACCAGCGGCACCACCGGCCGCAGCAAGGGTGCCATGCTCAGCCACGGCAACCTGCTGAGCAATGCCCGGGTGTTGAAAGACTACTGGGGCTGGAAGCCGGGTGACGTGCTGATCCACGCCCTGCCCATCTTCCACGTTCACGGCCTGTTCGTGGCCCTGCACGGCGCTTTGCTCAACGGCAGCAAGATGATCTGGCTGGCCAAGTTCGATCCGAAGAAAGTGATCGAGAAGCTGCCCGAAGCCACGGTCTTCATGGGTGTGCCCACGCTCTACGTGCGCCTGCTGGCCGAGCCGGGGCTCACGCGCGAGGCCGTGCGCAATATGCGCCTGTTCATCGCCGGCTCGGCGCCGCTGCTGATCGAGACCTTCCAGGCCTGGCAGCAGCGCACCGGCCACACCATCCTGGAGCGTTACGGCATGAGCGAGACCATCATGCTGACCTCCAACCCCTACGACCCCAAGGACGGCGAGCGCCGCGGCGGCACGGTGGGCTTCCCGCTGCCGGGCGTGAGCCTGCGGGTGCAGGACGAGACCGGCCAGTCCCTGCCGGTGGGCGAGATCGGCGGCATCCAGGTCAAGGGCCCCAACGTCTTCGCGGGCTACTGGCGCATGCCGGAGAAGACGAAGGAGGAATTCACCGCGGACGGTTATTTCAAGACCGGCGACGTCGGCAAGTACGACGAGCGCGGTTACGTCACCATCGTGGGGCGCAGCAAGGATCTGATCATCAGCGGCGGCTACAACGTCTACCCGGCCGAGATCGAGGGTTACATCAACGAGCTGCCCGGCGTGGCCGAGAGCGCGCTGGTGGGCGTGCCGCACCCGGACTTCGGCGAAGTGGGGGTGGCGGTGGTGGTGCGCAAGCCCGGGGCGGCGCTGGACGGCGAGCAGATCATCGCCACGCTCAAGTCCAAGCTGGCCAACTTCAAGATTCCCAAGAAGTGCTACGTTGTCGACGACCTGCCGCGCAACACCATGGGCAAGGTGCAGAAAAACCTGCTGCGCGAGCAGTACAAGACGCTCTTCAGCGCCTGATCACCCGCGCCCGCCGGGTGGCACCGCCTGGCGGGCCCTAGTTGAAACGCAGCCGGAACCGCATCCCGATCTCACGGGTCGTGTTCTGCGGCTCCATGATCACCGACGTCGGCACACCGCCCAGGGTGCGCAGCGCCAGGTCGGAATCGGCGATGTTCCAGTGGTGGAAGTAGACCCCGGCCGACCAGTGGTAGGTTTCATAGGCCGCCGTCAGGCGCAGGCCATGACCTTCGCGTTGCGTGTTGATCGGGTCGTTGGACGTCGCGTTCACGTCGGACAGGAAGGACTGCTGCCGGCCTTCGAGCAACAGGTCGTATTCCAGGCTGGTGGAGAAGCGCGCCTGCGGGCTCAGGTGCAGGCGGTGCGTGATCCCCAGGGGCATGTAGGTGTAGTGGCTGATGCGGCGGTAGCCGGCGGCACCCGTGGTGCTGTAGCCGCGCAGGTCGTTGTACAGATGGCGGTAGCCCAGGCCGAAGTAGGGCGCCAGCAGCTGCTCGCCATTGGGGAAGTCCCGGCCGATGGTGATGCGGGCCTCGGTGATGATGTCCGGGTTGCTGCCCTTGGTGCCGCTGCCGGCGCTGCTGTAGCTGACGTTGCCGTGCGCCTGGCGGGCATCGGCGGTCCAGAACCAGTCATCCTCCAGCGCCACGCTGAGGCTGGCGGCGAGGCCGACCTTGTTGCCTTCGTTGGCCATGAAGAAGGCGCCGTTGTTCACCTCCTCGTAGCGGTAGCTGGAGACGTCGAAGCCCAGTTCGCTGCTGGTGGCCGTCTTCAGCGGGACCACCTGCGCCAGCAGGGCCGCGGGCAGCAGCGGCAGGGCGAGCACGAGGGCTTTCAACAATGTCATGCGTCCCGGCGTCCGTGGAAGAGTGGAGGGCTTGGCGAGGTCAGAAAAATGCCGGCTGACTCCGTGCGGAGGCAGCCGGCCCGGGCGGTTGCCGCTTAACGCAGCACCAGAACCGGGACGTGCGAGTGCGTCAGCACCTGCTGGGTTTCGCTGCCCAGCAGCAGGCGCTTGACGCCCTTGCGACCGTGCGAAGCCATGACGATGAGGTCGCACTTGTGTTTCTTGGCGGTGGAGATGATGGCCTCGCTCACCAGGTCGGACTTGGCCGTGACGGCCTTGACCGTCAGACCCTTGGCGGCCGTCGATTTGGCGATCGCGTCCACGATGGCTTGCCCATGCTCCGCCCATTGTTTTTCGACCTTGGCGATATCGCTGGCCGGCAGGGCCAGGCCGCCTTCGAAATAACTTTGCGGATACCGCGGCACCACCTTGAGCGCCACCAGTTCGGCGCCGCACAGCTTGGCCATGGCAATGGCGCTGCCCACGGCTTTCTTGGACAGCGTGCTGCCATCGGTGGCGACGAGGATTCTTTGGTACATGAGGGGATCTCCTTGTTGTGTACGTGTGTACGCGAAACGTTAGCTTACTCCAGCTTGCTGAGGGCTGACATCTAGATTAGTTCATCCGGTTCTGATATCGTCTTGATCCATGTCAAGCGGGAGGCGCAAGCCACCCGCTACGCTCGCTCACCATGCAATCTGCCAGTCTCGCTGCGTCGGCGCAAGCCTCCTCGTTCCGCGTGTTAGGGGACGGGGAGCCGATTGGGGCCGCCGTGGCTGATCCCGGTCGCCTGCTCGACGATCCGGGCGAATGGTCCGCCTTCAGCCGGCCGCTGGAAAAACGTCCCGGTTGCTGGGAATCGCATCTGGTGATCGAGGGCATGCATTGCGCGGCCTGTGCGCTCACCGTCGAGGATGCTTTGCGCCAGGTTCCGGGCGTGGCCGGCGCCAGTGTCAGTGCCGGCAGCCGCCGGGCCCGGGTGGTCTGGCAGGCCGATGCCGTGTTGCCCTCGGGCTGGATGGAGGCGGTGCGCCGTGCCGGTTACCGCGCCGTGCCGGCCAACGATGCCTTTGCCAGCGAGCGCCGTCGCCAGGAGACGCGCAAGGCCTTGTGGCGCTGGGCGGTGGCGGGCCTTTGCATGATGCAGGTCATGATGTACGCATGGCCGGCCTATGTGGCCGCGCCGGGCGACCTCAGCGGCGAGATGGAGCAGCTGCTGCGCTGGGCCTCCTGGGTGCTGACCCTGCCGGTCATGCTGTTTTCCTGCGGCCCCTTCTTCTCGGCGGCATTGCGTGACGTGCTGCAGCGGCGCGTGAGCATGGACCTGCCGGTGGCGCTGGGCATGGCCATCACCTTTGTGGTCAGCACGGCCGGCACCTTCGAGCCGCAAGGCATCTTCGGCAAGGAGGTGTACTTCGACTCCCTGACCATGTTCGTCTTTTTCCTGCTGACGGGCCGCTGGCTCGAACAGCGGCTGCGCGAGCGCACGGCCGGGGCGCTCGACGCGCTGATGAACCGCCTGCCCGACAGCGTGCTGCGTCAGCGCGCCGACGGCGAGTTCGAGCGCGTGGCGGTGCGTCGCCTGCAGTCCGGCGACGTGGTGCGTGTGCTGCCGGGCGAGGCGTTTCCGGCCGACGGCACGGTGATTCAGGGCGAGACCGTGGCCGACGAGGCCTTGCTGACCGGCGAGTCGCGGCCGCTGCGACGCGGCGTGGGCGCGGCCGTGATCGCCGGCAGCCACAACCTGAACACGGCGGTGCTGGTGCGCGTGGAGCGTACCGGGGCCGCCACCCGGTTTGCCCAGATCGTGGCGCTGATGGAGCAGGCGGCCACCAGCCGGCCGCAACTGGCGCAACTGGTCGATCGCCTGGCGCGGCCTTTCCTCATCGGGGTGCTGCTGGCCGCGGGCGGGGCGGCGGCCTACTGGTGGGCGGACGACCCCGGCCATGCGCTGATGGTGGCCGTGGCCGTGCTGGTGGTGACCTGTCCCTGCGCACTCTCGCTGGCCACGCCGGCGGCCATGCTGGCGGCGGCCGGTACGCTGGCGCGCCAGGGTGTGCTGGTGCGCCGTCTGGGCGGGCTCGAAGCCCTGGCCCAGGTGGATACGGTGGTGTTCGACAAGACCGGCACGCTGACGCGCGACGCCATGGTGCTGCAGGCGGTGCGCACCCGCGAGGGCCTGAGCCGCGACGAGGCGCTGGCCATGGCCGTGGCGCTGGCGCAGCAGTCGCTGCACCCGGTCTCGCGGGCGCTGGTCGCGGCGGCCCAGGGGGCGGGGGCCAGCCCCTGGCTGGCGCAACAGGTGCAGGAAATTTCGGGCCAGGGGCTGAGCGGTCTGGTCAACCCGCCGGCGGGGCAGGGCGGCGGTACGCAGGAACTGCGCCTGGGCTCCCAGGCCCATTGCGGCGTCAGCGTGGCGGCGGCGGCGGGCCCGCATGTCGTGCTCAGCGGCGCGCAGGGCTGGCTGGCCACCTTCGAGCTGGGTGAGGATGTCCGCGCTGATGCGGCGGCCACTGTGGCGGCGCTACAGGCGCAGGGCATCGCCGTGCGCATCCTCTCGGGTGACGCGGAGCCGGCCGTGGCCCGCGTGGCCGGACAACTGGGCATCCTCGAGGCCCGGGGCGGCTGCACGCCGCAGGACAAGCTGGCGTTCCTGCGCTCGGCGCAGCAGCAGGGCCACCGGGTGGCCGTGGTGGGTGACGGCCTTAACGACGGCCCAGCGCTCGCCGGAGCCCATGTGTCTTTTGCCTTTGGCCAGGCCGTGCCGCTGGCGCAGGCGCAGGCCGATTTCGTGGTGCTGGGCCAGCAGCTCGGCGCCGTGGCGGGGGCGATCCGGCTGGCCCGGCGTACCATGCAAATCGTGCGGCAGAACCTGGTCTGGGCCGTGGCCTACAACGCTGCCTGCGTGCCCCTGGCCGTGGCCGGCTGGCTGCCGGCCTGGCTGGCCGGCCTGGGTATGGCGGCCAGCTCGCTGCTGGTGGTGCTCAATGCGCTGCGGCTGGCGGTTGACGCAAGTCACAAGGAAGTAATCTGATGGACATACTGTATTTGCTGATTCCGCTCTCGGTGGCATTGGTGTTTTTCATACTGGCAGGGCTGTGGTGGGCCATCGAGCGCGGGCAGTTCGAGGACATCGAGGCCGAGGGCGAGCGGATTCTGCGTGATTCTTAAGACCGGTTGACTTTCGTCAAACAGACGGCGGGAAGATAGGCGCAGACTCGGTAGGGTTAATCAAGAAGAGAGGTGCACATGGCATTTTCAAACCAACAGGCGACCGTCTACAACGATACCGTTGTCCGACAGTTCGCCATCATGACGGTAGTCTGGGGCGTGGTCGGCATGCTGGTCGGCGTGATCATCGCCGCCCAGTTGACTTGGCCGGAGCTCAACTTCGGCATTTCGTGGCTGAGCTACGGTCGCTTGCGACCGCTGCACACCAACGCGGTGATCTTCGCCTTCGGCGGTTGCGGCCTGTTCGCGACCGCTTATTACGTGGTGCAGCGTACCTGCCAGGTGCGGCTGTTCGCGGAAAAGCTGGCGAGCTTCACCTTCTGGGGCTGGCAGCTGGTCATCCTGCTGGCGGCGATTACCCTGCCGCTGGGTTACACCTCGGGCAAGGAATACGCCGAGCTGGAGTGGCCGATCGACATCCTGATCACGCTGGTCTGGGTGAGTTTTGCCATCGTGTTCTTCGGCACCGTGGGTACGCGCAAGGTGCGCCACATCTACGTCGCCAACTGGTTCTTCGGCGCCTTCATCATCGCCGTCGCCCTGTTGCACCTGGTCAACAGCGCCGCTATTCCCGCTGGCCTGCTCAAGTCCTACTCGGCCTACGCCGGTGTGCAGGACGCCATGGTCCAGTGGTGGTAC
>JAHRYV010000055.1 GCA_020621965.1 Curvibacter sp. | reverse complement strand
TGAGGATTCCGAGCACCGCCCAACGCGGCGATCGGGTCGCGCAGTAGATTTATTCACAAGTTTTCAGACTTCCAGCCACTCCTTGCGGACATAACTGTCGTTGCGCAGCGCTTCGGGCGTGCCCTCGAAGACGATGCTGCCGTGGCCCATCACCAGGGCACGGTCGGAGATGGCCATGGCGATGGTCAGCTTCTGCTCGATCAGCAGCACGGAAATGCCGCGCTCCTTGAGTTTCTTCAGGTACTCACCCACCAGTTCCACGATCTTGGGCGCCAGGCCTTCGGTGGGCTCGTCGATGATGATGAGATCCGGGTCGCCCATCAGCGTGCGGCACAGGGTCAGCATCTGCTGCTCGCCGCCCGAGAGCACACCGGCCTCGGTGTGCTGGCGTTCCTTGAGGCGCGGGAACATGGCGTACATGTCATCGAAGCTCCAGCGGCTTTTCCCGCCCTTGCCCTTCTCGCCCAGCATCAGGTTCTGGTGCACCGTCAGGTCGGGGAAGATGTCGCGGTTCTCCGGCACGTAACCCAGGCCCAGGTGGGCGATCTCGAAGGTCTTCTTGCCCTGGATCTCCCGGTCTTTCCATTTCACGCTGCCGGCGCAATCGACCAGGCCCATGACGGCCTTGGCCGTGGTGGAACGGCCCGAGCCGTTGCGCCCCAGCAGCGCCACGATCTCGCCGGGCTGCACCTCGAAATGCACACCGTGCAGCACATGGCTCTTGCCGTAGAAGGCGTGCAGGCTTTCAACTTTCAACAAAGCCGTCATCTCAATGTCCTCCGGCTTGGGAATCGGCCACGGTCGAGCCGAGGTAGGCTTCCTGCACACGCGCATTCGCGCGCACAGCCTCCGGTGTGTCGAAGGCCAGCAGCTCGCCGTAGACCACCACCGCGATCTTGTCGGCCAGGCCAAACACCACGCCCATGTCGTGCTCCACCGTGAGCAGGGTCTTGCCCTCGGTGACTTCGCGGATCAACTTGATGAAACGCGTGGTCTCGCTCTTGCTCATGCCGGCCGTGGGCTCGTCCAGCAGGATCACGCTGGCGCCGCCGGCGATGGTGACACCGATCTCCAGCGCGCGCTGCTCGGCGTAGGTCAGGTTGGTGGCCAGCACGTCGCGCTTCTTGTCCAGGCGGATCATCTCCAGCAGTTCTTCGGTGCGGTCGTTGGCGTCCTCCAGGTCGGCCAGGAACTTGAAGAAGGTGTAGCGGTAGCCCAGGCTCCAGAGGACGGCGCAGCGCAGGTTCTCGAACACGCTGAGCTTGGGGAAGATGTTGGTGATCTGGAAGCTGCGCGCCAGGCCCATGCGGTTGATCTCATAGGGCTTCATGCCGTCGATGCGTTTGCCGTGCAGCAGCACTTCGCCGCTGGTGGGGCCGAAACGCCCGCTGATCAGATTGAACAGCGTGGACTTGCCGGCGCCGTTGGGACCGATCACGGCCACACGTTCACCGGGCTGCACGACCAGATCGACGCCACGGATGATCTCCGTCTTGCCGAAACTCTTGCGCAAATCCTTGAGCTCCAGTGCAGGCTGGGTCATGTTCGTGGCCCCGCTCATAGCGCTTCCCTCCGCTTGATTTCTTTTTCGATGTCTTCCTGGACCAAGCCCCATTCATGCACATAGTGCCGGCGGCAGAGCTCGAACAGGCCCAGGCCCGTGAGCATCACGAAGGCGCCCCCAAACCAGTGGTCCGGGCTGTGCGCATTGAGCGGAATGCCGATGAAACTCAGCTCCGGCCCCATGGAAAGATTGAGCTGCAGGTGATAGACCATCTCGATCAGCACCGCCGCACCCAGCAGCAGCACCAGGGCCGAAATGGCCAGGCCCAGGTAGCTGACCCAGAGCTTGCGCAGGAAACCGAAACTGGCCACACGCAGGTTCATCATGATCAGGCTGGCAATGCCGCCCGGCGCGTACATCACCATGAACACGAAGATCAGGCCGAGATACAAGAGCCAGGCCTTGGTGATCTCCGACAGCAGCACCGAGGCCAGCACCATCAGCACGCCACCGATGATGGGGCCGAAGAAAAAGGTGGCGCCACCCAGGAAGGTGAACAGCAGGTAGGCGCCGGAACGGATGCCGCTCACCACCTCGGCCGTGACGATCTCGAACAGGATGACCCCCAGGCCACCCGCGATGCCGGCGAAGAAGCCGGAGATGATGAAGGCCAGGTAGCGCACACGCTGCGTGCTGTAGCCGATGAACTCCACGCGCTCCGGGTTGTCACGCACGGCGTTCAGGATGCGGCCCAAGGGAGTGCGCGTGAAGGCGAACATGAGCGCCACACAGACAAAGGTGTAGACCGCGATCAGGTAGTAGACCTGGGTTCCCGGCCCGAAGCTGATGCCAAAGAAGGGCTGGCCCACCACCCGGTTGCCCGAGACACCGGCCTCGCCGCCGAAGAACTCGGAGAACATCAGCGACATGGCGAACACCAGCTCGGCCATGCCCAGCGTGATCATGGCAAAGGGGGTGCCCGCCTTGCGCGTGGTGACGTAGCCGAAGAGGATGGCGAAGCCCATGCCGGCCAGGCCGCCGACGATGGGCAGCAGGCTGACCGGGATGGGCAGGCTACCCTTGCTGACCATGTTCAAGGCATGGATGGCCATGTAGGAGCCCAAGCCCGAGTAGACCGCATGGCCGAAGCTGAGCATACCGCCCTGCCCCAGCAGCATGTTGTAGGACAGGCAGGCGATGATGGCGATGCCCATCTGCGACAGCATGGTCACCGACAGGCTGCTGCTGAAGGCCCTGGGGGCGAAGAACAGCAGCAGGGCGAAGAGGCCCCAGATGATCCAGCGCCCGACGTTGTAGGGCTTGAATTCGTAATAGTCTTTGCGGCTCATGTCCTCACTCCTCCCGCGTGCCCAACAGACCCTTGGGCCGGAAGATCAGAATCAGGACCAGGAACAGATAGGGCAGGATGGGTGCCACCTGCGACAGCGTGAGCTTGAGCACCGAGTTGTTCCTGGCCGCCGCGCTCAGCTCGACGCCCAACTGCTGCGCCAGCGTGAGCAGGGAATAGTCGAAGGCGACGGCAAAGGTCTGGATCACGCCGATCAGCACCGAGGCCAGGAAGGCGCCCGAGAGCGACCCCAGTCCGCCGACCACAACCACCACGAAGATGACGGAACCCACCGTCGCGGCCATAGCCGGCTCGGTGACGAAGGTGCTGCCGCCGATCACCCCGCCCAGACCCGCCAGCGCCGCACCGGCGCCGAACACCATCATGAATACACGCGGCACGTTGTGACCGAGCGACTCCACCATCTCGGGGTGGGTCAACGCCGCCTGGATCACCAGGCCGACGCGGGTGCGCGTTAGCATGAGCCAGAGCGACACCAGCATGAACAGCGCCACCAGCATCATGAAGCCGCGCGTGGCCGGGAACGGCGAGCAGGCGGCGGCGGCGCAGAGCTCGGCGGGGGCCACGCCCCAGACCAGGCCCAGGCCGGCTTCGGCCTGGTTGACCAGGGTGAACATCGGCCCCTGCAGCAGCTCGGGCGGCGTGAACTCCACCGCCGTGCGGCCCCAGACCAGCTGCACCAGCTCCAGGATGATGTAGGACAGGCCGAAGGTGATCAGCAGCTCGGGCACATGGCCGTACTTGTGCACCTTGCGCAGGGCCAGGCGCTCGAACACCGCGCCCATGGCGCCGACGACCAGGGGCGCCAGCAGCAGCCCGGGCCAGAAGCCCACCAGCTGGGCCACGCTGTAGCCCACGTAGGCACCCAGCATGTAGAAGCTCGCATGGGCGAAATTGAGCACGCCCATCATGCTGAAAATCAGCGTCAGCCCCGAGCTGAGCATGAACAGCAAGAGCCCGTAGCTCAAGCCATTGAGCATGGAGATGATGAAGAACTCCATCAGGAAACAACCTTCCGTGTCTGCCGGGCAGACTTCAATACGTACACATTCCTGTCAGACATGAAAAGGGCCCGACCTTTCCAGAGCAATCGGGCCCGGTGCCTGGCTGCAATCAGAAAAACTCAGGGACGCTTCATCTGGCAGCTGGTGGGCGTGCTGGCGATATAGGCCGGGAACTCCTTGACCAGGGCCAGCGTCATGCCGGTGTTCTCCGGGCTGTAGCTGAACTTCTTGTCCACCGGTTGCCAGACCGTCAGGTACAGCGGCTGCTGCAGCTGGTGGTCGGTCTTGCGCATCTCGACGTCACCGTTGTAGCTCTTGAACTTCAGGCCTTCCAGGGCCGCGGCGACCTTGACCGGGTCGGTGGACTTGGCCTTGGCCATGGACTCGCCCAGCGCGGTCAGGATGTGGACGATGGACCCGGTGTAGAAGTCGTCCTTGAACTTGGCCTTGTACTCGGCCTGCCACTTGCCCATGTCACCACCCATGTTGTAGTGGTTGTAGGACACCTGGAACACCCGCCCGGCGCCGCTCTTGCCCAGCGCGGTGGGGGTGCCGGTCACACCGGTGTAGTAGGTGTAGAACTTGCCGGTGTAGCCGCCTTCGTTGGCCGCCTTGACCATCAGCGCCAGGTCGGAGCCCCAGTTGCCGGTGATCACGGTGTCCGCACCGGCGGCCTTGATCTTGGCGATGTAGGGGGAGAAGTCACGCACCTGGGCCAGCGGCGTCAGGTCCTCGCCCACCACCTGGACGTCGGGACGCTTCTGCGCCAGCAGGTCCTTGGCGAACTTGGCGACCTGGTGGCCGTGCGAGTAGTTCTGGTTGAGCAGATAGACCTTCTTGACGTCCTTCTGGTCCTTCATGAAGGTCGTCAGGGCCTCCATCTTCATGGAGGTGTCGGCGTCGAAGCGGAAGTGCCAGTAGTTGCACTTGCTGTTGGTGAAGTCCGGGTCGATGGCCGAGTGGTTCAGGAAGATGATTTCCTTGCCCGGGTTGCGCTCGTTGTGCTTGGCCACCGCATCGATCAGCGCGCCGGCCACGGAGGAGCCGTCGCCCTGCGTGATGTAGCGCACGCCCTGGTCGGTGGCGGCCTTCAGCGCATTCAGGCTCTCGGCCGGGCTGAGCTTGTTGTCAAAGGCGACGATCTCGAACTTGACGCCCGCCGGATTCGTCTTGCTGAATTTGTCGGCGAAGAACTGGTAGCTCTTGAGCTGGTTGCTGCCCACCGGCCCCATCAGCCCGGACAGGGGATCGATGAAGGCGATCTTCACGGTCTCGCCCTTCTGGGCAAAGGCGGCACCGGCGGTAGCCAGCAGGGCGGCGGCGGTCACAAGTTTCGTGGTGAACTTCATATGAAATCTCCTCGTTGACAAAACCATTGCAGAGTAACCAAATTCGACAACCGGGTCGCTAGGGATTGCCCTAGAACTATCGCCTTCGCGACTCGTTGTCAGAGACCGGCTTGCCCGACGCAAGGCCGGTGATTCAGCATGCCCTCAGACCCCGGGCAGCTGGTAGTCCTTGAGCGTCTCGCGCAGCCGGGTCTTGAGCATCTTGCCGGTGGCGCCCAGGGGAATGGCGTCGACGAAGATGACGTCATCCGGGATCTGCCACTTGGCGGTCTTGCCCTCGTAGAACTTGAGCAGCTCCTCGCGCGTGACCTGGGCGCCGGGTTTCTTCACCACCACCACCACCGGGCGCTCGTCCCACTTCGGATGCTTGATGCCGATGCAGGCCGCCATGGCCACGGCCGGGTGCGCCACCGCGATGTTCTCCACATCGATGGAGCTGATCCATTCGCCGCCGGACTTGATCACATCCTTGCTGCGGTCGGTGATCTGCATATAACCGTCGGCATCGATGGTGGCCACGTCGCCGGTCGGGAACCAGCCGTGGCCGGCCTCGTCCTTCACCAGCGGGTCGCCGCCCTCGCCCTTGAAGTATTCGCGCAGGATCCAGGGGCCGCGCACCAGCAGGTCGCCATAGGCCTTGCCGTCCCAGGGCAGCTCCTTGCCGTCGCCGTCGACGATCTTCATGTCCACGCCGTAGATGGCCCGGCCCTGCTTGAGGCGGATCTTCATCTGCTCGCTCTCGGGCATCGTGAGGTGCTTGTTCTTGAGCGTGCACAAGGTGCCCAGCGGCGACATCTCGGTCATGCCCCAGGCGTGCAGTACCTCGACACCGTAGTCCTCGCGGAAGGCGGCAATCATGGCCGGCGGGCAGGCCGAGCCGCCGATCACCGTGCGCTTGAGCGTGCTGAACTTCAGCCCGCCGGGTTTCATGTGGCCCAGCAGCATCTGCCAGATGGTGGGCACGCCGGCCGCATAGGTCACGCGTTCGGCCTCGACCAGTTCGTAGATGGACTTGCCGTCCAGCGCCGGGCCCGGGAACACCAGCTTGCAGCCGGTGAGCGCGGCCGAGTAAGGTATGCCCCAGGCGTTGACGTGGAACATGGGCACCACCGGCAGCACGGCGTCACGCGCGCTCAGGCACATCACGTCGGGCAGCGCCGCCGCATAGGCGTGCAGGATGGTGGAGCGGTGGCTGTACAGCGCGGCCTTGGGGTTGCCCGTGGTGCCGCTGGTGTAGCACATGCTGGAGGCCGAGTTCTCGTCGAACTCGGGCCAGTGGTAGCGGTCGGTCTGCGCGCCGATCCAGCTTTCGTAGCTTTGCAGGCCGGGAATGCCGCTGTCTTTGGGCAGCTTGTCGGCATCACACAACGCGATCCAGTGCTTCACCGTGGTGCATTTGGCGTGCACGGCCTGGATGATGGGCAGGAAGGTCATGTCGAAACACAGCACCTGGTCTTCGGCATGGTTGGCAATCCAGGCGATCTGGTCCGGATGCAGCCGCGGATTGATGGTGTGCAGCACGCGGCCGGAGCCGCTGACGCCGAAATACAGCTCCAGGTGCCGATAGCCGTTCCATGCCAGCGTGGCCACGCGGTCGCTGAACTGCAGCTTGAGGGCGTCCAGCGCATTGGCCACACGGCGTGCGCGCGTCGCAACGTCGCGGTAGGTGTAGCGGTGGATGTCACCCTCTACCCGGCGGGACACGACTTCCGCATCGCCATGATGTCGCTCGGCAAAATCAATCAGGGAAGAAATCAGCAACGGTTGGCTTTGCATCAGGCCCAGCATGTACACATCTCCTTGGTCTTGGTCACGGTTTCTGGTCGGCGGTCGGGGTGGACACGGACGACGGATCCTCTCCCCGTTGCGCTAGTATCGCTGCGCGCCTGGCTATCGACTATGTCACGCGGCCATCGTGGGCGCAATGGCTGTCGCCCGCCTGACAGCTTCTTGGTGGAAACCCTGAAGCACGGCGGCACCTGCCGCACAATCGGGCCATGCTCGGCGACACACGACTCCTGGCCCGCAACTTCCTGGCCACCCAACCCTGGTACGCAGCCCTGGACGGCACGCTGCAATCGCAGCTGGCCGAGCAGGTCGAACTCCTTGACGCGGCCAAAGGCGACACCGTGCTGGGCGCCGGGGAGCCGGTGCAGGGCTGGTATGCCGTTCTCAGCGGTCTGGTCAAGCTGCAGACCGAGGCGGCCGACGGGCGACGCTCGGCCTTCATCGGTGTGCCCGAGGGCGAATGGTTCGGCGAGGGTTCGGTGCTCAAGGCCGAGCTGCGCCGCTACGCCGTGGTGGCGCTGCGCGACAGCTGCCTGCTGTGCCTGCCCCGCCCGCTCTTTGCCCGGCTCCAGCACGACAACCTGCGCTTCAACCAATACCTGGTGCAGCATCTCAACATGCGCCTGGGCCAGGCCATGGCCCTGATCGAGGCCGGCCGTCTGCGCGCCCCCGAGCACCGGGTGGCGCTGTACCTGAGCCGGCTGTTCTGGCGCAGCACGCGGCGTGTCTACCTGACGCAGGAGGAGATCGGCACGCTGGTCGGCCTGTCGCGCCAGACCGTCAACCGCGTGCTGCACCAGCTCGCCGGGCGCGGCATCGTCTCGATCGAGCTCGGGCGTGTGTCCATCGTCGACGACGGTGCCCTGAGCGCCTTTCTGGCCGAAAGCGCCGCGGCCTGAGCGTCCGGCCCACGCCGATAGCCCTGCGCGCAGCAAGCCTGTCGACCCTGCGGGACAATCCCGCCATGACCGTCCACACCGCCGCGCCGCCGCAGGCCAGCTCCGGCCTGCAATGGCGCAACCGCTACGCCGCGCTGGGGCCGGAGTACCACACCCGCCTCCTGCCCACGCCCCTGCCCTCGCCCTACTGGGTGGGCCGCAGCGAGGCCCTGGCGCGCACGATGGGCCTGGCGCCGGACTGGCTGCACGGTAATGACGCCCTGGCCGCGCTCACGGGCAACCAGCCTCTGCCCGGCAGCGAGCCGCTGGCCACGGTCTACAGCGGCCACCAGTTCGGCGTCTGGGCCGGGCAACTGGGCGACGGCCGGGCGCTGCTGCTGGGTGAAACCCAGGGCGGCCTGGAAGTCCAGCTCAAGGGCGCCGGCCGCACCCCCTACTCCCGCATGGGCGACGGCCGCGCCGTGCTGCGCTCGAGCATCCGCGAATTCCTGTGCAGCGAGGCCATGCAGGCCTTAAGCATCCCCACCACACGCGCCCTGTGCGTGACCGGCTCGGACGCGCCGGTGCGCCGGGAGGAGATCGAGACCGCGGCCGTCGTCACCCGCGTGGCGCCCAGCTTCATCCGCTTCGGCCACTTCGAGCATTTCGCCGCCAACGAGCAGCTGGTAGAACTGCGCCGCCTGGCCGACTTCGTGATCGACAGCTTCTATCCGCAATGCCGAACGACCGGCAAGTTTGCCGGCAACCCCTACGCCGCCCTGCTCGAAGCGGTCAGCGAGCGCACCGCCGCGCTGATGGCCCAGTGGCAGGCCGTGGGCTTTTGCCACGGTGTCATGAACACCGACAACATGAGCATCCTGGGCCTGACGCTGGACTACGGACCTTTCCAGTTCCTCGACGGCTACGACCCGGCCCACGTCTGCAACCATTCGGACACCCAGGGCCGTTATGCCTACGCCCGCCAGCCCAACATCGCCTACTGGAACCTCCACTGCCTGGGCCAGGCCCTGCTGCCGCTGATCGGCGAACCCGATCTCGCCCTGGCGGCGCTGGAGTCCTACCGGACCGTCTTCCCGGCCGAACTGGAGACCCGCCTGCGTGCCAAGCTGGGCCTGCGCCAGTCGCACCCGGACGACCGCGCGCTGATCGAAGACATCCTCAAGCTGCTGGCGCAGGAACACACCGACCACACCATCTTCTGGCGCCGACTCAGCCACCACGTGGCCGGTAGTGAGGCGCAAGCGGTGCGCGACCTGTTCCGCGACCGCGCTGGCTTCGACGCCTGGCTGCGCCGCTACGAAACGCGGCTGGCGCTGGAAGACGCCACGGCCTGCGCCGCGACCATGCTGCGCAGCAACCCGAAATTCGTGCTGCGCAACCACTTGGGCGAGCTGGCGATCCGCCAGGCCCGGGACAAGGACTTTTCCGGCGTGGCCCGCTTGCTCGCCCTGCTGGAAAATCCCTTTGACGAGCATCCCGGCCATGACGCCGAGGCCGGCTTCCCGCCCGACTGGGCTTCTGCCATCGAAATCAGCTGTTCATCCTGAGCCTGTTCCCATGAGTTACGCCATCCAGAAAACCGCCGAAGAGTGGAAGGCCCTGCTGGCCGCCAAGCACGCCGAACCCGCGGCCTACCAGGTCACGCGCCACGCCGCCACCGAACGCCCGTTCACGGGCAAGTACGCCGACTTCTGGCAACCGGGCTGGTACGCCTGTGTCTGCTGCGGCGCCCGCCTGTTCGAAGCCAGCAGCAAGTTCGACGCCGGCTGCGGCTGGCCCAGCTTCTCCGAGGCCGCCGAACCGCACGCCATCGAGGAACGCCGCGACACCAGCCACGGCATGGTGCGGGTCGAGACCGTCTGCGCCCAGTGCGGCGCCCACCTGGGCCACGTGTTCGAGGACGGCCCCACGCCCACCGGGCTGCGCTACTGCATGAATTCGGCGGCGCTGGAACATAAACCATGAAGCACCCCCAGGCTACGCGCCTGATGGCGCTTCGCCACCCCCCTCAAGGGGGCAACGCCAGTGGCCCGGCAAAGCCGGTTCCACGGCGTTCCGCGACCAGACATTGCACGCCTGCGCAACGGGCCCCTGGTTAGGCCTGCGCGCGTCCAGACCCGATAATTGGCGTATGAAAATCCTGATCGACTTCTTTCCCATCCTGCTGTTCTTCGGCGCCTACAAGGTCTACGACATCTACCTCGCCACCGCCGTGCTGATGGCCGCCACCGTGCTGCAGACGGCCATCATCTATGCGATCGACCGCCGGCTGCAGGCCATGCAGAAGATCACCCTGGCCCTGATCCTGATCTTCGGCACCCTGACCCTGCTGCTGCACGACGACCGGTTCATCAAGTGGAAGCCCACCGTGCTCTACGCGGCCATGGCCATCGGCCTGGCGGTGACGCTGTGGGGCATGAAAAAGAACTTCCTCAAGCTGCTGCTGGGCAGCCAGCTGGAGCTGCCCGAACGCATCTGGGCGCATCTGAACGTCGCCTGGATCGTCTACTGCGCCTTCATGGCCGCCCTCAACGGTTACGTGGCAGCCCTCTACAGCACCGAGACCTGGGTCAATTTCAAGCTCTGGGGTTATGCCTTCCCCCTGGCCTTCATCATCGGTCAGGGCCTGTACATCGCCCCCCACCTGAAGACCGACAAGACCTGAACCATGAGCACCGACCTGTCCCAGCTCGCCGGCCGCATGGCCGAGCGCCTGCAGCAGCGCCTGCAGCCCACCACCCTGGAAGTCATCGACGAAAGCGCCGCCCATGCCGGCCACGCGGGTGCCAACGGCACCGGCTGGGGCACCCATTTCCGGGTGCGCATTGCGTCACCATTCTTTACAGATCGCAGCCGCGTGGCGCGACATCGCCTTGTGTATGATGCGCTGCAGGATTTCATAGACCAGGGTGTGCATGCGATCGTGATCGAGGCGCTCTGAGGCCCTGACAGCCTGAATCCCACCGGATAGATATCCCTCAGTCGTTTTCCTAGGACTCATGATGAAGAAGCTGATTCTCCCGGCCCTGGCGCTGGCCACCCTGATGGGCACCCTGGCTGTGCCGGCCCAGGCGCAAAACCTGGCCATCGTCAACGGCAAGCCGATCCCGATGTCGCGCGTCGATGCGCTGGCGCAGCAGGTTGCCCGCTCGGGCCGCCAGATCACGCCCGAGATGATGGAAGAGCTGAAGAAGGCCGTGGTCGACCGCGAACTGCTGGTGCAGGAAGCGCAGAAGCAGGGCCTGGACGGCAGCACCGAGTTCAAGTCCCAGATGGAGTTCACCCGTGACTCGCTGCTGATCCGCGACCTGGTCACCAACTTCCAGAAGAACAACCCCATCACCGACGCCGAGATCCAGGCCGAGTACGACAAGTTCGTCGCCAACAACGCCGGCAAGGAGTACCGCGCCCGCCACATCCTGGTCGAGAAGGAAGACGAGGCCAAGGCCATCATCGCCCAGCTCAAGAAGGGTGCCAAGTTCGAAGCCATCGCCAAGAAGCAGTCCAAGGATCCGGGCTCCGGCGCCAACGGCGGCGACCTGGACTGGGCCGCACCGGGCAACTACGTCAAGGAGTTCTCCGAGGCCATGATCAAGCTGGGCAAGGGCAAGACCACCGAGACGCCGGTCAAGACCCAGTTCGGCTACCACATCATCCGCCTGGAAGACGTGCGCGAAGCCCAGCTGCCCAAGATCGAAGAGATCAAGCCGCAGATCTCCCAGCAGCTCGGCCAGCAGAAGCTGATGAAGTTCCAGGAAGATCTGCGCACCCGCGCCAAGATCGAATAAACCCTGGCTCGCTCATGGAAAAACGCGGCTACGGCCGCGTTTTTTCTTGCCGCCCCCCACACTCGCGGCTCAGGCGCGCTTGACGCTGGCGCGGGACCTGTGTTCAATGCGGCAAGGCGCCACCATCCCCCACCCCCTCCAGGAGACCCACCATGCACCCTCTGCTTCGCCCCTTGATCAAAGTCGCCGTCGCCGCCAGCGTGCTGCTGGGCGCCCTGGGTGCCGCCGCCCAGAGCGGCAAGACCGAAGTGCTGTGGCTGGGCCAGGCGGCCGTGCGCATCACCACGCCCGGCGGCAAGGTCATCGTGGTCGACCCCTGGCTGCGAACCAATCCCAAGACCCCAGCCAGTTTCAAGAACCTGGAGGCGCTGGGCAAGGTCGACCTGGTGCTGGTCACACACGGCCACTTCGACCACGTGGCCGACGCCCCGGATCTGGCCCGGATGCACAAGATCCCGCTGTACGGCCCGGCCGGACTGAACCAGACCCTCTCCACCCTGGGCGTGCTGCCGGTCGAGCTGTCGCCGCGCTTTGGCAAGGGCGGCACCATCATGCCCTTCGGACCCAATGGCGTGAAGATCACCGCCACCCGCGCCGAGCACTCGTCCGAATTCGTCTGGAAGAACCCGGCCACCACCAAGGACGAGGTGCACGTCGGCGGCGAGCCGGTGGGCTTCATCATCGAGATGGAGAACGGCTTCAAGATCTACCACATGGGCGACACGGGCCTGTTCGGTGACATGAAGTTCATCGGCGAGTACTACCAGCCCGACCTCGTGCTCATCCCCATCGGCGGCCACTTCGTCATGAGTCCGGCCGACGCCGCCTATGCCGTGAAGAACTACCTCAAGCCCCGATACGCCCTGCCCATCCACTACGGCACCATCCCCGTGCTGCGCGGCACACCCGAGGAGTTCGCCGCGGCCCTCGGCGGCGACGCCGGCAAGATGCTCAAGGTCAGCCCGGGCGAGAAGGTCGACTTCTAGGCTCTGCCAGAAGTCTTGCGGCAGCGGGAAAACCGGGCCGCTGGGATAATTGCGCCATGTCCCTGCCCGACCATCAGCTCGAACTCCTGGCGCCCGCGCGCAGCGCCGACATCGGCATCGAAGCCGTCAACCACGGCGCCGACGCCATCTACATCGGCGGCCCGTCCTTCGGTGCGCGCAGCAGCGCCGACAACACGGTGCCGGACATCGCCCGCCTGGTGCAGCACGCGCACCGCTACAACGCGCGCGTCTTCGTCACCCTCAACACCATCCTGCGCGACGACGAGCTGGAGCCGGCGCGCAAGCTGGCCTGG
>JAHRYV010000003.1 GCA_020621965.1 Curvibacter sp. | reverse complement strand
TCCTTGCGGAAGGTCATCTTGCCCTTGGGCGTGTCGAAGCTCATGCCTTCCATGGCCTTGATCAGGGTGTTGGTCGTCGTGTCGCCGTTGGTCTTCTTGAGCGCGGTGACCACGGCCATGGCGGCGCTGAAACCACCGGCGGTGAAGAAGTCCGGCGGTGCCTTGAACTGCTTGTAGTGCTGGGCCACCATGGCATCGTTGATCGGGTTCTTCGGGATGCCGAAGTAGTAGTAGGCCGCGCCCTCCATGCCCGGGAACTGCTTGTAGGCCACCATGGCCGGCAGGATGTTGCCGCCGGTGGCGATCTCGATGCCGTGGCGCTTCAAGTCCATGTCGGCGATCTTGAAGGGGTTGCCGCCGGCCCAGATGATGAAGATCACCCCTTGCGGCCGGGCAGACCCTTGAGCTTGTCGATCATGCGCTGGCCGCCGGCGGTGAAGTCGGTGGTGGCCGGGGGCAGGTATTCCTCGTGCACCAGCTTGGCTTTCTTCAGCGCTTCCTTGAAGGCCTTGACGCCGTCGCGGCCGAAGGCCGAGTCCTGCGCCATGGTCACGACGCTGATGCCCTCCTTGTCCAGGGCCACGGCGTTGGCAATGGCGTCCTGGCTGCTGTTGCGGCCGGTGCGGAAGATGTATTTGTTCCACTTGTCGCCGGTGATGGAGTCGGCCACGGCCGGCTCGACCAGCAGGATCTTCTTGTACTCCTCGGCCACGGGCAACATGGCCAGGGCCACGGGCGACGCCGTGGGGCCGACGGCCAAGTCCACCTTGTCATCACCGTAGGCGGCGGCCAGCAGGCTCTTGCCCAGGTCGGGCTTGCCCTGGTCATCCTTCTCCAGCACCACGAGCTTGCGGCCGGCCACCTGCATGGTGCCGCCGGTGGCATAGTCCAGCCCCATCATGAAACCGGTCTGCGTCTGCTTGCCATACGCTTCCAGCGCGCCGGTCTTGCTGTAGACGTGGGCAATGCGGATGTCCTTGCCCTGGGCATGGACCCCCAGAACGGTAGCGGCGAGGGTGGCGGCCAACAGGCCCGCGCGGTAAATCCAGGTGCGGCGTTGCATGCATGTCTCCTTATAGTGGGCTAGGTATGCACCATCGTTGCACAGATCATGCCAATCGCCAAGTCGTTGATTTCATTGAGACTAGCAAATCAGCCACCAATAAAAAGTCTGAATTTCAAACGCTTATATGTCTAATATTCAGACACCGTCTGAATATCAGGCAGTACTCTCCAGCCGTTCATAGAGGGTGGCGCGAGAGATTCCCAGCAGCTTGGCCGCCGCCGCCTTGTTGCCGCCGCAGCTGGCCAGTGCCGCGGCGATGGCGGCGCGCTCGACTTCGGCGACCTGCTCGGCCAGCGGTCGCAGCATGGCCTGGGGTGCGGCCGCATCGGGGGCCGAAGGCAGGGGCGGCTCAAGCTGGGCAATGCCGGTCTCGTGCAGCACCTGCTCGATGCGAGCCCGGTCGATGCGGCTGGAGTCGCCCAGCAGCGTGGCCTGTTCCAGCACGTTGCGCAACTCGCGCACATTGCCGCGCCAGACCTGCGCCATCAGCAGGTCCATGGCCGCGGCACTGAGCTCCGGCTGCGGCAGGCCGCTGCGCTGCGCGATGTCTTCGCCCAAGGCTTCCACCAGCGCCGGCATGTCGGCGCGGCGTTCGCGCAGCGGCGGCACCCGGATCGGCAGCACGTTGAGGCGGTAGTACAGGTCCTCGCGAAAGCGCCCTTCGCGCACCAGCTGCGCCAGGTCGCGCGAGGTCGCGGCGATCACCTTGGCGTCGAAGCGCATCAGGCGATTGGAGCCCAGTGGTTCGAACTCGCCCTCCTGCAGCGCGCGCAGCAGCTTGGCCTGCAGGCCCAGCGGCATGTCGCCGATCTCGTCGAGGAACAGCGTGCCGCCATCGGCGAGCTTGAGTTTGCCGTCGCGCCCCTTGCGCTCGGCGCCCGTGTAGGCACCCGGCGCCACGCCGAAGAACTCGGCCTCCAGCAGGGTGTCGGGCACGGCCGCGATGTTGACCGTCACGAACGCGCCGGCAGCGCGCGCGGACACGGCGTGGATGGCGTGGGCCAGCAATTCCTTGCCGGTGCCGGTCTCGCCCAGCAGCAGCACCGGGCTGCCCGACTGCGCGGCACGCCGCGCCAGCCGCTTGAGCTCCACCACCGCCGGGCTGGCCCCCACGAAACTGGCGAAGGTGTATTTGGTGCGGCGCGCGCCTCCGCGCTGGCTGGCCAGTTCGCGCCGGGCCTCCTCCAGCTCGCGCTGCAAGGCGGCGAACTTGGTGATCAGCGGCTGCATCGTGGTCTCGGGATGGTCGAACAGCACGATGCCCAGGGCGCCGATGACCTCCCCCGAACCGTCGCGCAAGGGGATACGGCTGACGACGAAGGTGCCGGCGCGGTTGCTGAGCAGGTCGATCAGGATGGGCTTGCCCGACTCGATGACCTGATGCATCTGGGTGTTGTGCACCACGCTGGCTACCGGATGACCCACGAAGTCCTCCACCCGGTCAAAGCCCAGCGCCGGCAGGAAACGCTTGTACTGCTCGTTGATCCAGACCACCTTGCCCTGGCGGTCCACCAGCAACATGCCCTCGCTGGCATTGGCAAACAGCTCAAACATCGAGCGGGCCGCCAGCTCCAGAATGCTCTGGGCATCACGCGGCAGGACGTCCTGGTTTTCCATGCGGCAATGGTACAGTGGCCGCATGCTCCGCCCTCCCCTCTATCCCTGAGATGGAAACCCTGCGCATCGACAAGTGGCTGTGGGCGGCGCGTTTCTACAAGACACGCGCGCTGGCCGTCGAGGAGATCGGCAAGGGCCGGGTGCTGGTGAACGAACAGGCGGTGAAGCCGGCGCGCGAAGTGCGCCCCGGCGACCGGATCAGCGTGCGCCAGGGTGCCGTCGTCCGCGTCGTCCTGGTGCAGGGACTGAGCGGTCAGCGCGGCCCGGCCCCCGTGGCACAGCAGTTGTATGAGGAAACCGAGGCCAGCCGGCTGGCGCGTGAGGCTGCGGCGGAGCAGCGCCGCCTGGCGGCCGAGCCGGCCCTGAGCATCGAGCAGGGTCGGCCGACCAAACGCGACCGGCGGCAGATGGACAAGACCTGGAATGCGCGCTGGAGCGCCTCCGTCGACGGCTCGGCCGATTGACGACCCAGGAATCGCTCAGAAATACAGCGCGGCGGCCAGCTCGTAGTGGCTGCCGTTGAAGCGGGTGCCGGTGCGCCGGTGCGTGAAGGTTTCCGTCACGTAGCGCAGGCTGATGCCGAACTGGGTGTTATCCTGACTGCGACGCGCGCTCAGGTACTGGAGCTCCACGACACCACCGTTCGAGCTGTCGTAGGGGCCGGCGCCGATCCACCCTTCGGCCACGCCGGTGGCCTTCATGTCGGCCTCGGTCTTGCGGGCGCCGCCGCCGATGCGCAGCGAGTCGCCCAGGTCCAGGAAAGCCAGCACCTCGACGGGTATGGTGGTGAAGGTCAGGCTGCCGTTCATGCCCATGGGCGCCGTGGAGCTGTAGCCGACGGAGGCCTGCAGCGTCAGCGGCCCCATCAAGCGGTAGTCAGCCCCTAGCCGGTACTGCAGGCCGTCCCCCACCTTGATCTGGAAGCGATGACTGGTGGTGGTGCCGACCGTGGTGATGGTGCCTTCGGTGATCTGCTCGCCGCCACCGGCCATGCCCATGCCGGCAAAAAAACGCCAGTTGGAAACCTGGGCCTGCGCGCACACACAAGCGGCCATCACGGCCATGGCCGTTATTGTTCTTTTCATGAACACTCCCTTTTTGTCGATGGCATTGTGCCATCGCTCCAGCGCTGTTTCTGCGACAAGCCGCCAGAAAAAGGGCCGGGAGACTACGCGACGACGGCGGGGTTGGCCCAACGACATCCGTGCGGCGCGGATTGCCCGGGGCCGAGCCCAAAAGCAAAGCCCCGCACAAGGCGGGGCTTTTCTTTTGGCGGAGACGGAGGGATTCGAACCCTCGATGAGGCTCTACACCCCATACTCCCTTAGCAGGGGAGCACCTTCGGCCACTCGGTCACGTCTCCAAAAGGTCAGGCGGGATTATCGCATGAATCCCGCCCGGCATTGCGCTGATTTCAGGCTGCCGGCTGGTCCAGGTCGAAAGCCTTGTGCAACGCGCGCACGGCCAACTCCATGTACTTCTCGTCGATCACGACGGAGGTCTTGATCTCGCTGGTGGAGATCATCTGGATATTGATGCCCTCTTCGCTCAACGAGCGGAACATCTTGCTGGCGATGCCCACGTGGCTGCGCATGCCGATGCCCACGATGCTGACCTTGCAGATCTTGGTGTCGCCCAGCACTTCCTGCGCGCCCAGCGCCGGCACCACCTTGTCCTTGAGCAGGTCCATGGCGCGCGCGTAGTCGTTGCGGTTGACGGTGAAGCTGAAGTCGGTCTTGCCATCCTTGCTGATGGAAACAATGGCTTGTTCCATTTTTTCGTCTTCCTCAAAAGTGATCAACGTGCCGGACTTGGCTTCTTCGTTGAGGTCTATGTCCCAGGGCGTGAAGCTGGAGAGCACGCGCAGCGGCACCTTGTACTTGCCGGCGAACTCGACCGAGCGGATCTGCAGCACCTTGGAGCCCATGGAGGCCATCTCCAGCATCTCCTCGAAGCTCACGGTGTGCAGGCGGCGCGCTTCCGGCACGACACGCGGGTCGGTGGTGTAGACGCCGTCGACGTCGGTGTAGATCAGGCACTCGTCGGCCTTCATGGCCGCCGCCACGGCCACGGCCGAGGTGTCCGAGCCGCCACGGCCCAGCGTGGTGATGTGGCCCTTGTCGTCGATGCCCTGGAAGCCGGTGACGATGACCACCTTGCCCGCGGCCAGGTCGGCGCGGATGCGCTGGTCGTCGATGGATTCGATGCGCGCCTTGGTGTAGGCGCTGTTGGTCAGGATGGGCACCTGCCAGCCGGCGTAGCTGACCGAGTCCATGCCTTCGGCCTGCAGCGCAATGGCCAGCAGCGCGCTGGAGGCCTGCTCGCCGGTGGCCGCCAGCATGTCGAGCTCACGGTTGGTGGCGTCGTTGGACTTCGGGGGCGCCAGCTCCTTGGCCAGGCCGAGCAGGCGGTTGGTTTCGCCGCTCATGGCCGAGGGCACCACCACCATCTGGTGGCCGGCGCGGGCCCACTTGGCGACGCGCTTGGCGACATTGCGGATGCGCTCGGTCGAGCCCATGGACGTGCCGCCGTATTTGTGAACGATCAGTGCCATTGAAAATTGTCGGATTGGGCGACAACCGCGCGCAGCTGCCGCGGTTGCCGGTATCTACTGGGTGGGGGCGCTGTGCCCGCGGATTAGCTGACGGGCAAAACCTAGGGATTGTACCAAGTCAGCACCTGCCCCTGGCGCTCGACAAGGCCCGCGCCCACCTTGAGGCGTATGCCGTGGCCCCGCGTGCGACAGGCCGCCACCTGGTCCAGCAGTTCTTCCAACTGGGCCGCGCTGGGCGCCGTCGCATGGGTGCCACGCAGCCAGTGGCGCAAGGCGTTGGCCTGACGTTCCCGGGACAGCAGCTGCAGCGCGGCAATCCGCGGTGGCAGCCCGGTGCGCGCCAGATCCTCGGCCGCCAGTTCGTCCAGCAGGCGCTGCGCCTGCGCTGCATGCGCCGCACTGCGGGCAAAGGTGTCGCGAAACTGCGGGAAGGTCGCCTCCAGTGCCGGCAGCAGGCGGGCCCGGATGCGGTTGCGCGTGTACTGCTCGTCGGCATTGGTCGGGTCTTCGATCCAGGTCACGCCACGTTCGCGCAGCCAGCTGCGCAACTCGGCCCCGCTCACCATCAGCAGCGGCCGGTGGTAGTGGATGCCTTCACGTTCCCATTGCGCCGGCATGGCACTCAGACCGGGCAGGCCGGCGCCGCGGCTCAGCGCCAGCAACAGGGTCTCGACCTGGTCGTCGGCCTGCTGCGCCAGCGCGATATGCCGGATGGGTGGTTGCGCCGCCTCGGCACACTGGCGCAGGGCCGCGTAGCGCGCGCTGCGGGCGGCCTCTTCCGGGCTCTGGCCGCTGGCGTGACGCGCATCGACACGCAGCACCTGCAGGGGCACGCCCAGACGGGCGCAGACGTCGCGGCAGTGCGACTCGAAGCCGTCAGCCGCGGCCTGCAGGCCGTGGTGGATGTGGATGGCGCTGACCTGGCCGGGCCAGCGCTCGGCGCAGGCCAGCAGCAAAGCGGTGGAATCGGCGCCGCCGCTGTAGGCCACGGCCAGCGGCAGACCGGGCTGGAAGTCCTGCAGGGCCTGCGCCAGCGGGCGGGTCATCGGTCCACCCGAGCCGGCGCAGCGGCCGGAGAGTTACTTGCCGGCCTTGGTGTCGGTGTAGCGGCCATAGCTCTGCAGGCGCTCGTAGCGGCGCTCCAGCAGCTCCTTGACCTTGAGGTCGGCCACCTGGCGGTAGGCCTCGCCCAGCGCGCGCTTGAGGAAGGCCGCCATCTGCTTGGGATCGCGATGGGCACCGCCCACGGGTTCGTTGACGATCTTGTCGACCAGGCCCAGGGCCTTGAGGCGGTGCGCCGTGATGCCCAGCGCTTCAGCGGCGTCCTGCGCGCGTTCGGCGGTCTTCCACAAGATGGAGGCGCAGCCTTCGGGGCTGATCACCGAGTAGACCGAGTACTGCAGCATCAGCACCTGGTCGGCCACCGAAATCGCCAGCGCGCCGCCGGAGCCGCCCTCGCCGATGATGGTGGTGATGATGGGCACTTCCAGCTGCGCCATCTCGAAGATGTTGCGGCCGATGGCCCCGGACTGGCCGCGCTCCTCGCGTCGATGCCGGGGGTAGGCGCCGGTGTGTCGACGAAGGTGAACACCGGCAGGCCGAACTTCAGCCGTTTTCATCAGGCGCAGCGCCTTGCGGTAGCCCTCGGGCTTGCTCATGCCGAAGTTGCGCAGGCCGCGCTCCTTGGTGTCACGGCCCTTCTGCTGGCCCAGCACCATGCAGGCCGTGCCGTTGAATCGCGCCAGGCCGCCCACGATGCTCAGATCGTCGGCGAAATGGCGGTCGCCGTGCATCTCGACGAAGTCGGTGAAGAGCTCGCCCACGTAATCCAGCGTGTAGGGACGCTCCGGATGGCGGGCGATCTTGGTGATCTGCCAGGGCGTGAGGTCGCTGTAGACGTCCTTGGTCAGCTGCTGGCTCTTCTTGCTGAGCTGGTTGATTTCTTCGCTGATGTCGACCGCGGATTCGGTCTGCACATATCGCAACTCTTCGATCTTGGCCTCGAGTTCGGCAATCGGTTGCTCGAAATCGAGAAATGTCTTCTTAGCCATGGAGTAACCCCTAATTCTGTGCTCCGGCTCTGAGAGTCCGGGCCCCAAACGAATCAATACTCGACCGGTAGCGGGTCGAGCGAGCGCCAAATATACCAAGTTGCCACGCTGCAATACGGCGCCCAGGCGGCCGCCACCTCGCGCGCGTCACTGCGGCTCACGGCCTCGCCGGAGAAGTAGTTACGACTGATACCGTTGATTAACCCAACGTCGTCCAGCGGCAGCACGTTGGGCCGCATCAGGTGGAAGATCAGGAACATCTCGGCCGTCCAACGCCCGATGCCACGGATGCCCGTCAGCTCGGTGATGATGGCCTCGTCTTCCATGGCCTTCCAGGACGCGACCCGGATTTTGCCACTGTCGAAATGCAGGGCCAGATCCACCAGGTACTCGACCTTGCGCGCGCTCAGGCCGGCCGCGCGCATGTCGTCCACCTTGAGCTTGAGCACATTGGCCGCCGTCATGCGTTTGGGCAACTGGGCAAAGCGGTCCCAGACCGTCTGCGCCGCCTTGACCGAAATCTGCTGGCCCACGATGCTGCGCGCCAGCGTGGTGAAGGCGTCGCCCCGCGTCTGCAGGCAGGAGTCGCCATGCTGCGGAATCAGCCGCTTCATCACCCGATCCTTCTTCATCAGGTGCTTGCAGGCCTCGTCCCAGTAATCGGGCCGCGCGAGTTTGGTGACCGGTGCCGGGCTCACTGTGCGACTTCCCAGGTGGTGCCCGCGGCGGAATCCTTGAGCACGATGCCTTTGTCCAGCAACTCCTTGCGGATGCGGTCGGCCTCGGCGAAGTTCTTCGCCGCTTTCGCCGCCGCGCGCTGATCGATCAGCGTGCGGATGGCGGTCTCGTCCAGCATCGAGCCGGCCTTGAGAAAAGCGTCCGGATCGTCCTGCAGCAAGCCCAGGCAGCCGCCCAGCGCCTTGAGCAGGCCCGCGAGCTGGCGCGAGCCGGTCTTGTTGACCTCGGTCGCCAGCTCGAACAACACGGCCACCGCCTCAGGCGTGCCGAAGTCCTCGTCCATGGCGGCCTTGAAGCGCGCTGCATGGGCGTCGAGCCAGTCGATACGCTCCAGGGGCAGCGGCTTGACCGCGTGCAGCGCCGTGTACAGGCGCTTGAGCGCGCCGCGCGCGTCGTCCAGATGGGCGTCGCTGTAGTTCAGCGGACTGCGGTAGTGGGCGCGGATGATGAAAAAGCGCACCGTCTGCGGGTCGTACTTGGCCAGGATCTCGCGGATGGTGAAGAAGTTGCCCAGCGACTTGGACATCTTCTCGTTGTCCACACGCACGAAGCCGTTGTGCATCCAGAAGCGCGCCAGCGGCTTGCCGGTGGCGCCTTCGCTCTGCGCGATCTCGTTCTCGTGGTGGGGGAACTGCAGGTCGGCGCCGCCGCCGTGGATGTCGAAGCTCTCGCCCAGCATCTCGCAGCTCATGGCCGAGCATTCGATGTGCCAGCCCGGGCGGCCCGCGCCGTAGGCGCTGTCCCACTTCGCCTCGACCGGCTCGGTCGGCTTGGCCGATTTCCAGAGCACGAAGTCCAGCGGGTCATCCTTGCCGTCCAGCACCGCCACCCGTTCGCCGGCGCGCAGTTCATCCAGCGACTTGCCGGAGAGCTTGCCGTAGCCGGGGAACTTGCGCACCGCGTAATTCACGTCACCGTTGCCGGCCCGGTAGGCCAGGCCTTTTTGCTCCAGGGTGCCGATCAGCCTGAGCATCTGCGGCACGTACTCGGTGGCGCGCGGCTCGTGGGTGGGGCGCTCGATGCCCAGGGCGTCAGCGTCCTGGTGCAGGGCCTCGACCATGCGCCCGGTCAGCGCGCCGATGGTCTCGCCGTTGTCCAGCGCGCGCTTGATGATCTTGTCGTCGATGTCGGTGACGTTGCGCACATAGGTCACCCGCAGACCGCTGGCCTTGAGCCAGCGCTGCACCACGTCGAAGGCGACCATGGCGCGGGCGTGGCCCAGATGGCACAGGTCGTAGACCGTCATGCCGCAGACGTACATGCGGACATGGCCGGGTTCGAGCGGGGTAAAAGGCTCCACCGCACGCGACAGCGTGTTGTAAATGCGCAGACTCATGGATCAATCAGAAACCGGTGCGCGCAAAGGCTGGCGCGCCGGCTGGGAACTTGGACGGGGGCTACAATCGCACGCAGTATAAAGCCCCGGCCAGCGTCTCAGGACCGGGTATGCCCCACCCCATGTACAGGCCCATGAAGCTCGGTAGCGCTTACACACTTGCCCTTGCCCGTCTGCTGGTGCTGGCAGCCAGCCTGACGGCAGCGGCCGCCCAGGCCGACAACTACAGCGACGTCAGCCAGCTGCTGCGTACCGGCCGCCTGGAAGAAGCCCTGGCCCGCGTGGACAAGCACCTGGCGACCAAGCCGCGCGATCCGCAGATGCGCTATTTCAAGGGCCTGATCCAGCGCGAATCCGGCCAGCAGGCCGAGGCGCTTGCCACCTTCACGGCCCTGACCGAGGATTTCCCGGAACTGCCCGAGCCCTACAACAGCCTGGCCGTCATCCACGCCGCCCAAGGCGACTACGACAAGGCACGCGCCGCGCTGGAGCAGGCCATCCGTGCCAACCCCGGCTACGCCACCGCGCACGAGAACCTGGGTGATATCTATGTCCGGCTGGCCGGCCAGTCCTATTGCCGGGCGCTGAAGATCGAAGCCGCCAACACCACCGTGCAGACCAAGCTGACAGGCATCAGCGCGCAATGCCCGTGATGCCCCGCACCCCGCACCAGCCCCCGCGCCCCGCGAACCCCATGCCGCACCACCGTGGCCGGGCGAGCGCCCATCTGCGCCGCGTGGTCTTGATGCTGGCCGCCCTTTTCGCCACCACGGTCGCCCGGGCCGACGACTACAGCGAGGTGAGCCAGTTGCTGCGCACCGGCAAGCTGGTCGAAGCCCAGGCCCAGGTCGAACGTCATCTTGCCGCGCATCCGCGCGACCCGCAGATGCGCTTTTACCGCGGAGTGATCCAGCGCGAGTCGGGCCGCCTGGCCGAGGCCCTGGCCACCTTCACCCAGCTGAGCGAGGACCACCCCGAGTGGCCCGAGCCCTACAACAATATGGCGGTCATCCACGCGAGCCAGGGCCAGTACGACAAGGCCCGCCTTGTTCTGGAAAAGGCCCTGCGCACCCACCCCAGCTACGCCACCGCCCACGACAACCTGAGCGACGTTTATGCCCGCCTGGCCAGCCAGGCCTACAGCAAGGCCTTGCAGCTGGAGGGCGCCGCCCCGGCCCCGCAGTCCAGGCTGGCCCTGATCCGCGATCTGCCGGCACCACCGCGCAACCCGCCGCCCGCCGTGCTGGTTGCCGCCAAGCCTGCGCCGGCGGCCCCGGTTACCACGCCAGCAGCCCCGGTTATCACCACAGCGGCACCCGCCGCCACGCCAGTGGCAACGCCGCAGCCGATCCAGCCGGTCGTCGCCGTTGCTGCGGCAACACCAACGCCGCCAAGCCCGCCGCCGGCCGCCAAGGTCACGCCCCCCCTGGCGCCTGCGCCTGCGCCTGCGCCTGCACCTGCACCTGCACCTGCAGCCGCGCCCGCAGCCGTCTCCGCGCCGGCGCCCGACACCGCTGGCCGCGAGGTGGAGCAGGCGGTGCGCGCCTGGGCCCGCGCCTGGGCGAACAAGGACATGGCGCAGTACCTCGCCGCCTACGGCAAGGACTTCGAGACCCCGGGCCGCGTGCCGCGCAGCGCCTGGGAGCAGGACCGCCACCTGCGCATCACCGGCAAGACACGTATTGCCGTCAACCTGCTGGAGCTGCAGATCCGCGTCCAGGGCAACCGGGCCGTGGCAAAATTCCGGCAGGACTACAAGGCCGATACGCTGGCGGTAGTGAGCCGCAAGACGCTGGAGCTGGTCAAGACGGGAGAACGCTGGCAAATCGTCAAGGAAGCCTCGGGCCACTGAGGTCCCCTCGCAAGACCTGCGGTGCACACCGCGGGCCGACCCGGTAACGACATGAACCAAGGGAAATCTGCGCTGCTACTGCTGCTCACGGCCGCCGCTCTGCTGTTGGCGCCGGTGGCTGCCCATGCCGACCCCCTGCCGCCCGGTCTTGCTGCCACCCAGCCCGGCAGCAAGGCGCCGGCCGCGGTGAGCGGGGCCGCCGAGGCGCGCCTGATCGAGATCTACCGGCTCATCGGCGCCGGCCAGAGCCGCGAGGCGTTGGCGCGCGCCGAAGTGCTGGTCCGCGACTACCCGAACTTCCAGCTCGCCCACCTGGCCTACGGCGACCTGCTGACCACGCAGGCACGGCCGGTGCGCGATTTCGGCGACATCCCGGCAACACTGGCCGGCGGCACGGCCGCCACCGCCCTGGCCGAATTGCGGCACGAGTCGCAGATGCGCCTGAAAGCCCTGCGCGAGCGTCCCCCGGCGGGCACCATCCCCTCGCAGTTCCTCGCCCTGTCGCCACGCAACCGCCACGCCATCGCCGTCGACGCCTCGCGCTCGCGCCTGTACCTGTTCGAGAACACCCCACAGCAGCTCCGGCTGGTGGCGGATTTCTACATCTCGGTCGGCAAGTCGGGCATCGAAAAGATGGTTGAAGGCGATGCCCGCACGCCGCTGGGTGTGTATTTCATCATCAGCAACCTCGACCGCAAATCGCTGAGCGACTTCTACGGCTCGGGCGCCTTGCCCATCAACTACCCCAATGTGCTCGACAGCAAACGCGGCAAGACCGGCCGCGGCATCTGGCTGCACGGCACGCCGCCCAACCAGTTCGCGCGCGCCCCGCTGTCCTCCGACGGCTGCGTGGTGCTGTCCAACCCGGACCTGGAATTCATCAGCCGCACGGTGGAGATCCGCACCACGCCCGTGGTGATCTCGCCGCGGCTGGACTGGGTGGCGCCGCACAGCGTGCAGGCCGTGCGCAAGCCGTTCGAAGACACCCTGGCGGCCTGGCGCAGCGCCAAGTCGCGCGGCGACGTCGACCAGCTGCTGCGCTTTTACACACCCGACTTCAAGAGCTTCGACAAGACCCTGGCCGAATGGGTGCCGTCCCTGCGCAGCGAAGTCGACAAGGTGCGCGGCAAGCCGATCCAGCTCAAGGACCTGTCCTATCTGCGCTGGACCGACGGCAACGACACCATGGTCGTGACCTTCGGCGAAGTGGCCGACGGCGCGATCAGCGGCCCGACCAAGCGCCAGTACTGGATCCGCCAGGGCAGCGAGTGGAAAATTTTCTTTGAAGGAATCATCGGATGAACCTCACCTCCAACTACGGGCTGCGCCGCAGCCTCCTGCTGGCCGGCGCCGGCCTGCTGTTCGCCGCCACCGTGCAGGCTCAGGGCGCCGCAGTAGCGCCGCGCGTCAAGCTGGCCACCAGTGCCGGCGACATCGTGGTCGAGCTGCAGCCGGACAAAGCGCCCAAGACCGTTGAGAATTTCCTGGCCTACGTGCGCAAGGGCCAATACAACGGCACCATCTTCCACCGCGTCATCCCCGGCTTCATGATCCAGGGCGGCGGCTTCGATGCGGCCATGGCCCAGAAGGCCACCGAGAAGCCGATCGAGAACGAAGCCAGCAACGGCCTGAAGAACGACAAATACACCATCGCCATGGCGCGCACCCCGAATCCGCACTCGGCGCAGGCGCAGTTCTTCATCAACGTGGCCCACAACGCCTTCCTCAACCACACCGCCCCCACGCCGCAGGGCTGGGGCTACGCCGTGTTCGGCAAGGTCGTCGAGGGCATGGACGTCGTGGACAAGATCGCGACTGTGTCCACCGGCAACAAGGGCATGCACCAGAACGTGCCGCTCTCTCCCATCACCATCAACGCGGCCACCGTGCTGCCCTGAAAGCAACCATGAGCAATCCCCAAGTCGAACTCCACATCGCCGGTCTCGGTGTCATCAAGCTCGAACTCGATGCCGCCAAGGCGCCGAAGTCGGTCGAGAACTTCCTCGCCTACGTGAAGAAGGGCCACTACGACCACACCATCTTCCATCGCGTCATCCCCGGCTTCATGATCCAGGGCGGCGGCTTCGAACCCGGCATGAGCCAGAAGCCCACCGACAAGCCGATCAACAACGAGGCCAACAACGGCCTGAAGAACGGCAAGTACACCGTCGCCATGGCACGCACCAACGACCCGCACTCGGCCACGGCGCAGTTCTTCATCAACGTGGCCGACAACGGCTTCCTCAACCACACCGCCCCCTCGGCCCAGGGCTGGGGCTACGCCGTGTTCGGCAAGGTCGTCGAAGGCACCGACGTGGTGGACAAGATCGCCGCCGTGAAAACCGGCCAGAAGGGTTTCCATGGCGATGTGCCCAAGGACGACGTGGTGATCGAGAAGGCCGTGGCCCTCTGAGCGCCTCCCTCATGACCGCGACCACCCCCCGGTTCGCCGAGCTGCAGGCTCCGGCGCACTGGCGGGTGGTCGATTTCATTTCCGACCTGCACCTGCAGCCCGGCGAGCCCGCAACCGTTGCCGCCTGGGAGCGCTATCTGGCGCGGACCCGGGCCGATGCCGTGTTCATCCTGGGCGACCTGTTCGAGGTCTGGGTCGGCGACGACGGCCAGCAGGCCGATGATGCCGAAGCCCGCTTCGAGCACCACTGTCTGCAGGTCCTGCGTGCGACAACGGCCGCACGTGCGGTGTACTTCATGCACGGCAACCGCGACTTCCTCTTCGGCAGGGTCAGCGCCCGCGACGCCGGCCTCACCTTGCTGGACGACCCGACCGTGCTGGACTTCGGCGGCCAACGCTGGCTGCTCAGCCATGGCGACGCCCTGTGCCTGGACGACCGCGAGTACCTGCAGTTCCGTGCCCAGGTGCGTACGGCCGCCTGGCAGCAGGCCTTTCTCGCCCAGCCCCTGGCCGAACGCCGCGCCGTCGCCCGCGGCCTGCGCGAGCAGAGCGAGGCGCGCAAGCGCAGCGGCCTGCCCTATGCCGATGTCGATGCCCCGCTGACCCGGGCCTGGCTGCACGCCGCGGCCGCCACCACCCTGATCCACGGCCACACCCACAGGCCGGCCGACCACAGCCTCGGCGCCGACCTGCAGCGCCGCGTGCTCAGCGACTGGGATGGCGCCGCCGTGCCGCCACGCGCCGAGGTGTTGCGGCTGCAGCGCCCGGACGGCGCCGGGCCGGTGCAGCTGCGGCGCCTGGCGGCCAGCGCCATCACCTGACCATGTGGCGCTGGCTCGACCGCCTGCGACGGCGTGACCGCCGGCCGCGTACGGCCATCCCGGACGCCCTCTGGGCGCCGGTGCTGGCCGCCTGCCCCTGGCTGGCGGCGCTGAGCCCCCCTGAGCTGGCCCGGCTGCGCGAACTCAGCGCCCTGTTCCTGGAGGACAAGGAGTTCCACGGCGCGCAGGGCCTGCGCATCACCGACGCCATGGCCGTGACCATTGCCGCCCAGGCCTGTTTGCCGGTGCTGCACTTCGGCCCCGGCGAGCGGCCGCTGCGCTGCTACGACGACTTCGTGGGCATCGTGGTGCATCCCGACGAGGTGCTGGCGCAGCGCGAGATCGTCGACGACGACGGCGTGGTGCACCAGTACGCGGAGCCCCTGGCCGGCGAGGCCATGCCCGACGGCCCCATCATGTTGAGCTGGCAGGACGTCACCGCCACGTCCAGCGAGAGCGGCTACAACGTGGTGATCCACGAGTTCGTCCACAAACTCGACCTGCGCGATGGCCGCGCGGACGGCTGTCCGCCGCTGCCGGCCGGTTTCATGGGCCACGGCAGTGCGCGCCAGGCGCGGGCCCACTGGCTGGCCACGCTGCAGGCAGCCTATGACACGTTCCGGGAAGAGGTGATCAAGGCTGAGCGCTTCGGCAGCCCGCCGACCTGGCTCGACCCGTATGGGGCCGAGGCCATCGACGAGTTCTACGCCGTGGCCAGCGAAGCCTACTTCGTCAACCGCGAGCGCTTCGGCCGCGAGTTCGCCAGCCTGCTGCCCCTGTTCGACGCCTACTATCGCCCGGCCGTCTGAGGCCGACCGCCACGCGCCTCAGCGCTTGAGCAGGGCCTTGAGCGCCTGCTGCAGACGACGGGCCTGGTTGACATCGTAGGCAGCAGCGAGCAAACGCGCCACGTCCTGGCCCCAGGTCTGCGCCGGCGCCGGTTCGTTGCGCCGCGTCAGCAGCTGCAGTTGCAGGGCCCGACGGGCGTCCAGGTCGGACGCCGGCGTCGGCACCTCGGCCGCGATCTCCAACCGCAGCAGGGCTTCGGTCGCCGCAGCCGCGGGGGCCGCCGACAGGGCCTGCGTCCACAGGGTGCGCACGGCCGGCGTGACACGACCACCCAGATCCGCCGCCGACGGCAGGTGTGTCGCATCGCGCTGTTCCCAGGCCGTGAACAGATGGGTCAGGGCTTCGCCGTGCGCCTGCATGGCCAGCTTCTTCAGCGCCGCCTGGGCATGCTCGACGGCATCGCGCTGGGCGCGGAAAGCCGCATCCCCCAGGCGCGGCCCTTCGCGCTCCGCCCGCGGCTCGCGCCGGCCCTCGCCGCGACTCTCGCGCTCGGGCCGACGTTCCTCACGCCGGCCACCGGCACCGCGCTCGCCCGGCCGGCCGCGGCCTGCCGGGGCGGCGGGCTCGGCCCGCTTCATGCCGGGACGGTCGTCACCACGCACCGCCACCACCGGCTTGCGCACGGGTGCGGGGGTGCTGGCCGGTGCGGATTCCCCGGCCGGCTCAGCGGGCGCCTGCGCTGCGGGCCCGGCCGAGGCCGCTGCCGCCTGGGCGGTCACGCCCCGGCGGGCTGCGTCGAGCGCCTCCATGGCCGCGCGGATGGCCTGCACGTCGCCACCGGCATTCGCCGCCTCCAGCGCCTGGGCCGCGTCCAGGACAGCGCGATCGTAGGCACTCATGGCCGCCGCGGCCTGCTCGCGCACCGCGCTCTTGCGGGCAAAAGCGTCGTCTATCGGTTTACGGAAGGCATCCCACAGCTTCTGCTCCTGGCGCCGCTCCAGCGGCACGGTGTGCGCCTCGGCCTGCCAGCGCTGCTGCAGGGCCTTGACCGCATCGATGCGCAGCGTGGGCGCGGCCCCGAGTTCGGCTGCCTCCTCGATCATGGCTTGGCGCCGTTGCAGGCTTTCCTTCTGCGCCGCCTCCAGCGGCGCGCTCGCGGCCGCCATCGCCGCCTTCCATTGCGGCTGCATCTCGGCAAAGGCCTTCTCGCTCAGGTGGCCGGCCTCGCGCCAGCGTTCGGAGAACTGGTGCAAATCGCGGTTGACGGCCTTCCAGTCGGCGCCCGGCGTCGCCGTGTGGGCCGCCGCCCAGGCCTTGAGTTCCTCGATCAGGGCCAGCCGCTTGACCCTGTGCTCAGCCGCTTCGGCCTTGACCTTGTCCAGCCAGGCCTCGACCACCTTGTAGGCCTGGTTGCAGGCTTCATCGAAGCGCTTCCACAGGGCGTGGTTGGGCACCCCGCCCTGGTCGGTCTGCTTCCACTGCTCACGCAACTCGCGCAGCGACTCCTGCATCTTGCGCCCGCCCAGGGCCTGACCCTCCGGACGCTTGAGCAAGGCCTCGGCTTTCGCCACCAGCTCTTCACGCAGCTGGTCGGCGCGCCAGCGCTGCCAGCCCTCGAGTTCACCGGCCGCCGCCAGCGCGGCATGGGCCTGGCGGTCGAGTTGGCCATCTATGTGACGACCGTGTTCCTTGAGCGCCTGGCGCAAGGCGTTCGCCGCCCCGGTACTGGCCTTGCCGTGGCCCTGCGCCACTTCCTGTTCCAGCACCACCAGCACTTCGCGCACCGCCGCCGTGGCGCGGGCCCTGAGCTCGGGGTCGATCTTGGGCTTGGCCGGCTCCACGGCCTCGGTCGGCACACCGCGTGCCTGGCGCAACTCATCGGCCCAGACCGGCACTTGCGGCAAGGCGGCGGCCGGGTCAGTTGCGGCCGCGCGGGCCTGCGCGAGGGCGGCGCTGAAAGCATCCCAGACCAGCGCCAGCTGCGCGCGCGAGGCCTCCAGCTGCGGCGCAAAACGCGGGTCCACGCTGGCCCAGTTTGGATCCGCGGGCAGAACAGCGGCGCCGGCCTGCCAGGCCGCCACGTCGGTGGCCAGGGCTTCGCTGGCGGCCTGTGCATCGAGCCAGGATTTGGTCGACAGCACCTCGATGCGCTGCGCCAGCAGCACGGCGGCCTCACGCTGGACCTGGGCACGGTGCTGCAGGTCCTCGACGGCCTTGACGCGATCGGCCAGCCGGGTCTTGAGCGCGGCCAGCGGCTCACGGCTGAGCGGGGCACCGGCCTTGGCGGCATCGCGCTGCCACGCCATGGCGTCCGCCACATTCAGTTTGGCAACCTCGAGCAGGGCCTGGGCCTTCTGGGCCCATTCGGCAGCCATGCCCTCCTGGTCGCGCTGGCGCTTGAGCTCATCCAGCCTCTCGCGCAGCAGCTTGGCTGCGCCCTTGTCCTTGACGCTCAACTCGCGATAGACCAGTTGCAGCTGCTCCGGCGCCGGCTCGCCCTGCAGCCAGGCCCGCACGCGGGCGGCACGCTCGCCGGCCGTGGCGGCGGAAAAGGCGCCACCGGTCAGTTCATCGAGGGCTTGGGTATCGTTGCGTTGGGCGGAAGAAGACGAAGGCACGGCACGTACTCGAGGTTACAAATTAAGACGCTGATTGTCGCCGTCATTTGCCCCGTTCCGCCGGAATTTTGCGGTCGAGGTCATGAGCCGCCGCAAAGAGAAAGCCCGGTCGGGTAGCAGATTGCCAACCCGCCGGGCCTGACGGCGGACCAGAAGTCCATGCCGTCTGGGTATCGCAACGGGGAGAGTCGGGTCCCGCGTTGCGAAGGAGGCAAGAGATTGCCCCCAATGACTGCCAGTTTCGCGTTAGCACTTGCACCCTGAAGGTGTGTGCGGACTACTTCCAGCAATGACTGCCTGAATAACAACAGGCTGGTTCAGTCTAGCCCTGCGGGCCAAGGATGCAAATCGCCTTTTCAATGAATCCGCGCACCCCAATTGCCCCGGGCCATCCCTGCCGTTGCCGCCCGCAAGCCGCGTTTTCGGCACTGTTACAAAATACAGTACAGCTCAGGTCGTTTTTTACATCAAAACACCAAGTCATTGATTTATATAGATTTTTTACTCATTAGCAGTCACTGATGAGTAGTGTTAATGCACTTAAGTTATTAAGATTTATTATTTTAATATTGACCGGTTATATATCGGGTCTTACAATTCGTTTCACCCTGAATCGGGGATTACCCGTATCCGCTGCCGAACCCGGCACATCGGACGACAGGCTGGCAAACCCAAGCAGAGCCCAGCCCGGTCCAGATGGCGTACCAACCCAGACGCGGTGACCAGGTCCGGATCTGTGCTCAGCCACAGCCCCAGCCCGGACACTGCGCGAGACGAGGAAGTGCTATGACAGCGTTTCAAGAGATAGGGCAGGGCCTGCGATCCGTCGCACGTCAGGCCTCCCACATGTTTTTTGCCACCATCCAGAACAGCTTTGCGCTGCTCGGGCTGGCCGTCCTGTTTGCCACCATTACCTTGGTGGCTCGCCCCGAGCTGCGCCAGGCCAGCGAAGCGCAGTTGGCGGACTGGCTGCAAGAGCGTCAGTACGAAGCCAACGGCGTCGAGTCCGAGCCCGTGGCCGTGGAGCGCGCCACGGCCGCCCACCCGCACGAATTGCCCAAGCAGCAGGCCGCAGTCGCCTACTGGCTCAGCAAGAAATACCGTGTGGCACCGGAGCCGCTGTCGGCACTGGTCATGGAGGCCTACGAGATCGGCCGCCGTACCCAGATCGATCCGCTGCTGCTGCTCGCAGTGATGGCCATCGAGTCCAGCTTCAATCCGTTTGCCCAGAGCTCGGTCGGCGCCCAGGGCCTGATGCAGGTCATGACCACCCTGCACAGCGAGAAGTACGAAGCCTACGGCGGCAAGCTGGCCGCCTTTGACCCGGTCGCCAACCTGCGCGTCGGTGCCCTGGTCCTGCAGGAGTACATCAAACGCACCGGCTCGGTCGAAGGTGGCCTGCGCTACTACGTGGGCGCCGCCAACCTGCCGGACGACGGCGGTTACGCCGCCAAGGTACTGGCCGAGCATGCCCGCCTGCTCGATGTAGCCAACGGCCGCGCCGTACCGACTCACACCCCGCAGCCCATCCCGGTGATGGCGCCCGGCAAACCGGCGGCCAGCGCGGACGTAATGCTGGTCACTTCCTGACCCGCCGTCGCACCGGCGAGCGGGAGCGCCCCCCGCCTCCGCTACACTAGACAGGCACGCAACTGGCGATAGGTGCGTCAGACCGAGGGTCTGGCGACGCTGAAGTGGACATACCACAGGGAAGCGTGCCACGGGGTTGGGCCTGACAAGGATCAATCCGGTGTTCAGCCGTTCGCCTGGGCAGCCCCCACCCCACCGGGGGACACCTGTTTTTTCCGACTGCCATGTACAACCGCAACATCCTCGTCGAACAAACCGACCCCGAACTCTGGGCCGCCATCCAGGCCGAGAACGCCCGCCAGGAACACCACATCGAGCTGATCGCCAGCGAGAACTACGCCTCGCCCGCCGTCATGGCCGCCCAGGGCACCCAGCTCACCAACAAATACGCCGAGGGTTATCCGGGCAAGCGCTACTACGGCGGCTGCGAGCACGTGGACGTGGCCGAGCAGCTGGCCATCGACCGCGTCAAGGCCATCTTCGGCGCCGAAGCCGCCAACGTGCAGCCGCACTGCGGCGCCTCGGCCAACGAGGCCGTCTTTCTGGCCTTCCTCAAGCCGGGTGACACCATCATGGGCATGAGCCTGGCCGAAGGCGGCCACCTGACCCACGGCATGGGCTGAACATGAGCGGCAAATGGTTCAACGTCGTCTCCTATGGCCTGAACGCCAAGGAAGAGATCGACTACGACGCGATGGAGAAGAAGGCGCACGAGTCCAAGCCCAAGCTGATCATCGCCGGCGCCTCGGCCTACAGCCTGCACATCGACTTCGCCCGCTTCGCCAAGGTGGCCAAGGACGTCGGCGCGATCTTCATGGTCGACATGGCGCACTACGCCGGCCTGATCGCCGCCGGCGTGTACCCCAGCCCGGTGCCGCACGCCGACATCGTGACCTCCACCACCCACAAGACCCTGCGCGGTCCGCGCGGCGGCATCATCCTGTCCAAGGCCCAGCACGAGAAGGCCATCAACAGCGCCATCTTCCCCGGCCTGCAGGGCGGCCCGCTGATGCACGTCATCGCCGCCAAGGCCGTGGCTTTCAAGGAAGCCATGGCGCCCGAGTTCAAGGCCTACCAGCAGCAGGTGGTCAAGAACGCACAGATCGTGGCCGAGACCCTGACCCAGCGCGGCCTGCGCATCGTCAGCGGCGGCACGCAGAGCCACCTCATGCTGGTGGACCTGCGCTCCAAGGGCATCACCGGCAAGGAAGCCGAGGCCGTGCTGGGCGCTGCCCACATGACCATCAACAAGAACGCCATTCCGAACGACCCGGAAAAGCCCATGGTCACCAGCGGCGTGCGCGTCGGCACCCCGGCCATGACCACGCGCGGTTTCAAGGACGAGGAAGCCCGCCTGACGGCCAACCTGATCGCCGACGTGCTGGACAAGCCGCGCGACGAAGCCAATCTGGCCGCCGTGCGCGCCAAGGTCGCCGCCCTGACGGCGCGCTTCCCGGTGTACAAGTGACCACCCCCGAGACGCTTCGCGTGGTGTCGCCGCCAGAGGCGTCGACTCTTCCCAGCCGTCCAGACCTGCGCAGGCAGGTCTGGAGCCGCGGCTTCTCAGCCCCCTCAAGGGGGCGCACCCAGTGGCCCGGCAAAGCCGGTTCCACGGGTGCCCGCGAATGAAGTCCTGACTTTCACACATCAACATCCACTGCCATGAAATGCCCCTTCTGCGGAAACTCTGAAACCCAGGTCGTCGAGACCCGGATTTCGGAGGACGGGGACTTCATCCGCAGGCGCCGCCAGTGCGGCGCCTGCGAAAAGCGCTTCACCACCTACGAGCGGCCGGACGTCAATTTCCCGTCCATCGTCAAGAAGGACGGCCGGCGCATCGAATACGAGCGCAGCAAGCTGCTGGCCTCCATGCAACTGGCCCTGCGCAAACGGCCGGTCAGCACCGAGCAGATCGACAGCGCCATCGAACGCATCGAAGAAAAACTGCTCAACCTCGGCCTGCGCGAGGTGCCCTCCAATCGCATCGGCGAACTGGTGATGCGGGAACTCAAGAAATTGGACAAGGTCGCCTACGTGCGCTTTGCCAGCGTCTACCGCAGCTTCGAGGACATCGACGAGTTCAAGACGTTGGTGGATGAGGTGCGACGCTAGCCTGGGTCGCATTTGGAGGCTGCGGCCTTGGCCACTCTTGCACGCCCGCCGGCGCTGATGACCACCTGCCGCGCGAACTCCGCCTTGGCCCGTTTGGTGCACACCGTGAAAGTTCCCGCCTGGAATGCCCCCGAGGACATCTTGGTCCGGCCATACGGCGTGTAGGACACGTAGTCACGGACGGGAGTATTGCCGCTAAGGCGCAACGACGACCCCAGAGCAACCTCCCGATACAGGACCGACTCATCCGCGTCGAGCGCAGCATTGTTGTTGTCGTCGTGAAAGATGATCCAGCCCTGCTCCCACCCAGCCTGGGCCTCGCAGCTTGCGCCTGTGGACGACTTGCAGACAACCACCCGGCTATTGCGTTTGATCGCCTCGCTGCGTGCCCGCATCAGACTTTCGGACAGTGCCTGTGCTGCGCTATTGACCCGTGCCGAATCCACCATCTCCGCCAGAGCCGGAACGACCCAGGCCTGTACCAGGGTCAGAATACTCAGTACAAGCAGCAATTCGATCAGAGTAAAGCCCCGACTCCACTTTTGCGTGTTCATCCATCCCCTCCTTTGCGAGCCGCTTGTTCAGCAGCCACCAAGGGGATGAGGCTAAGGCCGGTGATGCGTCGCCGCCCTCACCCGTTCATGGGACCCTCCCCAGTTCATGGGGGCGGAACGGGCCCAAAGAAAAGGGCCGGCTCCCCGGGAGGAGCCGGCCCGGCAGGCCGGCCTCAAACCGGCGTACGACCACGCGGACCTTAGTCGGTCACCAGTTCGCGCCAGGAAACCCGTTTTGCCGTGGCGCTCTGGGTATTGAAACGCCCCTTGGTGAAGACGTCATTACCGCCCGACATTCGGGTCGTGATGATCACGCTGCCGTCCTGCAGTTGAGAGTACTGAGGCGAGGTCGCAATGCCCTGCCCCAGCGACGTCCCTGCCACGCCGTTCGAATTGCCGACGGCCCCGCCATTGAGGTAGTCCAACATGTAGAGGAAGGAGGTTCCCTCAGAGGGGCTGGTGCTGGAGCGGCAGACGTCCGTCGAAGTCAGGGATGAGGGGATGCTGGTTGTGAAGGTGATCGTCCCCAGCACCAGTTTCGGGTCGGTGAAGGCCAGTTCGCCCGCGCCGGCAGGGAAGTCGACGATCCAGCCGTCTTTGTTCGTCAGGCTGTCGGCCGCAACACCCTGGATTTGTGTCAGCGTACGCACTTTGTCACCCGGGCTGCAGACGGCAATATCGGTGCCATCGGGGCAGGTGCCGTCTACGGCTGTCTTGATGATGAAGTTGCTGCTGGAGCGCGGGCTGCCATAGAACGTGCTGTTCAGCGGGTCCTTGATCGCATAGAAGGACTGCTTCGTCGCCCCACCCACGTCGCTGGTGGACAGGTAGCGGCCGGTGCCCACGTACACCACCGGCAGGCTGTTGATGGTCGTCACCTGTGGCTTGTCCATGATGGGCTGGGCCACGCCGTCGGCATCCTTCAGCGTTGCCAGCTTATGGGCGGTATAACCGCCGGTACCGATGGAGAACCGCCACAGGTTGCCGCTCAGATCGCCACCGTAGACGCGCCGGCTGATGTTGGTTGCATCCTCGTGCGCAACGATCTTGCCCAGGCCGCTGGGCGCCGTCACGGTCCCTTCACCGGTGGAGATGGCGGACAACAGTTCACCGGTCCCAGCCTTGATCACATACAAATAGCCGCGGCCGTCGCCCGTGCCGTTGTTGGCACAGTCCTGCTGGGCTGCTGTCCCGAGTTTGGGGCAGTTGTTGTAACCCGAAGTCACCAGCGCCACCCAGGTGCCGTCATCCATCTTGGTGATCTGCGGGTTGCCGAAGGTGTAGCCCATATTGGTATGGCTAAATTCCCACAACAAGGCCGGGTTGCCGGGATCCGTGATGTCGAGCGCGTAGTAGCCCGTTCCACCGCCATTCAGGCCACCGATGACGATGGTCTTCCATTCGCTGCTGTCGCAAGTGCCTGTCGGGGCTTTGGGGCAGATATCCCCGATCTGCGGCGTGCCCTCGACGAAGTACTGGTGTTTGTCCGAGTAGTTCTTGTCGGCCAGCGTGTAAAGACGCGGCAGCGCAAAGGTGGGAATGTAGGCCCAGACTTCCGCGCCCGTGTTGGCATTGAAGGCATGCAGCATGCCGTCGTTGGCCGCAGCAAACACCAGCGGCGCCCGGCCGGCCTTCGCGCTCTTGTACGCCGCGTAGCCGCTGTCCGAGAAATTCCACTTCGGTGCGCCCGAGTACTGCGGCTGCGCGGAGACAACGTCGCCCAGCACGTGCGCGCGATGGCGGTAGAACTTGCTCGTATCCGGGGCCGTGCCTTCCTCATTGCTGCGGTCGCCGCGCAGGAAGTTGATCAGCGCCTCGCCGGCCGCACCACCCGTCGCGACCGTCGTGTTGCTCTGCGCCGTGCTGCTGATGCAGACACTGCCAGTCGCACAGAACTGGGTCAGGCCCGTCAGCTGGTTCGGATATCCCGGGGGCGTGGTGGAGACATGCGGTGCCGTGAAATAGCCCTGCAAACCTTCCGCTGTCACATTGGCCCAGGTGAAAGGACTCAGGCCGGCCGAGCCCTTGAAGTAGATGTTGCGACCCGTGTAGGTCTGGGCATCCAGCTGGTCGCGGGCAGACCAGTCAAACGTGACCGGATCGCGCTTCAACAGATCGAACACCGGCGGCTTGCCCGTGGTCAGATCCTTGGTCTGGCGAATCAGGTCGCCGGACCATTCCACGGACAGAAAGAAGGAACTGAACTGGTAGTTGTTGTTCTCGGTCACCTTGGGGTTGGTCGTCGCCGCCGACGCTGCCGTGCCGGGCTTGGGCTGGTCCACGATGAACTTGAGCGTCTGAGTCAGACCATTGGCCAACTCGTTCGGATCGGTGGCGGAGTAATAACGGCCATGGCCGTTGACGGCGGCATGCCACAAGTCGTCCACCGCCGTGGCGGTATCGGCAACCGCCACAGGCCAGTTGCAGGCCGCGCCGGCCGTGGTCAGGGCGTCGCGCCAGGTGCAGGTGACTGACGAGGTGGCGTTGTTGCCGTAATAGACGTCGGTATAGTCGCTGGCGACCTTGTTTTCCGCGTCTGCGGCATAACGCTTCGAATACACCATCTGGCCCCGCACTCCGAGGCCCACCGTGAAGGTGGTCATATGCTGCCAGGTCGCCGGGTCGTCGGAGGTCGGCGTCGGCCCCCCCGCACAGAGGTTGTTCTTGGCCGTGCCGGGAGTACAGTTGCCCAGTGTCGTGCTCCGCAAGGCAGTGTTGTAGTAGTACGCCACCGCATCGGCCAGGGTATCGCTGGAACCGCCGGAAGTCACGATGGTTTCGGTCGGCGTGCCGGCGGTGGGGCCGGTACTGGCAACCACGGCGCCGGTGACAGTATTGCTGGTCACGGACGGCGTTCCGATCACGGCCGGCGTCGTTGTCCCGGCGGCGGGTAGCGAAGCCGTCGCCACGCACGTTGAGGTCACCGTGCCGGCCGCCCAGGTTCCGCTGGCGCTCGGACAAGGAGCCGCTTGGCCGCCGCAGGTGTCACTCAGCGTTGTCGTCGAACTCAGGTTGGCTGTCAGGCTGTAGGAAGGCGTTGACGGACTCAGCGGTCCCACGCCAGCGGAAACGCCGTTGGTGATGGTCTCGGTCGTGGTCTGGCTGGCCGTGTAGCGATCCAGCGACTCAACGGCTGTGACCTGATTCTGCGTCTGGGTATAAGGCGTTGCGGTCACCGTGTTGCCGGAATAACCGGGGCACGCGCCGACGGTGTTCCAGTAGTTGTTGCCGAACGCCGTCCTCGCCGTGGTGCATCCGGAATTGCCGGCCACGCTGGCCAAATAGTACGTGTTGCCGTTAGACAGCGTGATGACCGACTGGTTCGCGCCCGTGGGCAGGGTGCCGGAACTGTTCGAGCGGCAGAAATACCCCCTTCCAGAACCCGAGCCGCCCAGGGAAACGCACTGATTGGAGTCGGGGTTGGAACTGGCCAGAGCCAGCGCGCCGGTGCGGGAATTGCCCACGTTCATGGGCGCCGTCTGGGTACCCTGCACAGAAACGCACGCGCCACCGATAACCGTGGTCTTCTTGCTCCAAGTGGTCGTCCGCGTAGTCGTCGTCGTCGTCGGTTTGTCCTGGGTCCGCGTATAGGGCGTGACGATAGTGCGCGTGGTCGTGGCGCCGTCAAAATACGGACGGGGCAGCTTGCCGTCTTCGTTGCCGATGGAGGTGCTGCCATCGAGCTTGACACCCCCGGCACCGTTCCAGAAACCGTCAGTGGACAGAATGGTGTAGTTCTGTTGGCAGGAATACTGCACGGGGTCGATCACGGCGACGCCGTTGATGGTCCCCTGCTTGCCCGCATACATGCGTCCGGCCGCGGACAGTGCAGCCCGCAAGGGCGTGCCGTTGTTCGGATCACTGGCATAAAGGTTGGTGTAGAAGCTGTCCTTCTGCGTCTGGTTGAAGTCCGTGATATTGAGGAAGCCGGGCGAAGCGTTGCCGTGCAACGTCATGAGGCCGACGCGAAAGTTGTCGTCGATGCTCTTGAAGGCCAGGCCGGTGGCGGTCTTCATCATCTGCATGCGGGTACGGTAATAGGTGTACCAGTTGGCGAAGTTCTTCCGCTCGTCCGTTCCGCCCGGACCCGAGGTATTGCTCACCAGCACCTTGGTGAACACCGTATTCACCGGATTGGTGCCGTCGTGCGCCGTGGTCGACGTCCTGAGGCTGTTGCACTCCTTGTAGAAGATGCTGGTGGCGGTGTAGTACTTCTTCTGGGATTCTGCTGTCTGGGTGCCAGAGTACTTGTAGTAATAGGCCGCCTGGCTCGTGTCGCTGCTGAAAGCGCGAAAGCTGGTGCTCAGGTCGACGGCGGTGGAGCCGGTATTGAACCCGTCCCTCTTGGCGCTGGTGAAGGACGAATCCGCATAGCTGGTGCCGGCCGCGTCCACCGGCGGGCTGTAGGTGATATTGGGGTTGTAGTAGACGCCGTTGCAGTGGCTGCTGGCAAAACCGAATTTCTTGTTGCCGCTGCCATCCTGGTCGAAGTTCGACACCACGTCCGGCATGTAGTCCCAGTCCATGGAGCCGGAATCGTCAAGCACGATGAAGATGTTGGGCTTTACCTGATCGGTCGAACTCGGCGTGATGAAGATGGGCTGGGTCGAGATCGGCGTGGCGGCATGCACCGGCTGCCAGCCATTGAGCCCTGGGGCAAACAGTGCCGAGAGCAAAACGACCAGGGCCGACCCGAAATGACCGTAAACGCGGCGTTGCTTCATGGCACGCTCCTGAAGTTGGATAGAGGCGAGATGGAAGTCTTCATGATCTGTCGACCCATCAGAGATAGACAATGGACTGCACGTAACTGACCGAATTGCGCGGCCCCTCCACACGCACCGTAACGCGGTAGTAGACCAATGCGAACCCGCCTTCGAGGCCCTGCGTGCCAGCACCTTCGTCGTTACCGCCACTGCTCACTGTGCCGGCAACCGCGGCACAGCGGGCACCGTTGCGGTCGCCCGGAGTCTGGCACAGGCGCTGGATCATGAAGCTGATCTTGTTGCCGTTGGCATTGGCCTCCGGGTCCGTTACACAGCCCTGGCCGAATTGGTTCAGGTGGCAGACTCCCGCAGCTTCGAGCTTCTTCCAGAACACCTCGCCCAGCGGGTAGTCGGCGTTGTTGCCGGTCGAGGCGCTATAGCCGCGATTCTTGATCGTGACGTCAAGGTTGTTGATGGCATTGTTCTCTTCCAGCCAGGCGATCGCCGACTCCACCCCTGTATCCGCCGCATGGGTGGCCGCCTGCTTGAAAGCCATATTGCCGGCGATCATGGTGCTGGTATCCATGGAACGCATCAGGGCGATCCCGGCCAGGGTCATGACCACCAGCACGATGAGCGCCACCAGCATGACCACACCGCCCTGGCGCCGGGCCAGCGGCGCGTGCTGCCGAAGGAATGTACGTGGGCTTAACATCCTGAGACCGCTCCCATCCACGAGATATTGCGCAGCGGCACCATCGTCTGGAACACCTTGTAGCGGTATTTCTGCCAGTCAGAGAGCCACGTCAGGACGATGGGTGCGGCAGGATTGCCGGCAGCATCCAGCGTGCCTTCCCAGACAGGCGCAGCGGTGGTCACCACATCCTTCTCGGCCTGCGTGCTGCGCGCCACCAGCGCCAAACGAGTCGCCGGCACCCGTATCAGCTCGCACGCCGTGGTCGGCGCAGTCTGGTCATAGGTGTCGGCGATGGCATCCATGTTCGGTGCCGTCGTGTCCCGGGCGTATTGCGCGCGCAGCGACACCATGTTGTTGGCGATCGGGACCCAGGCACTGGCCTGGGTACAGTCCCTGGCCGTATCGGTGAAGTCACACATGGCGAGATTGCCACTTCGGATGGCATAACCCACCGCCCGGATGCTCTGCCCCAGATTGAACAAGGCATCACCAGAAGTCAGGGCGGCGCCCGAGGTCAGTGTCACGGTCCGGTTGGTGGCGTCGACGCCGGCCACCCGCTGCAAGGACAGGACGCACGGCGAGGGCGGACTGGCAGGCCCCACCACGACCCAATCGTTGACTGAAAACGCCGACGGCGTCTGAACGATGTTGCCCGAGGCAACAACATTCACTCCTTGCGGCGTGCCTGTCGTATTGCCGTACAAGACCAGCAGGCTGTCCGTGTTCGCATCCTTGCCCGTGATATTGGTGGAATTGATCATCACCGGTGCGAGGCGGTTGAGCACAACGCCGGCGCGCAGCGTCAGAGTGCAGCCCAGCAATCTGCGATCGGCGATGCCGTAACCAGCCATGCGCAAATCTGTCTGCATTGCATAAAGACCCATCACACCCTCGTTCATGGCGTCGTTGCCGCTGGTGGTGGTGCGTTTCTGCTCTTCGGTGACCGTCAGGACCTGCATCATGACCAGGACGCCGAACATCCCGATGACCAGGGCCACCATGACCTCGACCAGGCCCATACCGGCCGAGCGTTTGCGGTTGAGTTGGATGCGGTGCAACACATCAACCTCCAATGTGCGCGACGGCCACATAGCTGTGGACCGAACCATCGCCGTTTTCCTGCGGGGCCTGCCACTTGATGGTGACGTTCACCTGGGCGGTGGTGACGGTCACAACCGTGCCGCTGGACGTCGTCACGGTGCGGCTGACCGGGGTCACCGTCACAACCGGCAAATTGGCGCTGGCTCCCGGCAACATCTTCAGCACCGTGCCTTGCGCGGGCGCTGCCTGGGTACCTGGTGACCCTGCGTCGGTCCCGACCCAGGCCCAGGCCTGAAAGGCCGGCCCGTTCTGGGAGCTGTCGTATGCGGTACGCAGAACGGCCGCGCTGCGGTCGCCGGCCCACATCTTCCCGATCAGTTCATTGGCCATCAAGGCCGCCTCGCTGCGATAGCGGGCGTCACCCGATACCTTGCTGGCCGTGGCGTGCAGGCCCACGATGCCCAGCACACCCAGGGAAAAGATCAGCAAGGCAATCAGCGCCTCGATCAGCATGACGCCTGACTGCGCGTGCGGGGGGGGAGTACGGGAGTCCATCGCGATCACCTCAGCAGCCGCGAGCGTTGGTGGAAGGCAGGGCCGGGTCGCACATCTTGAGGTGACCGCCCGGGGACACCTGGATGCGCAGGCATCGCATAGGGCCACCGTCGGCCGCACACGCGCCACCGTTGGGATTGGTGACATTGATTGCGAGCGTGGCCGCCGGCATGGGCGTCAACCGCCCCGTGCCGCCGAAAGTGAAGGTGGCCTGGGGCGCCGCGACCCGGGCCGCAGCCGCGCCCTCCCGGGACGAAAAAGTCTGGATCGAGGTCTCGGTCATGCCCGCCCCCGGACATTCGGCGCTGGGCGTCTGGCAGGCGATTGACCAGTCCGCAGTACCGCCCGGTGTCAGCGACGTCAGGGTGAACTGCACGTTGGTGTTGCGGCGCACCGCTTCCGACTTGGCCACTTGCAGCCCACTCTGGATGGACTCGGTGGCATTGCGAATCTGGTTGCTCTGCAGCCAGGCCGACATGCTGGGCAGGCCAAACGTCAGCGCGATGCCGACGATCGTGAGGACGATCATCACTTCGATGATGGTAAAGCCCCGCTGTCCGCGTTGACGCGAACAACCATGCCCAGACCCGCCGTTCGTGTGATGTTGCTGCATGGCGGACCTCCAGTCTTCCCGCGCGTCAAGCACAATCGCCGCTCTTGCGCACGATCCAGCAGTTGCTGTTGCCAGTCCAGCCGGACGGTGCAACCGAGGCCTTGCCGTTGGCCTGGTTGACGGAGAAGGTGAAACCGTTCATGGAACCCTTGCCCACCGCGCGCAGCGTGTAGGTCGTGGCCGTCACACCCGTACAGTCGAAATCAAAATTCTTGCTGCTAGTGGCGGACGTGCAGGCCGCAGGCGGGTTGTTCGCCGCATCCAGGTAGCTGCGGTTGTCCAGGAAGAACTGCTCAATCTGGGCCCGTTTGACTGCCAGCGTCGAGGTGGCCTCCGGAATCTTCCCGCGTATTACGTATTCGTTGTAGGCGGGCAGCGCCACCGCCGCCAGGATGGCGACGATGGCCACGGTGATCATCACCTCGATCAGCGTAAAACCGGCATGTCTCTTCATAGCTGTTTCCTCTGGACTCGCGCAATAATGAAAACTGTTCAGTCAAATCCTAGTGAGTCCTTGCCGTGCGGGCGCGGACTGTTCGACCAGCGGTTGCTTTTCCGGCCTGAGCGGCGCGCACCCGTGGCGACTTTTGCACACACTCCTGTCCATGACCTTGGCTTCGACGCCTTACACGCCGGGTTTCGGGCGTCTGCTCACCGCCTTGCTGGTCTCGGCGCTGCTGCATGTCGGCCTGGCCTGGCTCCCTGGTCGCGGCGATGACAGCGCGGCGGGGGCCGGCACGCCCGCGCCGGCCTCCCACCTGCTGACGGCGCGCCTGCTCCCCCCGCCGCCACGCCAGACCCGGGCTCCCAAACCTACCCCGCCCGCTCCTGCGCCCGTGCCGGCCGACCCGGCGCAACCGCAGGCCAGCGCTCCGACGGCGGCCACGCAGGAGACTCCGCGCGTCCCCCTCCCCAGCCGCGGCGCCTATCCGCTGGGCCCGGTGAACCTCGACATCCCCGAGGCCAGACTACCCACGGTGCAGGGGACCGTGGTCATCAAGTTGTGGGTCGACGAACAGGGCCGCGTGACCGCCTTCGAGGCGGAACCGACGGAGCTGCCCACCGAATACGTCACGGCCGTCGGCGAGACGCTGAGCGAGGTGCGTTTTGCGCCGGCCCTGAAAGAGGGGCAGCCGGTCGCCAGCGTCCTGCGCCTCGAGATCAGCGCAGAGGCGGCGCAGACGCCGCCATGAACCCGTCGGGCGTAATGCCGGCGCCCTGGACCCACTTGTGGCCAATAATCCCGGCATGAACCCTTCCAGCCCCCTTGATATCCCGCCACTCATGCTGCAAGCCCTGGCCCTGGCCGCCCAAGGCCTGCGCCTGACCAACCCCAATCCGCGCGTAGGTTGCGTCATCGTCGGCGCCGAGGGCCAGGTGCTGGGCCAGGGCCACACCCAGCGCGCCGGCGGGCCGCATGCCGAGATCGTGGCGCTGAGCGATGCGGCTGCGCGCGGCCATTCGGTGCGTGGTGCGACGGCCTATGTGACGCTGGAGCCCTGCGCCCACCAGGGCCGCACGGGGCCGTGCTGCGACGCCCTGGTCGCGGCCGGCATCGGCAAGGTGGTGGCTTCCCTGCAGGACCCCAACCCCAAAGTGGCCGGCCAGGGTTTTGCGCGCCTGCGCGCGGCCGGCATCGAGGTGGAGATCGGCCCCGGTGCCGCCGAATCACGCGAGCTCAACATCGGCTTTTTCAGCCGCATGGTGCGTGGCACGCCTTGGGTGCGCCTGAAGGTCGCCGCCTCGCTGGACGGCCAGACCGCGCTGGAGAACGGCGCCAGCCAGTGGATCACCTCCGAACCGGCACGCGCCGACGGCCATGCCTGGCGGGCCCGCGCCTGCGCTGTGCTCACCGGCATCGGCACCGTGCTGGAAGACAACCCGCGCCTGGACGTGCGGCTGGCCGATGCCCCGCGCCAGCCCCATCTGGTGGTGGTGGACAGCCGGCTGGAAACGCCGCTGGACGCCCTGCTCTTCAAGCCACAACGCACCCTGCTCATCTATGCCGCCGTACCCGACGAGGCAAGAAAAGCCGCGCTGGAGGCCAGGGGCGCCACCGTCGTCTATTGCCCCGGCCCCGGCGGCAAGGTCGATCTGGCCGCCATGCTGCGCGACCTGGCCGCGCGCGAAGTCAACGAGGTGCACGTGGAAGCCGGCCACAAGCTCAACGGCTCGCTGCTGCGCGAAGCCCTGGTGGACGAATTCCTGGTCTACCTGGCGCCCAAGCTGCTGGGCGCCGGCCGAGGCATGGTGAATATCGGGCCCTTGACCGAGCTGGCCCAGGCCGTGCCGCTGACCTACCGCGACACCAGCCTGGTCGGCCCCGATCTGCGCATCCTGGCCCGAATTCCCGGCCGCGACGACTTCTGACCGTTTACCTGCGAAAATAGCGGGATGTTCACCGGAATCATCACCGGCGTGGGGCGCATCGTCGCCAGCCACGACCTGGGTAGCTCTTTACAGCACGGCAAGCGCCTCACCATCGCCTGCCCGCCCGCTTACCTCGACGATGTCGGCCTGGGCGACAGCATCGCCCTCAATGGCGCCTGCATGACGGTGACCCACCTCGATCTCCCGCAGCGGCAGTTCACCATCGACATCTCGGCCGAATCGCTGGCCCGCACCACCGGCCTACAGCTGGACGCCCAGGTCAACCTGGAAAAAGCCCTGCGTGCCGGCGACCGCCTGGGCGGCCACATCGTCTCGGGCCATGTGGACGGCGTAGGCACGATCAGTTCATTTGCCCCGATCGGCGAAAGCTGGGAGCTGCGCATCCAGGCCCCGGCCGAACTGGCGCGCTACCTGGCCTACAAGGGCTCCATCGCCGTCAACGGCATCAGCCTGACCGTCAACCGCGTGGCCGACAACGCCCAGGGCTGCGAGATCAGCATCAACCTCATTCCGCACACGGTGCAGAACACCACCCTGGGCCTGCTCAAGGCAGGCGCGGGCGTCAACCTCGAAATCGACACCGTGGCGCGTTACGTCGAGCGCATGCTCGCCGCCGGCACCACCCCGCAGAAAGCAGCTTCATGAGCAACAAAGCACCCGTGGCGATCTCGCCCGTCGAAGACATCGTGGCCGAGATGCGCGCCGGCCGCATGGTCATCCTGGTCGACGAGGAAGACCGCGAGAACGAAGGCGATCTGGTCCTCGCGGCCGACCATGTCACGGCCGACGCCATCAACTTCATGGCCCGCTTCGGCCGCGGCCTGATCTGCCTGACGCTCACGCGCCAGCGCTGCGAATACCTGCGCCTGCCGCCCATGGCCGCGCGCAACGGCACCGTCTACAGCACCGCTTTCACGGTCTCCATCGAAGCCGCCAGCGGCGTCACCACCGGCATCTCGGCCGCCGACCGCGCCCGCACCGTGCAGGCCGCGGTGGCCCCGACCGCCAAGCCCGAGGACCTGGTGCAGCCCGGCCACATCTTCCCGCTGCAGGCAGTGGACGGCGGCGTGCTCATGCGCGCCGGCCACACCGAAGCCGGCTGCGATCTGGCCGCCATGGCCGGCTGCTCGCCCTCCGCCGTGATCTGCGAGATCATGAAGGACGACGGCACCATGGCCCGCCTGCCCGACCTGCAGCTCTTCGCCGCCGAGCACGGCCTGAAGATCGGCACCATCGCCGATCTCATCAAATACCGCAGCCACACCGAATCCCTGATCGAGAAGGTCGGCACGCGCACCCTGAACACCGCCTTCGGCGAATTCACCGCCCACGCCTACCGCGACAAACCCAGCCAGGGCCTGCACCTGGCCTTGGTGCGCGGCCAGTGGGGCGCGCAGGACACGGTGCTGGCGCGCGTGCACGAGCCGCTGTCGGTGCTGGACGCGCTGGAGGTCGGCCGCGCCATGCACTCCTGGGGCCTGGACGCCTGCCTGTCGCGCATTGCGAATGAAGGCCGTGGCGTCGTGGTCCTGCTCAACTGCGGCGAGAGCGCCGACCAGCTGCTGGCCCAGTTCGAAGGCACGGCGCGCGCCAGCCACGCCCCCGAGCGCGGCCGCATGGACCTGCGCAGCTACGGCGTCGGTGCGCAGATCCTGCGCGACTGCGGCGTGCACAAGATGAATCTCATGGGCAACCCGCGTCGGCTGCCCAGCATGGTCGGCTACGGGCTCGAAGTCACCAGTTACGTACAGAAATAAACCGAAGGAATCCACCATCATGTTTGGCGCAGACAAAGGCAATCTCGAACCCGGCGATGCCCGCCTGGACGGCAGCAAGCTGTACATCGGCATCGTGCAGGCCCGCTTCAACGAAGCGGTCACCAACGCCCTGGCCCAGGCCTGCCGTGCCGAGCTGGCCGCGCTGGGCGTGCAGGCCAAGCGCATCGACCACATCATGGTGCCCGGCGCGCTGGAAGTGCCGCTGGCCCTGCAGACCCTGGCCGAGAAGAACAACTACGACGCCCTGATCGCCCTGGGCTGCATCATCCGTGGCGAGACCTACCACTTCGAGCTGGTCGCCAACGAATCCGGCGCCGGTGTCACCCGCATCGCGCTGGACTACCAGATCCCGGTCGCCAACGCCATCCTGACGGTGGAGAACATGGACCAGGCCGTCGCGCGCCAGAGCGACAAAGGCCGCGACGCCGCCCGCGTGGCGGTGGAGATGGCCAACCTGATGGAAGACATCGAATGAGCGCGACACCGTCCGGCGCCGCCCCGCGCAAGTCCGCCGCCAAGTCCGGCCGCAGCCGCGCGCGCGAATTCGCCCTGCAAGCCCTGTACCAGCACCTGGTCGGCGGCAACGAGACCAGCGCCATCGACAGCTTCACGCGCGACCTCTCCGGCTTCTCCAAGGCCGACGCCGCCCACTACGACGCCCTGCTGCACGGCTGCGTCGAGCAGGCGACCGAGCTCGACCGTCTGATCACCCCGCTGCTCGACCGCAAGCTGGCCGAACTCTCGCCCATCGAGCATGCCGTCATGTGGATCGGTGTCTACGAACTGCGGCACTGCCTGGACGTGCCCTGGCGCGTGGTGCTCAACGAATGCATCGAGCTGGCCAAGTCCTTCGGCGGCACCGACGGCCACAAGTACGTCAACGGCGTGCTGGGCGGCCTGGCACCGACGCTGCGCGCTGACGAAGTGGCCGCCGACCGTGCCGCCGGCAGGATCAAGAGCTGACCATTCACGCATGAGAGTCGCCCGCCGCGCGCAGAAGATCGAACCCTTCTACGTCATGGAGGTGGCCAAGGCCGCCAGTGCGCTGGCGCGCGAGGCCGCGCAGGGCAGCGCGCCCATGCTCTTCCTCAACATTGGCGAACCCGACTTCACCGCCCCGCCACTGGTGCAGGCCGCCGCCGAACGCGCCCTGCGCGAGGGCCGTAGCCAGTACACCGACGCCACCGGCCTGCCGGCGCTGCGCGAGCGCATCAGCGGCTGGTACCGGCAACGCTTCGGTCTCGATGTACCGGCCAGCCGCATCGTCGTCACCGCCGGCGCCTCGGCCGCGCTGCAGCTGGCCTGCCTGGCGCTGATCGAGGCCGGCGACGAGATCCTGATGCCGGACCCGAGCTACCCCTGCAACCGGCACTTCGTCAGCGCCGCCGAGGGCACGGCCCGCCTGATCCCCTCCGGGCCGGCCGAACGCTTCCAGCTCAGCGCCGAGCAGGTGCGCGCGGCCTGGGGCCCGCAGACCCGTGGCGTGCTGCTGGCCTCGCCCTCCAACCCCACCGGCACCTCCATCGATCCGGCCGAGCTGCGCCGCATCCATGAAGTGGTGCAGCAGCACGACGGCATCACCCTGGTCGACGAGATCTACCTCGGCCTGAGCTACGACGAACGCTACGGCCAGTCGGCGCTGGCCATCGACGACAACATCATCAGCATCAACAGCTTCTCCAAGTACTTCAGCATGACCGGCTGGCGCCTGGGCTGGCTGGTCGTGCCGGAGGCGCTGGTACCGGTGATCGAGCGCCTGGCGCAGAACCTCTACATCTGCCCCAGCACCATTGCCCAGCACGCCGCCCTGGCCTGCTTTGAACCCGACAGCCTGGCCGAATACGAACGCCGCCGGGCCGAATTCAAGGCCCGGCGCGACTTCTTCATCCCCGCCTTGAACGAGCTGGGCCTGACGGTGCCCGTTTTGCCCGACGGCGCCTTCTACGCCTGGGCCGACTGCACCCAGGCTTGCCAGAAACTCGGCGTCAAGGACAGCTGGGAGCTGAGCTTCGCGCTCATGCAGCAGGCCCATGTGGCGGCGACGCCCGGGCGCGACTTCGGCAGCGCCGAGACCCACAAGTACATCCGTTTCTCCACCGCCAGCGCCCTGCCCCAGTTGCAGGCCGCGATCGAGCGGCTGCGTCCACTACTTGCCTGAGAAGACCATGACTTTCGAACTGCCCATCCGCGTCTACTGGGAAGACACCGATGCCGGCGGCATCGTCTTCTACGCCAACTACCTCCGCTTTTTCGAACGCGCCCGCACCGAGTGGCTGCGCGCGCACGGCATCGGCCAGCAGGCCCTGCGCGAGCAGACCGGCGGCATCTTCGTGGTCAGCGAGACGGCCGTCAAATACCACCGCCCGGCCCGGCTGGATGACGAACTATTGGTTACAGCCCGTCTGCTGGAAAGCGGCCGGGCATCGCTGACAATCCGGCAGGAAGCCTGGCGCAAGACGGCGGCGGCGCCTGAACTGTTGTGTGAAGGCACCATCCGCATCGGCTGGGTCGCCGCAGCCAGCATGAAACCTGAAAGAATTCCCAGCACCATCCTGGAAGTCTTAACCTAGAAACCGTAGTTGACCGCTTATTTTCCGCAGGAAACATGCATGGATACGAACGTTTTTGACCACGAGTTGCTTCACCTCCACGGTGAGTACGCTACGCACCCAATTGCGCCGCCCTGGGGCGCTCTGGCGGCGTTGCTCCTCCTTGCTGGCAGGTGCCAGCCGCGTCGTCACGCCTTGCCAGTCCACCCCATGACGGCCCACTCGGGCGCGTCCAACTACAGTTTCTAGGTTGCCATGAGCCAAGAACTCTCCATCATCCAACTGGTCCTGCACGCGAGCTGGGTCGTGCAGGCCGTCATGGTGCTGCTGCTGTTGATGTCCATCGCCAGCTGGGCCGCCATCTTCAGCAAGCTGTTCGCGCTCAAACGCGTGCGCGAGCTCAACGACAAGTTCGAGCGCGACTTCTGGTCCGGCGCCAACCTCAACACCCTGTTTGCCAACGCGGCCCAGAAGGGCCACACCAGCGGCCCGATGGAGCGCATCTTCGTGGCCGGCCTGCGCGAATACCAGAAGCTGCGCGAGCGCCGCATCAGCGACGCCGGCACCCTGCTCGACGGTGCGCGCCGCGCCATGCGCGCGAGCTTCCAGCGCGAGATGGACGTGGTGGAGACCAACCTCTCCTTCCTGGCCTCGGTCGGCTCGGTCTCGCCCTACGTCGGCCTGTTCGGCACCGTCTGGGGCATCATGCACGCCTTCACCGGCCTGGCCTCGCTGCAGCAGGTGACGCTGGCCACCGTGGCGCCCGGCATCGCCGAGGCCCTGGTGGCCACGGCCATCGGCCTGTTTGCCGCCATTCCGGCCGTGGTGGCCTACAACCGCTTCGCGCGCGACATCGACCGCGTGGCCAATATGCAGGAGACCTTCATCGAGGAGTTCTCCAACATCCTGCAGCGCAACGTCAGCGCCCAGCCGGCGGCGGCCACGTCGGCCTCCACCTTCTGAGGACCGCAGCATGCCCACCCTGGTCAGTCGCGGGCGCGGACGGCGCACCATCAGCGAGATCAACATGGTGCCCTTCATCGACGTGATGCTGGTGCTGCTGATCATCTTCATGGTCACGGCCCCGCTCATCACCCCCAGCGTGGTCGACCTGCCCAGCGTGGGCAAGGCCAAGCGCCAGCCGGACCAGGTGATCGAGATCGTCGTCAACAAGGACGAGACCCTCTCGCTGCGCATCAAGGACAACAGCACACGCGTGCGCCTGGGCGAGCTGGCCGCCAACGTCAAGCGCGCCCAGGCCGGCGCCGGCAAGGACGCCAGCAGCGCCGTGGTCATCAGCGCCGACAAGAACGTCAAATACGAAACCGTGGTCCGGGTCATGGACACGCTGCAGCGCGCCGGCGTGCAGCGTGTCGGGCTGTCGGTCCAGATCGTGAACTGATTTGCCCCCCAGGCCATGCACGCCGCCAGCCGCCAGGAATTCGCCCCGCCCCCACAAGGGCTGTTGCGCGCCTACGGCCTGGCCCTGCTCATCCACGGCCTGCTGCTGGCCGCGCTGACCTGGGGCGTGAATTGGCGCAGCAGCGACACCAGCCTGGCGGTCGAGGCCGAGCTGTGGTCAGCCGTGCCGCAGGAGGCCGCCCCCAAGCTGGTCGAACCCGAGCCCGAGCCGCAACCCACCCCGCGCCCCCCGGCGCCGCCCAAGGTGGAGACGCCCCAGGCCAACGATGCCGAGATCGCCCTGGCGCGTGAGCGCGAGCGCAAGGCCAAGGAAAAGCTGGAGCAGGAACGGCTGGAGCAGGAACGGCTGGAGCGGGAGCGCCAGGCGCGCGAGAAGAAGCTGGCCGAGGAAAAGAAGAAGAAGGAACTCGAGGCCAAGCGCAAGGAACAGGAAGAGGCGCAACAACGCGAAAAGCTGCGCCAGGAGAACCTCAAGCGCATGGCCGGCTTGGCCGGCGCCACCGGCGCGCCTTCCTCGACCGGCACGGCACAAAGGTCGTCCGGCCCCTCGGACAGCTACGCCGGCCGCATCCGCGCCCGCGTCAAGCCCAACATCGTCTTCTCCGAGGAGCTGGCCAGCAACCCCAGCGCCGAGGTGGAAGTGCGCACCTCGCCCGATGGCACCATCGTCGGGCGCAAGCTGCTCAAGAGCAGTGGCCACAAGAACTGGGACGATGCCGTGCTCAAGGCCATCGACAAGACCGAGGCCTTGCCGCGCGACGTCGACGGCCGGGTTCACTCCCCCCTGATCATCACCTTCCGCCCGCGCGACTGAGTTCAGTCGCCCTGCGTGACGGCGCGCCGGCCTTACCGGCCGCCTGGCCATGCGCCCGACCACCCGCCAGAAAAAAGCCTCATGCCCCTTCCATCGGGCATGAGGCTTGTACGTCTCGGCGCTTGTGCGGTCTTCAGTGCGGTTGGCCGGATTCCGGTTCCGTCCCGGCCAGCCGCTTCACGATCGGGAACAGTTCCGTCACGAAATCGGCCTTGCTGACATAACCGTCTGCACCCAGGCTGGATGCCGCGGCCCGGTAATCGGGGCCGTCATGCATGGACAGGAAGACGATCTTCGGAGGACGGGGCAGCGACTGCAGCTTGCGTGCGACCTCCAGCCCATTCATCTCGGGCAGGGCAATGTCGAGCAGGGCCAGGTCAGGCTGCAGCTTGTCGGCCTGCTTCAATGCGGCCAGGCCGTCATGCGCCTCGCCGACCACCTCCATATTGGGCAGCATGCCAAGAAACATCCTGACGGAGGAGAGAAAAGTCGGGTTGTCGTCAACCAGCAGGACCTTGGTGGTCATAGGGCTCCCCAATAGGGTAGAGATCAGGTGGGGCACTGTAGCGCCGCCCCATGGACATGCGTCGGTGCGATTTGCAACAAATGGCGTCTTTAGCGACATTCATCACAATTTAGGGCCGAACGGCCAGCTGCGAAATCGGTTCGATACCTGAAATCGACCGGAATAACACCTGAGACTCCGGCCGGTCGGCGCCGACCGGGGGGTACGGTGCCGGATCAGCTGTCGGACGAAATCAGGCCCGCGCGCAGGGCGTAGCGCACCAGGCCGGTCACTTCGTGGATGTCGAGCTGTTTCATCAGCTGGCTGCGGTGCGTCTCCACCGTCTTGACCGAGAGATGGAGGCGACGCGCGATTTCCTTGCTGCTGTGGCCCTCGGCAATCAGCTGCAAGACCTCGCGCTGGCGTGGTGTGAGCAGCACGGCCGGTGAGTCCTCGCCGCGCAGGCGCTGGACATAGTCGCTCACCACGCCCCGGGAAACGGCCGGACTCAGATAGATCTCGCCGCGCTGGACCGCCTGGATCGCCAGCTCAAGCTCCACCGGCGCCGCATCCTTCAGCAAGTAGGCCACCGCGCCATGGCGCAAGGCCTGCCGCACGTATTCCTCGTTCTGGTGCATGGACAAAATCAGCACACGGATTCCGGCTTGTGCCTTCACCAGACGGGCTGTGGCTTCCAGTCCATTGAGACCCGGCATGGCGATGTCCATCAGCACCAGGTCGGGCTGCAGCTGTTCTGCCAGCGCCAGCAGCGCCAGCCCGTCGGCCGCCTCCCCCACCACCGTCAGCTCAGGCATGGACTCCAGCAGCTTGCGCAGGCCGGCACGGACCAGGGTGTGGTCATCGGCCAGCAGGACACGGGCCGGCTTCATGGCAGCTCCGCGCGACCGCGTGCCGGACAACGCAGGCGCAGCGTGCACCCCTGGCCCGGTGCCGATTCGATCAGCAGCTGCCCGCCGATGAGCATGGCACGCTCTTCCATGCCGAGCAGCCCCAGGCTGCCCCCAGCCAGCGCACGAACCCGCACGGCGGCCGGATCGAAGCCGAGGCCATCGTCCTGCACACGCAGCACCAGCCCCTCGCCGTCGCGGTGCAGGGACATCTGCACGTGCCGGGCCTGGGCATGGCGCACGATGTTGGTCAGCGCCTCCTGGGCGATTCGAAAGACAGCAATCTCGATCTCGGGTGCCAGTCGCGGCTGCGGCGGGCCCGCGTCAAAATCGACCCGCAGGCCACTGCGTGCCGCCGTCTGTTCCGCCATCCAGCGCAGTGCCGGTGCCAGCCCGAGGTCGTCGAGCATCGAGGGCCGCAGGGCATAGGCCAGCCGCCGCATCTGCTGCAAGGCCTCGTCGACGATGCGGATGTTCTCGGCGTTGAGTTCGCCCGCCGTCTGTTTCTGGAACAGCTGGCCCACCTGCAGGTTGATCTTGATGGCGGTCAGTGCCTGCCCCAGTTCGTCGTGCAATTCAAGCGCCACACGGTGGCGCTCGGTCTCCTGCGCCTCAAGCACCCGGCGCGACAGCGTCTGCAACTGGCGCATGCTCTCGCGCAAGGCCGCTTCCACCTGCTTGTGCTCCGTCACATCGGTCAGCACGACCCGCAACTCCGGCGCGCCGTCCGCGTCGTGGCCCGCCGTGGTCGCCAGATGGACCCAGGCCAGGGTGCCGTCCTGCCTGGCCAGGCGCAACTCGCACGCGTGCGTGCGGCCCGCCTCCATGCGCTGCTTGCGGTGCAGGTAGTAGACATCCTGGTCCTCCTTGCAGATGAAGGCCGTCAGCAGCTTGCCGCGCAAGGCACTGACGGCCACACCCAGCATGCTGGCCGCCGTGAGGTTGGCCTGCCGGATCTGCCCCTGCTCGTCCAGGGTGCAGTACCCCACCGGCGCCAGGTCATAGAGGTCGAAATAACGCGCCCGCGCCGCACTCAGTTCAGCCTGCGCGCGGCGCAGCTCCTCGTTCTGCATCTCCAGTTCGATCTGGTGCACGCCCAGTTCGTGCAACATGCGCTGCGTCTGCTCGGGTGACATGGCCGCCAGCTGGCCGGGGGTGGGCTCGGCCTGGACATCAAGCACCGCCTCGGCCTGCTGACGCAAGGTCGGCCCTGCGGTGGGGGCCGCAGGGCTGCGCGCGGCGGATTCAGCTCTGCCGGCCATCCTGGGCCTCGGGCGCTCGCCCCGTGCCGGATTGGCACCTGCGTTCGGTGGTCGCGATCGCATAGACCTGGCCGGCCTCGTCCACCAAGGGGCTGGCCGTCATCCAGATGTCCACCACCGCGCCGTCCTTGCCCAGGCGCTGCGTCTGGAAAGGCGCCAGCATCTCCGCGCGGCTGAGTTGGTGCAACTGCTCCAGTGCGCCCTGCCGCAGGGTCGGCGGAATCCGGTCGCGGGCGTTCATCAGCAGCGCCTCGGCTTCCGTCCACCCATACAGCCTCTGGGCACCCGGGTTCCAGGCCAGGATGCGCCCGGCCAGATCCTGCACGGTGATGGCATCGTTCGCATCGCGCACCACCACGGCCAGACGCAGCAGTTCGTTGGCCTGGCGCAGCGACTCGCGCGTGCGCACGACCTCCGAGATGTCGATGAAGGTGATGACAACACCCTCGATGACGTTGTCCTGCGTGCGGTAGGGCAGGATGCGCATGGTGTACCAGGCGCCGGCCCGGGTCTGCACGTCCACCTCCCTGGGCACCAGCGTGTCCAGCACGGCCTGCACATCCGCGGCCAGGCGGTCGTAGTCGACGAGGTTGGACGCCACATGCGCGATCGGCCGCCCGACGTCGCCCGGGATCAGGTTGATGATCGCATTGGCCGCGGGCGTGTAGCGCAGGATGCGCAGCTGGTGGTCCAGAAAGACGGTGCCCACGCCGGTACCCGCCATCAGGTTGTTCATGTCGTTGTTGGCCCGTGACAGATCGAACACCTTGGTCTGCAACTCCGTGTTGACCGTGGCCAGCTCCTCGTTGACCGACTGCAGCTCCTCCTTGGAGGTCTCCAGCTCCTCGTTGGTGGACTGCAGCTCCTCGTTGATGGACTGCATCTCCTCATTGGCGGAGCGCAGCTCGTCGTTCGAGGTCTCCAGCTCGTCATTGGCCGCCTGCAGGTACTCCTCCTTGGCCCGCAGCTCCTGCTGCAGCGCCGCGACGCGGGCGTCGACCTGCCCGGAGGCCGGGCCGGTGCCCATGGGCCGTGCCGGCGGCGGCTCGGTGTCCGCCAGGGGGGGCTCTTCCAGGATCACCAGGTACAGGAAGGACTCCGTGCTCACCACCGTGCTGACCGGCACCGGACGGATGGTCAGGTTGACGCGGCTGTGGTGACCGTTGGTCTTGACGGTCAGGCCGGCGGCCCGCACGATCTGCCGGCCCACGACGGCCTTGTGCAAGGCCGTGGTCAGCTCGCGCCGCAGCCCTTCGCGCGCCATCTTCAGGATGTTGTTGATCCCGGCCTCGCCCGGTGTCAGCTCCAGGTACATGCCGGTGCGGCCGTGCAGGTAAAGGAGATCACCCTTGTCATTGACCAGCGCCGCGGCGGGCGCGACCTGCTGCAGGAGCGCCTGCTCGGTCAGCTCGCGCAGGGGAAGTTTCACGTTGCCCGCGGTCTTGGCCGCGGCCGGCGTCAACACCGCGCCCGCCAGCTCCAGGCTCGTGGGCTGCAGAAAGCGCCCCAGGGCCGCGCGCTGGGCGCCGTGAAAATCCTCCTTGCGCAGGTAGAGCTTGGACTTGCCGTCCATGACGGCAAACAGATCGCCCAGGTCACCCACATTCTCCGAAGCGCCCAGGAACAGCATGCCGCCCTGGCGCAGCGCGTAGTGGAACAGGACGATGAGTCTCTTCTGCAGATCCTTGTCCAGGTAGATCAGCAGGTTGCGGCAGGTGATCAGGTCGAGCTTGGAGAAGGGCGGGTCCTTGATCAGGTCATGCTCGGAGAAGACCAGCATGTCGCGTATGCTTTTGTGGATGCGATAGGCGCTGCCGTCGGACTCGGCCGTGAAGAACTGCGCCAGCCGCTCGGGCGTGATGTCTTCGGCAATGCTGGCCGGGTAGACCCCGGCGCGCGCCGTGGCCACGGCCCGGCTGTCCATGTCGGTGGCGAAGATCTGCACCTTGTGGTTGAGCTTGTGCGCCTGCAGGTACTCCTGCAGCAGGATGGCGACGGAATAGGCTTCCTCGCCGGTGGAGCAGGCCGCCGTCCAGACCCGGATCGCCACATCTGCGGGCTTGCCGGCCAGCAGCCGGGGGATGACCTGCTCCTCCAGCGCGCGGAAGGCCTCCGGATCGCGGAAGAAGTTCGTCACGCCGATCAGCAGGTCGCGAAACAGCGCCTCCACCTCCCCCGGCGTCTTCTGCAGATAGGCCACGTAGTCTTCCATCACCTCGATCTCATGGACGGCCATGCGCCGCTCGATGCGCCGGTGGATGGTGCTGGGCTTGTAGTGGGAAAAATCGTGGCTGGTCTGGGCGCGCAGCAGGACGAATATCTTCTTCAGCGCGCTGTCGGTCCGCGGTGGCGGCAGCACCGCGGAGCGGCGGAACTTGCCGAAGACCTGCGCCACATAGGCCATGAGCTTGGCCGGCATCGCGGCCGGCGGCAGTTCGTAGTCCACCAGCCCCGTGGCAATGGCGCTGCGCGGCATGCCGTCGAACTCGGTGGAGTCCGGCGTCTGCGCCATCACCATGCCCCCGCCATCCTTGATGGCCCGCACGCCGTGGGTGCCGTCGCTGCCGGTGCCCGACAGCACGATGCCGATCGCGCGCTCGCCCTGATCCTGGGCCAGGGACTCGAAGAAGAAGTCGATGGGCAGGCGCTGGCCGCGTGGCGCCGAGGGCATGAGCAGCTGCAGGGAGCCGTTGATGAAGGCCATGTCGTGGTTGGGCGGAATCACGTAGGCGCAGTTGGGCTGTACGGTCATGCCATCCACCACCTGAAAGACCTGCATGCGGGTGTAGCGCCGGATCAGGTCCGCCAGCAGGCTTTCGTGGTCGGGCGCCAGGTGCTGCACCAGGACAAAGGCCATGCCAGGCTGGATGTCGGCGGGCATGCCGGAGAAGAAGGCTTCAAACGCCGCCAGCCCCCCGGCCGACGCGCCGATGCCGACGATGGGAAAGCCGCCCACCCCGGGCGCAGTCGCCTGGGGTGACTCCGCGCCCTGGTCCTCGGGCGGCCGCACCCCGGCGGCCCGGGCCTGACGCGGGGCCCTGCTTGCCGAAACAGTGCTTTTTTTTCTTGTCGCCATGGTCACTTTCTGTGCGGAGAAACGGGCTGGAGGGCTCATTGTGAACCCGCGCCCGCTGTGAACCCGGCAGCAGAGCCGGATCGGCGTCATCGATGCGGCACCGGTGCCGCGGCCACAGCCGCCTGGGTGACAACCTGCCCGAAAGTACCGTCGCCCTACTGCTGCGGCAGCAAGCGGTCATATTCTTTCTTGACCACGGCATAACACTCGCAGGTCCGCTGTTCCAGGCCCGGGCGGTCCAGCACGGTGATGTGCCCCCGCTTGTACTGGATCAGGCTAGCCTTCTGCAGCCGCAGGGCGGCCTCCGTCACGCCTTCGCGGCGCACGCCCAGCATGTTGGCAATCAGCTCCTGCGTCATCACCAGTTCGTTGCCCGGCAGCCGGTCCAGGCTCAGCAGCAGCCAGCGACAGAGTTGCTGGTCCAGCGAGTGATGCCGGTTGCACACCGCCGTTTGCGACATCTGGGTGATCAAGGCCTGGGTGTAGCGCAGAAACAGGTGCTGAACATGCGCGTTACGCTCGAATTCATCCATCATCACCCGGGACCCCAGACGAAAACCCTTGCCCGCGCTCTGGACCACGGCGCGGCTGGAGGTGGAGTTGCCGCCCATGAAAAGGGAGATGCCCACCAGCCCCTCAAAACCGACAACGGCAATCTCAGCCGAGGAACCGTTCTCGGTCACATACAGCAGGGAGACGATGGCCGTGGTGGGGAAGTACACATGACTGAGCGTCCCCCCGGATTCATAAAGCACCTGCCCCAGCGGCAGATCCGCCGGTTCGAGCAGCGGCAGCCAGCGCTGCAGCTCGGCGTCGGGCAGGGCTGCGAGCAGCAGGTTCTGCCGGGGCTCTGGGCGGGCGGTGATGGCGCCGCTACGGACGGAATCGGCTTTCATGATGAACTTGGCGGTAACGGCACGCCCCTCCCTGAAATTTAGTATACGGGAGGGGGCACCCCTTGTGACATCAGGTTCGGCCCTACCCTCACTCCCGTGCAGGGCAAACCCGCAGACCGCCCGCTGCGTGCAGCCCGCGCCGCGGACTTGGCTTAGTCCACCGCCTCCAGCGCCAGCGCCGCCGTGGCGGTGTTGGAAATCGGGATGTGGTAGTTGCCGGTGACCCGGCGCACCTTGGAGCCGCCGGCCGCGCCCAGCGCGCCGCGCATGGCCAGCCACATCAGCAGCTCCACGCCCTGCGTGCCGGTCTGCTCCACCAGCTGATGGACGCTGAACTGCGTCGCCCACTCGGGGTTGGACTCCAGACTGTCGAGGAACTTGAGGTCGAAGGCCTTGTTGATGAAACCGGCGCGCTCGCCGTCGAGCTGGTGGGAGAGGCCGCCGGAGGCGATCACTGCCACCTTCTTGCTGCTGTCCCAGGACTTGATCGCCTCGCCCACGGCCTTGCCCAGGGCATAGGTGCGCTTGGCCGACGGCAGGGGGAACTGCACGGTGTTGATGCAGATCGGCACCACCGTCACCGGGCAATCACCCTCGGGCCAGAACAGCTTGAGCGGCAGCGTGCAGGCGTGGTCCACCAGCATCTCCTGGCAGGTCACCACGTCGAACTCCTTGTCGATCAGCGTGTTGATGATGTGCCAGGACAGATCCACCTCGCCCTTGAAGGGCGGCAGCGTCGGGATGCCCCAGCCCTCGTCGGCGTTGTTGTACTCGGGCGCGGCGCCCACGGCGAAGGTGGGCATCTTGTCGAGGAAGAAGTTCAGGCCGTGGTCGTTGTAGAACATCACCACCACGTCGGGCCGGCTCTTGGCCAGCCACTCGCGGATGGGCGGAAAGCCGTCGAAGAAGGGTTTCCAGTAGGGCTCCTGCTGCAGCCCCTTGTGGATGGCGCCGCCGATGGCGGGAATGTGCGAGGTGCCGAGGCCACCGATGAGTTTTGCCATGCTTGTTGCTCCTGTGGGTACTTGCTTACTGGCCGGCCGCGACCAGCTTGGCCTTGAAGGCTTCTTTGGTCATGCCCGTCTGCTGGGCGCCGATGTCCTGCATGTCCAGCTTGAAGATGCCGGCGAACTTGGCCAGGTAATAGGCGTTGCCGCCGGCCGCGATCAGCTGCAGCACGTTGCGCGCCCGGATGGCCGCCGCCTGCTGCTCGTTCAAGCCGTACTTGCGCATATAGGCCTCCTCGTCGGCCTGGAAGGCCTTGCGGTTCTCCTCCGAATTGAAGGAAAAACACATCTTGTTGAGCGCGTAACCCTTGCGGGCTTGATTCGCGTCAAACAGCGTGGTGCCCGGAATCGGCTTCTCTTCGCGGCTGATGCTCACGTCTATCTCCTTGGTTGACTGGGATCAGCTGGAGTATTCCGGAGCCATTGACCAAGATAAATACATGAATCATGATGGAACCCATGAGCAAATTCGATCATTTAGACCTGGATGGCCATCTGCTGCGGGTGTTGCTGGCCGTGGTGGAGGCGGGCTCGGTCACCGGTGCCGCCCAGCACCTGGGCGTGACCCAGTCCGCCGTCAGCCACCTGCTGGACAAGCTGCGCACCATCACGGGCGACCCGCTGTTCGTCAAGAGTGGCCGCGGCATCGTCGCCACCGCCCGGGCCGAGGAACTGGCCGCCCAGGCCCGCGCCCTGTTGCGCCAGCTGCAGCACTTCGCCCACAGCGGCGACTTCGACCCGGCGCACTGGCAGACCACCTTCACCATTGCCGCCAACGACTTCCAACGCGACCTGCTGCTGCCCGCGCTGGCCGCGCGCCTGCGGCAAAGCGCCCCAGGTGTGGCGCTGCGCATCATCCCCTCGGCCGTGCCGCGGCTGGACATGCTGCGCGCCGACGACTGCCAGCTGGTCATCAGCCCGCGCCCGCCCGACGGCGCGGACATCGTGCAAAAACGCCTGTTCGAGGACCAGTACCGTGTCTTCTACGACGCCGCCGCGCGCGCAGCCCCCTTGACCGAGGCCGACTACCTGGGCGCCGACCACGCCACCGTCGTCTACGACCCGCCCCGCAGCCTGGACCTGGATCAGCACCTCGCCGCCCGCGGCCTGCAGCGCCGCTTCACCGTCATGGTGCCGTCCTTCAGCGCCTTGCCCGCCTTCGTGCGCGGCACGCCGCTGCTGACCACGGTACCCGGCCTGCTGGCCCGCCACACGCTCAAGGGCCTGGCCAGCTGCCCGCCGCCGGTGACCTGCCCCACCCTGCCCATGTACGCGATCTGGCACGCGCGCTACCAGCAGGACGCCGCGCACCGCTGGCTGCGCACGCAACTCGAAGCCGTGGTGGCGCCGGCGCTGGCTTAGGGAACCTAAGCTCGGTGCGCTTCGCGGTAGCGCTGCGGGCTCAGGCCCGTGCGGCGCTTGAAAAAGCGCGAGAAGTAGGCCGGGTCTTCGAACCCCAGCTCGGCCGCCAGGCTGGCCGCGGGCGCGGCGATATAGACCAGGCGGCGGCAGGCCTCGCGCGTCAGGCGCTCGTGCACCAGCTCCAGCGCGCTGCGCCCGCTCTCGGCGCGCGTCAGCCGGTTGAGCCTTTGCGTGGACAGGCCCAGCCGCGAGGCGTAACGCTCCAACGGCCAATGCTCCAGGAAATGCTGCTCCACCAGCAGCAGGAAACGCGTGAACAGGGCCTGGTGCCGATGGGCACGCTCACCCGCGTCCTGTGCGCCCTGCGCGCGCGCCTGCGCCAGGCGCCACACCACGGCCCGCGCCAGCCAGCCCGACACCGGTGACTCCGTCGAACCCGGCTGGGTGAACTCGGCCGCCAGTTCGCGCAGCAAGGCATGCAGGCGCTCCGCGGGTGCCGGATCGCGCGTGAATTCCAGCACACCGGGCGCCGCAAACAGGGCGCGAAACGCCTCGCCCACCGCCTGGAACTCGCCCTCCACCAGAAAGCGGGCGCTGAGCGTGAGCACCAGGCCATCGGTGTCGGGTGCGAAGCGAAAGCCGTGCACCACCCCCGGCGGAACCACGATGGCCGCCGGCCCCTGCACCCGCTGCACCCATTCGTCCAGCGCCACTTCCGCGGCGCCGCGCTGCAGCCACAACACCTGGTACAGGCCCTGGTGCAGATGCGGCGAAATCTCCCAGTGGTAGAGCCGGCTGCGCGACTCCACCGCCTCGATGTGCAGCAGCTCCTGGCCCGGGGCGGCCACCTCGCCGTAGAGGGCAAAACTCGGAATAGCCGACGGTTTCATTCCAGCATTTTGATCGAAAAGTACAAGATCTGAAATGTTTTTATGCAGTGGCACAAACGGAATACACCCCTAAAGTTCAAGTCCTCAGCACAACGGAGACAAAACAGATGTTCAGCTTCGACCCCTACTCGCCCGCCATCGACGCGGACCCGTTCCCGTACTACAAGACCCTGCGCGACGAGCACCCCTGCTTCTGGAGCCCCGAGGCCCAGATGTGGATCCTCTCGCGCTCGCCGACCTCGTCTCGGCCGGCCAGGACTGGCAGCCCGAGTCCTCCGCCAGCGGCAACCTCATGACCGAACTGCCCGGGCGCGCCGGTGCCACCCTGGGCAGCTCGGACCCGCCGAAGCACGACCGCCTGCGCGGCCTGATCCAGCACGCCTTCATGAAACGCAACCTGCTGGCCCTGGAAGAGCCCATCCGCGCCGTGGCGCAGCAGGTATTCGCCCAGTTGAAGGGTGTGCAGAGTTTCGACTTCAAGGACGTGTCCTCGCAGTTCACCGTCAAGGTGCTGATGGCCGCGCTGGGCCTGCCCATGGGCGACGAGGCGCTGGTGCCCGAGCAGGAAGTGCGCGACAACGCCGTGCTCATGGTGCAGAGCGACGCGCGCACCCGCACCAAGGGCCCGGAGCACATCGCCGCCTACAACTGGGTGCAGGACTACGCGAGCAAGGTCATCGCCATGCGCCGCAAGGAACCGCGCAACGACCTCATCAGCCACTTCGCCCTGGCCGAGATCGACGGCGACCGCCTGGACGAGCGCGAGGTGCTGCTCACCACGACGACGCTGATCATGGCCGGTGTGGAGTCGCTGGGCGGCTTCATGATGATGTTCGCCTACAACCTGGCCAGCTTCCACGAGGCCCGCAAGGCCGTGGTCGCCAAGCCCGAGCTGCTGGCCGACGCCATCGAGGAAAGCCTGCGCTACAACACCTCGGCCCAGCGCTTCCGCCGCCGCCTCATGAAGGACGTCACGATCCACGGCCAGACCATGAAGGAGGGCGACTTCGTCTGCCTGGCCTACGGTTCGGGCAACCGCGACGAGCGCCAGTACCCCAACCCCGACGTGTACGACATCACACGCAAGCCGCGCGGCCACCTGGGCTTCGGTGGCGGTGTGCACGCCTGCCTGGGCACCGCCATCGCGCGCCTGTCGGTGAAGATCGCCTTCGAGGAGTTCCACAAGGTCGTGCCCGACTACAAACGCCTGGCCGACCAACTGCCCTGGATGCCCTCGTCCACCTTCCGCAGCCCGCTGCGTCTGGATCTTGTGGCCCAATAAGCCCCTGACAACCGCAACCCGCGACCGCCTGCCCCTGCAGGCGGTCGCCATTTGAACTTCTCGGAGACACATCCATGGCCAACATCACCTACGTCGAAGCCTCGGGGCAATCCACCACCGTCAACCTGCCCGACGGCTGGAGCCTGATGCAGGGCGCCACCACCAACGGCATCGACGGCATTCTGGGCGAATGCGGCGGCTCCTGCGCCTGCGCCACCTGTCACTGTTATGTGGACGAATCGCGCCTGGGCGACCTGGCGCCGGCCAGCGAGAACGAACTCGCCATGCTGGAAAACGTGGCCGCCGAGCGCAAACCCAACAGCCGCCTGGCCTGCCAGATCAAGGCATCCCCCAAACTCGAAGGGTTGATCGTCAGCCTGCCCGCGACCCAGGAATAAGATCGGTCGCATGACTGCTCCCATCCTGATCATCGGCGCCGGCCAGGCCGCCGTGCAGACCGCCGAGGCCCTGCGCGCCGGCGGCCACCAAGGCCCCATCACCCTGCTCGGTGACGAACCCCACGGCCCCTACCACCGCCCGCCCCTGTCCAAGGCCTGGTTGGCCGGCGAGATGGACGCCGCACAACTGGTGATGCGCGCGCCCGAGATGCTGGCGCGCAAGAACATCGAGTTGCGCACCGGCAGCCGCGTGGCCGCCATCGACCGCGCGGCCAAAACCGTGCGGCTCGCCGACGGCAGCACCCTGCCCTACAGCGGCCTGGTGCTGGCCACCGGCTCCACCCCGCGCAGCCTGCCCCTGCCGGGTGCCGGCGCCACGGGCGTGCTGGCCTTGCGCTCGCGTGACGATGCCAGCGCCATCGCGACCCGCCTGGCCGTGTGCCTGGAGCAGACCTTGCCCGTCGTCGTGATCGGCGGCGGTTTCATCGGCCTGGAAGTGGCCGCCACCGCGCGCAAGAAGGGCCTGGCCGTCACCGTGCTGGAAGCCGCGCCGCGCCTGCTGGGCCGCGTGCTCGCGCCCATGCTGTCCGACTGGTACGCCCAACTGCACCGCAACCACGGCGTGCAACTGGTGCTGGGCGCGCAGATCGCGGCCATCGAACACGATGCGAGCAACACCGTCACCGGCGTGCGTTTGAATGACGGCACGGTGTACCCGGCCGGCCTGGTGGTGGTAGGCGTCGGCGTCAGCGCCAACGACGAGCTCGCCCGCGCCGCCGGCCTGGAGTGCGAGCGCGGCATCGTGGTCGACGCCTGTGGCCGCACCAGCGACACATCAATCGTCGCCGCCGGCGACTGCACCGCACGCCGCCAGCCCGACGGCAGCCTGCTGCGCCTGGAGTCGGTGAACAATGCCACCGAACAAGGCAAAAGCGCCGCCGCCGCCCTGCTGGGCCAGGAGCGTCCCTTCACCGCCACACCCTGGTTCTGGAGCGACCAGTACGACAAGAAACTGCAGATGGCCGGCCTGTCCATGGGCGCGGACCACTGGGCCGTGCGGGGTGACATGGCGGCCGGCAGCTTCACCGTCTACCACTACAAGGGCGACCAACTCATCGCCGCCGACAGCGTCAACGCCAGCAAGGACCACCTGCAGGTGCGCAAGCTGCTCGATGCGGGGGTGTCGCCCACGCCGCAGCAGGCGGGTGACCTGGCGTTCGATCTGGGCAGCCTGCTGCCCCGCTGATCGGGGTCGACCTCAGGCGGGCAGCGTCACCGTCACGGCCAGACCCGGCTGCGCGTTGCGCACCGCGAACGTGCCGCCGTGTGCCTGGGCCATCAGCCGACACAGGTACAGGCCCAGGCCCACGCCGCCGGCGCTGCGGGTGCGGGCGCTGTCGGGTCGGTAGAAGGCCTGTGCCAGTTGCGACAGTTGTTCCTCAGGCACACCGGGACCGTGGTCGCGCACTTCGATGCTCAGCACATCGGCGCTCGCCGACAGCGTGACCACCGGCGCAAGAGCAGCCTCGGCGCCATGCCGCAGCGCATTGTCGACCAGGTTGCGCAGCAGCAGGCGCACACGCGAGGCGTCCACCGACACCGGCCGCATGCCTTCGGGTGCCGACACCGTCACGCGTGCCGCGCCCGCATGGGAGACCTGCAGCTCGCCCACCACCTCTCGCGCCAGCGCGACCACGTCGGTCGGCGCGCGCTGCAGAACGACGTGGCTCCCTGACAGGCGCTCGCTCTCCAGCAGGTCACTGATCAGCGCGGCCATGCCCTGCAGGTCACGCAGCAGCGCAGCGCGCTGCGGGTGGATCTCTTCGGTCTCAGGCAGCAACTCGGCGTTCAGCCGCGCGCGGGTGAGCGGGCTGCGCAGTTCGTGGCTGATCGCCAGCAGCAGGGCGCGCTTGGCTTCGAGCATCTGGTGGATGTCCTGGCCCATGGTGTTGATGGTTTGTGCGAGCTCGCCCAGTTCGTCCGGGCCATGGCGGCCGCGCGTCGGAATCGGCTGGCTGAAGTCGCCCCGGCCGAAACGCCGCGCGCCTTCGCCTATGGCGTCCAGCGGCTTGAGCACGCGGCGCACGTAGAGCCAGGCCAGCAAGGTGAGCGCCAGCAGGGCACCCAGCGCGTAGCCGATCAAGCGCGGCTTGCGCTCGAAGGCCTCGCCGTTGATGCCGAACTCGATGCGATGTCCGTCAGCGCTCTGGCGGTGCAGAAGGACGGGCCAGTCCTTGCCGCCACCCCACTCCCTGTTCGATGGCCTGGCATCGGGGTGCGAGGCCCAGTGGATGACCGGCCCCTCGATGCGCACGGTCAGCGGCAGGCGCTCGGTGATGGCTTGGGCGCGTTCCACACTGGGTGTCGGCCCACCGGCGGTCACTTCCGCGGCGAGACGGTCCACGTAGTCCATGAGGATGGGCCGCGCCGCCTCGCGCCAACCCATGGTGAAGGCCTTCTGCGCACCTGTGATGAACACGAAGGTCATCGCCGCTGCCAGCAGCAGGAACACCAGCACCATGCGCAGCTTGATCGAATGCGCGACGCGGTGCTTGGCGCGACGCCAGGCCGATGCCTTGCGCCGGCTCATTCGCCCTCCCGCCCCAGCGCCAACGAGTAACCCGCGTTGCGCAGGGTCTTGATGCAATCGAGCGGCTCCAGCTTCTTGCGCAGGCGGCTGACCACGATGTCGACGGCACGGGTGTAGAGATCGGCCTCGTGGCCGCGCAACTGGTTGAGGATGTCGTCGCGGCTGAACACGCGGCCCGGCTCACGCGCCAGCATCAACAGCAGTTCGTACTCGGTGCCGGTCAGCTCGACCTCCTGCCCCGCGCGCCGCACGGCGCGGCGGGCCATGTCGACCTCCAGCCCCTCGAACTTCAACGTGGGCGCGGCGCCGGGCACGGCAGCGTGTCCGTTGCCATTGGGCTTGCGCCGGCGCAGCACGGTCTGGAGACGGGCCACCAGCTCGCGTGGCTCGAAGGGCTTGGGCAGATAGTCGTCCGCCCCCAGCTCCAGGCCCACCACCCGGTCCATCACCTCGCCACGGGCAGTCAGCATGACGATCGGAATGTCGCTCTCCTTGCGGATGGTGCGGCACAGTTCGAAGCCGTCCATCTCGGGCAACATGACGTCGAGTATGGCCGCATCGAAGCCCCCGGCCCGCAACAGCGCAAGCCCGGCGCTGGGCCGGGTGGCGTGCACCAGCTGCAGTTCGAAGCGCTGGAAGTAGGTGGCCAGCGGCGGCCCCAGGTTCTCGTCGTCGTCGATCAGCAGGATGCGGCTCATCGTTTCATTCTGACAGAGCCCGGTGGCGGACGATCAAGCGGCGCAGCCGGTCCTTCTCGGTCCGCGCCAGGGCGTCGAAGCGCTCGCCCACCGACAGCAGCTCGGGCAGCAGGGGAACGGCCTCCACCGGCTGGCGCTGGGAGAACCGCGCCCACAGGGCCAGCGCGTGCTCCCGGTCGAACCGCGGTCCCCAGAACAGGGCCAGCAGCTCGGCGTGCGGGTCCTCGGCGTCGGCCAGCAAGGCCGCCGTGTGCGGGCGGCCCTGCCGGGCGATCGCGTGGATGGCGTCAGCCACGGCCCCACCAGCCATGGCCGCGGCGCTCCAGCCTCTCGCGCACCTGCTTCTGCTGCTCGGGGTTCAGGCTGTCGTAGAAGTCACCAAAGGCGGCCAGGACCTTCGGCCCGGAGCCCTGCAGGGCCTGGGTCTTCTGGTCGAGCATCTGCTGCGCCTTGGTGCGGTCGAACTTGTCAGCGGCGATCAGCGCCTGCAGATCGTTGCGGAAGTCGCCCGACTCGCCGCGCATGGCCTTGCGCGAGGCCACCATCTCGTCGGCCAGCACTTCCAGCTTGGCCTTCTGCCCGGCGTTGAGCTCCAGCTTGTCGCTGATTTTCTCGACCATCCTGCCGCGCGCCTCGGTGACGCGTTCGTCGCTCCAGCCGCGGGCATGGTCCCCGCGCGAACCGCAGGCGGTGAGGCCACCGAGCACGACGGTGGCGGAGGTGAGTGCGATCAGGCTGCGTTTGATCCAGGGTTTCATGACGGGCTCCTAGTCGGGGCGTGGTTGAACATGACCGTCATGGTGCCGGCGCTTGCGCGCCGGCAGGTTGCAGGGAGGTCGCGGTTTATTTCGTTTTGTTTCAGCGGTCAAGCTGAAGCATGGGCGAGGGGATGGTCCCAGCGCCCGGGGCGTTGCTAGGCGGCCTCCTCCACATCACCGGCCAGATCACCCGCGATCAGCTTGAACTGTTCCAGCGCCGCCTGCAGGTCTTCGACAATCTCCTGGGCAATCACCTCAGGCGGCGGCAGGTTGTCGCTGTCGGCGAGGGACTCGTCCTTGAGCCAGAAGATGTCCAGGCTGGCCTTGTCCCGCGCCACCAGCTCGTCGTAGCTGTAGGAGCGCCAGCGCCCTTCGGGGTTCTCGGTGCTCCAGGTGGGCTTGCGCTTCTGGCGTTGGCCCACGTGGTAGAGGCTGACGAACTCGTCCAGATCGGCGCGCTGCAGCGGATTGGTCTTGAGCGTGTAGTGCTTGTTGGTGCGCAGGTCGTAGATCCAGAGCTGCCTGGTCCACGGCGTTTCGCTGGCCGGCTTCTTGTCGAAGAACAGCACATTGGCCTTCACGCCCTGGGCATAGAACAGGCCCGTGGGCAGGCGCAGCAGCGTATGCAGGTCACACTCGTGCAGCAGCTTGCGGCGGATGGTCTCGCCCGCCCCGCCCTCGAACAGCACGTTGTCCGGCAGCACCACCGCCGCGCGGCCGTGGGTGGCCAGCAGCGTCTTGATGTGTTGCACAAAGTTGAGCTGCTTGTTGCTGGTGGTGGCCCAGAAATCGTCGCGCTCGATGGTGTCCTTCTCGGTGCTGGTGCGGCCGTCTTCGCCCACGATCACCGTGCTGCTCTTCTTGCCGAAGGGCGGGTTGGCCAGCACCACCTCATACTTCTCTCCAGGGTCCGCCCCCAGCGCATCACCCACCACCACCGGCACCGACTTTTCGGAGCCGATGCCGTGCAGCAGCAGATTCATGGCGCACACGCGCGCCGTGGCATGCACCAGCTCGTAGCCGGTGAAGGCCTTTTCCTTCAGATGCTTGAGCTGGTCGCGCGTAAGGTTCTTGTTGTGCGCCACCATGTAGTTGTGGGCCGCGAACAGGAAGCCGCCCGTGCCGCAGGCCGGGTCGGCAATGCGCTCGCCCGGCTGCGGCGCGATGCAGTCCACCATGGCCTGGATCAGCGCACGCGGCGTGAAGTACTGGCCGGCGCCGCTCTTGGTGTCCTGCGCGTTCTTCTCCAGTAGGCCCTCGTAGGCGTCGCCCTTCACGTCGGCGCCCAGGATGGTCCAGGTCTCGGCGTCGATCAGGTCCACGATCACGCGGCGCAGCTTGGCCGGGTCCTGGAACTTGTTCTGCGCCTTGCCGAAGATCAGGCCCAGCGTGCCCTTCTGCTGGCCCAGCGCTTCCAGCACGTGGCGATAGTGGTCAAACAGCGCGTCGCCGTCCTTGGCCAGCAGCGAGGGCCAGGAATAGGCCCCGGGCACGATGCTGGCCTGGTTGTACGGCGGCTGCGCGCGCTCGTCAGCCATCTTGAGGAACAGCAGATAGGTCAGCTGCTCCACGTAGTCGCCATAACTCATGCCGTCGTCGCGCAGCACATTGCAGTAGTTCCAGAGTTTCTGGACGAGGGTGGAAGTGTTCATTCAGTCGGTCTTTTCGCTTGTTGCAGGCCTTCGCACAGGCCGGCAATCATTCTCACCGCCAGGCCCGTCTGCAGCCTGGATTGCTGAGCCAGCAGACGCTGGCCCTGTTCATCCGCTTCGGGCTGCAGGATGGCCAGCACACGCGCTGTGGCGGCCTCGTCCAGCAGCTGCCGCAGATCGCGGCCCAGGATTCTGGCACCTGCCACTTCATGCTCGAAATCCGGCGCGTCGAACACACCCGGGTAGTAGCGGGCCGCATGGTCGTACATGTCGCAGTCCAGATAGTGGCCCAGGTAGAGCATCAAGTCGCCCGCATCGCGCCCGGGATGGGTCAGCTTGCGGTCCTGCCAGGCCGTGACCTTCAGCAGCGCCAGGGCCGGCACGCTGGCCACCCGGATGCTGGCGCCACCGGGCAAGCGCACCTCGTGGCCAGAGGCCATGGCCTCACGCATGCCAAAGCAGTCGAACACGGTCTGCTCTTCGGGCGGCCAGGCCAGCGTGCGGTCTGGCCGCTCCACGCCGCCAAACGGAACGATGTCCAGCGGCCGGCCGGACCGGTGCCAGAGCTTGTGCGTGGCGTCCTTGTGCCGGGCTTCAAACGCGCCGCCGGCCAGCAAGGCCTGGCGCAAGGCGTCAAAGGTCGTCCAGTCGCGCACCATCACGCCAAAGTCCATGTCTTCGGTCAGGCGCTTGGTGTCGATGCCATACACATGCAACAGCAGCACATCGCGCGCTGCGGCCCCCATCAGAAAAACCTGCGCGTCCAACCTGGCAGCCTCTTCCTGCAAGGGGCGCACCACTTCAGCCAGCGGCTGCAGCTCAGGCTTGGCGGACAAGTCGTACCACATGCTCGTCATACAGGCGCTTGGCTGTCTCTATGCACCGGGCGTCGCCGGTGGCCAGCAGATCGGCATAGACCAGCACCGGCGGCACGCAAGGCTCGGCACCGTCTTCGGGAAAATGCCAAAAGCGCCGGCGCACCTCCACTACCGCCGTGCGCCCCGGCGCGGGCTCCTTTGTGAACTTGTATTTGGCCGCCAGCAGGCCGGGCAGCTTGTCCGCATACAGCGTCAGTTCGCCCGGCTTCAGGTAGCGCGTCAGCAGCGCCGCGGCCGGCTCGCCGCCCCACTGGGCCGCGTGTTTGTCCAGCGGCCAGTCCGGCCAGCCGTCCAGCGTGGGCACGTGGTAGCGGCCCAGCAGCGTGCGCGGGCGCAGCTGGCGGGCATAGGCGTCCGTCCACAGCGCCAGCAGGCGCTCACCCTGATACAGGCGGCGCGTGCCGCGCTTGCCCTTGAGTTCCGTCACAAAGCCCTGCTCTATCAAGTCGCCCATGGCCCAGCCCACCGTGCCGTGCGCCACCCCGGCGCGGGCTGCCAGTTCACGGTACGGCAGGTTCACCCACTCCGGGTGGCACAGCAGCGCAAACAGCACCTGCAGGCCCGTAGGCTGGAAGGCCCGGCCCAGCTGCAGCGCTGCCGCCTTGCGCACGGGCTTGCGGCCCGTCACCCACAGCAGCACACCCGGCTGCTGCAGATAGGCATTGCCCGCCGTGTCCAGGAAAGCGCGGCCCTGCGCATGCAGGGTTTCGGCCAGGTCCGGCGCGATGTAGTCCGCCACCAGCAGGCCCGGCAGTTTGTGCGCCTCAGCCTGCCGGTCCAGCTGATGCAGCGCCGCCCCCAGCGTGGCCGGCCGCAGTTGCCGCTTCACCTCCGCCACATAGCGCTGGGTCTTACCACCATGGCCCAGACGCACCACCCCATCCGCCCCGGCCATGCCACGCCCGGCCGGGGCCAGATCGGCGTCCAGCCCCAGGCCGCGCGCGGCGGCCAGCGCGGCGGGCAGGAGTTCGGCTTCGGGAATGGCAGTCTTTTTGTCCATTAATTTGAATTGTCCAAGATTAGTGGACAAGAGTCAATATTGGACAAACAAGGCCGGCTGGCCGCAGCCCCACGGGCTGCCTTGTTCACGCATAGACCTTGTTCACAAAAATTGAACAAGGCGGCGCATTGGACAAGATCACTGGCGCAGCCCAGCCAAAGGCCCCCAATCGCCCCTCTCTCGGAGTGCCATCAAGGACGTGCCGCATGAAAGAGAGTGAATTGGAGCGAAAGAGAGTGAATTGGAGTACTCATTCGAACAGGGGATGGTTCGGACCGCTCTCGAAGCGATGCGCTCTCGGGTCTGGAGCCAGCACAGGCTACGGCTCACGCCGGCCGTCAGCCGGTTCTACGCCCTGACTCAAGCGCCCGCCTCCGCCTCCTGCAGCTCCTTCAACGTCCGCCCTTTGGCGTCTTTCCACTCGATGCGGCCGTTGGCGCTGCGCCCCAGAATCACCGCCGCCGCGGTGCTGGGGGAGCTGAAAGAGTAGTCCTGCGTGAATCGGTAGCCCGAGCCGTCCAGCGCCAAGACGCCGTTGGCAATCAGCTCCTGCCGCAGGTCGTACATGCCGCGCACATACTGCTGCATGGACGGCACCGTCTCTGCCACCGCCTGCGAACCGGCCTTGACCACAAAGCCCTGACTGGCCTCATAGCCCGTGGCCGCCACCCCCTTGCCCTTGCACGTCAGCACCGGTGCCAAGGGCGCCTGCGCCCTCGTTGCCTGCTCAAACGCATGCACACCCAACACCGGCAGCATGCCCAGCATGTTGTCCAGGAACACCTGCATATCGGCCCGGTCCGCCTCGCTCAAGCTCGGCTCCATCGGCTGGTTGGCGTTATCCAGCGGCAGCCGCTTGGCGGCTTTAGCCAGGCGAATCAGGCTGGCCTCCAAAAACTGCACATGCGCCTTGTTCAGCTGCCCCGGGGTGGCGACAAAGCAGACCGCGCGGGTCCAGAAATCCTTCTGCGCGTAATGACTCTCCAGCCGCGGGCGAATGGGGTCGCCCTCACCCACATAAAGCATGTCGCCCTCTCCGTCTTCACGCGGCCCCAACAGCAAGTACACGCCGGTTTGGCTTAGCTCTGGCCGTTGCTTCACCTGCGGCAGCAAGGCGCGCGGAAACATCAGCGCCTTGCCGACCCAATTGGATCGCTCGACGAGGCGCAGGCCATCCGGGTCGCCGTCAGCAACAAAGATGCGGAGAGAGAATGGGTTGCTCATTCCTTGTCCTTCTTAAGCACTTTGTCCACTGCCTTGGACAGCACGTCGTACAGCGGGTGGCTAGCAGGTTCAACCTTCGCTCCCTTCGCGGGGTTATTTCTGATCTCCAGGAAAACCTCTGCCGTGATCTCCTCTTCGTATTTCGGAGCTTGTCGCTTGAAGCCATCCACAGACATTGCCAATGCAGCCTTGTGCGCGTACTCACGCTCCAAGTGAAAGAAGTCTGCAAATGACTTTGTATAGAAGCCAGTCAACCATGTGGCGGGAACCATGAGCAGCACCTTGCCAAGGACTCCATACCAACTCGTGTGATTGGCCTCGGCAACCTTCGGGAACCAATCGCCGAAGATCCCCGGCAGCAGATGTGCAGCAAGCGGAACAGCGGAAACCACCAGGAAGGCCACAGACAACTGAAAACCGCGACGTGCAGAATTCATGCGCTCTTCATAACGCTTTCGGGTCATTTCGAGGCTGTTTGCGAGGCCTGCTGTCGTAGCGCCGCTAATCATGGCATCGGCATGTGCAGTCAGACGGTCAATTTCCTTTTCGCGCGCCTGATTCTCAGCTTGCGCCCTCTGCGAATCAGTTTGAAACTTCTGGAATTCCTGATTTCGCGCATCCAACTCTTTCTGAAAAGCCTCGAATTTGCTCATGTAGGAAGACACGAGCGCGTCGAGCTTCTCCGAATTGGCACCGACAGTCTTGATCTGTTCAACCAAGTTCGTCACAGCACCCAAGTCAGTATTCGCCTGGGTCTGGAGCTCCCTGAGCTTTGAAAGCGCCGTTTCCGCCTGGGTCAGGATTCCTTGTACCGTTTTCTCTTGCTCACTCGCCCGCGAGGCACTGGAATCAGCACTCTTTGCCATCTTCTCGGCTTGACGGCGAAACGCCTCAGCGTCACGAACAGCCGAGCCAAGAGCCTCGGCCCGCACCGACAAATCGCCGACCGAGGACGCACTGCATAGCGCCAGCATCGAACCGACGGCACCGACGAGAAAATTGAGAGACGGATGCATTTGCTGGAAATTTCCAGTGACATCCACGTTGGCATAGTTACTCGTCCCATCGAACAACTGCCAAAGGAAGCTGTCATTCCCATCTTTGATGGAAGCCCCCTCGCGCCACTGGGATCGGATCTGGCTCAGCGTCGATTCAGCATGGCGTAGAAAGTTCTGCACATGCCCACGTAATTCGGCCGATCGCGCGCCAATGACCAGATAGCCAATGTCAGCATCATCTTTCGGGCGCAACGCAAACATCGATTCCAGGACCAGATCGACGCGCCGCCGGAATACGTCCATTGATTGTTGTTCTAGTAGCGGACGCTGCCGGCTGAAGTCATACTTCCCCTGAACCAACAAATCATTCAGAGAAGACCAGGAGACCCGCGTTGCCTCCAATTCGTTGTAAAGCGATTGAATGCTCATGATCATCTCTCCCTGGTTTCTGCTATGTGGCAAATGACTTGCTCAACACCGCGTGCCGTAGCGCCTGTGCACGCTGGAGGTTGGCATCAACCTCGCCTTCGACTTCGCGGACGATGGATAAGCGACGCTCAACTTCATCGGTGATGCGACGCTGCTCCGCCAGAGGTGGCGTTGGAACAGCAACCGCTTCCAGTACTTCAAGATTGATGTTCTTTTGGGCTGTTGCCGACGCAAACCGATCTAGTCCTTCCCTGGCCGTCCTGACGAAGTACTCCACGTATTCGGTAGTCGGACTGCCTTGATGAGAAACAAACCCTACCACGCTGTCAGGGAAACATGCCTCCAGCTTCAGAATCCCAGTTTCTGCAATGTTTGCGGCAATGGTGATGCACAACGTGCCTGCAGGCCAAAGACGACTTTGTTTCAAGCCGAATTCGCTATAGGTCTGTGTGTATTCCGTAATCGAACCATCCGAACGGCGAACATCCCCCGTTTGAATGAACGGATACGGTCCGCCGTACAAGGCTGCGTCATCCCGTGGCCTGTGTTTGGATTTCCCGCGATTCAGCTCACCAAGTTGCGGCATGGTCGCCCACGTCCAACCTTCGGGCAATGCCGGCAAAACGGCGGTGCTAGCGGGAGTTGGTTCTTTGTATTTACCCTTGCCTGCCCACTCATTACGCTTCGCCGTAAGGATGCGCTGCAGCAGTTGTTCGCCTGTTTCGTAACTGCGCCGCTCGCGGCGGGCGAGTTCGGCTTCGGTTTCGACGAGGCGGCCTTCGACGGCGGCTTTGAGGACGGCGGTTTTGTAGCGTTTGAGGTTGGCTTTGACGCGCTGGAGGTTGGCGACGGCTTCGTCGAGGCGGGAGAACTGTTTTTCGATTTCAGCGACGATCCCCCGCTGTGCGTCCAGCACCGGCAGCGGTACTTCAAACCCCAGAATTTTCTCTTTCGTTAATGCCTGCCGTGTTGCGCCAGATTCAACGGAGTTGATGAGTTTCTGTTGATGTGGCGATGCAAGGAACCAGCGCAAAAATGATGGATCGAGTCGCTTGTCAGGTCGAATAATGCAGACGTGCTGGTTGACACGCGCGCCGTCCATATGGGATGGTGCAACCGTCACTCTTCCGATGGAGGCGCCTGTAATGTTTAGCAGTACATCTCCAGCGCGTACTTCGACATTCTTCAATGCAGCCGCCTGCTCGTCGTCGATAAAGGCAAGACCGTCCTCTCGAAATCCATCGAAGTGGACGTTCATCGAACGGATAAGCGGCGTCCCTGAAGCCTTGTAAGCGGCCTCCCCCCCTTTTGGCGTTGCGCCACTTCCAACCTTGGTAGTGACATCCGCGATCTGCACAGCATCCCATCCGCTCACGCCGCCAACTCCCGATTCAGTTCCTCAATCACCTTGGGCAGCTCCGCGCCAAAGAGCTGGTGCACCTTGCCCAGCCCGCCTTCGCTGTTGAAGGGCGCGTATTCAAAGTCTTCTATCTCGATGCCGAGGTTGGCGGCGATGTGGTCGCGGATCATTTCCAGCCAGTGTTGTTGTTCTTGCGTAAAGGGTTGGCCGTGCTGCGCCAGCCAGGCCTTGAAGTTGGCCTGCACGCGCTCGGGGTAAGGCACCAGCTCATTGTCTTGCTGCATGGCAAAGCGCACCAGGCTCACCAGGTCGGTCAGCAGCCGGCGTTGGCTGGCGCCTTTGACCCGGCCCTTCTGCAGCGCCGCGTAGGCCTGCCAGAGCGCGGTTTCGTCCAGTAGATGAGGCGGCGCATGCAGGGCGTCGGCCAGGGCCTTGAGTTGCTCAAACATGAGCGGCGCGCGCTGCATTTCAACCGAATACCGCCGGCTGTAGAGGATCTGCAGCGCGGTGATTTCGTCTTTGTGCTGCTGGATGAAGGCCTCGAAGCTATGCACCAGGTCCTTGGCGCGGTCGGAGCCTTCGGCGAAACCGGCGGCGATGAGACTGTCTTGTGTGACGGTGTCCACCACCAGGTCGGCCTTCTGGCGCAGTTGCAGGATCAGGTCACGCAGTTTGGGGTTGCTGAAGGGCTTGGCGGCCTGGCGCAGGCGCTCCTCCATCTGCGCGGGCGGCATGTCTTGTGTGGGATCGATGTTGAGGGCTTCCACCAAACCACGCGCCAGGCTTTGCAGGGTGTGGCCGCCGCTGGCCTGCAGCACCTTGGCGTGGTCGGCCTCGCCCAGGTCACGGTCCAGCCGGGCCAGGCGCGCGGCCACGCTTGAGAGGACTTCGTCTTCCACATTGCCCAGGGCCACGGCCTGCAGCAGCTTGTCCAGCGGCACGCTCTTCTTCTGGTCCATGGGGCGGCTGTCGGTCTTGTCGCGTTCGCACACGCCCACGGCGTCGACGATGACAAAGTGGTCTTTCACCACATGGGCGCCGGGGTTCACGGCGGCCAGGTCGGTGGGGTTGCAGACGCGCACGCCCCGGCCCTTCATCTGCTCGAAGAAGCTGCGGCTCTTGACGCTGCGCATAAAGACCACGATTTCCACCGGTTTGATGTCGGTGCCGGTGGCGATCATGTCCACGGTCACCGCCACGCGCGGGTAGTAGGCGGTGCGGAAGTCCTTGATGAGCTGCTCGGGTGTGGTGCCTGTGGTCCGGTAGGTGATCTTCTGCGCGAACTCGTTGCCGCGGCCAAACTCCTCGCGCAGGATCTGCACGATGGCTTCGGCGTGGTTGTCGTCCTTGGCGAAGACCAGGGTCTTGGGCAGCTCTTCACGCTGGGGAAAGAGGTCGCTCTGCCAGCGGTCGCGCAGGGTGCGCACCACCGTGCGGATCTGGTCGGGCGTCTGCACGGCGCGGTCCAGCTCGGTGGGGTCGTACTCGAAGTCTTCGTCCAGCTGCCAGGCGGCGCGGCGGCGGGTGGCGCGGTCCATGGTCTCCAGCCAGTAGCCCCTGTCCACCTTCGCGCCGGCCTCCGTCACCTCGGTCTTGATGCGGTAGACGTCGTAGTTGACGTTGACGCCGTCGGCTACGGCCTGGGCGTGGTTGTATTCCATCACCAGGTTCTGGTTGAAGAAACCGAAGGTCTGCTTGTTGGGCGTGGCGGTGAGGCCGATGAGGTAGGCGTCGAAGTACTCCAGCACCTGGCGCCACAGGTTGTAGATGCTGCGGTGGGCTTCGTCCGTGACCACGATGTCAAACGACTCGATGGGGATGGCCGGGTTGTAGCGGATGGGCTCCGGGTCTTTGAACAAGCCCTCCAGGCCGGCGGTGCTTTCTTCGTCGGCCTCTTCCGCCAGCGGGCGGCCCTTGAGCATGGAGAACATGCGCTGGATGGTGCAGATGACCACGCGCGCGCTGCTGTCGAGCTGGTTGTTCTGCAGGTGCTGGACGATGTATTCCTCACCGAACTTGAAGTTGTTGTGCGGCGAGGCGTAGGCGTCGAACTCCTTTTTGGTCTGGCGTGCCAGGTTGCCCCGGTCCACCAGAAACAGCACACGCCGTGCGCCGGCGAACTTGATGAGGCGGTAGATGAAGCTGATGCTGGTGAAGGTCTTGCCGCTGCCGGTGGCCATCTGGATCAGGGCCTTGGGTTTGTTGGCGGCCAGGCTCTTTTCCAGGTTGTTGATGGCCTGGATCTGCGCGGGCCAGAGCTGGTAGTGGGCGCCGCCCGTGCCCCATTCGGTGACGAGCTGGGGCATGTGCTGCAGGCGGGCCAAAAAGGTGGCGGAGGCGCCGGGTTCTTCCAGCACCGTGTTGGAAGCCCCCTGTGCCGGCAAATAGGTCAACCACTGGGCCAGCAGCTCGGGGCGAAAGAAGGCAAAGACGTGGCGGGCGCGCGGCTGCGGGTCCAGGCCGTTGGTGAAATGGGTCTCGACCCCGGTGGACTCGAACAGAAAGGGCAAGGGCCGGCGCCAGGCCGGCAAGGCAGCGGGCAGACCCTGGGCGTAGCGGGCGGACTGCACTTCCACGCCGGTCAGCGTCGCCCCTTCCTTCTTGGCTTCGATCACGCCGGCGGCCTTGCCGTTCACATACAGCAGATAGTCGGCATAACCGAAGCCAGAGTTGAGGGGGAATTCGCGGATGGCCACGCCGGTGGCGGCATGGATGTTGGCATCGGCCAGGGAGCAGACGTGCCAGCCCGCCTGCTGCAGCAGCGCGTCGATGTTCTGGCGGGCGCGGGCTTCTGGCGTCATTGGTCTCCCCTGCTCGGCCATTCTAGGCGAGCCGCCCCGAGCCGCCAGTCCGGGCCGGGCAAACCCTAGGAGGAGATCAACGCCGCAGCCAGGCGGCCAGCGCCGCACTCACCGCCTGCGGCTGCTCCAGGGTGCACATGTGGCCGCAGTGCTCGACGATGACGAGCCGGGCGCCGGGGATAGCGGCGGCCATGGTCTGGTGCTGGGCGGGGCCGCTCCAGGCGTCGTCTCGGCCGGTCAGGACCAGCGTGGGGCATTGGACGGTGGGCAGCAGGGGCGCGGCGTCGGGGCGGTTGAGCAGCGCATGGATCTGGGCCGCGTACTGGGCGGCGCTGCCGCGCTCGAACATGTCGAGCACCTGCTCGAACAGCGGTGTGCCGATGCGCTCCGGGTGCACCATGCCCTTGGCCCACTCTTGCGCCATGGCACGCATGCCTTGCTCACGCGCGATCTTGAGCAGGGCCAGACGACCGGCTTTCTCTTTCTCGCCCGCCTCGCCTGCGGCCAGCGGGTTGGTGCCCGTGCTCAGCAGCGCCAGGCGCTCCACACGCTGCGGCGCCAGGCGCATGACTTCCAGCGCCACACGGCCGCCCATGGAGTGGCCGGCGACGCTGAAGCGCACCGTAGGCGCCTCGGCCAGAACCTGCTGGGCCATGGTGGTGAGGGATTCACGCAGGCCCCAGGCGGGAATGACACAACGGGCCTGGCCTTGGAGGGCGGCGACTTGCGGCGCCCAGACGGCGGCGTCGCAGTTGAGGCCGGGCAGGAGCATGAGGGTGGTGGTCATGATCAAAACACCTCGGTGTCGACTTCGCGGTTGCTTTGTACGCTGTAGCGGTTGCCCACCACGGTCCGCTGGTTGATCAGGCGCTCCGCCTTGGCCATCAGCGCCGGGCTGAGCTGGACGTCGGCGGCGGCCAGGTTCTCGGCCAGGTGTGCCAGGCTGGTGGTGCCGAAGAGCGGGATGACGTTGCTGTCCTTGTGCAGCAGCCAGGCCAGGGCCAGCTGGGCCGGGGTGCAGCCGGCTTCCTGCGCCACGGCCTCGTAGGCCGGCAGCAGCTTGAGGTTGCCGGCGTAGTGGGCCGGTTCGAAGCGCGGCATGCCGTGGCGGATGTCCTTGGCGTCCAGCGTCGCCACGTCGCGCAACTTGCCGCTCAGAAAGCCGCGCGCCACCGGGCTGAAGGCGACGAAGCTCACGCCGAGTTCGCGGCAAGCCTGCAGCACGGCAATCTCGGGGTTGCGCGTCCAGAGCGAGTACTCGGTCTGCAGGGCGGCGATCGGGTGCACGGCGTGCGCGCGGCGCAAGGTGGCGGCCGACACTTCGCTCAGGCCGATGGCGCGCACATGGCCGCGCTCGACCAGGCGCGAGAGTTCGCCCACGCTGTCTTCGATGGGCACTTTCTTGTCCCAGCGGTGCAGGTAATAGAGGTCGATCACGTCCGTGCCCAGGCGGCGCAGGCTGTCTTCGCAGTTCTTGCGGATGGCTTCGGGCCGGCCGTCGATGACGCGCACCAGCTTGCCGTCGCCCGCCAGGTCCACGCCGGCCATGCCGCCCTTGCTGGCCAGCACGATCTTGCTGCGGTGCGCCTTGAGCACACGGCCTACGAGCTGCTCGTTGACACCGAAGCCGTAGAGGGCTGCGGTGTCGAAGTGGGTGACGCCGGCGTCCAGCGCGGCCAGCAGCACGCGCTCGCCGTGCTCGGGCGCGGGCGGCACGCCGTAGGCGTAGCTCAGGCTCATGCAGCCCAGCGCGAGGGCGGAGACCTGGAAAGGACCGAGTTGACGTGTTTGCATGGGAAATATCGTGGGTAAATGAATACAGCGGATACGGAACTTTACCGCCGCTCGAAGGTATCCTGCGGGCATTGCAGCCTGAGCCGGCACAGCTGCCGCCAGGCCTCGCTGCCGTAACCGGCCATCAGATCGCCCTGCAGCACGGACCACGCATCCAGCGCCGGATCGAGCCCCAGTTCGCGGATGTAGTCGACCGGCGCCAGCACGAACTGGCGGCGATACGGCAGCACGAAACCCGGCGTCCGCCGTGCGGCCTCGGCAGCCAGCCGTGCATCGGCGAACCAGGGGCAGAGGATGGCACTGCAACGCGGGGCATGCCAGAACGTGCCCATGTCGTCGCCGAGCGCCGCCTCACCGGCCAGCACGCGGCGCGCGTGCTCCCAGTGCATGAAACCCAGCTCGCGCGCCACGCTGCGCAGGCAGTCGCCCAGCCGGGTCGCCCGGCCCTCGCGCCGCACGGCATTGAGCCGCAGCCGCGCCCGTATCTTGAGCTCCTGCACGGCGGGCGTCATCGGATAGCGAGCGCAGGGCTCTCGCACAGCGCCTCCAGCACGGCGGACTCCGCCGGCGCGGGCCGTGGCACCGCCGCCAGGGCGGCGGCACAGACGGCGGCCACGGTCTCGACGGCCTCGGACACGAGCCCGTGGCCGGGCGCACGAAGCTGGATGCGCCGCTGACCCTCGGCGCCCGACACCCGCGTGAGCCAGCCGCTCTTCTCCAGCGCGATGACCTTCCGCACGACGTCGGAGGGCTGTACGCCCAGCGGTTCCTGCAGCGCCTGGGCCGTCAAGCCCTGCGGAACCTGGACCAGCGCCCGCAGGAGCACGAAGTCCGCAAAACTCAGGCCGTGCCGGATTCCCAGCTCGTCGTCGAGTTTGCGGCGCAGCCTGGCGTGGGCGTGGTTCAGACGCAGGCAGGTGTCGAAGGCGTCCCAGTCATTCATGGCGGGCCTCCTGGGGCGACAGCTCCAGCCGCCAGAGCGCGAGCAGCGACTGCAACTCGGCCTCGTAGTCGAACGCCGGGTCGTCACGCTGCTTTACGCGATCCAGCACCTCGAAGGTGAACGCGCCGGCGCCGTGCCGACGCCAGGCCTGCGCCAGCGATGCATCGCGATGCGCGCCCTGGGCGAGCTCGAAGCGGATGCGGTTGAGCGCGCCGTCCACGTTGCGGCTGGCGCCCAGCCAGACGCGTTGGGTCGCGGTGTTGCGCACGGCGTAGACACCCATGCGGGGGAACGCCTGCTTGTAGTCGCGAATTCGCTCGCGACGGGTCTGGGCGGAAAGAAGCTGGGACATGACAGGACTCCTGGGTTTCGTCGCCAGCCAATCCCGCATTTGGCCGAAACGAAGACCGTGGTCTGTCAAATATGAAACAAGGATGTGAGGGTGAGAGCCTCTTTTGCGGGTAGGCGCCCCTCAGCGCCTGGCCCGCATTGTAGTGGCTCAAACGAGCTGCTGCTCCAGCTGGTGCAGCACCTGGTAACAAGGCAGCACCTGGGCCACGCTGGCGTTGGGCTCGCGGCCCTCGCGGATGGCGGCGAAGAACTCGCGGTCCTGCAGCTCAATGCCGTTCATGGAGAAGTCAACCTTGCTCACGTCGATCTTCTCGTCCTTGCCGTTGAAGAGGTCGTCGTAACGAGCGATGTAGGTGGCCGTGTCGCCGATGTAGCGGAAGAAGGTGCCCAGCGGGCCGTCGTTGTTGAAGGACAGGCTCAGGGTGCAGATGGCGCCGTTGGCGGCCTTGAGCTGGATGCTCATGTCCATGGCGATGCCCAGCGTGGGGTGGATCAGCCCTGATGGCGTTGGCCTTCACGATGGGGCTGCCGGCCGAGGCGAACAGGTCCACGGTGGGCGGCGTGGTGCCACAGCAGGTGGTCGGTCCAGCTGCGGGCCTGGCCCAGCGCGTTCATGTTGGTACGGCGGAAGAAGTAGGTCTGCACGTCCATCTGCTGGATGTTGAACTCGCCGGCCTGGATCTTCTTGTGCACGTACTGGTGACTGGGGTTGAAGCGGCGGGTGTGGCCGCACATGGCCACCAGGCCGGCCTTCTTCTGCAGGGCGACGACTTCCTCACCCTCTTTCAGCACGTCGCACAGGGGAATTTCCACCTGCACGTGCTTGCCGGCCTCCAGGCAGGCCTTGGTCTGCGCGGCGTGCATCTGGGTGGGCGTGCACAGGATGACGGCGTCCACTTCCTTGAGCTTGAGGCTGTCGGCCAGATCCGTGGTGACGTGCTTGATGCCGTACTTGTCGGCCACTTCCTTGGTTTTTTCCAGGTCGCGGCTGATCAGCGAGACGACTTCCACGTCCTTGATGTTCTTGATGCCGTCCAGGTGCTTGATGCCGAAAGCACCGGCGCCGGCGAGTGCGACTTTGATGGTCATGGCGGTTCCTTATTGATTTTCCAGGATCAGGTGACCCACGGCGGTGTTGGACGCGGGCACATGGTAGAAGCGGTGCGCGACCTTGGGCGCCGGGCCCTTGCCGGCCACGTCACTCATGGCGCCGCGGGCGATCAGCCACATCACGAGCTCGATGCCCTCGCTGCCGGCTTCGCGCACGTAGTCGATGTGCGGCATGTCCGACAGGCCCTGGGGGTCGGCGATCAGCTGGTCGAGGAAGGCGTTGTCCCATTCCTTGTTGATCAGGCCGGCGCGCGGGCCCTGCAGCTGGTGGCTCATGCCGCCCGTGCCCCAGATCTGCACGTTCAGGTCTTTATCGAAGCTCTCCACCGCGCGGCGGATGGCCTGGCCGAGCTGGAAGCAACGGCGGCCAGAGGGCACGGGGTACTGCACCACGTTGACGGCAAAGGGGATCACCGGGCAGGGCCACTCGAACTGCTCCTGGGGCGGCGTGCCGCAGACCAGCGACAGCGGCACGGTCAGGCCGTGGTCCACGTCCATCTTGTTGACGATGGTGAGGTCGAAGTCCTGCTGGATCACGGACTGCGCGATGTGCGAGGCCAGCTCGGGGTGGCCCTTGACGGTGGGCACCGGGCGATGACCCCAGCCCTCGTCAGCCGGCTGGTACTCAGCGGCGGTGCCGATGGCGAAGGTGGGAATCATCTCCAGGCTGAAGGCCGTGGCGTGGTCGTTGTAGACCAGGAAGACGACGTCGGGCTTGTTGTCCTTGAACCACTGCTTGGAAAAGTCGTAGCCCTTGAACAGCGGCTGCCAATAGGGTTCGGTGGTCTTGCCCAGGTCGATGGCCGCGCCGATGGCGGGCACATGCGAGGTGTAGACGGAGGCGGTGATCTTGGCCATGTCAGTAATCTTTCAGAGGAGCTTGCCGGTGCCGTGGCCCTGCGGCTGGTTCTGCGGCTGGGCGCTGCCGTTCTCGCCGGTGTAGCGGTTGCCTTCGGCAGAACGGCCGCCCTTGAGCATCATGTCGCGGTACTCCTCCTCGGTCATGCCGGTCATGGAGCCGGCCATCTGCTGGAAGCTCTTGCCGTGCGTGGCGCCCAGCTTGGCCAGGAAGTAGATGTTGCCGCCCAGGGCGATGGCGCGGTTCAGGTCGGCGGCCAGCACGGCCTGCTTCTGCTCTTCGGTCATCGGCCATTCGTCCAGGTACTGCGCTGGTCGGCCTTGAAGCGCTCGCGGTTCTCGGCCTTCATCAGGCTCATGCAGAACTGGTTGAGCCAGTAGCCCTTGCGGCTTTGTTCGGCGTCGAAGATGGTCGTGCCAGGCACGTCCAGATAGGGTTTTTCGAGCGACATGAGGCCTCCTTATTTCACTTCTTCCGGCCAGTACAGGCGCATCGGGTTGTCCACCAGCAGCTTCTTCTGCAGCTCGGCCGTGGGTGCGATGTGCGGGATGAAGTCCACCAGCAGGCCGTCGTCGGGCATGTGGTCCTTCAGATTCGGGTGCGGCCAGTCGGTGCCCCAGAGCACGCGGTCCGGGAACTCCTGCACGATGCGCTGGGCAAACGGCACCACGTCACGATAGGCATTCTGCTCGCCGTTCAGGGCCTTGGGGCCGGCGACGGACAGGCGTTCCGGGCAGCTCACCTTGCTCCAGACGTTCTGGTGTTCGCGCATGAACTTCAGGAAGAGGGCGAACTCGGGACCGTCGACGGGCTTGCCGACGTCGGGGCGGCCCATGTGGTCCACCACCACCGTGGTGGGCAGGGCGGTGAAGAAGTCCCACAGCTCGGGCAGGTCCACCGCCTCGAAATAGATCACCACGTGCCAGCCCAGCTTGGCGATGCGGCCGGCAATCTCCATCAGCTCGTCCTTGGGCGTGAAGTCCACCAGGCGCTTGACGTTGAAACGCACACCGCGCACGCCGGCAGCGTGTGGGCCTGCAGCTCATCGCTGACGCTGCGCTTGACGGTGGCGACACCACGCGCTGCCGTTGAGGAAGGCAGGCATCCACCGGGCGCGGTTGTCAGCACCGTAGCAGTGGCTCACGATCACGTTGCGCGCAAAACCCAGGTGGTCGCGCAGGGCGAACAGCTGCGCCTTGCTGGCGTCGCACGGCGTGTACTTGCGCTCGGGCGCGTAGGGGAACTCGGCGCCCGGGCCGAAGACGTGGCAGTGCGCGTCCACGCTGCCGGCGGGCAGCTTGAAGCGCGGCTTGCTGGGGCCGGTGTACCAGTCCAGCCAGCCGGCGGTTTTTTCGAAGGGGCCTGTGGTGGGTTTGCTCATGGGTGTGCTCAGTCGATGTACTTGAGGCCGAGCTTTTCCAGCGGCTCGCGGAACTTGTACATGTCCAGGCCCAGCACGCCGGAAGCCAGCTTGGCGCGTTTCTCGCCCTCGAAGGATTCGCGGGCCGCGGCGGCGTCGGCGACCTTCTGGGCATCGGCGGCGTTGACGACGACCACGCCGTCGTCATCGGCCACGATGGCGTCACCGGGGTTGACGATCATGCCAGCGCAGACCACGGGAATGTTCACCGAGCCGAGCGTGGCCTTGATGGTGCCCTTGGCGCTGATGGCACGGCTCCAGACCGGGAAATCCATGGCCTTGAGTTCGGCGATGTCGCGCAGCCGCCGTCGATGATCAGGCCGCGGGCGCCGCGGGCCTTGAAGCTGGTGGCCAGCAGGTCGCCAAAGAAGCCATCGGTGTTGGGCGAGGACAGGGCCGCCACGACGATGTCGCCGGGTTTGATCTGCTCGGCCACGACGTGCAGCATCCAGTTGTCGCCCGGGTGCAGCAGCACGGTGACGGCGGTGCCGGAGATCCTGGCGCCGGAATAGATGGGGCGCATATAGGTCTGCATCAGGCCGATGCGGCCCTGGGCCTCGTGCACGGTGGCCACGCCGTATTGGCCCATTTTCTCGACGGCGGCGGCATCGGCGCGCACGATGTTGCGCTTGACGATGCCCAGGGGTGCGTTGACGCTCATGGTTGTTTCCTCTCTTGTGTCGGGTGCTGTCGCTTACTTGCCCTGGGCCTTGAGGGCGGCATCCAGGCGCGTGAAAACGCGCCGGGCGTTGCCCTCGTAGACCTTGAAACGCTGCTCCTCGTTGAGGTGCGGCGTGGCCTGGATGTAGCGCTTGGTGTCGTCGTAGTAGGCGCCGGTCTCGGGGTCGATGCCGCGCACGGCGCCGATCATCTCGGAGGCGAACAGGATGTTGTCCACCGGGATCACCTTGGTCAGCAGGTCGATGCCGGGCTGGTGGTAGACGCAGGTGTCGAAAAAGATGTTCTTGAGCAGGTGCTCGCTGAGCAGCGGCTTCTTCATCTCCTGCGCCAGGCCGCGGAAACGGCCCCAGTGGTAGGGCGCGGCGCCGCCGCCGTGCGGGATGACGAACTTCAGCGTGGGGAAGTCCTTGAACAGGTCACCCTGGATCAGCTGCATGACGGCCGTGGTGTCGGCGTTCAGGTAGTGCGCGCCGGTGGTGTGGAAGCAGGCGTTGCAGCTGGTGGAGACGTGGATCATGGCCGGGATGTCGTACTCGACCATCTTCTCGTAGATGGGGTACCAGTGCTTGTCGGTCAGCGGCGGGCTGGTCCAGTGACCGCCGGACGGATCCGGATTCAGGTTGATGCCGACGTTGCCGTATTCCTTGACGCACTTCTCCAACTCGGGGATGCAGGTCTTGGGGTCCACGCCGGGGCTCTGCGGCAACATGGCCGCGCCGATGAAGTGGTCGGGGAAGAGCTGGGTGACGCGGTAGACCAGCTCGTTGCAGATGGCGGCCCAGGTGCTGGAGACATTGAAGTCACCGATGTGGTGCGCCATTGAAGCTGGCGCGCGGGCTGAAGATGGTGAGGTCGGAGCCGCGCTCTTTCATCAGCTTGAGCTGGTTGGTCTCGATGGCCTCGCGCAGCTCGTCGTCGCTGATCTTCAGATCCGCCACTTTGGGCATGAGGGCCGGGTCCTTGATGCCGGCGATCTGCTGGTTGCGCCAGTTCTCCAGCGCCTTGGGCGCGGTGGTGAAGTGGCCGTGGCAGTCGATGATCATGGGTTGTTTTTTCACGGGGGAGCCTCCTGTCATTCAGATATTCGGGTCAAGCCGGTTCCATGCCCTGGCGGCGCTTCGCTTGCGCGGCCTCGGGCGAGGCCATATGGGCCAGCATGGCGCGCACGGCCTCGGGCTGCCGGCTGGCGCTGCACACGCCGCCGGAAAAGATGGTGACGATCTCGATGGCCGGCGGCAGGACACCCAGCACCGTGATGCCGTCGAGGTTCTGCATTTCGCTGAGCTGCTGGAAGCCCAACTCCACCTCGCCCCGGGCCACCAGGCTGCCCACCGGGATGCCCGGCGGCGGGGTGACGATGCGGTCCTTGATCTGCTCGGCGATGCCCCAGCGCTCGAACAGTTTCGCCAGAGCCACGCCGCTGGGGCCGGTGGAATAACTCACAGTGCGCGCGGCCAGCACCGCTGCGCGCACCGCGGCTTCGCTGGAGATGTCGGGTTTGGGCGCGCCGGCGCGCACGGCCACGGCCACGCCCGAGCGCACCAGGTCCACCCGGCTGTTCGCCAGCACGTGGCCGGAAGCGATGAGCTTGTCGATAGCGTCCGAGGCCAGGATGACAACGTCAAAGGCCTCACCGGCCTGCACGCGTTTGGCCGCGTCCACACCGCCCACCGATTCGATGGCAATGCGCTGGCCGCTGCGCTGCTGGCAGGCCTGCGCCAGATCGGCCAGCACCAGACGGGTGGCCATGGAAGAGATGCCTTTGATCTCGGTCGTCATGGAAGACAGCTGACAAGGTTGGAACAGACTGCGATTGTGGACACGCAGCGGCTATAAGCCAAGGCGCGGCGTTTACTAGCAGGTATCGCATTTCGGCATAATCAGCCTGTAGCTATAGCCCAACAAGCATGGACCTCAAGCAACTCGAATACTTCGTGCGCGTGGCCGAACTCGGCAGTTTCACGCGCGCCGCTGGCGTGCTGAACATCGCCCAGCCGGCGCTGAGCCGCCAGGTGCGCCTGCTGGAGGTGGAGTTGCGGCAGAACCTGCTGCTGCGCAACGGCCGCGGCGTCACCACCACCGAAGCCGGCAAGCTGCTGCTGGAACATGGCCGCGGCATCCTGCACCAGGTGGAGCGCGCGCGCGAGGACCTGGGCCGCGTACGCGGTGCGCTGGCCGGGCGCGTGGCCGTGGGCCTGCCGCCAAGCATCGCCAAGATGATGACGGTGCCGCTGACGCGCGCCTTCCGCAAGCGGCTGCCCAATGCGGCGCTCTCCATCAGCGAGGGACTGACCATCTCCATGCAGGAAGGCCTGCTGACCGGCCGCCTGGACATCGCCCTGCTCTACAACCCGCAGCCCAGCCCCGAGCTCAACACCCAGCCGCTGATGGACGAAGAGCTGCTGCTGATCGGGCCGCGCCCGCCCAAGGGCAAGGCCACGGCAGCCGCGCTGAGCCTGCGCGAAGTCAGCGCCCTGCCCCTGGTGATCCCGAGCCGGCCCAACGCCATCCGCATGGTGGTGGAGACCGAGATGGCCGGCATCGGCTGCAAGCCCGAGATCAGCCTGGAGATCGACGGCGTGGCCGCCATCCTGGACCTGGTGGCCGACGGCGCGGGTTACGCCATCCTGCCCAAACACGCGCTGGCCACCACCACGCGGCCCGAGGCCTACCAGGCCCGCTCCATCGTCAACCCGCATCTGGTGAGCCGGCTCACGCTGGCCACCGCGGCCGGCCGCACGACCACCATGACCCAGCAGGCCATGGTCGAGCTGATCCAGCAGGTGGCGGGCGAGGTCTTCGGCGCCACCGCCAACCCGGCATGAACTTCCAAACAAGCAGACACCATGGCAACTGACAAGCCTTACATCCTGGCCGGCGTGATGGGCTGGCCCGTGGCACACTCGCGCTCGCCCGCCATCCATAACCACTGGATCCGCCACTACGGCCTCAACGGCAGCTACGTGCTGCTGCCGGTGCAGCCCGAGCGGATCAATGATGCCGTGCGCGGCCTGCGCGCGCTGGGTTTTGCGGGCTGCAACATCACCATCCCGCACAAGGTGGCAGCCATGCCGCTGGTGGACCGCATCGACCCGCTGGCCGCGCGCATCGGCGCCATCAACACCGTGGTGGCCGAGCCCGACGGCACGCTGGCGGGCTACAACACCGACGCCTACGGCTACATCCAGAGCCTGCTCGACGCGCAGCCGGACTGGCGCGCCGATGCCGGCCCCGTCACCGTGCTGGGTGCCGGCGGCGCGGCGCGTGCCATCCTGGTGGCGCTGGCCGAGCGCGGCGCCAGGGAGATCCGCCTGTGCAACCGCAGCCTGGACAAGGCGCAGGCCCTGGCCAGCGAGTTCGGCGCGCCGATCCGCGCCGTGCCGTGGGAGCAGCGCGAAGAGGCGCTGGAAGGTTGTGCGCTGCTGGTCAACACCACCAGCCTGGGCATGAAGGGGCAGGCTCCGCTGGACATCGCGCTCGACCGGCTGCCGCGGCACGCTCTGGTGTCGGACATCATCTACGTGCCGCTGGAGACCCCGCTGCTGGCGGCCGCGCGCCAGCGCGGCCACGCCACGGTGAACGGCCTGGGCATGCTGCTGAATCAGGCACGCCCGGCCTTCCAGCACTGGTTCGGTGTCATGCCCGAGGTTACAGCCGAGCTGCGGCGGCTGGTCGAAGCCACGCTGTGAGCGTCTGGCGCCGCGCCTACTTCGTCTGCCGTGAGGACTGCAGCAGCCGATCGGCGTAGTCCTGCCAGGTCGCTTCCTTGCCGAGGCCGGCGAACACGCCGGCGCGCGCCTGCTGCGCCACCCAGTCGTGCTTGTCGGCGATGGCCGCGGCCATGAACGGCGTGAAACCGGCCTCGGCCACGGTGTTGGCGGACTCGCGCATCTCCTCGGCGCGACGCTTGCCGTGCTGGGCCACGCGGCTGTAGAAGTAGGCGCCCTGGGCGTTCCAGTCGATGCCGGGGAAGGTCTCGTACAGCGTGGGGATCATGTGCTCCTCCACCCCGTAGGCGCGCGCCGTGGTGTAGCTCTCGATCACCAGCGCCTCCAGGCCCTTGATCATGACGCTGCGGCACATCTTGATGGCCGAGGCCACGCCGATCTTCTCGGCCACGACGGTGGCGTCCATGCCCCAGCCCGTCAGCACGGCGGCGAGCGCCGGCGCCTTGACACCGCCCAGCAGCATGGGCACCTGGATGCCGTAGGGCGGCACCGAGGTCATGACACCGGCTTCCACGTAGTGGCCGCCGGCCGCGTCGATCAGCGCGGCGCACTGCGCCTTGGTGCCGGGCGAAGCGGAATTGAGGTCCAGGAACAGCGTGCCGGGGCGGATGCAACGCGCCACTTCCTGCGCCACGGCCAGGGTGTTGGAGGCGGTGACGGCGGAGATGATCAGATTGCTCTGCCCGCACAAGGCGGCCGCGGAATCACAGGCCGTGATGCCGTTGCCCGCCGCGTGCCCGCGCTCGGTCTCGCGCAGGGTCGCATCGGCGAACTTCAGGTCCCAGGCGCAGACGGCGCGAGCGCCCTGCCCCAGGAGGCCGCGGCTGAAGATCTTGCCGACTTCACCATAACCGACCAGGCCGATGTCCCAATTCATACCTTCGTGCTCCTGCGCCGATGGCGCCTCACTGTTTCTCGATGCGGGCGCGGGCGATCACGTCACCCCAGCGCCGGATGTCGTTGTGCAGCATGGCCGTCGCCTGTGCGGGTGTGCCGGGATGCGGGTCGAGATTGAGGTCCTCGAGCTTTCTTTTCACGGCCGGGTCGTTGAGCGCCGCCACGACTTCGCGGTTCAGGCGGGCCACCACCTCCCGCGGTGTGCCCACCGGCACGGCCAGGCCGTTCCACGAGGCGGCCGAGTAGCCGGCGACGCCCGCCTCCCGGGCCGTGGGCACGTCGGGCAGCACACGCGAACGCTTGTCGCCGGTGATGGCCAGGGGCCGCAGCACACCGGCGCGAATCTGCGCCAGCAGCGGGCTCAGGATATCGAGGCCGGCGTCGATCTGGCCGCCGCGCAGGGCGTTGACCACGGCCGGCGTGCCGTTGAAGGGCACGATCTGCACGTCGATGCCGGCCGCCGACTTGAAGAGCTCGGCCGCCAGATGCTGGGTGGTGCCGATATTGGGTGTGCCGATGTTGAGCTTGCCGGGGTTGGCGCGCGCATGGGCCACCAGCTCGGCCAGGGTCTTGAAGCGGCCGCCCTCGGGCGCGACGATGACCAGATCGAAAGTGGCCAGCGGCGCAACGGGGATGAAGTCGCGCACGGTGTCGTAGGGCAGCGACTTGAACAGCGCCGCGCTGACGGCCGTGCCGCTGGAGATCAGCAACAGGGTGTGGCCGTCGGCTGCGGCCTTGGCCACCGATTCACCGGCCACCACGCCGCCGGCGCCGGGTTTGTTCTCGATGACCACGGGCTGACCCAGGGCCTCACCCATCTTCTGACCCACCGAGCGTGCCGTCAGGTCGGCGGCACCACCCGGCGCGTTGGGCACGACCAGGCGGATCGGTCTGGACGGAAAACCCTGGCTCCAGGCCGGTACGGCCAGTCCCGGGGCCAGCAGCAGCGCGACGGCGTCGCGGCGATTCAAGAACAGACTCATGCTTCTCCCCTCGTGTTGAAGGTGTGGCAAGCGGCTGATCAGACCGCGCTCAGCGTGCCACGCCCAGCAGACGATCGAGCAGCGCCGGCTGCTCCAGCAGCGACTGCGCCGTGCCCGAGTGCACCACGGTGCCGCGGTCCAGCACGGCGGCCACGTCCGAGATGGCCAGGATGGCCTGCGGGTGCTGCTCGACGATGATGGCCGACAGGCCCTCTTCGCGTGTGATGCGGCGGATGGCGCGCAGCAGCTCCTGCACGATGATGGGCGCCAGGCCCTCCAGCGGCTCGTCCAGCAGCAGCAGCTTGGGGTTGAGCACCAGGGCACGGCCCACGGCCAGCATCTGCTGCTCACCACCCGAGAGCTGGGTGCCCAGGTTGGTCTTGCGCTCGGCCAGGCGCGGGAACATCTCGTACACACGCGCCGGCGTCCAGGCGCCGGGGCGGGCCACGGCGGTGAGGTTCTCGTCCACCGTGAGCGACTTGAAGATGTTGCGCTCCTGCGGCACCCAGCCGATGCCGGCGTTGGCGCGCTGGTGCAGCGGCACCTTGTGCAGGGCCACGCCGTCGAGCGTGATGCTGCCACCGTGCTGGCGCGTGGCGCCGGCCAGGGTGTTCATGAAGGTGGTCTTGCCGGTGCCGTTGCGCCCCAGCAAGGCCAGCGTGTCGCCCTGCTTGAGCGAGACCGACACATTGTTCAGACCACGGCCTCGCCATAACCGGCGCTGAGGTTCTCGACGGAGGAGTTCAGCCATGGGCCATCTCCTCGCCGTGGCCCAGGTACACCGCCTGACCTGCGGGTCGTTGGCGATGGTGTCGGGTCACCCTCGTGAGCACCGTGCCGTTGACCAGCACCGTCATGCGATTGGCAAAGCTGAAAACGAGATCCATGTCATGTTCAATCAGGAGCACCGACACATCGGCCGGCAGGCCGCCACGGTCTGCAGCAGTTCCTCGCGTTCGCCGGCGGGCACGCCGGCCACCGGCTCGTCGAGCAGCAGCACGCGCGGCTGCAGGCCAGGGCGATGCGATCTCCAGCAGGCGGCGTTGCGTAGGCCAGCACATTGGTCTTCTGGTTCATCACCTCGGTCAGGTGGAACTGCTCGAGCAGCTGCTCGCAGCGCTCCACCACCCGCGGGCTGCGGCCCAGCGGCTGCCACCAGCGCGCGCCCAGGCCGCTGTGCTGGGAGACGGTGAGCGCCAGGGTTTCCAGCGGCGTCAGGGTGTCGAACAACTGGTTGATCTGGAAGGTGCGCACCATGCCGCGGCGCACGCGCTGGTGCGGCGCCAGATCGGTGATGTCCTGGCCTTCGAGCAGGATGCGGCCCTCGGTGGGCTCCAGCACGCCGGTCAGCAGATTGATCAGCGTGGTCTTGCCCGCGCCGTTGGGGCCGATGAGCGCATGGCGCGCGCCCTTGTGCAGGTCCAGGTTGACGTTGCCGGTGGCCGTGATGCCGCCGAAGCGCTTGACCAGGCCTTGCGCGGAGAGAACGATGTCGGAATGGCTCATGATTTCTTGCCCCCGAACCAGGTCTGGGGACGGATCAGGCGCTCACGGCCGACCAGCATCAGCACCACCAGGAACAGGCCGATCCAGAAAGTCCAGTACTGCGGGGTGATGGAGGAGATCCAGTCCTGCAGCAGCTTGAACACGATGGCACCGGTCACACCGCCGTACAGCCAGCCGGTGCCGCCGATCACCACCAGCAGCATGAGGTCGGCCGAGCGGTCGAAGGCAAACAGATCCACCGAGGCAAAGCTGGAGGTCTGCGCCATCAGGCCCCCGGCGGCACCGGCCACGCCGGCGGCGATGGTGTAGACCAGGGCCAGGCGCGCGGTCACCGGAATGCCGATGGCCATGGCGCGCAGGCGGTTGTCGCGCAGGGCCTTGAGCGTGCCGCCCAGGGGCGAGTGCACCAGGCGGCGCAGCAGCACGAACAGCAGCAGCAGCACGCTGATCGAGTACCAGGCCGCCGTCTGGCCCTGCAGGTCGAAGTCGAAACGGCCCAGCAGCGGCCCCATGATCACACCTTGCAGGCCGTCGGCGCCGCCGGTGATGTCCAGCTTGTTGGCCAGCTCCATCAGGATCATGGCCACGCCCATGGTCACCATCAGGCGCGTGAGGTCGGTACCGCGCATGATGGTCAGCGAGCAGACCGCGCCCAGCAGGGTGGACACGACGATGGCAAAACCCAGGCCCACCAGCGGATCGGGCATGACCAGCTTGGCGAACAGGGCTGCGGCATACGCGCCCATGCCGAAGAAGGCCGCATGGCCCAGCGAGACGATGCCGGCATAACCGAGGATCAGGTCCAGCGAGACGGCAAACAGCGCCACGATGGCGATCTCGTTGATGATGAGGGCGTGGGTGGACAGCAGCCAGGGCGAGGCCAGGGCCAGCAGCCAGAGCACGGGCTCCCAGAGCTTCCAGCGCTGGACGTCGTGCAGGGATTGCATCGCGTTTTTCATGCTTTGCCCCCCTTGCGCACGAACAGGCCCTGCGGACGCCAGATCAGGATGACGATCATCAGGAAGTAGACGATGAAGGCGCCGAAGCGCGGGATGTAGTACTTGCCGGCCACGTCGGCAATGCCCAGCAGCAGGGCCGCCAGCAGCGGCCCGGTGATGGACGAGGTGCCGCCCACGGCCACGACGATCAGGAAATAGATCATGTTCTTCAGGGGGAAGCTCGGGTCCATGCCCAGCACTTCGGCGCCCAGCGCACCACCCAGGCCGGCCAGGCCGGAGCCGACCGCAAAGGTCAGCAGGAACACCACGTTGACGTTGATGCCCAGGCCGGCGGCCACGCGCTGGTCGTCGACCGAGGCGCGCAGGCGGCTGCCGAAGCGGGTCTTGGCCAGGATGAACTGCAGGCCGATGGTCAGCGCGGCGCAGATGGCGATGATGAACAGGCGGTAGTGGCCCATGCCCAGCATCCAGTGGCCCTCGCCGATCTCGGTGCGGCCCTTGAGCCACTCGGGCAGCTGGACGATCTGCTGGCTGGAGGTCATGAAGTAGTCCATGGCCGCCACGGCCATGAAGGTCAGCCCGATGGAGAACAGCACCTGGTCCAGGTGCGGCTTGCTGTACATCGGGCGGTAGAGCGTGCGCTCGAGCACGGCGCCCAGCAGCGCCACCCCCACGAAAGCCACCGGCAGGCACAACAGGAAGGGAATGTCGTAGCGCTGCATCAGGATCACCGTGATGTAGCCACCGACCATGGCAAAGGCGCCGTGGGCCAGGTTGATGAAGTTCATCAGCCCCATGGTCACGGACAGGCCGACCGCCAGGATAAACAGCAGCATGCCGTAGGCAATGCCGTCAAACAATATCGTCAGCATGAGTAGTGTGCAAAGGCCGTGGTCAGGTCAGGACAAAAAAAAACCCATGGACACCCCCTGACCGGAGGCGCCCATGGGCTGGTCATCACTTGGCCTTGCCGGGGTCCTTGACGTCCTTGATGACGTCGAACTCCACGTTGTGCAGTTCGCCACCGACACGCTCCACCTTGCGCAGGTAGATGTTGTGCACGACGTCGCGGGTCTGGGCGTCGATGAACATCGGGCCGCGCGGGCTCTCGAACACTTGACCCTTCATCGCGGCGAGCAGGCCGTCGCCGCCGCCCTGGCCCTTGGAAGCCTTGAGCGCTTCGTAGATCACGCGCATGCCGTCATAACCGCCCACGGCCATGAAGTTCGGGCGCATGCCCTTGTTGGCCTTCTTGAAGGCTTCGACGAACTTCTTGTTCACGGCCGAGGGGTGGTGGGCACCGTAGTGGTGTGCCGTGACCACGCCGATGGCGCCGTCGCCCATGTCGTTGAGCTGGTCGTCATCGGTGAGGTCGCCGGTGCCGATGAGCTTGATGCCGGCCTTGTCCATGCCGCGCTCCAGGAACTGCTTCATGACGGCCGCGCCGGCGCCCGAGGGCACGAAGACGAACAGGGCGTCGGGCTTGGCGTCGCGCACCTTCTGCAGGAAGGGGGCGAAGTCGGGGTTGCGCAGCGGCACGCGCAGGGTGTCGACGATGGTGCCGCCGTTGAGGACGAAACGGTCCTTGAAGTACTTCTCGGCGTCGATGCCCGGGCCGTAGTCGCTGACCAGGGTCACGACCTTCTTGATGCCGCCCTTGGCGGTGGCCCAGTCGGCCATGGAGACCGAGGCCTGCGGCAGCGTGAAGCTGGTGCGCACGACGTAGGGCGAGGCGTTGGTGATGCTGGAGGTGGCGGCGGCCATCACGACCATCGGGGTCTTGGACTGGGTGGCGATCGGCGCGGTGGCAAAGGCCGAGGGCGTGATGCCGAAGCCGGCCAGCACGTTGACCTTGTCGTTGACCACCAGTTCCTGCGCCAGGCGCTTGGTGACGTCGGGCACGCTGGTGTCGTCCTTGACGATCAGCTGGACCTTGCGGCCGGCGACGGTGTCTCCGTGTTGGGCCATGTAGAGCTTGGCGGCCGCTTCGATCTGGCGGCCGGTGGAAGCCTGCTGACCGGTCATGGGCAGGATCAGGCCGATCTTGAACGGCTCAGCGGCCAGCACGGTGGTCGAGGAGACCGCTGCCAGGGCCAGCATGGAGGCGCTCAGAAAGACTCGCTTGTTCAACATTGAAGACTCCTAAATATGCGTTATGGCTACACGACTGCTCGCGCACGTGGCGGCCGTTCGCGAAGGTGGCTACTTTCGCCCCAAATCCCGTCAGCCGCAAGTCAAATTTCGGACTGATAGATATAGCGAAATGACATATCTTATAGACAGCCATCTGAAGCATAAACGAACACAGGGCCACGCGGGCCCTGTGTTCGTTGGCAGCGCGGTGCAAAGGGTCAGTAGCGCAGGCGGCCCGAGATGTCGACCACCGCGATGTCCACGAAGCGGCCGCCGACCGGGCCTTTGGAGAAGTCGACACGGTAGCCGTCGAAATCCAGCTCACCCATGGCCACCAGCGCCTTGGCCAGGGCTTCGGACTTGGTGACGTCCTTGGAGCGGCGCAGGCCCTCGATCACGATGCGCGCGGACAGATAACCCTCGAGCTGGAAAGACGCAAAGGACGTCACCTCCGGGTAGGCCGCCTTCATCGCGGTCTGGAAGTCGCGCATGAGCGTGGTGGTCCGGCCGTTGGGATTCGGATAGATCTGGGCGATGCCGACACCGCGTGCGGAATCGCCCGCGACCTTCATGAGCAGGCCGGGCGAGGTGTCGGCCAGGATGAAGATGGACTGCGTCACGCCGATCTTGCGCAACTGCGCCACACCGGCCGAGGCAAACGGCGGCGCGCCGATCACCAGCACACCCTGGGCGTTGAGATTCGCCACGTCCTGGGCCGCCTTGGCCATTTGTTCCGGGTTGATGGAGCCCTCGTAGCCCTTGACCTCCATCCCGGTCAGGCGGGTCGCCTCGTCGGCCACCACCTTCATGCCGGAGACGCCCATGGGGATGTTCTGGTGCAGCACACCCAGCTTGAGGATGCCCAGCGTGCGGGCATGGTTCACGATCTTCTCGAGCTGCTGCTTGTCCCCGGCGCGCACATGGAAGAGGCGCGGATGGCCGGGATTGCGCAGGGCTTCGGCGCCCGGCACGGCGTTCATGACCACGACGTCGTACTTGTCCAGCAGCTTGTCGTCCAGCATGCGCTTCAAGGACGCCGATCCGACCGGGGAGATCAGGGCCACCGGCCTGCGCTGCATGGCCTGCTCCATGGCGGCGACGAAGCCGTCGGGCTTGTAGGTGTCATCCACCTCGAAATAGGAGATCTTGCGCCCGTGTACGCCACCGGCCTTGTTGACCTGGGCGATATAGGCCTTGGCCCCCTGGCTGATCTGCAGGGCATCGGGCACCGGCAGGCCGGTGAAGGGCCCGACTTGGCCGATCACGATGTCCTGCGCTTGGACCGCGGCCGGCAGGCCGAACAGGGCGGAAACCCCCAATAGAAAAGCGCTGGCGCTCTTGGTGAACTTGTTGATTGGCTGCATGATGGTTACCTCGCTGTCGTCACGCGATCGATCCGATCGCGCCCGTAGTTTGCGTTGCGATCGATTACGCAACCGTGAAAACCCTGTATGACTGATATAACAAGACGCGATATCGGCACATTTAGCGGCACGAACTGGTTAATAATCCACAGTCCGTACCCTGAATGATCACCAACACGACAGGCACGCATCCCCCAAAGCCGCAGGAGAAACTCATGACCTTACGCACCACCCCCCCGTTCCGCGCCGACCATGTCGGCAGCTTCCTGCGCCCCAAGTACCTGCTCGAAGCGCGTGAGCAGAAGGCCAAGGGCGAGATGAACGCCGAGCAACTGCGCAAGGTGGAAGACAAGGCCATCACCGAGATCGTGAAGTTCCAGGAAGACGTGGGCCTGCAGAGCATCACCGACGGCGAGTTCCGCCGCACCTACTTCCACATCGACTTTCTGGAACAGATCGGCGGCGTCAAGACCGACGTGCCGGTCACCGTGATCAAACCCGACGGCACCAAGGAACTGGCCCCGCCCGTCATGCGTGTGATCGACAAGGTGCGCCACGTCAAGGACATCCAGCTCGCCGACTTCCAGTACCTCAAGAGCCAGATCGCCCCGGGCCGCGGCGCCGTGGCCAAGGTGACCATCCCCTCGCCCACCATGCTGCACTTCCGCGGCGGGCGCGCCGGCATCAGCAAGGACCATTACCCCGAGCTGGAGCCCACCTTCTATGACGACGTGGCGAAAGCCTACGGCGACGAGCTGCGTTCGCTGGCCGCGGCCGGCTGCACCTATGTGCAGATGGACGACACCAACCTGGCCTATCTGTGCGACGAGAAGATGCGCGAAGCCGCCCGCCAGCGCGGTGACGACCCCAACGAGCTGCCGCACCGCTACGCCAAGTTCATCAACAAAGTGGTGGCGCAAAAGCCCGCCGGCATGACCCTGGCCATGCACCTGTGCCGCGGCAACTTCAAGAGCACGCACGCGGCCTCGGGCAACTACGAGCCGGTGGCCGAAGCCCTGCTCAAGGAAATGAACCTGGACGCCTACTTCCTGGAGTACGACGACGAGCGCAGCGGCGACTTCCGCCCCCTGCGTTACCTGGCCCCGGGCAAGATCGTGGTGCTGGGCCTGGTGACCACCAAGTTCGGCAAGCTCGAGTCGAAAGACGATCTCAAGCGCCGCATCGACGAGGCCGCCAAGTACGTCTCCATGGACCAGCTCTGCCTGTCGCCGCAGTGCGGCTTCTCCAGCACCGTGCACGGCAACGACATTGCCGTGGAAGACCAGCGCGCCAAGCTGCGCCTGGTGGTGGAAACGGCGCAGGAAGTCTGGGGCAAGGCCTGAGCGACCGCGCGAAACGCGCCGTCTCGCACCATGAAAGAAGCCCCGCAACGCGGGGCTTTTTGTTGCGGTCGACGCCGCGCTGTGTCAGCCCTGCTCCAGGCCCAGCAGGCGCACCGCATTGCCTTTCAGGATGCCGGGCATCACCTCCGGCTTGAAGCCGGCCTCTTCGAAATCCTTCATCCAGCGCTCGGGCGTGATCAGCGGGTAGTCGGAGCCGAACAGGATGCGGTCCTTCAGCAGGGTGTTGGCGTACTGCACCAGCTGCTTCGGAAAATACTTGGGGCTCCAGCCCGAGAGATCGATCCATACATTGGGCTTGTGCGTGGCCACACTCAGCGCCTCGTCCTGCCAGGGGAAACTGGGGTGGGCCATGACGATCTGCATGTCCGGGAAGCTGATCGCCACGTCGTCCAGGTGCATGGGGTTGCTGTACTCCAGCCGCAGGCCGCCGCCGCAGCGCATGCCGCTGCCGATGCCGCTATGGCCGGTGTGGAAGATGGCCGGCATCTTGTACTCGGCGATCACCTCGTAGATCGGCAGGCCATCTTGTCGTAAGGGTGGTAACCCTGCCGTGGGGTGGAACTTGAAACCCTTGATGCCGTGCTCCTCGATCAGGGGCGCGCCTCGCGCGCGCCCATCTGCCCTGTGCGGATCGATGCTGGCGAAGGCCATCATCATGTCGCTGTTGGCCTTGGCGGCCTCGGCGATCTCCTCGTTCGGAATGCGCCGGCGGCCCAGCTGCGACTCGCTGTCCACGGTGAACATCACCAGGCCGATCTTGCGCTCGCGGTAGTAGGCGATGGTCTCGGCGATGGTCGGTCGCCGGTTTGATCGGAAGTACTTGTCCGCCGCGCGGTCGTACTCCTCGCCGTAGTTGTCGAAGGGGTTCCAGCAGCTGACCTCAGCGTGCGTGTGGATGTCGATGGCGACGAGGTTCTTGTGGTCCATGACCGTCTCCTGGTTCGGGCCGGAGCCCTAGGGTAAACACTGACAAAAAGAAGGGCGCAGTGGCTTGAATTGGTTATATTCCATAACCATAATCGATTCCCGAAAGAAACACAATATGAGCAACCCCGACCTCCATTTCGAACGCCGTGGCGAAGAGCAGGAAATCGCCGTCATCCGCCTGACCCGGGCGGCCAAGCGTAACGCGCTCAACGACGGCCTCATCCTCGCCATCCGCCGTCTGTTCGAGGACATGCCCGAAGGCGTGCGCGCCGCCGTGATCGACGGCGACGGCGAACACTTCTGCGCCGGCCTGGACCTGAGCGAACTCAAGGAACGCGACGCCGGCCAGGGCCTGCACCATTCGCGCATGTGGCACGCCGCCCTGGAACAGGTGCAGTACGGCCCGGTGCCGGTGATCGCCGCGCTGCACGGCGCCGTGGTCGGCGGCGGCCTGGAACTGGCGGCCGCCTGCCACATCCGTGTGGCCGACGAGAGCACCTTCTACGCCCTGCCCGAAGGCTCGCGCGGCATCTTCGTGGGCGGCGGCGGCGCGGTGCGCATCCCGCGCCTGATCGGCGCCGCGCGCATGACCGACATGATGCTCACCGGCCGCGTCTACAACGCGCAGGACGGCGAGAAGATCGGCATGGCGCAGTACCTGGTGCCGCAGGGCACGGCCTTCGACAAGGCCTTTGAGCTGGCCGTGCGCGTGGCGCAGAACGCCCCGCTGACCAATTACGCGCTGATCCACGCTCTGCCGCGCATCGCCGAGCAGCCGGCCGACCAGGGTTTCCTGACCGAAGCCATGATGGCCGCCATCGCCCAGAGCGCCCCGGAAGCCAAACAACGCGTGCGCGCCTTCCTGGAAGGCAAAGCCGCCAAGGTCAGCAAGGGCTGAGCCGCCGATATTGCGAACGAATTGAGACCCATGAGCGAGACAACGACGACCACCCCGCGCTACCGCCCGGTCAACTTCGGCGTCACCCGTGTATCGGTGCGCGAAGGTGCCCCCGGCACCCGTTATGTGCAGGCCGAACTGCCGCTGGGCGCCTATGCCCGGCGCCTGAGCGACTTCCTGGTGCACTGGGCCGAGGTCGAACCCGGGCGTACCTTCATGGCCCGGCGCGAGCCGCTGGGCGAAGGCCGCACCGGCGACTGGCAGCGCATCAGTTATGCCCAGGCCCTGGAGGGCGCGCGGCGCATCGGCCAGGCCCTGCTGGACCGCGAGCTCAACGCCGAGCGCCCGGTGGTCATCATGAGCGAGAACACGCTGGAGCACGCCCTGCTCTCGCTGGGCTGCCTCTACGCCGGCGTGCCGTATTGCCCGGTGTCGCCGGCCTACGCCACGGTGAGCCAGGACTACGACAAGCTCAAGCATGTACTGACCACGCTCACGCCCGGCCTCGTGTATGCCGCCGACGGCGCGCGCTACGGCCGCGCCATCCAGGCCACCGTGGCCGGCGACGTCGAGGTGGTGCTGGGCCAGGGCGCCATCGACGGCCGTGCGACCACCCCGTTCGAGACGCTGCGCCACACGGCCGCCACGCCGGCCGTGGACACCGCCATGCACGCGGTGCGCCCCGACACCATCGCCAAGTTCCTCTTCACCTCGGGCTCGACCAAGATGCCCAAGCCGGTGATCAACACGCACCGCATGTGGTGCGCCAACCTGCAGCAGATCACCCTGTCCATGCCGGTCATCGCCGAGGCGCCGCCCATCTTCGTCGACTGGCTGCCCTGGAACCACACCTTCGGCGGCAACCACAACGTGGGCCTGACGCTGCAGCACGGCGGCACGCTCTACATCGACGACGGCAAACCCACCGCGGCGCTGATCGGCGAGACCCTGCGCAACCTGCGCGAGATCGCACCCACGCTGTACTTCAACGTGCCCACCGGCTTCGAGATGATCGCCCAGGCCATGAAGACCGACGCCGCGCTGCGCAAGAACCTGCTGTCGCGCGTGCGTATGTTCTTCTACTCCGGCGCCGGCCTGGCCCAGCCCGTGTGGGACAGCCTGCACGCCACGGCGCAGGCCGAGGTCGGCGAACGCATCGTCATGGCCACCGGTCTGGGCATGACCGAGTCCGCCCCCTCGGCCATGTTCGTCAACAGCCCCAACGTGAAAGCCGGCGACATCGGCGTACCGGTGCCGGGCATGACACTCAAGCTGGTCGACGTGGACGGCAAGACCGAGGTGCGCTACAAGGGCCCCAACGTCACACCCGGCTACTGGCGCTCCGAGCAGGCCACACGCGAAGTTTTCGACGAGGAAGGTTATCTGTGCACCGGCGACGCCGTGCAGTGGATCGACCCGCAGGACGTGCACCGCGGCCTCAAATTCGACGGCCGCATCGCCGAGGATTTCAAGCTCGCCACCGGCACCTTCGTCAGCGTGGGCCCGCTGCGCGCCAAGGTCATCGTCACCGGCGCGCCTTATGTGCAGGACGTGGTGCTGACCGGCCTGAACATGAAGGAAGTCGGCGCCCTGATCTTCCCGTCCCCGGCCTGCCGCACGGTCAGCGGCCTGGGTGCCGACGCCCCGTGGGAGGCCGTGCTGGCCAGCGCGCCGGTGCGCGACCGGATGCAGGCCGTGCTCGACGAGCTGGCCCGCCAGGCCACCGGTAGCGCCAACCGCATCGCGCGCGCCCTGCTGCTGGCCGAGCCGCCCTCCATCGACAAGGGCGAGGTCACCGACAAGGGTTCGATCAACCAGCGTGCCGTGCTCAAACACCGCGACGCCCTGGTGCAGGCCCTGCACGACAACAGCGCGCCCGGCATCATCCTGCCCCAGCCCTGAGGAGAAAAAAGATGAAGATCGAAGGACAAGCAGCACTCGTGACCGGCGGCGCCTCGGGTCTGGGCGAGGCCACGGCGCGCGAACTGGCCCGCCTGGGCGCCAAGGTCGCCGTGCTGGACGTGAACGCCGCGCTGGCCGAGAAAGTGGCGGCCGAGATCGGCGGCGTCGCTTGCTCGTGCGACATCACGAATACCGACAGCGTGAACGCCGCGCTGGCCAAGGCGGCCGCCGCCCACGGCCCGGCGCGCATCCTGATGAACATCGCCGGCATCGGCAGCGCCAAGCGCATCGTCGGCAAGGACGGCAATCCCGCCCCGCTGGAAGACTTTGCGCGCGTGGTCAACGTCAACCTGATCGGCAGCTACAACATCAGCCGCCTCTTTGCGGCGCAGTGCGTGAAGCTGCCGGCGCTGGACGACGGCGAACGCGGTGTGATGATGTTTACCGCCTCCGTGGCCGCCTTCGACGGCCAGGTCGGCCAGCAGGCCTACAGCGCCTCCAAGGGCGGCGTGGTCGGCATGACCCTGCCGATGGCGCGCGATCTGGCGCAGCACGGCATCCGCGTCTGCACCGTGGCGCCGGGCCTGTTCGCCACGCCGCTGATGAAGGAGCTGCCCGAGGCCGTGCAGCAATCGCTGGCCGCCTCCATCCCCTTCCCGCCGCGCCTGGGCAAACCCGAGGAGTTCGCCCAGCTGGCCTGCCACATCGTCACCAACGGCCACCTCAACGGCGAGGTGATCCGCCTGGACGGCGCGCTGCGCATGGCGCCGCGCTGAGACCCGGCCCAGGGCTACACGTAAACCCCAAGCAGACAGCCGCGCGTCCAGCTTCGATACTGCACCCCACTGTGTTTTAACCCCAACGAGGAGACCACCATGAAACTACGCTCTACCCTGCTGGCCACCCTGGTCGCACTGGCCTGCGGCACTGCCCTGGCCGACGTCAACATCGGCGTGAGCCTCTCGCTCACCGGTCCTGGCTCCGGCCTGGGCATCCCGGTGAACAACCAGTTCAAGCTGTTTCCCAAGACCATTGCCGGCGAGAAGGTCAACCTGATCATCCTCGACGATGCCTCCGACCCGGGCAAGGGCGCGAACAACGCACGCCGCTTCATCACCGAGGACAAGGTCGACATGATCATCGGCTCGTCCATCACGCCGGTGTCGGCCGCCATGATCCCGCTGGCCGCCGATGCCAAGACCGTGCAGCTCGCGGTCTCGCCCGTGGGCGGGCCGCCGGAGCAGGAGCGCTGGCTGTTCCGCCTGCCGCAGGGCGCCGACGTGATCGCCTACCCCATCGTCGAACACATGAAAAAGACCGGCGTCAAGACCGTGGGTTTCCTCGGTTATGCCGACGCCTACGGCGAGATCTGGCTCAAGGCCATGAACCCGGCGCTGGAAAAGGCCGGCATCAAGATGGTCGCGGTCGAGCGTTTCGCGCGCACCGACACCAGCGTCACGCCGCAGGCCCTCAAGCTGAGCTCGGCCAACCCCCAGGCCATCCTGGTGGTGGCTTCGGGCTCGGGCGCGGCCATGCCGCACAAGGCCCTGGTCGAGCGCGGCTACAAGGGCAAGATATACCAGACGCACGCCGCCGCCACGCCGGATCTGGTGCGCATCGGCGGCAAGGACGTCGAAGGCGGTTACGTGTCCTCCGGCCCGGCCGTGGTCGCCGAGCAGCTGCCCGACAGCCACCCGTCCAAGAAAGCCGCGGTGGATTTCGTCACGAACTACGAGAAGGCCTACGGCCCGGGCAGCCGCAACCAGTTTGCCGCCCACTCCTACGATGCGGCCATCGTGCTGCAGAAGATCCTGCCCGTGGCGCTGAAGAAGGCCAAACCCGGCACGCCTGAGTTCCGCGCCGCGCTGCGCGACGCCATGGAAACCATGGGCCGCACCGTGTTCTCGCACGGCGTGATGAACTGGAGCGCCACGGACCACTGGGGCTACACCAACGAGACCGCCGTGCTGCTGCAGGTCAAGGACGGCAAGTTCGTTGTCGTCCAGTAAAACGCCCCCGCGGCAGGCCTGAGCGCCTGTCCGTGCCGGGCGCTGGCGTGCTGACGCCGGCGCCCGGTCCCTCCCGGTCTTCTTTCCTCCTACTGCCGAGACCCGTCCCATGGATTCGTCTATCGCGAGCATTCTGCTGCTCGACGGCCTGACCAACGGTGCCATCTACGCACTGCTGGGCCTGGCTACCGTGCTCGTGTTCGCCGTCACACGCGTCATCTTCATTCCCCAGGGCGAGTTCGTCGCCTACGGCGCCCTGACCCTGGCCATCCTGCAGACCGGGCGCGTGCCCGGCACGGTCTGGCTGCTGCTGATCCTGGCCGGCACCGCCGCACTGATGGAGCTGTACACCGGCTGGCGCCACCACCGCGACCTGCGCACCGCCCTCAAGCCGGCCCTCAAGATGCTGATCGCCCCCGTGCTCGTCTCGCTGCTCACCATCTGGGCCGCGCCGCAGCAGTTCCACCTGCTGGTGCAGGCCCTGCTGGCCGTGGCCGTGGTCACCGCCTTCGGCCCGCTGCTGTATCGCGTGGCCTACCAGTCGCTGGAGTCGGCCACCCCGCTGGTGCTGTTGATCGTCTCGGTGGGTGTGCACTTCGCCCTCACCGGCCTGGGCCTGCTGTTCTTCGGCGCCGAAGGTTTCCGCAACCCCGCCTTCTGGGACCTGCGCCTGAACCTGGGCCCGGTCATGCTCTCAGGCCAGGCCATCATCATCGGCCTGAGCTCGCTGGCGCTGATCGTGCTGCTGTGGCTGTTCTTCGAGCGCTCGCTGTTCGGCAAGGCGCTGCGCGCCACCGCGGTCAACCGCCTGGGCGCGCGCCTGATGGGCATCTCCAGCCATGCCGCCGGCCAGCTGAGTTTCACCATGGCAGCGCTGATCGGCGCGCTCTCGGGCCTGCTGATCGGCCCCACCACCACCGTCTTCTACGACTCGGGTTTCATCATCGGCCTCAAGGGCTTCGTGGCCGCGGTCGTCGCCGGCCTGTCGAGCTACCCGGGCGCGCTGATCGGCGCCATGTTCGTCGGCATCATCGAATCCTTCGGCTCTTTCTGGGCCAGCGCCTTCAAGGAAGTCATCGTGTTCACCGTCATCCTGCCCGTGCTGCTGGTGCGCTCCCTGTACAGCTCGCATTCGGACGAGGACCACTGATATGAAGTCGCCTCGTACCCTGGGCCTGCTGGCCCTCGCCATCGCCATCCCGCTGCTGACCGTGCTGCCGCTGCCGGACTTCTGGTTCACCCAGCTCAACACCATCGGCGTGTACAGCCTGACCTGCCTGGGCCTGGTGCTGCTCACCGGCGTGGGCGGCCTGACCTCCTTCGGCCAGGCAGCCTTCGTCGGCATCGGCGCCTACACCACCGCCGTGCTGACGGTGCAGATGGGGGCCTCGCCCTGGCTGACCCTGCCCCTGGGCCTGGCGCTGACCGCCGTCTGTGCGCTGCTGCTGGCCCTGATCACGCTGCGTATGTCGGGCCACTACCTGCCGCTGGCCACCATCGCCTGGGGCCTGTCGCTCTATTACCTGATGGGCAATCTCGACGCGCTGGGCAAATACGACGGCATCACGGGCATCAAGACCCTGGGCCTGGGCGGTTTCGACTTCGGCGAGGGGCGCGGCTTCTTCGTGCTGGTCTGGGCCATCGTGCTGGTGGCCGCGCTGGCCGTGCTCAACCTGCTGGACTCGCGCGCCGGCCGCGCCATCCGCTCGCTGAAGAACGGCGCCCAGATGGCCGAGGCCATGGGTATCGACACCTTCCGCTACAAGGTCACCATCTTCGTGCTCGCCGCGGTGCTGGCCGCACTCTCGGGCTGGCTGTTCGCGCACTTCCAGCGCTCGGTCAGCCCCACGGCCTTCGGCCTGAAGATGGGCATCGAGTACCTGTTCATGGCCGTGGTCGGCGGCGTCGGCCACGTCTGGGGCGCGCTGGTGGGCGCCGGCCTGGTCAAGCTGCTGGACGACCAGCTGCAGGTGCTGCTGCCGCGGCTGATCGGCACCAGCGGCAGCTACGAGATCATCGTCTTCGGAATCACCCTGGTGCTGGTGCTCAAGTACCTGCCCGACGGCCTGTGGTCCATGGTGGAGAAGAAGCTGCCGCGGCGCCAGCGCACCAACGACTGGGGCGACGCCGCGCCGCTGCCCGAACGCGCCAAACCCGCCGCCGGCGAGTTGCTGCTGGACGTGCAGGCCATCCGCAAGGAGTTCGGCGGCCTGGTCGCGGTCAACGACATCAGCTTCCAGATCCGCGCCGGCCAGATCGTCGGCCTGATCGGCCCCAACGGCGCCGGCAAGTCCACCACCTTCAACCTGGTGACCGGCGTGCTCAGGATGACCCGCGGCCACGTGCTGTTCGCCGGCGCGCCGCTCGACGGCCTGCCCTCGCGCCAGATCGCCCGCCGCGGCATGGCGCGCACCTTCCAGCACGTCAAGATGATCCCCGACATGACGGTGCTGGAAAACGTGGCCCTGGGCGCCCACCTGCGCGGCCGCAAGGGCGTGGCCAGCGCCATGACGCGCCTGAACCGCGACGAAGAGCGTCAGCTCTACCGCGAGGCGCAGCGCCAGCTGGAGCGCATCGGCATGGGTGCCTACCTGCACGAGCAGGCCGGCAACCTGGCCATGGGCCTGCAGCGGCTGATGGAGATCGCCCGCGCGCTGTGCAGCGACCCGGCCCTGCTGCTGCTCGACGAGCCGGCCGCCGGCCTGCGCCACAAGGAAAAGCAGGACCTGGTCGCCGTGCTGCGCCAGTTGCAGGCCGAGGGCATGAGCATCCTGCTGGTGGAACACGACATGGACCTGGTGATGGACGTCTGCGACCACCTGGTGGTGATGGAGTTCGGCACCCTGCTGACCCAGGGCCCGCCGGCGCAGATCCAGCAGGACCCCAAGGTGCGCGCGGCCTACCTGGGCACGGAACACTGAGCATGAACGAAATGACCACTCCCCTGCTGCAAGTCGAGAACCTGCGTTCCGGCTATGGCCGCGCCGAAGTCCTGCACGGCCTGAGTCTGAAGGCCGACCAGGGCAGCGTGATCACCGTGATCGGCCCCAATGGCGCGGGCAAGTCCACCCTGCTCAACACCCTGATGGGCATCCTGCCCGGCCAGGGCACGATCCGCTTCGACGGCGAGGACATGACCCGCCTGACGCTGGAAGAGCGCGTGATGTGCGGCATCTCGCTGGTGCCGGAAAAACGCGAGCTGTTCTCCAGCATGCCGGTCGAGGACAACCTGGTGCTGGGCGGCTACCGCCAGAAACGCCTGGGCAATGCCCGCTGGCGCGACAAGCTCGACGAGGTCTACACCCTGTTCCCGCGCCTGCAGGAGCGCCGCAGCCAGCTGGCCGGTACGCTCTCGGGCGGCGAGCGGCAGATGTTGGCCGTGGGCCGCGCGCTGATGGCGGGGCCGAAGCTGCTCATGCTCGACGAGCCCAGCCTGGGCCTGGCGCCGCTGATCGTGCGTGAGATCTTTGCCATCATCGAGACCCTGCGCCAAACCGGCGTGACCATCGTGCTGATCGAGCAGAACGCCCGCGCCGCGCTGGCGGTGGCCGACCACGGCTACGTGCTGGAGATGGGCGAGATCGCCCTGCAGGGCCCGGCCGCCGCGCTGGCCCAGGATGCGCGCGTGATCGATACCTACCTCGGCGCGGCCAAACAGAAGGCCTGAGTCATGAGCGACTTCGCACCGCGCACCGACGAGATGCGCTACATCCTCACGCAGGTGCTGCAGGCGCCGGCCCAGTTGCAGGCCCTGCCGGCCTTCGCGGAGGTCGACGCCGAACTCATGCAGCAGGTGCTGGAAGAGGCCGGCAAGTTCGTGGCCAGCGAGATCGCGCCGCTCAACCGCGTCGGCGACGAGGTCGGCGCACGTTTCGAGGGCGGCCGTGTGACCATGCCGCCGGGTTTCAAGGCCGCCTACCAGGCCTTCTGGCAGGCCGGCTGGCCCGCGCTGGCCTGCGCGAGCGAGGACGGCGGCCAGGGCCTGCCCACCGTGCTGGAGGCCATGCTCTACGAGATGCTGAGCGCAGCCAACCATGGCTGGACCATGGCGCCCGGTCTGCTGCACGGCGCCTACGAATGCCTCAAGCACCACGGCAGCGATGCGCTGAAAGCGCGTTATCTGGAGAAGATCGCCAGCGGCGAGTGGCTGGCCACCATGTGCCTGACCGAGCCGCAGGCCGGCAGCGACCTGGGCCTGGTCGCGACCCGGGCCGTGGCGCAGGCCGACGGCAGCCACACCCTGAGCGGCGGCAAGATCTTCATCTCCGGCGGCGAGCACGACCTGACCGACAACATCGTGCACCTGGTGCTGGCGCGCCTGCCGAATGCGCCGCCCGGCCCCAAGGGCCTGTCGCTCTTTCTGGCGCCCAAGCTCCTGCCCGACGGCAGTCGCAACGGCGTGTTCTGCGAGCGCATCGAGGAGAAGATGGGCCTGCACGGCAGCCCGACCTGCGTGCTGCGCTTTGAAGACGCCACCGGCTGGCTGGTCGGCGAACCGCACCGCGGCCTGAATGCCATGTTCGTCATGATGAACGCCGCCCGGCTGCACGTGGCCCTGCAAGGCATCGGCCTGCTGGAAGCCGCCTGGCAGAAGGCCAGCGCCTACGCCCAGGAGCGGCGCCAGATGCGCGCGCCCGGCGCCACCCAGACCAGCCTGATCGAGGATCATCCCGCGATCCAGCGCATCCTGAGCACCCAGCGCGCCTGGATTGACGGCGGCCGTCTGCTGGCCTACCGCACGGCCATCGAACTGGACATCGCCAGACACCACGCCGACCCCGCCCGCCGCGCGGCCGCGCAGCGCTGGTGCAGCCTGGTCACGCCGGTGCTCAAGGCCGCCTGGACGAACCAGGGTTTCGTGGGTTCCAGCGCCTGCCTGCAGGTCTTCGGCGGCCATGGTTATGTGCGCGAATGGGGCATCGAGCAGATCGTGCGCGACGCCCGCATCACCATGATCTACGAGGGCACCAACGAGATCCAGGCCATCGACCTGCTGCTGCGCAAGGTGCTGAGCGACGGCGGCGCGGCGCTGGGCGCGCTGCTCGACGAGCTGGCCGCCGACGCCGCCTGCACCCACGAGGTGCGACAGCGTTTTGCCCGTCTGCGGCAGTGCGTCGCCGACCTGGGCCAGGCGGCGACCGAGCAGCCCGCTCTGCCCTACTGGGTGGCCGACGACTTTCTGCCGGCGCTGGCGCTGGCCCTGCTGGGCTGGGCCGGCGCGCGCATCGAAGCGGGCGCTGACGGCCACTGGCAGGCCCCGGCCCGGGCCCTGCGGACCTGGGTGCTGCCCGAGTTCGATCTGCGCCTGCAGATCATCGAGCGCCAGTTGGCGCCGGCCGAAACGGCAACGCTCTGACGCCATGGCCAGCCGTACACCCGCCCCCGCCACCGCCGTCGAGCAGGTCGACACCAGCTACCTGGAAAGCCTGGTCGGCTACAACGCCCGGCGCGCCACCCTGGTCATCATGGACGCCTTCTTCCGCCAGATGGCGGTCTACGGCCTGCGCCCGGTGGACTTCTCGGTGCTGTCGCTGATCGCGCACAACCCGGGCATCACCTCGCGCCAGCTCTGCACCTCGCTGAGCATCCAGCCGCCCAATCTGGTGGGCATGATCAATCAGCTGCAAAGACGCGAGCTCATCACACGCCGCCCGCACCCGCACGACGGCCGCGCCATGGGCCTGCACCTGACAGCGACGGGCAAGAAGCTGGTGAAGCAGGCCGAGGTGACCGCCGCCGAGCTGGAAGACCAGGCCACCGTGCGCCTGACCGCGACTGAGCGCCGAACGCTGATGCAGTTGCTCAGAAAAATCTACATACCGTAAATTTTTCACGTAAGCCCCCATACCCCCTATGGTTGGCCACCACGGCAGACAAGGAAATGTCGGCCAGCTATTAATCTTGTAGCAAATTGCGATCTGGGCTATAGTCCGCCTTCGCCTCGATTGCCGGGTCGACCGCCAGGTCGCCACCGGCCCAGGGAAGGAGCACCGGATCTGCGGTCACGGTGTATCAAGGAGTGCTGTTGATGAGCTACAAGGAAAATGCCGCGATCGGTCAGTTGCTGGCTCTGCTGGAGTCACGCTACGCCATGCGCGTGCTCTGGGCCCTGCGCGACGGCCACGCCCAGACCTTCCGCCTGCTGCAGGACAGCGTCGGCGGCATCACCCCCAACACCCTGAACACCCGCATCAAGGAACTGCGCGAGGCTGGCCTGCTCAACCACGGCAGTGACGGCTACCTGCTCACCAGCACCGGCACCGAGCTCACCAAACGCCTGGGCGAATTGCCGGGTTTTGCCAGCAAGTGGGTGACCAGCCAGGCGCGCAAGGCGCGCTGAACCGGCAGCGCGGCGGCGAGCGGCCGGCAACGCGCCTGCTGGCATAATTTGCCCTTTCCGGGCTGGCGCGCGGGCCTTGTGGAAGCGCTGTCGGCTATCAAATCAATAGCAAGAAAGACCGCGCCATGGCCATGACCACCACCCCCTCCGGACTGCAGTACGAAGACACCGTCGCCGGCACCGGCGCCGAGGCCCAACGCGGCCAGCAGGTGACCGTGCACTACACCGGCTGGCTCTGGAACAACGGCGTGCAAGGCGCCAAGTTCGATTCCAGCAAGGACCGCAATGACCCCTTCCAGTTCTCGCTGGGCGCCGGCATGGTGATCCGCGGCTGGGACGAGGGCGTGGCCGGCATGAAGATCGGCGGCACCCGTGTGCTGATCATCCCCGCCAGCCTGGGGTATGGCGCCCGCGGCGCCGGCGGCGTGATCCCCCCCAACGCCACCCTCAAGTTCGAAGTCGAGCTGCTGGCCCTGGCCGGCTGAAGCCGACCTCCCCGCGGCGCCCGCCCCGGCGGGTGCCACTGCCGGCCGCCCCTTGAAATGGCGGGCCCTGCCCCCATGTCGGCGTCTGACGCATCTCCAACCTCCCGATTCAAGCATGTCTGACACGCAACCCACTTCTGCCCCCGCCGACGAGCAGGGCGGCACCGCCCCGCAAGCCGACGTCCACGCCGAGCTGGCGGAACTCAAGGCCAAGAGCGCCGAGCTGGCCGACCAGTTCCTGCGCGCCAAGGCCGAAGCCGAAAACGCCCGCCGCCGCGCCGAGGAGGAGATCTCCAAGGCCCGCAAGTTCGCCGTCGAAGCCTTTGCCGAAAGCCTGCTGCCGGTGACCGACAGCCTGGAGGCCGGCCTGAGCATCAAGGACGCCACGCCCGAGCAGATCCGCGAGGGCGCCGAGGCCACGCTGCGCCAGCTGAACGCCGCACTGGAACGTAACAAGGTGCTTGCCATCAACCCGGCCCCCGGCACCAAGTTCGACCCGCATCAGCACCAGGCCATCAGCATGGTGCCGGCCGAACAGGACGCCAACACCGTGGTCAGCGTGCTGCAAAAGGGCTACACCATCGCCGAGCGTGTGCTGCGCCCGGCCCTGGTCACCGTCGCCGCCCCCAAATGAGGCGCCGGGGGGCTTGAAAGCCGCCAAGTTATCCACACGTAGAACACATCCGAATTTCCACGCATCGCAGGAGTAAGAACATGGGCAAAATCATCGGCATCGACCTGGGCACCACCAACAGCTGCGTGTCCATCATGGAAGGCAACACCACCAAGGTGATCGAGAACCGGCGCGCGTCACCCGTCCGTCGTCGCCTATCAGGAAGACGGTGAAGTGCTGATTGGCGCCTCGGCCAAGGCCGGCTGCGACCAACCCCAAGAACACGCTGTATGCCATCAAGCGCCTGATCGGCCGCAAGTTCACCGAGATGAAGCGGCATGACATCAACCTGATGCCCCACGCATCGCGGCCGCCGACAACGGCGACGCCTGGGTGGGAAGTGCGCGCAAGAAGATCCGGCCTGCAGGTCAGCGCCGACATCCTGCGCAAGATGAAAGAGCCGAGGACCACCGGGCGAGACCGTGACCGAGGCCGTGATCACCGCCGGTCTCCCAACGACGCCCAGCGTCAGCCACCGACGCCGGCCGCATCGCCGGCCTGGACGTCAAGCGCATCATCAACGAGCCCACCGCCGCGGCCCTGGCCTTCGGCCTGGACAAGGGCGGCAAGGGTGACCGCAAGATCGCCGTCTACGACCTGGGCGGCGGCACCTTCGACATCTCCATCATCGAGATCGCCGACGTCGACGGCGAGATGCAGTTCGAAGTGCTGTCCACCAACGGCGACACCTTCCTGGGCGGCGAGGACTTCGACCAGCGCATCATCGACTACATCATCGGCGAGTTCAAGAAGGAACAGGGCGTGGACCTGACCAAGGACGTGCTGGCCCTGCAGCGCCTGAAGGAAGCGGCCGAGAAGGCCAAGATCGAGCTCTCCAGCTCGGCCGCCACCGACATCAACCTGCCCTACATCACCGCTGATGCCACCGGCCCCAAGCACCTGAACATCAAGCTGACCCGCGCCAAGCTCGAAAGCCTGGTGGAGGAGCTGATCGAGCGCACCATCGCCCCCTGCCGCACCGCCATCAAGGATGCCGGCGTGTCGGTCGGCGACATCCAGGACGTGATCCTGGTCGGCGGCATGACCCGCATGCCCAAGGTGCAGGACAAGGTCAAGGAGTTCTTCGGCAAGGAGCCGCGCAAGGACGTCAACCCCGACGAGGCCGTGGCCGTGGGCGCCGCCATCCAGGGCCAGGGGCCCGGTGACCGCAAGGACGGCGCTGCCGACGTCGCCCGCCGTCGCTGGATCGAGACCCTGGGCGGCATGACCAAGATGATCGCCAAGAACACGACCATCCTGACCGTTCGCGCAGACCTTCCACCGCCGACGACAACCAGCCGGCCAGACCACTGGCACCACCGACAACGCGAAATGGCTAGCGGCAACAAGTTGCTGGGCGAGTTCAACCCGAAGGCACCGCCTGCCGCGCGGCCTGCCAGATCGAGGTGTCTCTCGACATCGACGCCAACGGCATCCTGCACGTGGGCGCCAGGACGCGGGCACGGGCAAGGAAAACAAGATCACCATCAAGGCCAACTCGGGTCTGTCCGAGGAGGAGATCCAGCAGATGGTGAAGGACGCCGAGCTCAACGCCGCCGACGACAAGAAGAAACTCGAACTGGTCCAGGCCCGCAACCAGGCCGACGCCTCCGTGCACAGCGTGCGCAAGAGTCTGGCCGAGCACGGCGACAAGCTGGAGGCCGGCGAGAAGGACAAGATCGAGGCGGCCGCCAAGGAGCTGGAAGAAGCCATCAAGGGCGACGACAAAGCCGCCATCGAGGCCAAGACCGAAGCCCTGATGCTGGCCAGCCAGAAGCTGGGCGAGAAGCTCTACGCCGAACAGCAGGCCGCTGCGGCCGCTGCCGGCGCAGCACCGGGCGCCGAGCAGGCCAGCCGGCCGGCCGACGACAACGTGGTGGACGCCGAAGTCAAGGAAGTCAAGAAAGGTTGACGTCGGACGCCCTGCGCCGATTCAACTCGCCGCGTTCGATACTTACCCACCGGTAAGGTCAGCGCGGCGTTCCTGCTCTAGAACATAACGAACATGGCCACCAAAAGAGACTTTTACGAAATCCTCGGCGTGCCCAAGAACGCCTCCGAGGAGGACATCAAAAAGGCGTATCGCAAGCTCGCGATGAAGCACCACCCTGACCGCAATCAGGGCGACAGCGCCAAGGCGGCCGAGGAGAAATTCAAGGAAGCCAAGGAAGCCTACGAGATGCTGTCGGACGCGCAGAAACGCGCGGCCTACGACCAGTACGGCCACGCCGGCGTCGACCCGAACATGCGCGGCGGCGCGGGCGAGGGTTTCGGCGGCGGTTTTGCCGAGGCTTTCGGCGACATCTTCGGTGACATGTTCGGCCAGCAACGGGGTGGGCGCGGGGCCGGCGGCCGCCAGGTCTACCGCGGCAGCGACCTGAGCTACGCCATGGAGATCTCGCTGGAGGAAGCGGCACACGGCAAGGACGCCCAGATCCGCATCCCCAGCTGGGACAGCTGCGACACCTGCCACGGCACGGGCGCCAAGCCCGGCACCCAGGTCAAGACCTGCAGCACCTGCCACGGCGCGGGCACCGTGCAGATGCGCCAGGGTTTCTTCAGCGTGCAGCAGACCTGCCCGCACTGCCACGGCACGGGCAAGATCATTCCCGAGCCCTGCACCAGTTGCCATGGCCAGGGCCGCATCAAGCGCCAGAAGACGCTGGAGGTGAAGATCCCGGCCGGCATCGACGACGGCATGCGCATCCGCAGCGCCGGCAACGGCGAGCCCGGCACCAACGGCGGCCCGCCGGGCGACCTCTACATCGAGATCCGCCTGCGCAAGCACGACATCTTCGAGCGCGATGGCGACGACCTGCATTGCGCCGTGCCCATCGGCTTCGTCACGGCCGCGCTGGGCGGCGAGATCGAGGTGCCCACGCTGCAGGGCAAGGCGGCCATCGACATTCCCGAAGGCACCCAGACCGGCAAGCAGTTCCGCCTGCGCGGCAAGGGCATCAAGGGCATCCGCTCGAGCATCCCGGGCGACCTCTACTGCCACATCACGGTGGAAACGCCGGTCAAGCTGACCGAGCACCAGCGCAAGCTGCTGCGCGAGCTGGGTGAATCGCTGCAAAAAGGCGGCGCCAAGCATTCACCCGGCGAAGGCAGCTGGGCCGACCGGCTCAAGAGCTTTTTCAGCTGAGGCCCGGGCACCCGCCCGCAAAGCCGCGCTGGCGCATCGCCTTCGCGGCTTTTTTCATGGACAGTGCGCCGGTACGCGCTACCATGCGGACATGAGTGTCGGCATTACCTTCCTCGGCGGCGCCAGTACCGTCACCGGTTCCAAATATCTGGTGCGCCACGGGCGCGAGACCCTGCTGGTGGACTGCGGCCTGTTCCAGGGCTACAAGCAGCTGCGCCTGCGCAACTGGACGCCCCTGCCGGTGCCGCCGGACCAGATCGACGCCGTCATCCTGACCCACGCCCACCTGGACCACAGCGGCTACCTGCCCTTGCTGGCACGCGAGGGGTTCGCCGGCCGCGTTCATGCCACGCACGGCACACGCGACCTGTGCGCCATCCTGCTGCCCGACAGCGGCCATATCCAGGAAGAGGATGCGGCCTTTGCCAACCGGCATGGTTTTTCCAAGCACGCGCCCGCGCTGCCGCTGTACACGCGCCAGGACGCGCAAGCCTGCCTGAAGCTGATCAAGGCCCACGAATTCAGCCACAGCTTCGAGCCCATCAAGGGCTGGCGCGCCACCTTCCTGCGGGCCGGCCACATCCTGGGCGCGGCCAGCCTGCTGCTGGAGGTGGCCGGGCGCCGCATCCTGTTCTCGGGCGACCTCGGGCGCACCGACGACTTCCTCATGAACCCGCCGGACCGTGCCCCCGCGGCCGACACCGTGCTCATCGAGTCCACCTACGGCGACCGCACCCATCCGAAGGAAGACGTGCTGGCCGAACTGGGGCCGGCGCTGCAGCGCCTGGCCGCACGCGGCGGCGTGGCGGTGGTGCCCGTGTTCGCGGTCGGGCGCGCGCAGGAAATCTTGCATGCGATCGGCGAGCTCAAGGAGCGCGGCGACATACCGCACAAGCTGCCGGTGTTCCTGGACAGCCCCATGGCCATCCACACCACCCATCTGTTCGACGACTACATGGCCGAGCACCGCCTCGATGCCCGGCAGGTGCGCGCGCTGACCCACTGCGCCACCATGATCAACACACCCGACGAGTCCAAGGCCCTGGCGCGCCGCCACGGCCCCATGGTGATCCTGGCCGCCAGCGGCATGGCCACCGGCGGGCGCGTGCTGCACCACCTGGCGCTCTACGCCGGCAGTCACCGCAACATGATCATCCTGACCGGCTTCCAGTCGCCCGGCACACGCGGCGCCACGCTGGCCAGCGGCGCCGATACGGTGCGCATCCACGGCAAGGACGTGAGTGTCAGCGCCGAGGTGGTGCAACTGCAGTCGGCCTCGGCCCATGCCGACGCGCCGCAGCTCATGGCCTGGCTGCGCACCCTGCCCGAGGCACCGTCGCAGGTCTACGTGGTGCACGGTGAAACCGGCGCCGCCGATGCGCTGCGCCAGCGCATCGAGCACGGCCTGGGCTGGCGCGCCCTGGTGCCCGAGCATGGCGCCACCTGGCCCTGCTGACCGGCTCCAGCCTGCAACCAGGGTTACGAATCGTTACACCACCTGGCGCCAATGCGTCAGAATGGCCCGCCATGGGTCTGCGACTCTTCCACATCACCGAATTCGCTCAGTCGAGGCTCTCGCCGGCGGCGCAGCGCGAATCGCGCCATCCCGCGCCGCTGCTGCTGCTGGCCAGCCTGTGGGTCGCCATCGTCGGCAACCTGCCCCTGTGGCGTGAACTGGCGCGCCTGCCTATGGACAGCGGCCCGCTGCTGTGGGTCGGCCTGTGTTTCGGCCTGCTGACCACCGCCGTGCTCGGCATCGTGCTCAGCCTGCTCAACTGGCCCGGGGTACTGCGCTCGATCATCACCGTGCTGCTGTGGCTGGTCGCGCTCAACACCTTGCTGCTGTGGGCCGGCCACGGCGCGCTGCAGCTCAACCTGCAGCCTGCCGTCTGGAAAGCCGCACTGGTTCAGTTGCGGGCCCTGCCGACCTGGCAGCTGCTGCTGGGCTTCGGGCTGCTGGCCGTCGTGCCGTCCCTGTGGTTATGGCACATCCGGGTCAAACGGGTCGCCCTGCTGGCCCGTCTGCCGCAGAACGCGCTGCTCGCGGTGATCTTCGCCGGCCTGCTGGCGCTGGTCTGGCTCGGTGCCCGCCAGACCCTGCTGCCCTTGCTGCAGGACCAGCCACGCTGGCTGGAACTGCTGAGCCCCTTCAACACCCTGCTCAGCCTGCGCCGCTGAGCCGCCCCCCGCTCAGACCGCGGCCGAGATGGCCAGCAGGCGCTCGCGCGCCGCACGGTATTCGCGCCGCAGCTGCGCGATGAACTCGCCCGCGCCCTGCACCTGGGTGATGGCGCCGATGCCCTGGCCCGAGCCCCAGATGTCCTTCCAGGCCTTCTTGGCGTCACCGCCGAAGTTCATCTTGCTGGGGTCGCTCTCGGGCAGCTTGTCCGGGTCCAGGCCGGCGGCGCGGATGCTGGGCGCCAGGTAGTTGCCGTGCACACCGGTGAACAGATTGCTGTAGACGATGTCGTCCGAACTACCTTCGACGATGGCCTGCTTGTAGGCATCGACGGCACGCGCCTCGTGCGTGGCGATGAAGGCCGTGCCCATGTAGGCGAAGTCCGCCCCCATGGCCTGCGCCGCCAGCACGGAGGCGCCGGTGGCAATCGAGCCACTGAGCGCCAGCGGGCCGTCGAACCACTGGCGGATCTCCTGCACCAGGGCAAAGGGGCTCTTCACGCCCGCATGGCCGCCGGCCCCGGCCGCCACGGCGATCAGGCCGTCGGCCCCCTTCTCGATCGCCTTATGCGCGAACTTGTTGTTGATGACGTCGTGCAGCACCACGCCACCGTAGCTGTGCGCGGCCTGGTTGATCTCCTCGCGCGCGCCCAGGGAGGTGATGATGACCGGCACCTTGTACTTCACGCACAGGGCCATGTCGTGCTCCAGCCGGTCGTTGGACTTGTGCACGATCTGGTTGATCGCGAACGGTGCAGCCGGGCGCTCCGGGTGTGCCTTGTTGTGTGCGGCCAGCGCCTCGGTGATCTCGGCCAGCCACTCGTCGAGCTGCGCGGCCGGGCGCGCATTGAGCGCCGGCATGGAGCCCACGACGCCGGCGATGCACTGGGCGATCACCAGCTTGGGGTTGCTGATGATGAACAGCGGCGAGCCGATGATGGGCAAGGGCAGCTTCTGCAGGGTGGCGGGCAGCTTGGACATGGGGTCTCCGGTGGGCGTTTGACTGATTTTCAGGAAAAACGGCTGTCGCCGATGTCGATCGGGCGACAGCCGCTATCTTTTTGGAAGCAGATCAGAAGGCGTCGAGCGCCAGCGCCGTCACGCTGCCGGCGCCCTCGACGATGCTGTCGCGCGCACCCGGCGCCTTGCTCAGGATGTGCTCGGCGTAGAAACGGGCCACCGCGATCTTGCTCTGCATGAAGTCCGCGTCTACACCACGGGCCAGTTCGGCCTGCGCCACCAGCAGGGCGCGCGCCAGCTGCCAGCCCGCCATCAGGTTGCCGGCCAGCATCAGGTAGGGCACGCTGCCGGCGTAGACGGCGTTCGGGTCCTTCTGCGTGGCCATGAACTCCACCACGTCGACAAAAGCCTGCCGTGCCGCGCCCAGGCGCCGGCCCACGGCCAGCGCGTCGGCGCTGCCGTTTTTCCTGAGTTCGGCCTCGGTCGCCTCGATCTGTTTCGCAATCGCCTTGGCGGTCTGGCCGCCGTCGCGCAGGGTCTTGCGGCCCACCAGGTCATTGGCCTGGATGGCGGTGGTGCCTTCGTAGATCGTCAGGATCTTGGCGTCGCGGTAGTGCTGGGCCGCGCCGGTCTCTTCGATGAAACCCATGCCGCCGTGCACCTGCACACCCAGGCTGGTGACTTCCAGGCTCATCTCGGTGCTGTAGCCCTTGACCAGCGGCACCATGAATTCGTAGAAGGCCTGGTTCTGTTGGCGCGCCTGGGCATCCGGGTGGTGGTGCGCGGCGTCGTAGGCGGCCGCGGCCACGCTGGCCATGGCGCGGCAGCCCTCGGTGTAGGCGCGCATGGTCATGAGCATGCGCCGCACGTCCGGGTGGTGGATGATGGGCGCGCTGGTCTTGAGCGAGCCGTCCACCGGGCGGCTCTGCACGCGGTCGCGCGCGTAGGCCACGGCCTGCTGGTAGGCGCGCTCGGCCACCGCGATGCCCTGCACGCCCACCGCATAACGCGCGGCGTTCATCATGATGAACATGTACTCCAGGCCGCGGTTCTCCTGGCCCACGAGGTAGCCCACGGCACCACCATGGTCGCCATATTGGAGAACTGCGGTCGGGCTGGCCTTGATGCCCAGCTTGTGTTCGATGCTCACGCAGTGCACGTCGTTGCGCGCGCCCAGCGTTCCGTCCTTGTTCACCAGGAACTTGGGCACGACAAACAGGCTGATGCCCTTGATGCCTTCGGGTGCGCCGCTCACCCGCGCCAGCACCAGGTGCACGATGTTCTCCACCATGTCGTGCTCGCCGTAGGTGATGAAGATCTTGGTGCCGAAGACCTTGTAGCTGCCGTCGGGCTGCGGCTCGGCACGGCTGCGCACCAGGGCCAGGTCGGAGCCGGCCTGCGGCTCGGTCAGGTTCATGGTGCCGGTCCACTCGCCGCTGACCAGTTTCTCCAGGTAGATGGCCTTGAGCTCGTCGGAGCCGGCGGTCAGCAGTGCCTCGATGGCGCCATCGGTCAGCAGCGGGCACAGGGCAAAGCTGAGGTTGGCGCTGTTGACCATCTCGATGCAGGCCGCACCGATGGTCTTGGGCAGGCCCTGGCCACCGAAATCGGCCGGGTGCTGCAGGCCCTGCCAGCCGCCTTCGCCGAACTGCCGAAACGCATTCTTGAACCCCGGGGTGGTGGTGACCACGCCGTCCTTCCAGCTGGAGGGATTGCGGTCACCGTCGACGTTGAGCGGCGCCACCACCTGTTCATTGAATTTGGCCGCCTCTTCCAGCACGGCCTGGGCCGTGTCGTAACCGGCGTCTTCGAAGCCGGGCAGGCGGGCGATCTCGTCGATCTGCGCCAGGTGCTTGAGGTTGAACAACATGTCCTTGACGGGCGCGACGTAGCTCATGGCGTATCTCCAACGGCAATCGGTAACGGGAAATGAAAAGGCACCGCGAACGATGCCTTGTGTCAGCTCAGAGGGCCTTGACCAGCTCGGGCACAGCCGTGAACAGGTCGGCTTCCAGGCCGTAGTCGGCCACGCTGAAGATCGGCGCCTCGGGATCCTTGTTGATGGCCACGATCACCTTGCTGTCCTTCATGCCGGCCAGGTGCTGGATGGCGCCGCTGATGCCGCAGGCGATGTAGAGCTGCGGCGCGACGATCTTGCCGGTCTGGCCGACCTGCAGGTCGTTGGGCGCATAACCTGCATCCACCGCGGCGCGGCTGGCACCGATGGCGGCACCCAGCTTGTCGGCCAGCGGGGTCATGACCTCGTTGAACTTCTCGCTCGAACCCAGGGCGCGGCCGCCGGAGACGATGATCTTGGCGGCGGTGAGTTCGGGGCGATCGTTCTTGGCGATCTCGGAACCGACGAAGCTGCTCTTGCCGCTGTCGGCCGCAGCCGCTGCGGTTTCCACGGCGGCGCTGCCACCGGTAGCAGGCGCCGGATCGAAACCGGTGGTACGCACGGTGATGACCTTCTTGGCATCCAGGCTCTGCACGGTGGCGATGGCGTTGCCGGCGTAGATCGGGCGCTCGAAGGTGTCGGGGCTCTCCACCTTGGTGATGTCGGAGATCTGGGCCACGTCGAGCTTGGCGGCCACACGCGGGGCCACATTCTTGCCCGAGGCGGTGGCCGGGAACAGGATGTGGCTGTAGTTGCCCGCGATGGCCAGCACCTGGGCGGCGACGTTCTCGGCCAGGCCGTGCGCCAGCTGGGCACCGTCGGCATGGATGACCTTGCTCACGCCGGCGATCTGGGCCGCAGCGGCCGCGGCCGCGGCAGCGTTGTGGCCGGCCACCAGCACGTGGACGTCGCCCCCGCAGGCCAGGGCCGCGGCGACGGTGTTGAGGGTGGCGCCCTTGATGGAGGCGTTGTCGTGTTCGGCAATAACAAGTGCAGTCATGATGCGTATCCTCTCGGTGTCTGTTCCAGGGAAGCCGTGGAACCGGCTTGGCCGGGCCACTGGCTTCGTCCCCCTTGGGGGAAGGCGGCCGCCAGGCCGACTCAGGGGGTTAAATGACTTTCGCTTCGTTCTTCAGCTTGGCCACCAGGGTGGCGACGTCGGGCACCTTGATGCCAGCGCTGCGCTTCGGGGGTTCCGAGACCTTGAGGGTCTTGATGCGCGGGGCGACGTTCACACCCAGGTCTTCGGGCTTGAGGGTGTCGAGCTGCTTTTTCTTGGCCTTCATGATGTTGGGCAGCGTGACATAACGCGGCTCGTTCAGGCGCAGGTCGGTGGTGACGATGGCCGGCAGGCTGATGGAGAGCGTCTCCAGGCCGCCGTCGACTTCGCGGGTGACTTTGGCTTTGCCGTCGGCGATCTCGACCTTGGAGGCGAAGGTGGCTTGCGGCAGGTCGGCCAGGGCCTTGAGCAGCTTGGCCACGGCCAGGGGCTGCAGCTCCTCACTGGTTTCGACCAGGATGGCGCGGTCGGCGCCGATGGCCATGGCGGTGCGCAGGGTTTCCTGGCACTGGGCCACGCCGCAGGAAACGGCGATGACTTCGGACACGACGCCTTTTTCCTTCAGGCGCACGGCTTCTTCGACGGCAATCTCGTCGAAGGGGTTCATGCTCATCTTCACGTTGGCAATATCAACGCCCGTGTTGTCCGACTTCACGCGGACCTTGACGTTGTAGTCCACCACGCGCTTGACGGCTACCAGGACTTTCATGAGGCGACTCCAGCTAGTTTGTGTTCGGGTTCATGCAATTGACGTGCACGTCAATCACAGGATTCTATTGCAGCGCACCATCCGGGAACGCTGCCAAGGCGACACGAAAAAACGAACGATCGTGCTTTTTTAGATTATACGCAGAGTTCTGGCCGACCGGAAGGCCGCTCATTTCATGTGCACCACCCGTTGCGGATACGGGATGTCGATGCCGGCCTCGCGCAGGCCGCGCAGGACGGCCAGGTTGATCTCCGAGCGCAGGCTGAGCTGGCCGTTCTCGGGGTCGGTGATCCACAGCGCCAGCGAAAAATCCAGGCCGTCGGCGCCGAAACCGGCCAGGTAGGCCGCGGGCGCCGGCTCCCTGAGCACGCGCTCACTGGCGGCGGCCGCGGCACACAGGATCTCGCGCACCCGCTCCACGTCGCTGTCGTAGCCGACCGAGACGTTGACGGTCAGCAGCATCTTGGGATCGGCCGTCGACAGGTTCTCCACCCGCTGGGTGATGATCAGCTCGTTGGGCACCACCGACTCGCGGCCATTGAGGGCGCGGATCAGGGTGTAGCGCGTCTTGATGTCGGTCACCACCCCCTCGAAGCCGTCGACACGCACCATGTCGCCGATGCGCAGCGAGCGCTCCAGCAGGATGACAAAACCGCTGACATAGTTGGCCGCCAGTTTCTGCAGACCGAACCCCAGGCCGACGCCCAACGCGCCGCCCAGCACGGACAAGGCCGTCAGGTCCACACCGACGGCCGACAGCGCGAACAGCAGGCCGATCAGCAGCAGGCCGGCGCGGATGGCGTTGGCCGCCACCTTGCGCATGGACAGATCGCCCACCGCCTCGCGCAGGATGCGCCGCTCGATCGTGGCCGAGATCCACAGCACCACCACCAGCATCACGCCCGACGACAGCGTGCCCTCCAGCACGGTACGCAGACTGATACGCGACTTGCCGAAGGCGATGTGGACGGCCTCCAGCTCGTCGAGCACGGCCGGCAGCAGGCCGGTGATCCAGAGCACGGCGCCACCCCAGGCCAGCCAGGACACCAGATTGCCCACCAGCTGCACCGAGGGGGTCTGCGCAAAGGAAGCGCCCAGCACGCGCACGATCAGGCGTATCACCGCCAGCGAGGTGAAGATGGGCAGGGCCACCTTGAGCACCGCCACCGGCTGGACCTGGGCCACGCCATGACGGGCCGCATAGACCAGCAGCAGGGCCAGCACCGGAAACAGCAGACCGTCGAAGACATGGCGCCCGAACCAGACCGAATCGTCCCCGTGGCCGCGCCGCGCCAGCCGGGCGACGCCATAGGCCAGGGCCAGACAGGCCAGCAGCACCAGCACTTCCACCCAGACGCGGGCACCGCCCAGGTCGCGCAGGAGATGTTGCAGTTCAGTCATCAGAGGGTCCGTCCTTGGGGCTGGGTACTTGGGTCAGCCACGATTGTCCCCGAATCAGCCCGCGCCGATCACCCCGGCCGCGCTTGGGGAACTTCCGGTCCATTAGACTGATCCAGACGCCAGTCAATTCGAGAGAGCTCCATGTCCCATTCCAATTCCTTGCCCCGCCGCCAGCTGTTCACCGCCGTGGCCGCCGCCACGGCCGGCGCAGCCCTGCCCGCCCCGGCGGCAGCGGCCCAGACCGCTGCCACGAACGACGGCCCGCCGCACAAGGTGGTCTATCAGATCAACCGCCACGAGCCCGAGTACCAGGAGGCCATCCTCAACTCGATCAGCGCCATGCTGAAGAAATACGTGGACGACGTCAGCATCGTGGTCGTGGCCTGGGGCCCGGGCATCCACCTGCTGGCCAAGAAACCCAGGCGGCCGGTCCCCAAGACTCTGCAGCAACGCGTGCGCGGCATGAGCGAGTCCTACGGCATCGAGTTCATCGCCTGCGGCAACACCATGCACACCCTCGGCTGGGAGAAAAGCGACATGCTGGACTTCGCCCGCGTCGAGGAAGTCGGCGCCGCCGCCATCATGGAGCTGCAGGAAAAGGGCTACGCCTACATCGCGTGGTAACCGGCAACGCGTGTAGTGACCTGGTCGCGAAACGCCGTGGAACCGGCAAAGCCTTAGCCACTGGCGTTGCTCCCTGCAAGGGGGGGTGGCGAAGCGAACGTAGGGAGCGGAGCCTGGGGGGAGCTAAACGTCTGCCAATACGCGCAGATGCGCTTCCACGCTGCGGCCCAGCGCGCTGAGGCTGTAGCCGCCTTCCAGGCAGGACACAATGCGCCCCTTGCTGTGGCGGCGCGCCACGTCCTTCAGGCGCCCGGTGATCCAGGCATAGTCGTTCTCGACCAGGCCCAGCTGGCCCATGTCGTCCTCGCGGTGCGCATCGAAGCCGGCGCTGATGAAGATCATCTCCGGCTTGAAGGATTCCAGGCGCGGCATCCACAGCATCTCGATCAGCTCGCGCACCTCCATGCCCTTGGTATAGGCCGGCACCGGCACATTGACCATGGTGGCGGTATCGGGCCGCGCGCCGCCGTGCGGGTAGAACGGATGCTGGTAGATGCTCACCATGAGGATGCGCTCGTCGTCGGCCACGATGTCCTCGGTGCCGTTGCCATGGTGCACGTCGAAATCGGCGATGGCCACGCGCTTGAGCCCATGGCGCTCCACCGCGTACTTGGCCGCCAGCGCCACGTTGTTGACAAAGCAGAAGCCCATGGCCTTGTCGCGGCAGGCATGGTGCCCGGGCGGACGGATGGCGCAGAAGGCGTTCTCCAGCTCACCGGCGATCACCGCATCGGTGGCCGCCATCGCGGCCCCGGCGCCGCGCAGGATGGCAGTCCAGGAGTGCACGTTCATGGAGGTGTCGGGATCGACGTGGACATGGCTCGGGCCGCCGGCCGCCACTTCCTCGGTCAGGCTGCTGCTCAGGCCGCGCAACGCCGCCAGATGCATGCGGCCGTGGGCCAGCTCCATTTCCTCCACCGACGCCAGCGGCGCCTCCAGGCGCGCCAGCGCATGGTCCAGTCCCGTCACCAGCAGACGGTCCTCGATGGCGTCGAGCCGCTCGGGGCACTCGGGGTGTCCCGACCCCATTTCGTGCTTGCGGCAATCTTGATGGGTGTAGTAGCCCGTCTTGCTCATGTCTCACCTGTCAGGGCCTGCCCACACAAACGCCGTGGAGGCGCTTGTGACGACAGGCCGTGGAAAAATTCGGTTAAGGTCACGTCATGGATACACAACGCAAGCTCAAATCTCTGCTCGATCAGCTTAACACGGTCATCGTCGGCAAGCCGGCGCAAGTCCAGGACGGCGTGGCCTGCCTGATCGCCGGCGGCCATCTCCTCATCGAGGACGCCCCCGGCGTGGGCAAGACCACGCTGGCCCACGCGCTGGCGCGCAGCTTCGGCCTGCAGTTCTCGCGCGTGCAGTTCACCGCCGACCTCATGCCCAGCGACCTCTCCGGCGTCTCGATCTACGACCGCAACCAGAACGCCTTCGTCTTCCACCCCGGCCCGGTGTTCGCCCAGGTGCTGCTGGCCGACGAGATCAACCGCGCCAGCCCCAAGACGCAAAGCGCGCTGCTCGAAGCCATGGAGGAGCGCCAGGTCACCATCGAAGGCGAGACGCGCCCCCTGCCCGCGCCCTTCTTCGTCATCGCCACCCAGAACCCGCAGGAGCAGCTGGGCACGCACCCGCTGCCCGAATCGCAACTGGACCGCTTCCTCATGCGCATCTCGCTGGGTTACCCCGACCGCGCCTCCGAGCGCGAACTGCTGGCCGGGCACGACCGGCGCGAGATGGTGGACCGCCTGCCCGGCCTGCTCAGCGGCGCCGAATTGCAGCAGCTGCAGCAGCAGGTGCTGGCTGTGCACGCCGCGCCGCCCCTGCTGGACTATCTGCAGGACCTGATCGCCGCCACCCGCTCGGGCCGCTGGTTCGTGCAGGGCCTGAGCCCGCGTGCCGGCCTGGCCGTGCTGCGCGCCGCCAAGGCCCAGGCCCTGCTGAGCGGGCGCGACTACGTGGCGCCCGACGACGTGCAGGCCATCCTGCCGCAGACCACGGCGCACCGCCTGGTGCCCGTGGCCAACGCCGGCCGCGGCGCGGTCGAGCAGGTGCGCGCCATGATCGAGGCCGTGGCCCTGCCCTGATGCCGGGCACACCCATGAACGGCGCGCAGCCCCTGCCGAACCTCGTGCTGCGGCCGCTGGCCCATGTGCGGGCCCGCTTCGATCGCTGGTGGCAGGCCCGTCTGCCCGCCAGCGACACGCTGACACTGACCCAGCGCAACGTCTACATCCTGCCCACACGCGCCGGCTTCATGCTGGCCGCCACGCTGCTGGTGCTGCTGGTGGCCTCCATCAACTACCAGCTCAACCTGGGCTACCTGCTGACCTTCCTGCTCGGCGGCAGCGCCGTCGTCAGCACCTACATCTCGCACGGCACGCTGCGCGGTCTGACCCTGGTGCTGCACCCGCCGGCGGCGCACCACGCCGGCGCCCCCACGCAGTTGCGCATCACGCTGCACAACGCGCGCCGCGCGCCGCGCTACGGCATCGGCCTGCAGGTCTACCACCGGCCCGACGGCGCCCACTGGGTCTGGTGCGACGTGCCCGGCCTGGGCAGCACCGACGTGGAGCTGATGCTGGCGGGCCTGCCGCGCGGCCGCCACACCGTGCCGGCGCTCACGGCCGAGACCCGCTTCCCTTTGGGCATCTTCCGCGTCTGGACCGTCTGGCGCCCGGCTTCCGGCGTGCTGGTCTACCCGGGCGCCGAGGCCACCCCGCCGCCCCTGCCCGCGGGGCAGCCGCACAGCAGCGGCGGTGGCGCCGCCCGCCACGTGGCCAGCAGCGAGTTCGACGGTGTGCGCCCCTACCGCCGCGGCGACCCGCTCAAGAGCATCGTCTGGAAGAAAGCCGCCAAGACCGACGAACTGGTCAGCCGCGACAGCCTGCAGGCCCAGCACTTCCAGCTCTGGCTGGACCTGAACGAGACATATGGCGCGACGCTGGAGCAGCGGCTGTCACGGCTGTGCGCCTGGGTGCTGGAGTCTGAGGAGCGGGAGCTCGATTACGGCCTGCGCCTGCCGGGCCTTGAGTTGCCGCCTGAGCAGGGGGAGACGCACAAGCGGCGGTGTCTGGAAGCCTTGGCTCTGTACTAGCCGTCCTCCATCACGTCACTGCATGCGAGGCATTGCCGGGATGTGCGCCCGGCAGCGCGCTCACTTTCTCTTGCTTCGCCAAGAGAAAGTAAGCAAAGAGAAGGCGAGCCGAAGTCAGGGCCCCTGCGGGGTACCTTGCGCTGCTCGCATCGGGCGGGGTCGGGCTAAACTCGCTGCGCTCAAACAACGCCCGCCCTGATCCGCCCGCTGCTGCGCTGCTCAGCCCTGCCACACGGCATAGGGAACCAAACAGCCGAACCCCACAAGGACGCGCCATGGCGCGTCCTTGTTGTCTTGGTATCTGGTATTCGGTCCCCACCGCCGTCATGAGGAGGCGAGTAGCGCAGGGAGCGGCGGAGAAAGAAGCGCAGATGTTTGAGCGCAGCGAGTTTCTGCGCTTCCCGCCGATCCCGAGCAACGCAGCGTGCCCGTAGCGCAGCGCAGGGCCGACGAATCCGGCTCGCCTTTTCTTTGGTGACTTTCTTTTGGCGAAGCAAAAGAAAGTTACTGCCCTGTCGGGGGCACATCCCGACAATGCGGCGCATATTGCATATGCAACAAAAAATAAGCCGTTAGCATGGCGGCATGCCGAACCGCCCAGTTCAGAGCAACGCCAGACTGCTGACTCCGGCCCTCCTGGGCTGGATCGCCGGCCTCGCCCTGCAACTGCAGCAAAGCGAACTCTGGCCTGCCAGCCATTACGGCCTGCTGGCGGCGACATCCCTCGCACTGACTCTGGTGCTGTTCAGACTGCGCCGACAAGCCGCCAGACTGCTCACCATCTTCATCGCCACGGCCCTGCTCGGCCACGCCAGCACCGGTCTGCGCGCGACACTGTTCCAGCAACAGGCCTTGAACCCGGCACTGGAAGGCAAAGACATCAGAATCACTGGCCGCATCAGCGCCATGCCCCAGTTCGGCGACAACAGCACGCGCTTTCGCTTCCTGGTGGAGGGCGCGACGCTGGACGATCAGGCGGTCGCGGTGCCGCCCCAGCTCTACCTGAGCTGGTACGGCGGCTTTCGCAACGAAGACGGCGTGCTGCTGGAGCCCGCGCAACTGCCGCCCGACCTGCAGGCCGGCGAACGCTGGCAGTTCACGGCGCGGCTGCGCGCGCCGCACGGGGCGCGCAACCCGCACGGTTTCGACTTCGAGCTCTGGCTGTGGGAACAGGGCCTGCAGGCCACCGGGTATGTGCGCGCCGGCCGGCGCGACCCGCCGCCGCAGGGGCTAGGGCAGAGCTGGCAGCACCCGGTGGAGTGGGCCCGCCAGCAGGTGCGCGACGCCATCGTGCGGCGGGCGCCGGCCCTCGTCGACACGCCGGCCGACGAGGCCCGCGCTCGCGCCATGGGCATCGTGGCGGCCCTGGTGACCGGAGACCAGCAGGCCATCGCACGCGGCGACTGGGACGTGTTCCGCGCCACCGGCGTGGCGCACCTCATGAGCATCTCCGGCCTGCACATCACCCTGTTCGCCTGGCTGGCCGCGCTGCTGCTGCGCAGCCTGTGGCGCAGCTCGCCACGCCTGTGCCTGGCCGTTCCGGCCCAGCATGCGGGCCTGCTGGGCGGCCTGCTGCTGGCCACAGCCTATGCGCTGTTCAGCGGCTGGGGTGTGCCGGCGCAGCGCACCATCCTCATGCTGGCCACGGTCAGCCTGCTCAGGCTGTCGGCGCGGCGCTGGCCCTGGCCGCCGCTGTGGCTGCTGGCGGCGGCCGTGGTGCTGCTGGCCGATCCCTGGGCCCTGCTGCAGCCGGGCTTCTGGCTGAGTTTTGTTGCCGTGGGTGTGCTGTTCGCCGGCGGGACCCAGGCGCCGCAGGAAATGCCGTTCACGCTGCGCCAGCGCCTGCTGGGGCTGCTGCGCGAGCAGGTGCTGATCACGCTGGCGCTGGCGCCGCTGACGCTGCTCCTGTTCGGCCAGCTCTCGCTGGTGAGCCTGCTGGCCAATCTGCTGGCCATCCCCTGGGTCACGCTGCTGGTCACGCCGCTGGCCCTGCTGGGCGTGCTGTGGCCTGCCCTGTGGGACGTGGCGGCGCTCACGGTGCAGTGGCTGGGCGGCTGGCTCGAAGGGCTGGCGACGCTGCCACTGGCCGTGTTGTCGGTGGCCCAGGCGCCGCTGTGGGCGGGCCTGGCGGGGGTACTGGGCGGCTTGCTGCTGGTGCTGCGCCTGCCCTGGCGGCTGCGCCTGAGCGCCCTGCCCCTGCTGCTGCCCGTGCTGTTGTGGCAGGTGCCGCGCCCGGCGCCGGGCCAGTTCGAACTGCTGGCGGCCGACATCGGCCAGGGCAATGCGGTGCTGGTGCGCACGGCCACGCACGCCCTGCTCTACGACAGCGGGCCGCGTTACTCCAACGACAGCGATGCCGGCCAGCGTGTACTGGTGCCGCTGCTGCGGGCCTACGACGTGCGGCTGGACCGCCTGCTGCTGAGTCATCGCGACAGCGACCACACCGGTGGCGCCGCTGCGGTGCTGGCCGCGCAGCCCCAGGCAGGCCTGTGGAGTTCGCTGGAGGACGGGCACACGCTGCTGGCGCGCGGCGGCGGTCAGCGCTGCGCCGCCGGCCAGGCCTGGGAGTGGGACGGTGTGCACTTCGAGATCCTGCACCCGCAGCCGGCCGACTACGCCAGCGCCCGGCGCAGCAATGCGCTGTCCTGCGTGCTGCGCATCCGCAATGCGACGCAGGCCGTGCTGCTGGCGGGCGACATCGAGAAGGCGCAGGAGGCCCGGCTGCTCGCCACCGGGGCATCCTTGCAAGCCGATGTGCTGCTGGTGCCGCACCATGGCAGCAAGACTTCCAGCACGGCGGGTTTCCTCGACGCGGTGGCGCCGCGCCTGGCGCTGGTGCAGGCCGGCTACCGCAACCGTTTCGGGCATCCGGCGCCCGACGTGCTGGCGCGTTACGAGGCGCGCGACATCCGCGTCATCGCCACGCCGCAATGCGGGGCGCTGCGCTGGCACTCGGCCCAGCCGCAGCAGACGCACTGCGAGCGCGACGGGGCGCGCCGTTACTGGCAGTACCGCGGCACCCCGACGGAGCAGATGGTGCCGCCGGCCTGAGCTAGCGGCAGTCTGGCGGAGATGAGGGCGAAGCTGCGGCGCACGCGGCCGCCGGCGGCGGGGTGTCGCCTTGGACCGGGGGCGCGGGCAGGGCTGCCGCCACGGCCCGTCCTAGCTCGATCACGGCCAGCGCGTAGTAGCTGCTCCAGTTGTAGCGGGTGACGGCATAGAAGTTTTCGGTGCCGGCCACGTAGCTGGGCGAGTAGTCGCCATTGAGCAGCTCCACCAGCGCCAGCGGACCGGCATGCTGCCGGCCGGCCGCTCCCAGCACGACGCCCTTGGCCGTGAAGTGATCGACCGGGAAGGTCGGCTTGATGTCCGGCGCCAGCAGGGTCGGCATGTCCAGCCGCTCGTAGTCGAAGTCCACCGCGTAATGGGTGGGCATGCCGGGTTGCCAGTTGAAGGACTTGAAGTAGTGCGCAACCGAGCCGATGGCATCGGCCGTGCTGTCGATCAGGTCGACCCGGCCGTCGCCGTCGAAGTCGACCGCGTACTTGGCCCAGCTTGAGGGCATGAACTGCGGGATGCCCATGGCGCCGGCAAAGCTGCCCCGGGCCTTGAACGGATCCAGACCGGCACGGTGCCACTGGCTCAGGAACTCCCCCAGTTCGCCGCGAAAGAAGGCACTGCGCTGCGCCGCGCGCGGATGCTCTTGCGGGAAATCGAAGGACAGGGTGGCCAGGGCGTCGAGCACGCGGTAGCGCCCCAGCTGGCGGCCGTAGTAGGTCTCCACGCCGATGATGCCGACGATGAGCTCGGCCGGCACACCGTAGGTGCTGCTGGCACGCTCCAGCGTCTCGCGGTGGGCCTGCCAGAACGCCACCCCGGCCTGGACACGCTCGGTCTCCAGAAAGTTTCTGCGGTACTGCTGCCAGTTCTTGGCCGTGCTCACCGGCGGCGGGACGACCAGCCGCGCCACCGCCGCCGCCGGCAGCGGCCGGGCCCGGCCCAGCGTGCGGCGGACCCAGCGCCGGTCCAGGCCATGACGCTCGGCGATCTCGTCGGCCAGGGCCATGGCCTCGGGGCGTGTGGCGTAGGCCGGGCCGCTGCCCTCGATCAGTTGGGGCGTGCTGTCCTGCACGCGCTTGAGCCGGGGTTGCTTGGCCGCGGCCTGGGTCGGCAGCTGGCTGGCCAGCAACAGGACCAGGCACGCCAGCAGCGTGGTGGTCGGCAAATATCGTGTGCTCACGTGGGCCAGCTCAGTTCTTTCAGTTCGCGGCGCAGCGCGGCCAGATCGGCGGCGGCGCTACGGTCACCGCGCTGGGCGTAGCGCAGCTGCTCGAAACGCTGCAACCAGGCCTGGATGGCCTGCACCCGATTGTCCTGCGGATCACGCGTCTGCGCCAGCCGGCTGCCCATTTCGCGCGGTGTCACACCCGCGCCCAGCGTCAGGCCGGCGCGCTGCAGCTCGCGCCGCACGCGTTCGAGCAGACGCAACCAGGGATCGTGACGCCGGCGCTCCCAGCGGGTCCAGAGCGCACCGGCCAAGCTGGCCAGCACGAGCGCGCCCAGCAGCAGCATGCCCAGGTCTTCCCAGCTCGGCGACTCGAACCCGAGCGCGCGCAGGAGGTTGAGCTGGCGGCTCTGCGTGTAGTTGAGGATCTTCTGGTTCCAGGCGTTGTTGACGGCCTCCCATACGGCCCGCACGCTCTGCACGAGGTTGGGGCTGACCAGGTCACCGACCGCATTGCCCACCGCTGTCGCGATCACGCCGCGCGGCGCCGGCAGGCGCCGCAGGAGGCCGATCCGTCCGGGAGCGGCGGCTCCCGTCGGGTCCACACGCCGCCAGCCCTGTCCCGCCAGCCAGACCTCGGTCCAGGCGTGGGCATCACTCTGGCGCACCACCCAGTAGTTGTCCACGGTGTTGCGCTCGCCACCCTGGTAGCCGGTGACGACACGCGCCGGGATGCCCGCCGCGCGCATGAGCACGGCGAAAGACGAAGCCATGTGCTCGCAGAAGCCTTCTTTGCGATCGAACCAGAACTCGTCGGCGGTGTGCTGGCCGAACTCGCCGGGCTCCAAGGTGTAGCGGTAGCCGCCCGTACGCAACTGCTGCAGGACGCGTTCGATCAGCGCGACGGAATCACGGGCGAACTCGCGCCGCAATTCCTCGGCCCACTGCCGGGTGCGCGGGTCGTAGCCCGGCGGCAGGTTCAGGTAGTCGCTCAGGCTGGCCACCATGCGCTGGGGGCCGTGACGGAATTCGGTATGGCTCTGCGCGCGGTAACGCAGCAGGTCGTTGACGGGCCCGCTGGCACGCCACTGCAAGTCCTCGCTCATGCGCGCCGCCAGGTCACCCGGCAGCACCGGGGCAACAGCGGTGGCGTCCAAGGTCAGCAGCCAGGGCCGGTTGTGCGGCTCCAGCGTCACCTCGTACCGCACCGGCTCGCCGCTGACCTGCAGCTCGGCGCGTGCTTGCTGCGACGGCACGAAAGTGGACTGCAGCGGGCTCCATTCCCGGCCATCGAAAGTGGAAAGAACGGGGCCGCGAAAATACAGGGTCCCTTCCGGCGGCACCTCGTTGTTCTCGAAACGCACGCGCATGGCGATGCTCTCGTCCAGCGCCAGGCTGGCGATACTTCCGACCCGCATCTGCCCGGACAAGCCGCTACGCCCGCTCATGGCGTCACCCGGCGTCCCCCACAGCGGCGCCAGGCGCGGAAACAGCACGAACAGCAACACCATGATGGGCGCGCCCAGCAGCGTCATGCGCGTGGCCATGCGCGCCGACTGCCACAGCGAGGGCCGGCCCGCCGGCATGTGGCTATTGACCAGCGCGGTCAACAGGCCCATCAGACCCAGCAGCATGGCCGCGGCGGTCAGCAGCGACTGCGAGTAGAAAAAATTGGTCAGCATCGTGAAGAAGCCGAGGAAGAACACCACAAAGGCGTCGCGCCGTGCGCGCAGCTCCAGGGTCTTGAGCGCCAGCAGCACCACGGTCAGCGTCACCCCGGCATCGCGCCCGAGCAGGGTGCGGTGCGTGGCCCAGGTCGCCGCCACCGTCAGCAGCAGGCAGGCCAGCAGCACCCAGCGCCCCGGCAGCGGTCGCAGCGTGAAGGCCAGCCAGCCGCGCCAGGCCAGCATGGCCGCGGCCAACGCGCTGCACCACCAGGGCAGATGGCCGAGGTGCGGCAGCAGCACCCAGGCGATCACGGCCAACAGGAACAGGGTGTCGCGGCTGTCGCGCGGCAGGTTCTCGAACGGATTGGTCATCAACGATAAATTCCGGGCCCGAGGCCCGCCGCAACAATACCCGACAATTGTCGGCTTTGCTGACACTCAGACCTGGAACAGGAGCCCCTCATGAACGTGCATGACAAATTGAAACAACTGGGCATCACCCTGCCCCCGGTGGCCACGCCCGCGGCCGCCTACGTGCCCTATGTGCAGACCGGCAATCTGGTCTTTCTCAGCGGTCACATCGCCAAGAAGGACGGCAAACCCTGGGTCGGCCAGTTTGGCAAGACCCTGACGACCGAGGAAGGCAAGGCCGCCGCGCGCGCCGTGGCCATCGACCTCATGGGCACGCTGCAGGCCGCGGTGGGCGATCTCAGCCGCGTCCAGCGCATCGTCAAGCTCATGTCACTGGTCAACTCCAGCCCCGATTTCACCGAGCACCACCTGGTCACCAATGGGGCCAGCGAGCTGCTGGGCGAGGTGTTTGGCGACCGGGGTGCACATGCCCGCAGCGCCTTTGGCGTGGCCCAGATCCCGCTGGGCGCCTGTGTCGAGATCGAGCTGATCGCCGAGATCGGCTGAGACAGCCCCGGCGCTTCAGGACAGCCGGCTGATCGCCTGGTCGGCCACCGCCTGCAACTGCGCCGCCGTGACCCGGGCCGGGGCGATCTCGGCCAGCGGCAGCAGCACAAAGGCGCGCTGGGCCATGCGCGGATGCGGCAGGGTCAGCTGCGGCTCGTCGAGCGTGAGTTCGTCATACAGCAGCAGGTCCAGGTCCAGCGTGCGCGGCGCATTGCGCCAGGGCCGCTCGCGGCCGGCGGCCTGCTCCAGCCCCTGCAAGGCCGTCAACAGCGCGTGCGGGGCAAGGCCGGTGCGCAATTCCGCCACGGCGTTGATGTAGTCGGGCCCGGAGGAATCCACCGGCGCGCTGCGGTAGAGCGAGGAGGCCCGCAGCAGTTGCGTCTGCGGCAGCGTCCCCAGATCCCGCAGCGCTTGCGCGACAGCGGCACGGGCATCACCCAGATTGGCGCCCAGCGCGACAAAAGCCGTCACCGGCTCGCGCGCTGCCGCCATCACTCGCCCGCGTCCGGCGCGGCGTCGCCGGACCTCTTGGCCCCCGAGCGCCGCCGCCGACGGCGTTTCTTCGGTGCCGCGCCTTCGTCGGCGGGAGCCTCCTCGGCCTGCGGCTCGCGCGGGGCCGGCGTGTGCTCGGCGCTGCTCGTGCGCTCGCCCGCCGTCCGCGGCTGGGCACGCGGCGCCTTGGCCCGCTGGCGGGCCTGCTCCTCGCGCACCTGGTCCACCAGATCCTGGCGCAGGTTGTCGTCGGCGGTGCTGAACTCCTGCCACCACTCGGCCAGCGCCTCGTCGATCTCGCCGATGTCGGCGCGCAGCCGCATGAAGTCGAAACCGGCGCGGAAGCGCGGCGAATCCACCAGGCCGAAGGGTGTGCTGCCCACGCGCTTGTCGAAGCGCGGCTGCATCATCCAGATCTCGCGCATGTCGGCGGCCAGCTTGCCGCGGCCGGACACATCCCCGATGCGGGCGTTGAAGACATCGTCGATTGCCTCCTGCAGGGCCGGATGCGCGTGCTGGCGCTGCCGGATGCGCTGGGCCCAACCGTCGCGCACGTCGGACCAGAGCACGCAGGCCAGCAGGAAACTCGGCGCCACCGGCTTGCCCTCGCCGACGCGGCGGTCGGTGTCTTCCAGCGCGGCGCGCACGAAGGGCTCGGCGGCACGCTCCACCACCAGGTCCAGCAGCGGGTAGATGCCGCGCGCCAGGCCCAGTTTCACCAGCTGCTCGACGGTGGCCAGCGCGTGGCCGGTCTGCAGCAGCTTGAGCATTTCGTCGAACAGGCGGCTTTGCGGCACGTCGGCCAGCAGGTCCCGCATCTCGACCAGCGGCTTGGCGGTCTTGGGCTCCAGCTTGAAGCCCAGCGGGCTGAGCTTGGCGGCAAAACGCACGGCGCGGATGATGCGCACCGGATCTTCGCGGTAACGCGCCGCCGGGTCGCCGATCATGCGCAGCACGCGTTTCTTCGCGTCCGCGATGCCGCCGTGGTAGTCGACCACGACCTGCGTTTCCGGGTCGTAGTACATGGCGTTGATGGTGAAGTCGCGCCGGGTCGCGTCCTCGTCCTGCGGACCCCAGACGTTGTCGCGCAGCACGCGGCCGCTGGAATCCACCGCGTGTTTCATGCCCGCAAGCTCGCTCTTGCTGGTGCGCTCGTTGCCGGCCACCTGCTCGGCCGCGGCGTTGTCCATGTAGGCGCGGAAGGTGGAGACCTCGATCACCTCATGCTCGCGGCCGCGGCCGTAGACCACGTGCACGATACGAAAGCGCCGCCCGATGATGAAGGCACGCCGGAACAGGCCCTTGACCTGCTCGGGCGTGGCGTCGGTAGCGACGTCGAAGTCCTTGGGGCGCAGGCCGACCAGCAGGTCGCGCACGGCGCCACCCACGATATAGGCCTCGTAACCGGCGTCCTTGAGCGTGTGCACCACGTCCAGGGCGCGCTTGTCGACCAGCGTGGGGTCGATGCCGTGCTCGGCCGAGCCGAATTCGCGGCGCTTGCCGAAGGCGGGCGGGGCGGCGTTGGCCTTGCCCAGCAGCTTGTTGATGATTTTCTTGATCATTGGTTCGTTTCTCGCGGGACAGACCGTCAGTTCTGTCCTCAACTGGCTAGAAGAGATCCAGCACCCGCCAGCCGCGCTCCTGGGCCAGGGCGCGCAGGCGGTCGTCGGGGTTGGTGGCCACCGGATAGTCCGCATTGTCCATCAGCGGCAGGTCGTTGATCGAATCCGAGTAAAAAGTCACTTCGGCCTGCTCGCGCGCCAGCTGGCGTGCCGCCAGCCATTCACCGAAGCGCCGCACCTTGCCTTCCCGGAAGGACGGCGTGCCCCGGATCTCGCCAGTGATCCAGCCATCGGCGTCGCGCGCGAGCTCGACCGCGATCAGCTGCTGCACACCGAAGACGTCGGCGATGGGGCGGGTGACGAACTCGTTGGTGGCCGTGATGATCAGCACCTCGTCGCCGGCTTCCCGGTGCCGGCGCACCAGGTCCAGGGCCTGTGGCCGGATGGCCGGCGCGATCACCTCGCGCATGAAACGCTCGCGCGCAGCCTGCGCCTCCTGCGGGCCACGCCGGCGCACCGCTTCCGTCGCGAAGCGCACATAGTCGTGCACGTCCAGCGTGCCGGCCTGGTAGTGGGCATAAAACTCGTCGTTGCGGCGCGCGAACTCCACCGGGTCGGTCCAGCCGATGGTGGTGGTGAAGGTGCCCCAGGAGTAGTCCGAGTCGATGGGCAACAGGGTGTGGTCCAGGTCGAACAGGGCCAGTTTGGTCTTTTTCGTCATAGCAGTCACGGCCCCTCGTGCGCAGAAGCACAGGCACGCAGGGTTTGATTCGGGGAACGCCGTGGAACCGGCTTCGCCGGGCCACTGGCGTTGTCCCCCTCCGGGGGAAGCGGCGCCAGCCGCTCAGGGGGGCTACTCATCTTCCAGCATCGCCTTGATCAGCGGAATGGTGATGGCGCGCTGGGTCTGCAGGGCATAGCCGTCCAGGTGGTCAAGCAACTGCATCAGGCTACCCAGGTCGCGGGAAAAACGCGTCAGCATGAAGTCCATCACGTCGTCGCCCAGGAAGATGCCGCGCGCGTCAGCCGCCTGGCGCAGCACGGCGCGGCGCTCGGCCTCGCTCAGCACCTGCAGGCCGTAGACGTGGCCCCAGCCCAGGCGGGTGCGCAGGTCCTCGCGCAGGGTCAGGCCGGCCGGCGCCAGTTCGCCCGCGGCCAGCACCCACTGGTGGCCGGTCTGGGCATGTACGAACCAGTTGAAGGCCGCATGCTGCTGCACCGCGGTGTACCGGTGCACGTCGTCCAGCAGCACGGCGACCCAGCGCTCGTCGAAGGGCGGTGGCTCGGCGACGGTCGCATCCAGCCAGCCAGCGGTCGCCCCCTGCTCGCGCAGGGCTTCGCGCACCGCCTTGAGCAGGTGCGACTTGCCGCTGCCCGTCGGGCCCCAGAGGTAGGTCGGCACCGGCGAGCGCAGGGCCGCACTCGCGCCGTCACCCACCCACAACTGCAGGTGGCGCAGCACCGCCTCGTTGGGGCCAGCCATGAAATTGGCCAGCGTCGGCCCGCTGCCCAGGCCGATGTCCAGCGCGATCTGTTTCATGCTTGCGGCGCCATGTTCAGTTCTGGTACAACTTGCTGGCCATGTAGCTGGCTCGCACGCGGCGTATCGCCACCAGCAGGACGGCACTGGCAGGCAGCGCAATCAGCAAACCCACAAAACCGAACACCTGTCCGAACGCCATCAGCGCAAAAATGACGACCAGCGGGTGCAACCCCACGCGCTCGCCGACCAGCCGTGGCGTAAGGTAGAAACTCTCGACCAGCTGCCCCGCGCCGTAGACGCCGGCGACGACCAGCACGCCGTACAGGCCGCCGAACTGCAGCATGCCGGCCATGAGCGCCAGCAGCAGCCCCAGGCCAAAGCCCAGATAGGGAATGAAAAAGGCCAGCCCGGTGAACACCCCCACCGGCAAGGCCAGGTCAAAACCGAACACGGCCAACGCCACACTGAAATAGATCGCCAGCACCCCCATCACCAGCAACTGGCCGCGCAGGTATTGGCCGAGCACCAGATCGGCTTCCTCGATGAAACTGTCGAAGGCGCCACGCATCTTCGGCGGCACCAGCTCAACCGCAAGGGCGACGAAGCGGTCCCAGTCCTTGAGCAACAGAAAAAGCACAACGGGTATCAGCACGACATTGCCGATGATCGCCAGCGCCACGCTGCCGCCCAGCTTGAGCGACGACAGGACCGAACCCAAGGCATCTTCCGCATTGGCGTTGAGGTACTTGACGACAAAGGCCTGGAGGCTTTTGCCGTCCAGCGACACCTTGACGCCAAACTGGGCCAGCCAGGGGCTCAGCGAGCTGTTGACCCGGTCGGCCAGCAGGGGCAGCTGCTCGCGCAGCAAAGGCAGCTCCTTGGCGAAGATCGGCACCACCAGCAACAGAATCGACAGGAGGATCAGGATGAACAGGATCTCCACGATCAGGACCGCCAGCACACGCGGCAGCCTGCCCCGGCCCAGGTGATCGAGCCGGTCCACCACCGGCGTCAACACATAGGCCAGCACGGCCGCCACCACAAAAGGCGTCAGCGCAGGCGCCAGCAACCACAGGGCCAGCATCGCCAAGGCGGCAATCAGGCACCAGGTTGCGGCGCGTTTTTGGGTAGCGGTGAACTGCATACAGCCGGACAGGGGTGAACCCTTAGAATCTAGGGCTGAATTCTATCGGGCTTGCCTGCGGGCGCCCGGACTGCAGCACAGCCGACCGCATACCAGCCCTACCAGAGCACTCAGCATGACCACTTCATCCACTTCTCCCCTGAGCTACAAAGATGCCGGTGTCGACATCGACGCCGGTGACGCGCTGGTCGAGCGCATCAAGCCGCTGGCCAAGAAGACCATGCGCGAAGGCGTGCTGGCCGGCATCGGCGGCTTCGGCGCCCTGTTCGAAGTGCCCAAACGCTACCAGGAGCCGGTGCTGGTGTCCGGCACCGACGGTGTGGGCACCAAACTCAAGCTGGCCTTCGAGTGGAACATGCACGACACCGTGGGCATCGACCTAGTGGCCATGAGCGTCAACGACGTGCTGGTCCAGGGCGCCGAGCCGCTGTTCTTCCTGGACTACTTCGCCTGCGGCAAGCTGCACGTGGACACCGCCGCGGCCGTCGTGGGCGGCATTGCCAAGGGCTGTGAGCTCTCCGGCTGCGCCCTGATCGGCGGCGAGACGGCCGAGATGCCCGGCATGTACCCGGACGGCGAATACGACCTGGCCGGCTTTTGCGTTGGCGCGGTGGAAAAGTCGAAGATCCTCACCGGCCAGAGCGTGAAACCCGGTGACGTGGTGCTGGGCCTGGCCTCCAGCGGCGTGCATTCCAACGGCTTCTCGCTGGTGCGCAAGTGCCTGGAGCGTGCCGGCGCCAACACCCCCGCGACCCTGGACGGCAAGCCCTTCAAGCAGGCCATCATGGAGCCGACCCGCCTGTACGTGAAGAACGTGCTGGCCGCCCTGGCGCAACACCCGATCAAGGCCCTGGCCCACATCACCGGCGGTGGCCTGCTGGAGAACATCCCGCGCGTGCTGCCCGAAGGCACGGCCGCCCACCTCAAGAAAGGCAGCTGGCCGCAGACCGAACTCTTCGCCTGGCTGCAGAAGACGGCGGGCATCGATGATTACGAGATGAACCGCACCTTCAACAACGGCATCGGCATGGTGGTGGTGGTCGACGCGGCCAGCGCTGCCGCCACCGCCCAGACCTTGCGCGGCCTGGGTGAACAGGTCCACGAGATCGGCGTCATTGCCGCGCGCGGCCAGGGCGCGCCAGTCGTGGTCGCCTGACCTTCCTCCCCAGGTAGGCGCGCCATGCCTGAAAACCCCGCGCCCTCCCGCATGCCGGCCGGCATCTGGGCGCTGGGTTTTGTCAGCCTGCTGATGGACATCTCGTCCGAGCTGATCCACAGCCTGCTGCCGGTCTTCCTGGTCACCGGCCTGGGCGCCAGCATGCTGGTGGTCGGCCTGCTCGAGGGCGCGGCCGAGGCCACCGCCCTGATCGTCAAGGTCTTCTCCGGCGCCCTGAGCGACTGGTGGGGCCGGCGCAAGCCGCTGGCCGTGCTGGGCTACAGCCTGGGCGCACTGACCAAACCCCTGTTCGCCCTGGCCACCTCGGTCGAACCCGTGGTGGTCGCCCGTCTGCTGGACCGCGTGGGCAAGGGCATCCGCGGCGCGCCACGCGATGCGCTGGTGGCCGACATCGCCCCGCCAGAACTGCGCGGGGCCGCCTTCGGCCTGCGCCAGTCGCTCGACACCGTGGGTGCCTTCCTCGGCCCCCTGCTGGCCATGGGCCTGATGCTGGTCTGGGCCAACGATTTCCACGCCGTCTTCTGGGTCGCCGTGATCCCGGCCTTCCTCTGTGTGGCCCTGCTGGTGTTCGGGGTGCAAGAGCCGGAACGCCCGGCCGGCGCGGCGCGCACCAACCCGATCCGGCGCGAGAACCTGCGCCGGCTGAGCGGCGCCTACTGGTGGGTGGTGGGCATCGGCGCGATCTTCACCCTGGCGCGCTTTTCCGAGGCCTTTCTGGTGCTGCGCGCCCAGCAAGGCGGGCTGCCGCTGGCCTGGGTGCCGCTGGTGCTCATCGTCATGAACCTGATCTACGCCCTGGGCGCCTACCCCTTCGGCAAACTGGCCGACACGCTGGACCATCGCAAGCTGCTGGTCTGGGGCCTGCTGCTGCTGATCGGCGCCGACGTGTTGCTGGCCTGGAGCGACCGCGGCCTTTTTGTGTGGGCCGGTGTGGTGCTGTGGGGCCTGCACATGGCCATGACCCAGGGCCTGCTGGCCACCATGGTGGCCGACACCGCCCCGGCGGACCTGCGCGGCACGGCCTACGGCATGTTCAATCTGCTCAGCGGCCTGGCCATGCTGGTGGCCAGCGCCCTGGCCGGCCTGCTGTGGGACCAGTGGGGCGCACCCTACACCTTCGCCGCGGGCGCGCTCTTCAGTCTGGCCGCCCTGCTCCTGCTGGGGCTGAAGCGTCCGTTGCGGCCCGCCGGGGCCCGCACCTAAAATCGCTGGCGAGTGTGAAAAACTGTTGCTTTTCGCTACAAAATCCCTAGCTAACTAATTTCGCCGGGACTGGACTTTCGAACCCATTCCGGTCAAACTTCGGCTTTGCCGTTACGCAAGGAGCATGCATGCCTGTGATCGCCGTGGTCAATCGCAAGGGAGGGAGTGGGAAAAGCACGCTCGCCGCTCACTTGGCGGCCTGGTGCGCTCATCAAGGCAACTCGGTCATGCTCGGCGACGTCGATCGCCAGCAGTCGACCCGCTCCTGGCTGCGCAAGCGTAGCGAGGCCTTGCCCGCCATTGCGCCCTGGACCGTGGACCAGAACATCCTGCGCGTGCCGATCGGCGTCACCCACGTGGTGCTGGACACCCCCGGCGGTCTGCACGGCTTTGACCTGGCGCGCATGGTCATGTTCGCCGACATCATCCTCATGCCGGTCTGCGGCTCGGCCTTCGACCGCGAGTCAGCCGCCGACTGCCACGCCGAACTGATGGCCCTGCCGCGTGTGGCCACCGGCCGCTGCAAGGTCGCCTGCATCGGCATGCGCCTGGACCCCCGCACGCGCACCCCGCAGGTCCTCAAGGAATGGGCCACCCAGCTGGGCATGCCCTTCCTGGGTGTCCTGCGCGAAACCCAGACTTATGTGCAGTGCCTGGAGCGCGGCATGACCCTGTTCGACCTGCCGCCCGAGCGCGTGGCCACCGATCTGGGCCAGTGGCGCCCGATCCTCGGCTGGCTCGAACCGCAACTCGCGCTCGCACCCGCCACGACGTCGGCCAACGGCGCCACGGGCCACCAGACCAGCCAGACGGCCAAGCCGGGCGCCCCCGCGGTCGTCCCCAACCGTCTGCTGGCAGCCAACGCCGCGCCGGCGACCCCTGCGGCCAGCCAGCCGGCGGCAGCACCCGCTCAGCCGGTGCCAGTCGCTGCAGCGCCGGTCACCTCGACGGCAACGACGCCTGCACCTCGCCCCCCGGCCTCGCGCCCGATCCCCAGCGTCACGCGCATCAACAGCCCGCGCGTGCTCGACCGCGTGTCCGCCCATGCCCCGCTGCGCTCCGCACCGGGCACGCGTGCCGCCGAGTCCGCGCAGGCGGACGACACACCGCAGATTCCGTCCTTCCTGAAACTGGTGAAGTGCTGAGCGTGGCCTGAGGGCTCAGCCCAGCGCGCGCCGCAAGGCTGCCACCCGCGCGGCGACGGCCGCGGCATCGTCACCCGGCACCGTCTGATCCAGATAGGTCTGCAGATCCTGCAGCGCCGGCCCCAGCCGACCCAGCTCGGCCTGCGCCAGGCCGCGGTCGCGGTACTCGTCCCAGGCCTGCGGCAGCAGCACCAGCAGCCGGTTCTGCACCGCGACCAGGCGCGGCCAGTCACGCTGCGCGCGGTGGATCTCCTTGAGATTGCGCAGCATGCGCGCCACGATCTCGCGCGCCGGCAGGGACTGCAGGTAGTGGCCCAGCGGCAACTCGGCCTCGGCCGGCAGCCCATGACCTCCGCGCCAGGCCTCCAGCCGGGTCTGCAACTCGTCCCGACCGAGCGATTGCCCGCTGAAAGGATCGATCACCACCTGCGCGTGCGGCAGGTTGACCTTGACCATGAAGTGACCGGGAAAGCCGACCCCGTGCGCCGGCAGCCCCACCCCCTGCGCCAGCTCCAGCCACAGCACGGCCAGCGACACCGGGATGCCGCGCCGGCGCTCCAACACCTGATGCAGATAACTGTTGTCCGGGTCGTAGTAGTGGTTGAGGTTGCCGCCGAAATGCAGGTCGTGAAAGAAGAAATGGTTGACCATGCGCAGCCGGTGCAGGGCCGGCGCATCGGCCGGCAGGCGCTGGCGCAGCCGCACCAGCAACTGGTCGACCTCGGCCAGCACCTGCTGCACGTCCAGCTGCGGATACTCGTCCTGGCCCAGGCTGATCGCGGCTTCGAGCAGATGCAACTGCGCGTCGCTCTGCACCAGGGCGCCAAAGTAGTCGAGCGGCGTGGGGACCTTGAAGGACAGGTTCATGGTCGATCCGCCCCCCTCAGCGCCGCAGGAACTGCCGGAACCTCAGCCCGGCGGCCCAGACCGCCCCCAGGTAGATGGCCGCGCCGCCCGCCACCAGCAGCGCCAGCAGGCCGATGCGCAGCCCGGCCTGGGCCTGCAGCCGCGTCCAGTCGAAGGCGCCGGCCGCCCACATCAGGAACACCGTCAGCAGCGCGGTGGCCGCCAGTACCTGCAGGGCGTACACGCCCCAGCCCGGCAGCGGCTTGTAGCTGCCCCGGCGCAGCAGGCCGATCAGCAGCCACAGCGCATTCACCATGGCGCCGATGCCGATGGACAGGGCCAGCGCCGCGTGCTGCAGCCAGGGCACGAGCACGAGGTTGAGCAGCTGCGTGAACACCAGCACCACGATGGCGATGCGCACCGGGGTGCGGATGTCCTGGCTGGCGTAATAACCGGGCGCCAGCACCTTGATGGCCACCACGCCCAGCAGGCCCGCGCCCCAGCCCATCAGGGCCAGCGCGGTCATCTGCACATCGCGCGCGCTGAAGGCGCCATAGTGGTAGAGCACCGCCACCAGCGGGGTCGAGAAAGTCAGCAGGGCCACCGCGCAGGGCACGGCCAGCAGGACCACCAGGCGCAGGCCCCAGTCCAGCATGGCCGAGTAGCGCGCCGCATCGTCGGCCGCCTTGGCCGCCGCCAGCTGCGGCATCAGCACCACGCCCAGGGCCACGCCCAGCAGGGCGACGGGAAACTCCATCAGGCGGTCGGCGTAGCTGAGCCAGCTCACGCTGCCCGGCGCCAGGTGCGAGGCGATCTGGGTGTTGATCAGCAGCGAGAGCTGGGCCACGCTCACGCCCAGCAGGGCCGGTGCCATCAGCTTGAGCACGCGCTGGGTGCCTTCGTCGGCCCAGGCGGCGCGCCAGGCCGCCGGCCCCAGACCGATGCGCGGCAGCAGGCCGAGCCGGCGCAGGGCCCACATCTGGCTGCCAAGCTGCAACAGCCCGCCGGCCATCACCCCCACCGCCAGGGCGTAGATAGGCGCGATGCCCAGCGACTGGAACCAGGGCGCGCCCAGCCAGGCGGCCAGGATCATGGCCACGTTGAGCAGCACCGGCGTCGCCGCCGGCACGGCAAAGCGCTTCCAGGTGTTGAGCACGCCGGCGGCCAGCGCCACCAGCGACATGCAGGCGATGTAGGGAAACATCCAGCGTGTCATCACCACCGCCGCGTCGAAGGCGCTGCCGCTGTCCATGCTGCGCAGGCCGCTGGCCAGCAGCCAGACCAGCAGCGGCGAGGCCAGCACCCCCAGCACGCTCACGCCCAGCAGCGCCCACGCCAGCACCGTGGCCACACGGTCGATCAGGCGGTGCGTGGCCTCCTCGCCCTGCTGGGCCTTGACGGTGGCCAGCACCGGCACGAAGGCCTGGCTGAAGGCGCCCTCGGCGAACAGGCGACGGAACAGGTTGGGGATGCGAAAGGCGACGTTGAAGGCGTCGGTCAGGGCGCTGGCGCCAAAGGTGGTGGCGATCAGCAGCTCGCGCGCCAGCCCGGTGATGCGGGAGGCCAGGGTCAGCAGGGAGACGGTGGAGGCGGCTTTGAAGAGACTCATTGACGGCGAGTGTAGCCGGGGCCCCCGATCTCCTCAGCACCCCTTCTCGGATGACGGCTTGGCCTTCGAGATCAGAGGAAACGAGGCGGGATTTCGAATCGACGCAACGGCGAGGTCAACATCGATGAGCGGCCAATAGAGGTGATCCGTTGACGGCCGCTCCACCGTCGTAATGGCCTCAACCGTGGCCTGTTTGAACCACGGGAACTCCGCGTAGGGGACAAAAAGCTCCTCGCCACCCAACAACAGCCAAAAGCCCTTGCTGGAGACCAAAGAAACCTCAACTCCCGAAGTGGATACGCCAGGCATGGGTAATCTCCTCTCGGTGTGCATGAACCAATGACAGTGCCTCGCCAACCTGTTTCTGGGAAAGTCCCTGATTCAAGGCAATTTCAATACTGGGCTCCATCCAGAATTTGGCTTCGCCATCCGTATGTGTGACATGAACGTGCATACGGGACTTCTTCCCTCGAGAAGAAGAAAAACCGAAATGCTCCCTCACGGAAAATGGTGGGCGCCATTTCGAAAGTCTAGCGCACAGGGCAAGCACCGTGAACGGTGCTGATTAACCTCCTCCTTGCCCTCAGTGCCGGCTCACCCGGCCACCGTGCTACTGCTCAGACAGCAGTGCACCCACTCCCTCGCCCCTCGGGGGAGAGGGCTGGGGTGAGGGGCAGGCCCTTCATGCCCCATCCGGCGTGTAGCTGAAGGTGCCGTCGGCATTGACGCTGACGCTGCCGTGGGCGGGTGCCTCCACCACCTGCGAGCCCAGGGCCAGGAGGGCGGCGTTGTCCACCTGGGCGAACGGGTCGAAGGCCAGGGTGCTGTCTTCCAGCAGGGTGGCGGCATCGTCATGCAGCTGCGGCAGGCCGGAGACGCGCACGTCGCGCACGGCCACCTGGCTGCCGGTCTGGCCGAAGCCGATCAGGTCGAACGAGAGGTTGACGGCGGTACCGGCGGGAACACCGGCCAGGTCCACCCGGTAGGTGCGGCTGCCGTCCGGGTTGGTGACGCGGGTCACGTTGGCGGCGGCCGTTTCCGTGCCGTTGGCCTGCAGGTTGAGCAAGGCATCGGTATGGCTCAGGCTCAGCGCACCGATCAGCGAGCGGCCGGTGTCGGCTTCGAGCAAGGCAACTTCAAAGGCATCGTCCGGGCCGCCGTGGACGTCATCCAGGGCCGTGCCGGCCAGGGTGAAGCTCAGGAAGCGGTCGCGCTCGTTGATGGTGAAGACCTGGTTCAGGCGCGTCTGGCTGGCCGCGCCCTCTTGCAGGATGGCGCCGCCACCGCTGGCCAGGCTGACCTGGCCCTGGGTGGCCCAGTCCTGCAGGTTCTGCAGACCGCCGCCTTGCAGCGTGGGGTGGGCGGCAAACAGGGCCTGGCTGCCGTCGAACACCGCGTCTTCGGGTCGGCGGCCCAGGGCCAAACGGCCGAGCAGCAATGCGCCCAGGGGCAGGGACGGCAACGCGGGGTTGCTGGGCGTCTGGTCACCAGAACTGGCTCCCTTGAGCTGCGCCACCAGCTGACTCATCAGCTGTAGCTCCTCCGCGCTGGGCAGGCGGCGCTGGCCCGGCTGCAGGGTGGCGGCCATGAAGTCGCCACTTTCGCTTCTGTGGTCCAGCCCCAGGGCGTGGCCGTACTCGTGCAGCAGCACAGAGAGCAGGTCCATCTTGCCGGCGGCATCCGTGCCGGCCTTGGCTTGCCAGACGTCGGGGTTGCTGGTGGGCAGGTAGTCGTCGGTGTTGTCCAGTGGCGTGGGGTCGATGTACCAGCCGTGACCGCCGGCATCCACGTCCAGAGTGATTTGAGCCGCTTGGCCTTCACCGGTCACTTCACCGACCGCACTACCCAATAGACTCCCGTACTTGACGGTGTAGCTAATTGACGCGGACAAAAATGCAGCATGCGCCTGAGAATCTGGCACCGCACTTCCAGTCACCTTGACTGACCAAGGCCGTGGACAAACAGTTTGATCTTCACTTTGGTCTGAGATCTCTACCACCTGCAACGTAGTCACCACTTTGTACCGCTTGTCACCCAGGGTAGCGAGAAACACCACGGTGTCCTTCCCCAAGTAACCCGGCGTTGCTTCATACGCAAAGAATTTGTAGCCCGTATTGGCAACCTCTGTCCTAATCTTCCCATGCTTTGGCGCCTGAATTAGCTCAACGCGAATAGCAGACTCATCAATAGGATTCTCTTCCGTTTGGAACCTATTTCGAATCGCACCAGCGGGATCCAGGGAGTTCATCGCCGAGCTTGGATCACTCTCTTCCCCATTTTCAATTTGGTAGCAATTGAAAAGTACATAGTTCGGCTTCACGCTCTGGGCTGATTGACCTTGCACGTCTGTGCTCGTCGCCTGTGAAACCACAATGTCCGTGCCCTGTAGTGGCGGATAGGGCATATCCATCGCAAACATAATTTGCTCTCCCGGGTGAATCGTTGACTGAACGTAGGCAAGCAAGGCTTCGGTCTGGTCCAGTGTAGTAAGCGAGACATTCAGGTCTTCAGCCGCCGCCCCGTTGTCGTCGATGCTCGGAGTTTCGAGTTTCTTCCCACCATCAATCTCAAGGGGAGTTGGCGGCTTCAAATAGACATGGAAATGGTTCTGATGCGCTTGGACTGGCGTGGCTTTAACGAATCCGAGATTTTCAAGCACCTTCCTCATATTGGGAAAGGAATTCTGGGTATACGTATTCGTCACCATCACCGGTTTGCCATTTACCTTTACTACGTTCCCATTTGCATCTCTCTTTGGTACCTGCTCAGTATAAGTAGCCCCACCAATATGAATCTGAGAAATCAGTGCACCAGACAGTGAGCCGTCACCAAAGAGCGCTATTCGGATCTTTTCCGCATCCTTTGAATTGGAAAACGTTAGCTTGTCCCACGTGCCACTTGCCTGAGTGCTATCACTGCGCACAACTGCGTACAGCGCCAAGAAGTCTCCCAAGGCTGCCTGCTGGTTGTTCAACTGACTACTCGGACTGGCAACCTTCGGTAGAAGCGATGAATAGCTCAGGGCATCTTTGACATTCCAAGCAAACCATAGGGGTCAAAACCATAGGGGTCAGGTCTTGCATTCCAACATCGGCCGCCGCGATCTCCACGATCCCGTTTTGTCCATCCAGTCCGAATCGGCCCGCTGCGCTTGCCAGCGGCAGGGACAGCAGCGACGCACCCAGCAAGCCAGCCGCGCGCAAGGCTGGCCTGCCGGAACTCTGCTTGCGGGTGTGCCGAAAGCTCTTGCCCATCATTCCTCCCGTGCTCGTGTTTGCGTTATGAGTTGCAATATACCCGGCGTCGCCAAGCCCGCGGGTGATGTCCCGTCTTGCGTGCCGGCGCCTCCCTGTGGTCAGATATTGCCCCTCAGGGAGGACAGGGGCATGGCGCGACCTTTGAGAATCGAGCTGGCCGGCGGGATCTACCACGTGACTTCGCGGGGTGACCGGCGGGAGGACATCTACGTCGACGAGGCGGACCGGCAGGCCTGGCTGGGCGTGCTGGCGCAGGTGTGCGAGCGCTTCAACTGGGTCTGCCACGCCTGGTGCCAGATGAGCAACCACTACCACCTGTTGCTGGAGACGGTGGAGGGCAATCTGGCGCAGGGCATGCGGCAGCTCAACGGGGTGTACACGCAGCACGTCAACCGCAGGCACCGGCGGGTCGGACATGTGTTCCAGGGGCGCTACAAGGCGATCCTGGTGGAGAAGGAGAGCTACCTGCTGGAGCTGGCGCGCTACGTGGTGCTCAACCCGGTGCGCGCCGGCATGGTGGCCGATGCCGCGCAATGGCGCTGGAGTTCCTACGGCGCCATGCTGGGTACGGAGCCGGCCCCGCCCTGGCTGCAAACGGACTGGCTGCTGGGGCAGTTCGGGCGCCAGCGAGCGCAAGGGCAGGCACGCTATCGCGACTTCGTGCGCGCGGGCGTCGGCCTACCCAGCCTGTGGAATGCGCTGCGGGGCCAGATCTATCTGGGCAGCGACGCCTTCGTCAGCCGCATGCAGACGCTGGTGGAAGACGAGATTCCCGAAATCCCGCGCGCCCAGCGCCGCCCCCTGGCACTGCCGCTGGCCGACTACGCCACCCGGCACGCCGACCTGCGCGACGCCATGGCAGCCGCCTATGCCTCAGGCGACTACACCATGGACGCCATTGCCAAGGGTTTTGGCGTGCACTACGCCACAGTGAGCCGGGCGGTGCGGCGGCAGGAGACCACCCAGAGAGGGAGCGGGCCGACCGGGAAGGCCTGAGCCCACCCAGGAGTGCCCACTCACCCTCCCCACCACAAGCTGCTACAATAGCCGGCTTTGCTGACATCATCCACAGACACAAGGAACTATTGATATGGCATCTGGAAAGCCGAAGAAAAAGAACCCGCGCCTGGCGTCGGGCCGTAAACGCGTCCGTCAGGACGTCAAGATCAACGCTGCGAACACTTCGCTGCGCTCCAAATACCGCACTGCCGTGAAGAACGTCGAGAAGGCTGTTCTGTCCGGCGACAAGGCCAAGGCCACCGAGCTGTTTGCCAAGATGCAAGCCGTCGTGGACACCGTGGCCGACAAGGGCATCTTCCACAAGAACAAGGCCGCTCGCGACAAGAGCCGCCTGTCGTCCAAGGTCAAGGCCCTGGCCGCCGCCTGAATCTCAGGCAAATCGCACGGATCCTGAAAAGGGTCTGCCGTTTGTAACGGGTGCGCTGTCAGCAAAGCAGAAAAGCCGCTCTTCGAGCGGCTTTTTTGTGGGCGTTGAGAAATGGATCAGGCCAGCGGCCGGCCCTGGCCGTCACCCTCGCGCACCTGCAGATCGTTGTCGCGCGCGAAGTTGACGCAGAAGTCCCAGGCCATGGGCTCGGCGTCGCGCAGCTCGCGGTTCACGATCACGCACTTGATGCCGTCGAGCGAGCTGGGGATGCACCAGGGGGAATAACGCAGGTGGCTGCCGGGCTGCGGGCCGCCGGGGCGGAACTGGCTCATGACGCCGGCCAGGCGCTCGGCCCAGTCGCTGGGACGGAAAGTCTTGCCGGAGCGGGTCAGCCCGAGGATGAAGACTTCTTTGGCGGCGTTGGAGACCATGGGTTGGCGGCTCGGGCGCCGGACGCGGGCCGGGTGGGCTCTGGTCCGGAATCGGGTGGGTTGCTGGTATTGTATCTTATATAAGACTTGAGGTCGCCCCTCGGCACGACGGCCACGACCTCTTGCGGCCGTCGCCCGGTCTGGGTCTAAAATCGCGTCTCAACGGCCCAACCTGCGTTGGGCCGCCTTGTTTTGTGACCCTCCGGAGTGTCTAGCCATGAACGCCCCCGCCGCCAAGCCCGTAGCAGCCGCATCCCCGCACGTGATGAACACCTACGGGCGCGTGCCGATCGCGCTGTCGCACGGCCAGGGTTGCCGCGTCTGGGACATCAACGGCAAGCAGTACCTGGATGCCCTGGCCGGCATCGCCGTCAACACCCTGGGCCACAACCACCCCAGGCTGGTGCCGGCGCTGCAGGACCAGCTGACCAAGATCATCCACAGCTGCAACTACTACCACGTGCCCGGCCAGGAGCAGTTGGCCAGCAAGCTGGTCGAGCTCTCGGGCATGACGAACGTCTTCTTCTGCTCCACCGGGCTGGAGGCCAACGAGGCCGTGCTCAAGCTGGCGCGCAAGTTCGGCCATGACAAGGGCATCGAGAACCCTCAGATCGTGGTCTACGAGCGCGCCTTCCACGGCCGCTCCATTGCCACGCTCAGCGCCACCGGCAACGAGAAGCTGCAAAAGGGCTTCGGCCCGCTGGTGCCGGGTTTCATCCGTGTGCCGCTCAACGACATCGAGGCGCTGAAAAAAGCGACCGCGGGCAACCCGAACGTGGTGGCGGTGTTTTTCGAGACCATCCAGGGCGAAGGCGGCATCAACGCCATGCGCACCGACTACCTGCGCGCCGTGCGCGAGTTGTGCAACGAGCGCGACTGGCTGCTGTGCATCGACGAGGTGCAAAGCGGCATGGGCCGCACCGGCAAGTGGTTTGCCCACCAGTGGGCCGGCATCAAACCCGACGTGATGGCGCTGGCCAAGGGCCTGGGCTCGGGTGTGCCCATCGGTGCGGTGGTGGCCGGCCCCAAGGCGGCCGACATCTTCCAGCCGGGCAACCACGGCACCACTTTCGGCGGCAACCCGCTGGCCATGCGCGCCGGCGTCGAGACGCTGCGCATCATGGAGGAAGACGGCCTGCTGCAGCGTGCCGAACAGCTGGGCAACTACCTGATGGCCGCGCTCAAGCGCGAGCTGGGCAGCCACCCGGGCGTGAAGGAGATCCGCGGCCAGGGCCTGATGATCGGCATCGAGCTGGCCAAACCCTGTGGAACGTTGATCGGCCGCGCGGCCGAGGCCGGCCTGCTGATCAGCGTGACGGCCGACAGCGTGATCCGCCTGCTGCCGCCGCTGATCATCAGCCAGGCCGAGATCGACGAGATGCTGGGCCTGCTGCTGCCGCTGGTGCGCCAGTTCCTGGCCGAGGACTGAGGATCTCGCGATGACGACCACCCAGCTCAAGCATTACCTGCAATTCACCGACCTGACGGCCGACGAGTACGCCTACCTGTTCGCGCGCACGGCGCTGATCAAGCAGAAGTTCAAGGCCTACGAGAAACACCACCCCCTGGTGGACCGCACCCTGGCCATGATCTTCGAGAAGGCCTCCACACGCACGCGCGTGAGCTTCGAGGCCGGCATGTACCAGCTGGGCGGCAGCGTGGTGCACCTGACCACCGGCGACAGCCAGCTCGGCCGCGCCGAACCGATCGAGGACAGCGCGCGTGTGATCAGCCGCATGGTGGACCTGGTGATGATCCGCACCTTCGGCCAGGACAAGATCGAGCGCTTTGCCGAGTATTCGCGCGTGCCGGTCATCAACGGCCTGACCAACGAGTACCACCCCTGCCAGATCCTGGCCGACATCTTCACCTACATCGAGCACCGCGGCTCGATCACGGGCAAGGTGGTGGCCTGGGTGGGCGACGGCAACAACATGGCCAACACCTGGCTGCAGGCGGCCGAGCTGTTGGGTTTCACCGTGCACGTGAGCACCCCCAGCGGCTACGAGATCGACCCCGCCGTGGCCGGCGTGAAGCGCGGCAGCTACCAGGTCTTCAAGGACCCGATGCAGGCCTGCGCCGGCGCCGACCTGGTGACCACCGACGTCTGGACCAGCATGGGCTTCGAGGCCGAGAACGAGGCCCGCAAAAAAGCCTTTGCCGACTGGTGCGTGGACGCCGACATGATGCGCGCGGCCAAAGCCGACGCCCTCTTCATGCACTGCCTGCCCGCGCACCGCGGCGAGGAAGTCGAGGCCGAGGTCATCGACGGCCCGCAGTCCGTGGTGTGGGACGAGGCGGAGAACCGGTTGCACGTGCAGAAGGCGTTGATGGAATATCTTTTGCTGGGTATTCAGAAATGATGGGCAAAAGATATCGGCGCAGGCTCACTTCGCGCAGCGAAGTTAAGCGCAGCGGCCGTAGCCAATATCTGCTGCTGGGCAGGCAGTCCTGAGCGTGCTGTCATGACCGCGTGCACGAGTTGCGGCGCCTGCTGTTCCTGGTGCCGCGTCGATTTTTCCAGCTACGAACTCGATGAGAACGGCGGCCGCGTGCCGGCGGGCCTGACCGTCGAGGTCAACGGCAACACCGCCCGCATGCGCGGCACCGACCATTGGCCGCCGCGCTGCGCGGCGCTGACCGGCAAGCTCGGCGAGTCGGTGGCTTGCGGCATCTACGAGTGGCGCCCCTCGCCCTGCCGCGAGTTCGAAGAAGGCAGCGAAGCCTGCCACCGCGCCCGCGCCAAGGTGGGCCTGCCGCCGCTGAGCGACGGCTGAACGCCCTATGCGCCCCGGTACAGCCAGGGCACGTCGAGCAGCCGCTCGCCCAGCAGGCGCAAGGACGCATCACGCGCCCAGGCCATGGGGCCTTCCAGGTGGAAGATCTCGCCGTTGCGGATGGAGCGTGCCTGCACCCGCGCATTGCGCTGCCAGCGGTTGAGCGCATAACGCTGCAGCAGCGTGGGCACGTCCAGCACACCATCAGCCTGGGCCAGCTGGCGCGCCAGTTCCGCCGCGTCCTCGATGGCCATGCCCGCGCCCTGCGCCAGATACGGCCGCATCGGGTGCGCAGCGTCGCCCAGCAGGGCCACACGACCGCGCGCCATCTGCTCGGCCCCGCTCATCGGCGGCCGGTCGCACAGAACCCACAGGCGCCAGTCGGGCACGGCGTCGATCAGGGCGCGCAGGGGGCCGCAGGTGTGGGCCAGCTTCTGCTGCAAGTCGACCGCGTTGGCGCTGTGGTCCCAGTCCTCCAGCCCGCCGTGCACATGGCCGTGCACGATGGCCACCACATTGAGCCACTCGCCGCCTCGCACCGGGTACTGCACCACGTGCAGGCGCGGCCCCAGCCAGGCCGTGACCTGCTGGCTGCGCAAGGCGACAGGCAGGCTGGCCTGCGGCAGCATGGCCCGGTAGGCCAGGTGGCCGGCCACGCGCGGCGGGCCATCGTTGAGCATCTGGGTGCGCACCCGGCTCCACAGGCCGTCGGCGCCGATCAGGGCGTCACCCTCGACTTCAAGCCCGTCGTCCAGTTGCAGACCCACGGCATCCGGGGTTTCGACCTGGCGGGTAACGGTCTTGCCGGCATGCAGCCAGACCGACTCGCGCTGGCGCAGCGCCGCCAGCAGCAGCGTGTGCAGGTCGGCGCGGTGGATGGTGGCGTAGGGGGCGCCGTAACGCTGCACCGTGGTCTGGCCCAGACGCAGCACGCCCAGCTCGGCGCCGCTGAGGGCGTTGCGCACCTGCAGTCGCTCGGGGAACGCCGCCACCTCAGTGAGTGCCGCCTGGAGATCCCAGCCCTGCAGCACGCGTACGACATTGGGGCCCATCTGGATGCCGGCGCCGACCTCGTTGAAGGACGGGGCCCGCTCGTACAGGCGGACATGGCAGCCGGCGCGGGAACACGCCAGGCCGGCGGCTAGGCCACCGATGCCGCCGCCGGCGATCAAAAGCTGTTTGCTCATTGGGGCTTTATTCTGCCCCAAGACTGCAACGCTTCACTCCACGCGCAGCACGCTGGTGGGCTTGAAGCCCAGGTCGGCCGCCTTGCCCTTGCGGCCGCGCGCGGCGCGCGCATTGTTCAGGCTGCGGATCTCCAGCGTCTCGTCGCGTTCCTTGCCGCCGCGCCCCTGGCCCTCGATCTTCACGCTGCGCGTGTAGGCCGCCGCACCGGCCAGCGTGTCCTTCGGCTCCAGGTCGATCAGCATCAGACCGCGCCCGCCGTTGGGCATGGGCTTGAGTTCGGCGATCTCGAAGCTGAGGATGCGCCCGCCGCTGGAGGCGCAGATCACGTGCGTGGCCGGCGCATGCAGGCCGGTCGCCGGCGCGCCCGCGGGCGGCGGCACGTTGGCCGGCGAAGGCCGGCACACGGTATCGCCGTCGCCGCAGTTGATGAAGGCCTTGCCGCCCTTCTGGCGCGAGATCATGTTCTCCACCGTGGCCAGGAAGCCGTAACCGCCCGAGGTGGACAGCAGCAGCCAGGCCGTGGGCGCGCCAGCGTAGTAGTGCACCAGCTGCGTGCCGGCTTCCAGCTCGATCAGCGTGGTCACCGGCTGGCCGTCGCCGCGGGCGCCGGGCAGGCTGGCCACCGGCATGGAGTAGACGCGGCCGTTGCTGCCGAAGGCCAGCAAGGTGTCGATGGTGCGGCACTCGAAGGTGCTGTACAGGCCGTCGCCGGCCTTGAAGGCGAAGCTGGCCGCCTCGTGCCCGTGGCCCTGGCGCGCGCGCACCCAGCCTTTTTGCGACACCACCACGGTGACCGGCTCGTCGACCACCTTCACCTCGGCCACGGCCTTTTTCTCGACCTGGATCAGGGTGCGGCGGGCGTCGCCAAAAGCCTTGGCGTCGGTCTCGATCTCCTTGACCATCAGCTTGCGCAACGCCGCCGGGCTGCCCAGGATCTCCTCCAGCTTCTTCTGCTCGTCGCGCAGTTCCTTGAGTTCCTGCTCGATCTTGATGGCTTCGAGCCGCGCCAGCTGGCGCAGGCGGATTTCCAGGATGTCCTCGGCCTGGCGTTCCGAGAGCTTAAAGCGCGCCATCAGCGCCGCCTTGGGCTCGTCCGACTGGCGGATGATGGCGATCACTTCGTCGATATTGAGCAGCACCAGCTGCCGGCCTTCGAGGATGTGGATGCGATCCAGCACCTTGTCCAGGCGATGCTGCGAACGCCGCTCGATGGTGGCCTGGCGAAAGGCGATCCACTCCTGCAGCATCTGGCGCAGGTTCTTCTGCGTCGGCCGGCCGTCCAGCCCCACCATGGTCATGTTGACCGGGGCCGAGGTCTCCAGGCTGGTGTGCGCCAGCAGGGTGGTGATGAGCTCCTGCTGCTCGATGCGGCTGGTCTTGGGCTCGCAGACCAGGCGCACCGGCGCATCCTTGCTGGATTCGTCGCGCACCACGTCCAGCACGGCCAGCACCGTGGCCTTGAGCTGGTTCTGCTCGGGCGTCAGGGCCTTCTTGCCGGCCTTGACCTTGGGATTGGTCAGCTCCTCGATCTCCTCCAGCACCCTCTGCGTGCTCACCCCCGGCGGCAGCTCGGTCACCACCAGCTGCCACTGGCCGCGCGCCAGCTCCTCGATCTTCCAGCGCGCGCGCACCTTGAGCGAACCGCGGCCGCTGCGATAGGCCTCGGCGATGTCGGCCGCCGGGCTGATGATCTGGCCGCCGCCCGGATAGTCCGGACCCGGCACCAGCGTGAGGAGCTCGTCGTCGGACAGTTTGGGGTTCTTGATCAGGGCCACGCAGGCCTGCGCCACCTCGCCCAGGTTGTGGCTGGGGATCTCGGTAGCCAGACCGACGGCAATACCGGAGGCGCCGTTGAGCAGGGTGAAAGGCAGGCGCGCCGGCAGGAGCTTGGGCTCCTCGGTGGAGCCGTCGTAGTTGGGCATGAAGTCCGCCGTGCCCTCGTCGATCTCGTCGAGCAGCAGAGTGGAAATCTTGGCCAGGCGCGCCTCGGTGTAGCGCATGGCCGCCGCGCCATCGCCGTCGCGGCTGCCGAAGTTGCCCTGGCCGTCGATCAGCGGGTAGCGCTGGGCAAAGTCCTGCGCCATGCGCACCAGCGCGTCGTAGGCCGCCTGGTCACCGTGCGGATGGAAGCGGCCCAGCACGTCGCCGACCACACGCGCGCACTTGACCGGTTTGGCCGCCGTGTTGCCGCTGGGCCCGCTGTAGCCCAGACCCATGCGCGACATCGAATACAGGATGCGGCGCTGCACCGGCTTCTGGCCGTCGCTGACGTCGGGCAGGGCACGGCCCTTGACCACGCTGAGCGCGTACTCGAGGTAGGCGCGCTGGGCATAGTGGGCCAGACTGGGGGCATCGTCACCGGAGGCATCCGCGGCGAAATCGGGGGTCGGCTGGTCTGTCATGGGAAATCAGTGAGTCTCAATCTTGTAGATAGGGTTGGACCGGCGGCATGCCGCTGCCGAACGCGCCACCCGGGTCTGCGCCACGCCGTCCCAGCAGGGGGCCGGCCGGCGGGCTGGGCCGCATGGACGGACGCTTGAGCACCGCATAAAGCTGCAGCACGGTCTTGACGTAATTCTGCGTCTCTTTGTAGCGGGGCACGCGGTTGCCGGCGCGCCGCACCGCGGTCAGGCCGGCGTTGTAGGCCGCCAGCGCCAGTTCGAGCCGCGCCGGAAAGCGCGACATCATGTCGCGCAGATGCCGGGCGCCGGTGCGGATGTTGACGCGGGGATCGGTCAGCTTCTTGGTAATGGTGGATTTCCGGTCGGCGACCACACCATAGTGGCGCGCCGTGGCCGGCATGATCTGCATCAGCCCGACGGCGCCGCGCGGGGAGATGGCCGCGGCGTCGAAACCGGACTCGGTTGCAATCACGGCCTGCAGCAGCTCGTAGTCGACCTGGTGCTCGCGCGCGGCCGCGCGCAGCAGGTGCTTGACCTGCTTGTAGCTGGGCGACACCTCGAAAAACGCCAGCAGCTTGGCCGGCGCCGGCGGCGGCGCCACGGTGTACGCGGCATCCCGCGGCTTCTTGCGGGCCCGCTTGGTGGGCATGCCTTCCGGGGTGGAGAAGTAGAACTCGTAGCGTTCGTCCAGCCGCTCGTTGGCGAAATGCGCCACGCCCTTCTCATCGACAAAACCCCAGACATCCGCATGGGCCACCGGCTGCCACAGCAGCAGCCAGTGGAGGAGTGCCAGGGCACCGGTGCGGACGAGCGGTTTGACCATCAGATGTCGATTTCGACCGTATCGCCGTGCAGCTCCATCAGTTCACGGCGCGCGGCAGCCTCGCCCTTGCCCATCAGCTGGGTGATCAGCTCTTCGGTCTGGCGGAAATCGAGGCTGCCCAGTTGCACCGGCAACAGGCGGCGCGTGTCGGGGTTGAGCGTGGTCTCCCACAACTGCTCGGCGTTCATCTCGCCCAGGCCCTTGAAGCGGCTGATGCTCCAGGCGCCTTCGCGCACGCCTTCCTTGCGCAGCTTGTCGAGGATGGCGGTGAGTTCGCCCTCGTCCAGCGCGTAGGCCTTGGAGGCCGGCTTCTTGCCGCGCGCCGGCGCGTCGACGCGAAACAGCGGCGGGCGCGCTACGTACACATGCCCGGCCTCGATCAGCTTGGGGAAATGGCGGAAGAACAGGGTCAGCAGCAGTACCTGGATGTGCGAGCCGTCGACGTCGGCATCGCTGAGGATGCAGACCTTGCCGTAACGCAGACCGGACATGTCCGGCGTGTCGTTGGGGCCGTGCGGGTCCACGCCGATGGCCACCGCCATGTCGTGCACCTCGGTGTTGGCAAACAGGCGGTCGCGTTCGACCTCCCAGGTGTTGAGCACCTTGCCGCGCAGGGGCAGGATGGCCTGGCTTTCCTTGTCGCGGCCCATCTTGGCGCTGCCGCCGGCC
>JAHRYV010000002.1 GCA_020621965.1 Curvibacter sp. | reverse complement strand
GGTGCACAGGCAGGTCTTGTCCCACACCTTGACCTTGCGCTCGCCGGGGTGGGCCGCCACTTCGCGGTTGTAGGCGTCGATATAGGCGCACTTGCCGTTGGCATCCAGCAGGTAGCCGTAGGCCTCGCAGTTCGGGCGGATGCCATCGCCGATGCCGGGGCTGCCCTTGATCATGCGCATGGGATAGCCCGTGGGCGAGATCTCGTTGACCTCGATGTCTTCTTCATTGGCCTTGAAGTATTCCTGCTTGATGTCGTCGGGCAGGCCGCATTCCTTGGTGACGGTGAAGCGCGTGGCCACCTGCACGCCGGAGGCGCCCATTTCCATGAAACGCACCGCGTCGCTGCCGGTGAAGATGCCACCGGCCGGGATGACCGGAATGTCCAGCTGCTCGGTCTTCAGGTAGGCCAGGATCTCGGCCACGATGGTGGCCAGGTCGTATTTGGCCCAGTCCATGCCGAAACCCAGGTGGCCGCCGGCCAGCGGTTCCACCACCACGTAGTCGGGCAGGCGGTTCAGGCGGCTGTTTTTCTTCAGGAAGAGCTGCAGGGCGCGCAGCGAGGAGACGATGATGCCCAGCTTGGCGTCGCGGAAACGCGGGTGGTCCGCCATCAGCGCAAACGACCCCAGGTGCAGGCCAGCCGCCAGCGTGATGCCGTCGATGCCGGCGTCCAGCGCGCTGTTCAGGCGCACGCTGAGCGTCTCCCGGGGCGCGTTCATCGTCAGCTTTTCCATGCAGTTGATGAAGATCCTGCCGCTGCCGGTCTTGCGTGCCATGGTCTTTTCGACGTGCATGCGCGTGGCCTCGGCCAGGCCGCCCAGGTCGAACTTCACGTCCGACTTGTCCGCCGACTCGACGTTGTACTGGTACTGGGCCTGCTTGGCCTTGACGTACTTGGTCTTGTAACGACGGTCGGTCACCGTCTTGATCATGGCGTCGGAAATATGGCCCACACCGCCCAGGCGGGCGGCCTCCAGCGCCAGGTCGGAGGAGGAAATGTCCACCCCCATGCCGCCAATCATGATGGGCACCAGTTCCTGGCTGCCCAGGCGCATACGGAAATCATCCAGCCGTTTCATCATCAATTCTTCACTAGTCAGGCCATGCGGCCGGGATCATGCAGCTTGTTTGTCTCGTTGCGGATTATCGCCCGGTTGAGCGACACCTGGCTTACGCCACGGGCGATGGACCCCCCAAGGTGCGGGAAATCCCGGAAACCCTGATATCGCGTGGGGAAGCCGGCCGCCGGCAGGCGCACAATAGGGCCCCCGTTTCCGTCCCAGCCCCCCCGCCCACACCATGCTCAGTTTCCTGCCGTCCGTCGTCAAAGGCGCCCTCGCCTTCCTCCTGCTGATGATCAACACCTTGTTCTGGTGCACGCTGCTGTTCGCACTGGCGCTGGTCAAGCTGGTCTTGCCCTTCGCCTTTGTGCGCCAGGCCATCGACCCGGCGCTCAACGCCGTCGCCACCGCCTGGATCGCCTGCAACAGCGGCTGGATGCGCCTGACACAGAACACCGTCTGGGACGTGCAGGGCGTGGCCGAGCTGCGCTACCAGGGCTGGTACCTGGTGAACTGCAACCACCAGTCCTGGGTGGACATCTTCGTGCTGCAGCATGTGATGAACCGGCGCATTCCGCTGCTGAAGTTCTTCCTGAAGCAGGAACTCATCTACGTGCCGGTGATCGGCCTGGCCTGGTGGGCGCTGGATTTCCCCTTCATGAAACGCCACGGCAAGGCCGCCCTGCGCAAGAACCCCAAGCTGCGCGAGCAGGACCGCGAAACCACGCGCCGCGCCTGCCAGAAATTCGCCCGTGTGCCCACCAGCGTGATGAACTTCGCCGAAGGCACCCGTTTCACCGCCGCCAAACACCAGGCCCAGGGCCAACCCTACCGCCACCTGCTCAAGCCCAAGTCCGGCGCCCTGGCGCTGGCGCTCAACGCCATGGGCGAGCAGTTCCACGCCATGGTCGACGTCACCATCGTCTACCCGGCCGGCGCCCCCACCTTCTGGCAGTTCCTCTGCGGCCAGGCCCCCAAGATCATCGTGCGCGCCCGCCAGCTGCCCATCCCGGCCGAGTTCTGCGCCGGCGACTACGAGGGCGATTCGGAATTCCGCGGCCGCTTCCACCGCTGGCTGGCTGGAATCTGGGAAGAGAAGGACGAGCAGATCGAGGCGCTGCTGCGCGCCTGACCGGCGGCCCCGCCGCCTGAGCCCGGCCGCAGGCCCCGCATGAACTTGGTCGTTCGCCACCTGTCGATAAGCGGCCGCGTGCAGGGCGTGGGCTACCGCGCGACCCTGCAGCACGAAGCCCTGCGCCTGGGTCTGCGCGGCTGGGTGCGCAACCGGCTCGATGGCTCGGTGGAAGCCGTGGTGGCCGGCCACATGACGGCGGTGGAGACCCTGATCGCCTGGTCCCAGCGCGGCCCGGCCGCTGCCCGGGTGCTGGCGGTGCAGGTCAGCCCCCTGGCCGACGACCCGGCCTTCGACGGCTTCGAGCAGCGCCCCACCGTCTAGCCGCCGTGTCAGGCGCTGCCGCGCTCGTGCGTGCGGGCAATGCTCTGCACCACCTGGGCCACCTCCTCGTCCGGCAACGGCGGCCGGCAGTGCGTGCGGTTCCAGGCCAGCATCAGCTCCAGCACCACGTCCAGATCGACCCCGCGCCACAGCAGGTGCCCGGTGAGCGAGGCAATGGTGTTGTTGCGCTGCCCTTCGGGGATGCCCCCGCGGATCAGCTGGCGCCAGTGCATGGGCGTGTGGCCATGCGGGCGCACCCCGGCCTCGGCCTCGAAGAAATGCGCCGGCGGAAAGGCCAGCGCGGACTCCGCGGGTGAGCGCCCGGCCACCCAAAAGTAATGCTTGCCGCTCGGGTGCAGCGAGGGCGGCGCCACCACAAAACCGCCGTCGCCGCGCACGTCGATGCCGAGCTCGATGCCCACCCGGTTGGGCACGTGGCCGCCCGGGTGACGATAGTACAGATGCCGCCCGCCCCCGCCCGTGACCGACTCCACCGTGGCCGGCACCGGGCCATGGCGCTCTTCCAGCTCATGCACGCTGTCGCGCCCGCCATGCGCCGGGTCCACGTCCACCACCACCAGCCCCGACACCTGGCCGGTGACGATGCCCACATTGGCGTCCGGCCAGCGCTCGTACCAGGCCGCGATCTCGTCCGCGCCGGCGATGCGCTCCTGAAACTCGCGCCACACCACCATCGGCCGCTTGCCGCGCGCCTGCACCGGTATCACCGACCAGCCGCGCGCCGCATAGGCCAGGGCCGCCTGGGCGACAGCGCCGAGCGCGGAGGGACAGGCCCGCTCTTCTGTGCTGGTCATGTGCGCGCCGTGCTCAAAAGCAGGGCCTGCTGCCCGGACTCGGAGCCGTCGTAGCCCAACAGGATGCGTTTGTACATGGCGGGGCTCCTTTGCCTGAATCGGTAGAGTGCTCAAATCGTAGGCATTTATGCAAGGGCTGCAAACCTCAATGTGACGGCGAGTTGTCGCGCCGAACGGCTGCTAAATGCCCGAGGCCACTCCTTGGTCAATTGCGATGGCAATTTCCTGTAAGCTGCCGCTCGCATCTACGCATCCGAGCAACACTCCAGAAGTTCCGCTGCCGAAAGGACACCAGCATGAATTGTCACTCACTTCGCTCTTGGGAAGATCTGGAACTCGAACACCTCTTCTATGCATTTCGCAAAGCAAAGGCGGACGCCTACTTTGAACACACGATGTGTGCGTCTCGTCGCTTTGCCGAGTACGAGTCTGAGCTTCCATCGCGCCTAGCAGCCCTCCTTGAACGTCTCAAAGCGGGGCAGATCGATGCCGCGTTGATCGACAACCTTGGCGATCTGCGGATCGTCGCCAAGAAGCTTGGCCTGGAGGCAAAGTCGTCTCGTTCTGAGAAGAACAATGGCCATGGCTTCTTTTCCGATCCTGAACGCGCTTTCGACCGGCTTTGCAGAACGCACAAACTCACGCCCGAGTTCCGAGTTGTTGGCGACTTTCCCGTCGATATGCACGTTATGTCGGCGTTGTGGGTCAATTTCGTCGGTCACAAGTTCGACGCCAAACTGGAAAGAAACTCTTACGGGTCTCGGCTGAGGCGTTATCGGCCTGCACCGGACGCCCCAACAGGAACAGTTGGGGACTATCACATCGAGGGGATTGGCTCATTCCAACCCTATTTTTCGCCCTACAAGACGTGGCGGGAGCTTGGCTTGAACGCGATACGCGGAGAGCTAGAAGCGGATCGCAAAGTCATCGCGGTCTCCATGGACCTAACAAGCTACTACCACCGAGTCGACCCGAGCTTCCTAGCGGATGAAGCCTTCCAGAGACAGGTCGGGGTAGATTTATCGGACTGGGAGCGATCCTTTACTCGCGCCTTCGCCCAAGCGCTTGTCGAATGGTCAAATCGCGTGGCTGCAATGCTGGCTACGTTGGGATGTAAAGACGAGAAGGCCCAGATCGGTGGCCTACCGATTGGTCTGTCCATGGTCCGGATCGCAGCAAATGCACTGCTGGCTGACTTCGACCGCGACATTACCCAAGGCCTAGTACCGGTCTACTACGGTCGGTATGTTGACGACATATTTTTGGTGTTGCGAGATCCCGAGAATCTTTCCAGTGCGGAAGATCTTCTCCAGTTCATCGCCGCAAGGACACATTATTTCCCGCCAAAGGCGTTGCCTTCAGGTGAGATTCGACTCAAACCACCAGGCTCCTACTGGGGAAAAACCTCACTCACGCTGCAAAAGAGCAAGCAGAAAGTCTTCTTCCTAGAAGGGCGATCCGGTCTCGATCTACTCGACAGCATTGAATCGCAGATTCGCAGTGTTTCGAGCGAACGTCGACTAATGCCAGCGCCTGACAATCTCGAAAAGATGGCATCGGCTCAGGTACTGACCGCTGCCGCTAACGCAGCGGAGGAGGCAGACACACTTCGACGTGCCGATGGGCTCTCGGTCCGACGACTGGGCTGGTCCATTCAACTGCGCGCAGTCGAGACCCTAGCAAGGGACCTCCGTGCAAGCGACTGGCAAGCTCAGCGTGAGAAGTTCTATGAGTTTGCACACAACCATGTACTGCGACCCGACAAGATACTTGAACACATCGACTATTTGCCTCGACTCCTGTCACTCGCCGTGGCTTTGATGGACTGGCCACATGCTCGACGCTTGGTTGATGGCGCCATCGCGGCGATCAAGAGGTTGGAGCAACGCACAGAGTCGGGCAAGGTAAAACTGAATGGGTTTGATACGGATGGAGCGACTCCGGAGGTCTGGGCACAGCTGCGTGCATCAATCAACGAGTCAGCGGCCGACGCCATTGCAAGATCGCTTCGCTGGAGTCGAAGTGGTGGTGGGATGCTTCCGCTTCCAGACACTGCTACGCGCCTTTGCGAACTGATAGGTCTTGGTGCAGACATGGAGGAAGTCAAGCACCTCTCTTTGCTGTTGCGTGAATCCGACTGGGCAAAAACACCATATAAAGACCACATAAGACGAAATGCACTGCGACAACGTCCAGCCATCGAGAACGAGGCGTTGCTACATGGCCTCTATACGCATGAGAAGGACCTGCGCGAATTCTTGAATTTCTCTACAAAATCAGATGCAGTGTTGGCGGCCTCCCGCGTTGGCCCTAATTGCGTGCCACAGGAAGGCCGAGAAATTCCTTCCCTGTTGCCGTACCTCCTGCCAACACGCCCATATACAACCCAGGAAGTCTCTCTCTACTTGCCGGGCATGTGCATATTTGGCGATAACGACCAGCAGACCGCTAGGAACTGGGCGCGCTACGTCCGAGCCGTCCGGGGTGTTTGGGTATGGGCCTCTCTCGTAGATTTCGAGCGCCAGCAACCGACGGATTCGAGCAGCGCCGAACTTCCAATTGATGACGAGATTGCATATATCGGCTCCTCGATCGAAGGAGTTCGACCAAGACTTGGGATCAGTAGCCTACTGACTACCGACCATAGTTTTCGTGAAGGAGCGGCCGGGAAGTCCGACATATCCCCCTCGCGCTATCAACGTGTCAAGACGATTGTGGATCAGGCTATCCAAGCTAGGCCGAAGCCTACTCATCTGCTTCTACCCGAACTCGCCTTGCCAGAACGCTGGATTGACACAGTCTCGAGTCGCTTGCGTGATGCAGGCATCAGCCTGATCGCAGGCTTGGATTACCACGTCAATGGGGCGCAAATCCACAGTGAAGCGGTACTCGTGCTCACTGACGACAGACTCGGATTTCCTTCTACTGTTCAAATTCGTCAACCCAAGTCACTACCAGCCGCTGGCGAAGAAGAGACCCTACTAAAGGTGTTCGGCAAGACCTGGCAGCCGACTCTCGCAGGTCGCAGCAAACCGGTTTACGTACACCAAGGGCTATGCTTTGGAGTATTGGTCTGCTCTGAATTGCAGAACATTGGGCATCGACAACGCTTTCAGGGAAATGTCGACTGCGTGACAGTTCTCTCGTGGAACCAAGACTTGGAAACCTTTGCCGCACTTGTTGAGTCAGGGAGTCTCGACGTGCATGCCCACATAGCTCTTGTCAACAACCGGAGATACGGTGACAGTCGCGTCAGGAGCCCCGCCAAGTTGCAGCATGCCCGCGACGTCTGTCGACTTCGCGGGGGTGACAACGAACACGTGGTCGTTGTCGAGTTGGATATTGAGGGCTTACGATCATTCCAAAGTAGAGATCGACGCTGGCCCACCGAAGATGACCCGTACAAACCCACACCGGAGGGTTTTGTGCTGGCTCCGTATCGACGGGTAGTACCACGCTAGGTGCAGATAGCACTCAACGAGCGTCTTCCTATTCCAACTCGGGGCAATTCGGCGAACGATCCGTTCGGGTCAAAGGCAACCCGTCACAGCCAACAACATTAATACTGCTCGCTAGCGGCTACCCCAACAGCCCCGCCAACAACTTCGCCACATGCACCGCCTCCCGCTGCGCGCCATCGGCGATCTGGTGCCGGCAGCTGGTGCCGTCGGCCACCACGATGGCGTCCGCCCTGGCGCGCACGGCCGGCAGCAGGGCCGCCTCGGCCATCTGCATGGACACCTCGTAGTGCTCGGCCTCGTAGCCGAAGCTGCCGGCCATGCCGCGACAGTGATTCCCAATGAACAAGCCGATTAGACTGTCGTCAACAACGGGAGGGCTTATTCATGCACCAAGTCATCGTCGCCATATTGCTGGGCCTAGGTTTCGCGTCGGCAACGCTCTTGGGCTTGCACGGGGTTATTGGGTTTGGCGTCGCCGCAGTATTTGTCGGTCTTGGCTACTACCTGAGCCAGGCTGGGGCCATCGGCATCTTGGGAATGCTCCTTCTCGCAATCCTTCCCATGATCTTCTATGGCGGAGCCTTCGCCGCCGGCGCCTTGGCGGGAAGTTTCGTTCGGGCGGCAACCACCACGCGTCGTTCCTGGCGCGCACCGGCAGTCGTTGTCGGCGGAATTGCCGTCGTAGCCTTCAGCTACACGACCGTGACAAACGAAAAGGAACGCCAGGCATTGAATGCTGAAACGCAAGCCAAAGCCTTTGCCGCCGCGACCGCGCTCGTCAGCAGTGATCCGAGAGTAACGGCCATAACGGGCGAGGTTCTTGAGATCCCCTTGAAGAACCCCATCGAAAACAGAGAGGCACGCAAGTTGCTGGGCGCCCGTCTCTACGTGAAAGGTCGAAAAGGAGACGCCATGGTCGAAACCATGATCACGCGTGGCGGCGATACGCCCGAGGTCCGTATCGTGTCGGTGCAGGCGAGCAAGTAACCACTAAGCCAGTTGAACTGCCAACAGCCTCGCCACATGCACCGCCTCGCGCTGCGCCCCATCGGCGATCTGGTGCCGGCAGCTGGTGCCATCCGCCACCACGATGGCGTCGGCCTTGGCGCGCACGGCCGGCAGCAGCGCCGCCTCGGCCATCTGCATCGACACCTCGTAGTGCTCGGCCTCGTAGCCGAAGCTGCCGGCCATGCCGCAGCAGCTGCTCTCGATCAACTCCGGCTTGGCGCCCGGGATCAATGACAGCACTTCCATCACCGGCGTGACGGCGGCAAAGGCCTTCTGGTGGCAGTGGCCGTGCAGCAGCACGGGCTGGGCCACGGGTTTGAGTTTGGCCTTGAAGGCTTCGAGCTGGCCGGCCTTGGCCTCGCGGGCCAGGAACTCCTCGAACAAGAACGCCTGCTTGGCGATGGCTTGCGCCGGTTCGCCCAGGCCCATGACCAGCAGTTCGTCGCGCAGGGTCAACAGGCAGCTCGGCTCCAGGCCGACGATGGCGATGCCTTTTTCGGCGAAGGGCAAGAGGCTGTCCACCACCTCGCGTGCCTTCTGTTTGGCCTGCTCCACCATGCCGGCGGAGAGGAAGGTGCGGCCGCAGCAGAGGTGCTTGCCGTCGGCCTGCGCCTTGCTGGCCACGTGCACGGTGTAGCCGGCGGCCTGCAGCACCTGCAGGGCGGCGTGGGCGTTGGCTGACTCGAAATAGCCGTTGAAGGTGTCGACGAAGAGCACCACGGGCTTGGTCGCGGCCAGCACCTGCTCGCGCGTGGCGCTCTGCACCGGGGTATTGAAGAAATGGCGTGACTGCCACTGCGGCAGGCTGCGTTTGGCCGAGAAGCCGAAGAGCTTTTCGCTCAGCTGGGCCATCAGCGGCACCTTGTCGCGCAGGTTCAGCACGGGGGCGATCTTCGCCGCGTGGCGCGCGTAGTCGGGCAGCTGGCCGACGAGCTTGTCTTTCAGCGTATGGCCGTGTTTGGCCTTGTAGTGCTGCAGGAACTCGACCTTGAGTTTGGCCATGTCCACGCCAGTGGGGCAATCCCGCTTGCAGCCCTTGCAGCTCACGCACAGGTCCATCACCTCGCGCACTTCCTCGCTGGCCAGCGCATCCTTGCCATCCAGCCCTTCGAGCTGGCCGCTGAGCGCCAGGCGCAGGGTGTTGGCGCGGCCACGGGTGAGGTGCTGTTCGTCGCGTGTGACGCGGTAGCTCGGGCACATGGTGCCGGCGTCGAACTTGCGGCAGTGGCCGTTGTTGTTGCACATCTCCACGTGCATGGCCAGGCCGTGCGCCGGGTCGGCGCCGGTGCCGGGAGCGGTGGTCTCTTCGGTCACCGGGTTGTTCTGCACGTTCCAGGCGCTCCAGTCCAGCACGGGCTGGATGGGCACCACCCGCGCCTTGTGGCCGGGCGGGTAGCGCATGAGCGTGGGGTCGTCCATCCGGGGCGGCCGGATGATGCGCTGCGGGCTCAGCAGACTGGACGGGTCCAGGTACTGCTTGATCTGGGTGAAGGCCTGGGTGAGGCGCGGGCCGAACTGCCATTCGATCCATTCACCGCGGCACAGGCCGTCGCCGTGCTCGCCGCTGTAGGCGCCTTTGTACTTGCGCACCAGCTCGCTGGCCTCCTCCGCAATGGCGCGCATCTTCTGCCCGCCGTCCTGCCGCATGTCCAGGATGGGCCGCACGTGCAGTGTGCCCACGGAGGCGTGGGCGTACCAGGTGCCGCGGCTGCCGTATTTGCGGAAGACGTTGGTCAGCGCGTCGGTGTATTCGGCCAGGTGCACCAGGGGCACGGCGCAGTCTTCGATGAAGCTCACGGGTTTGCCGTCGCCGCGCAGGCTCATCATGATGTTGAGGCCGGCCTTGCGCACTTCCCACAGGTTTTTCTGCGGGGCGTCGTCGATCATCTCCACCACGCTGCCGGGCAGGCCCAGCTCGCCCATCAGGTCCACCAGTTCCTTGATCTTGGGCGCGATGTCGGCCTTGCTGGCGCCCGAGAACTCCACCAGCAGCACGGCTTCGGGTTTGCCGCCGTTGATGGCGGGCGAGAGCGCGGTGCGGATGGTGGGCGCGAAGGCCGGGTTCTGCAGCGAGAGCTCGATCATGGTGCGGTCGACCAGCTCCACCGCCGTCAGCGCCCCGCCCTGCATGTTGTGGCCCAGCTTGACGATGTGCTGGGCGCTGTCCATGGCCTGGTAGAAGGTGGGGAAGTTCACCACACCCAGCACCTTGGCGCGCGGCAGTTCGTCCAGGCGCAGGTCCAGCGAGCGCGTCATGGCCAGCGTGCCTTCGCTGCCGACCAGCAGATGCGCGAGGTTGACCGAGCCGTCCGTCGTGTACGGTTTCTCGTTCTGGTTGTGGAAGATGTCCAGGTTGTAGCCGGCCACCCGGCGCAGCACCTTGGGCCAGCGCGCCTCGATCTCGTCGCGGTGCAGGGCGGCCAGGCCGCGCACGTAGTCGCCGATCTGCTTCACGCGGCCGCCGGCGGCGTCAAAACGGCCGAAGTCCAGCAGCTCGCCGTCGGCCAGCCAGGCCTGGGCGCCGATGACGTTGTGCACCATATTGCCGTAGGCAATGGAGCGGCTGCCGCAGGAGTTGTTGCCGGCCATGCCGCCCAGCGTGGCCTGGGCGCTGGTGGAGACGTCCACCGGGTACCACAGGCCGTGTTTCTTGAGCGCGGCGTTCAGGTGGTCCAGCACCAGGCCGGGCTCCACGCGCGCGGTGCGCTGCTCGACGTTGACGTCGAGGATCTTGCGCATGTATTTGCTGTGGTCGATGACCAGCCCCGCGCCCACCGTCTGGCCGCACTGGCTGGTGCCGCCGCCGCGCGGCACGATGGGGACGCCCAGATCGCGGCAGATGTCCAGCGCCAGGCGCACGTCGGCCGCCTCGCGCGGCAGGAACACGCCCACGGGCATGGCCTGGTAGATGGAGGCGTCGGTGGCGTAACGGCCGCGGTCGGCCGGGCTGAACAGCACCTCGCCTTGGGTCTCAGTGCGCAGGCGCGCGGCCAGGCGGCCGGCCACTTCGTTGCCGAGGCGGGAGACGGTTTCGTAGGTCTGGGCGGCGGCGGCCGGCGTCAGGTTCTGGGGCAGGGGGGCATTCATCTCAATCTCTCTGTGCGGTCTGCGCCGCGGCCTGGGCGGCGCGCAGCTGTTCGATCACCACGTCGCGTTTGTGGCCCAGGTGGGCCACCAGTTCGGCGCGCAGGGCGGCACCGTCACGCGTTTCCAGCGCGCCCACCATGCGGTCGTGTTCCTGCATGGCGCGCGCCCATTTCTCGCCGTCCTGGTTGGAACGGAAGCGCAGGGCCTGCAGCCGGGCGTTGACCTGCTGATAGGTGGCGGTGAGCACGGGGTTGCGCGCCGCGGCGTTGATGGCGTGGTGGATGGCGGCGTTGAGGCGGTAATAGGTGGAGAGGTCGCGCCGGGTGTAGGCGGCCTTCATCTCGTAGTGCAGGGCCTGGATCTCGGCCAGCTCTTCCGCGGTGATGCGCTGCGCCGCCAGTTCGCCCGACAGGCCTTCCAGCCCGGCCATGACCTCGAAGGTGTTCTGGATATCGGCTTCGTCCAGCTGCACGGCAATGGCGCCGCGATTGGGCACCAGCTCCACCAGGCCCTCGGCGGCCAGGGTCTTGATGGCTTCGCGCAGCGGGGTGCGCGAAACCTTGAGCTGCTCACACAGTTCGCGCTCGTTGAGCTTGGCGCCAGGCGCGATCTGGCCCTCCACCAGCATCTGGCGCAGGCGCTGGGTGGCCTGCTCGTGCAGGGCGGCGGGCGGGATGGTTAGGATCTGGGCCGTCATGTTTTGTATTCAAAATATTGACTGATTGGCCCTATTTTAGGCTTAATACGGTTGACAAATCAATTTTGTATGCAAAAAATGCGTCTGTTCTCAACCAAGAATTTGCCATGCTGACCACCGACTTCCACCCCACCGGCCGCCATTTCCTGCAGATCCCGGGCCCCTCGCCCGTGCCCGACCGCGTGTTGCGCGCCATGAGCCTGCCCACCATCGACCACCGCGGCCCCGAGTTCGGCGCCCTGGGCCTGAAGGTGCTGGCCGACATCCAGAAGATCTTCCAGACCAAACACCCGGTCATGATCTACCCGGCTTCGGGCACCGGCGCCTGGGAAGCGGCGCTGACCAACACGCTGTCCCCCGGCGACCACGTGCTGATGTACGAGACCGGCCACTTCGCCTTCCTCTGGCACCGCCTGGCCACGCGCCTGGGCCTGAAGGCCGAGGTCATCGCCCTGCCCGGCATGGACCACGGCGTGCCGGCCAGCTGGCGCCGGGGTGTGCCGGCCGAGCTGATCGAGCAGCGCCTGAAGGCCGACACGCAGCACAGCATCAAGGCCGTCTGCGTGGTGCACAACGAAACGTCGACGGGCGCGACCAGCAACATCGCCGCCGTGCGCAAGGCCATCGACGCGACCAAGCACCCGGCCCTGCTGCTGGTGGACACCATCTCGGGCCTGGCCAGCGCCGACTACCGCCATGACGAATGGGGTGTGGACGTCTCCATCAGCGGCTCGCAAAAAGGCCTGATGCTGCCGCCGGGCATGAGCTTCAACGCCCTCTCGCCCAAGGCCATCGAGGCCAGCAAGACCGCCAAGCTGCCGCGCAGCTTCTGGGCCTGGGACGAGATCATCGAGATGAACAAGACGGGCTACTGGCCCTACACACCCAACACCAACCTGATGTACGGCCTGAGCGAAGCGGCCGACATGATCCTGGGCCAGGGGCTCGATGCCGTGCTGGCGCGCCACCAGCGCTGGGCCGCCGGCGTGCGCGCCGCGGTGAACGCCTGGGGCCTGCCCATCCAGTGCGCCGACAGCAATGTCTACTCGCCCATCCTGACCGGCGTGATGACACCCGAGGGCGTGGACGCCGACGCCGTGCGCAAGATCATCTACGAGCGTTTCGACTGCTCGCTGGGCACGGGCCTGGGCAAGATCAAGGGCCGCATGTTCCGCATCGGCCACCTGGGCGACAGCAACGACCTCACGCTGATCGGCACCGTGGCCGCCTGCGAGATGGGCCTGAAACTCGCCGGCGTCAAGCTGGCCGGCTCGGGTGTGCAGGCCATCATGGACTACTACGCCGGCCACCCGGCGGCGCTGCCGCAGCGCAAGGCGGCCTGAGCCCTCCCCCATACCAAGAAGAAGACAGTCGCGATTTCAACCACAACTCCAGGAGACAAACCATGAAACGCAGAACCTTCGTCACCGCCACGGCGGCCACCGCGGCCACGCTGGCCGCGCCGATGATCAAGGCGCAGACCCTGCCCAACGGACCGGTGCGCATCATCGTGGGCTTCGCCCCGGGCGGCGGCACCGACGTGCTGGCCCGCATCGTGGGCCAGAAGCTGCAGACGATGTGGAACACCACCGTGGTGATCGAGAACAAGGCCGGCGCTTCCGGCGTGATCGCGGCCGACTTCGTGGCCAAGGCCCCGGCCGACGGCAACACCCTGCTGATGGCCCACATCAACAGCCACGCCCTGGCGCCCGGGCTGATGCCCAAGCTGGGTTATGTGGTGGAGCGCGACTTCACGCCGTTGACGCTGGTGGGTGTCACACCCAACCTGCTGATCGCCAACACCAACCTGCCGGCCAGGACCGTGGCCGACGTGGTGGCGCACTGCAAGGCCAACCCGGGTAAGGTCAGCTTCGGCTCGGCGGGCCAGGGTTCGGCCCAGCACCTGGCCATGGAGTCCTTCAAGCTCGCCGCCGGCGTGGAGGCGCTGCACGTGCCCTACAAGGGCTCGGGCCCCATGCTGGTGGACCTGATCGGCGGCCAGATCCAGTACTCCTTCGACACCATGACGGCCGCCACCCCGCACGTGAAGAGCGGCAAGGTGCGCGCCATCGCCCAGACGCGGGCCAAACGCGCCTCGGGCCACCCGACGGCGCCGACCATGGCCGAGGCCGGTTTCCCCGGCTTCGAAGCCACCACCTGGTATGGCCTGGTGGGCCCGGGCAAGATGCCGGCCGCCATGGCCCAGCGCATGAACGAAGACATCAACAAGGTGCTGGCCATGCCTGATGTAAAGGAAAAGCTGGACCTGTACGGCGCCGAGGACGGCGGCGGCTCGGCCCAGCAGTTCGCCGACTTCATCCGCGCCGAGCAGCAGAAGTGGGCCAAGGTGATCCGGGACGCCAAGGTAACTGTTGAAAGCTGACCCCCGTTGGTTGCCGCACGCTGTGCGGCAACCTTCCCCCCTTCCAGGGGGCGACGCCAGTGGCCCGGCAAAGCCGGTTCCACGGCGTCCCTTGAATGAAATCCCCTCGGCACCTCCATCCGCTGACTTTCCACCATGAATGAAAACGGGCAAGTAAGCCTGCGCATCGAAGCCGGTGTGGCCTCGGTGCTGTTTGACCGCCCCCAGGCACGCAATGCGATGACCTGGGCCATGTACGAGCAGCTGATGGCCATCTGCCGCCAGCTCAAGGACGACGGCAGCGTGCGCGTCGTCACCTTCCGCGGCGCCGGCGGCGAGGCCTTCGTGGCCGGCACCGACATCGCGCAGTTCCAGAATTTCCGTTCAGGTGCCCAGGGCGGCACCGACGGCGTGGCCTACGAAGCGAAGATCGATGCCTGCATGGAGCTACTGGGCAGTCTGCCCATGCCCACGGTGGCCGTGGTCGAGGGCTGGTGCGTGGGCGGCGGCGTGGCCATAGCCACCGGCTGCGATTTCCGCATCGCCACGCCCACGGCCAAGTTCGGCGTGCCGATTGCCAAGACCCTGGGCAACTGCCTGTCGGTGAGCAACCTGGCGCGCCTGTCGGCCGCCTTCGGCATGCAGCGTGTGCGGCGCATGCTGCTGCTGGCCGAGATGATCGGTGCCGACGAGGCGCTGGCCTGCGGCTACCTGCAGGCCGTGGCCACCCCCGCCGAGCTGGACGCGGCCGTGTCGGCCCTCACCGGCAAGCTGGCCGCGCTGGCGCCCGTGACACAACGCGTCAGCAAGGAAGGCCTGCGCCGCCTCACCGTGCACGAGCTGCCCGAGGGTGAAGACCTGGTGCGCGCGGCCTACGGCAGCGCCGACTTCCGCGAAGGCGTGAACGCCTTCGTCGACAAGCGCCCCCCGGCCTGGAAAGGAAACTGATGGATAGCAGGACAACACGCCCCGGCCCCCTGAGCGGCCTGCGCGTGCTCGAACTCACGCAGATCATGTCGGGCCCGACCTGCGGCCAGCTGCTGGCCGACATGGGCGCCGACGTCATCAAGGTCGAGAAGCTGCCCGGCGGCGACGATGCGCGCGCCTACCGCGACCCGCTGGTGAACGGCGTCTCGGCGCCCTTCATGATGATGAACCGCAACAAACGCGGCATCGCCATCGACCTCAAGCACGCGGACGGCCGCGCCGTGCTGCTGCGCATGGTGGAAGATGCCGACGTGCTGGTGGAGAACTTCCGCGGCGGCACCATGGACAAGCTGGGCCTGGGTTACGACGTCCTCTCGCAAGCCAACCCCGGCCTGATCTACTGCGCCATCACCGGCTACGGCCGCAACGGCCCCTATGCGGGCAAGGGCGGCTTTGATCTGATCGCCCAGGGTTTTGCCGGCCTCATGTCCATCACGGGCGAACCCGGCGGCGCACCGGCCAAAAACGGCAACGCGGTGTCGGACATGAACGCCGGCATCCTCGGCGCCCTGGGCATCGTGGCGGCCTATGTGCACAAGCTCAAGACCGGCGAGGGCCAGATCGTCGACACCTCGCTCTCGGACGCCGCGCTGCAGCAGCTCTACTGGCACGCGGCCATCTTTTTCGCCACCGGCAAGTCGAGCGAGCCCACGGGCTCGGCCCACATCCTGACCGCACCCTACCAGGCCTTCGAGGCCAGCGACGGCTGGATCAACATCGGCGGCGCCAACCAGGCCAACTGGGAACGTATCGCCGAAGTGCTGGGCCACCCCGAGTGGCGCGCGGACCCGCGTTTTGTGACCAACAGCGACCGCATGGCCCACCGCGAGGCCCTGGTGGCGCTGATGAACGCGGTGCTGCGCACGCGCACACGCGAGACCTGGCAGGCCGCCTTTGACGCGGCCGGTGTGCCGGCCGGCCCGGTGCACACCGTGGGCGAGGCCCTGTCGCACCCGCAGACGCTGGCGCGCGGCATGGTGGTGGAAGTCGAGCACCCGCAGGCCGGGCCCACGCGCGCGCTGGGCTGCCCCATCCATTTCTCAGCCACGCCGGCCCAGGTCACGCGCCCGGCCCCGCTGCTGGGCCAGCACACCCGCGAAATACTGCGGGAACTTGGCTACAAAGAGACACAAATCGACACGCTGATCGAACGCGGCGCCGTCGCCGAATCCTGAAGCGCGTGGCATTATGTAAACGGATTGCCGCCGCCGGCAGTTGATGAAGAGCCAGAGGAAAAGAGAGGGGCCATATGCGAGTAACGACTTGTGCGCTGATGTGCGCATTGGGTATGTTTTTTCATGGGGCCGTCCAGGCCCAGAACGCCTGGGTGGTCGGCCAGTCCGCGCCGCTGTCCGGCGGCAACGCCGTCTTCGGCCAGGACATCCGCGACGGCGCCCTGGCCTGGTTCAAGCATGTCAATGCCCAGGGCGGCGTCAACGGAGCGCCCATCGAGCTGATTTCCCTGGATGACCAGAACCAGCGCAAGACCGCCGGCACCAACACCACCAAGCTGCTGCAGACCAAGGGCCTGGTGGCCCTGTTCGGTTACGCCTCGGCCACCCTGAGCCTGGACGCCATGCCGCAGGCCGAGAAGGCCGGTGTGCTCTTCTTCGCCCCCTTCTCCGGCGCCAACCCGGTGCGCAAGGCCAGCCCCGTGGTCCACACCCTGCGCGCCTCCTACGGCGACGAGCTGGAGAAGATGCTGAGCTTCTGGACCGGCCTGGGCATGAAGCAGGTGGTGGTGGTGCACTACAGCGACGAGGTCGGCGTGCAGAACCTGGGTGTGGTCAGCGACTATCTGGCGCGCCAGGGCAAGAAGCCGCTGGCCTTTGCGCTGGAACGCAACGCCAAGATCGACGACGCACGCTTCGAGCAGCTGGTGGCCCTCAAACCCGAGGTCATCATCAACACCGTGCTCTCGGGCCCGGCGGCCGAGATCAGCAAGCGCCTGGTGGCGCAGGGCCTCTTTGTCCCCATGTCCAGCCTGTCCTTCGTCGGCGCGCAGCAGTACATCGACGCCGCCGGCGACGCCGGGGCCGGGGTCTCGATCTCGCAGGTGGTGCCCAATACCGCCACCGCCTCCATGCCCGTGATCCGCGAATGCAGCAAGGCGCTGACGGACGCCGGCATCACCAAAGCCATGAACAGCACCCACCTGGAGGCCTGCATCGCCGCCAAGGTGCTGACCGAGGCCATGCGTCGCAGCAAGAAACCCGGCGACGCCAAGGCCGTGCTGAGCGCCCTGCGCAATCTGGGCAGCTACGACACGGGTGGTTTCACCGTGAGCTACGGCCCCGACCAGAACCACGGCAGCAAGTACGTGGAACTGGGCATGGTCACGCGCGGCGGCAAGCTGCGCAACTGAGCAGCGACTCCCCGGCTCCGGCCCTGCGCCCCCTGGCGGCGCGTAAGTGTTTTTGCGCACGCGGACAGAGGGCTGCTTCCGTACACTGACTTTCACCTGACTCGCATTGAATGCGAGCGCCGTGCAGCGATCTGCGCGGTTACATGAAGTCACACCTTACAGAGAGCAGGCTCCCTATGCAGTTCACCTACTTTTCCCGCAAGACCCTGGCCGCACTGGGCTGCGCGCTGGTAACCCTGTCGGGCGGCACCGCCCTGGCCCAGAACGCCTGGATCATCGGCCAGTCCGCGCCGCTGTCGGGCAGCAACGCCGTCTTCGGCCAGGACATCCGCGACGGCGCCATGGCCTATTTCAAGATGCTCAACGCCCAGGGCGGTGTGGCCGGCGCCCCGGTCGAGTTCCTCACCCTGGACGACCAGAACCAGCGCAAACTCGCCGGTGAGAACACCACCAAGCTGCTGGACACCAAGGGGCTGGTGGCCCTGTTCGGTTACGCCTCGGCCACCCTGAGTCTGGACGCCATGCCGCAGGCCGAAAAGGACGGCACGCTGTTCTTTGCCCCCTTCTCCGGCGCCAACCCGGTGCGCAAGGCCAACCCCGTGGTCTACACACTGCGCGCCTCCTACGGCGACGAGCTGGAGAAGATGCTGAGCTTCTGGACCGGCCTGGGCATGAAGCAGGTGGTGGTGGTGCACTACAGCGACGAGGTCGGCGTGCAGAACCTGGGTGTGGTCAGCGACTATCTGGCGCGCCAGGGCAAGAAGCCGCTGGCCTTTGCGCTGGAACGCAACGCCAAGATCGACGACGCACGCTTCGAGCAGCTGGTGGCCCTCAAACCCGAGGTCATCATCAACACCGTGCTCTCGGGCCCGGCGGCCGAGATCAGCAAGCAGCTGTCCGCGCGCGGCCTGTTCATCCCCATGTCCAGCCTGTCCTTCGTCGGCGCGCAGCAGTACATTGACGCCGCCGGCGAGGCCGGCGCCGGCGCCTCGATCTCGCAGGTGGTGCCCAACACCACGGCCTCGCTGCCCGTGATCCGCGAATGCGGCAAGGCCCTGGCCGACGCGGGTGTCACCAAGGCCATGAACAGCACCCATCTGGAAGCCTGCATCGGTGCCAAGGTGCTGGCCGAAGCCATGCGCCGCAGCAAGAAACCCGGCGACACCCGGGCCCTGCTGGCCTCCATGCGCAATCTGGGCAGCTACGACGTCGGCGGCTTCACCGTGAGCTACGGCCCCGACCAGAACCACGGCAGCAAGTACGTGGAACTGGCCATGGTCACGCGCGGCGGCAAGCTGCGCAACTGAGCCCGCATCGTTCCTCCAGGGGCGCCAGCGGGCGCCCTTTTTTTTTTGGTTCAGGCCGTGATTTCGCGCGCCGTGATCTGGTAGCGGAAGCCGTCGGGCGAATACGAATCGATCCGCTCGTCGGCCGTCTCGCATACCGGGTACATCAGGAAACCCAGCCTGGGGCCCTGGGCGCCGGGCAAGGCCACGTCGTGCGCCATGTTCCACGCCACCCAGTTGCCTTCCCAGCCGCCGAACAGGGCCTGGTTGACCGGCGCCACCACCGGGTCGGTGGTGTTCTTGATCCACTGCGGCGTTTCCAGCCGCATGACCTTGGCCACGTCGGCCGGGTCCATGGCCACCCAGCCGTGGTCCTGCAGGTAGACCTCGGCCCGGCAGTGCTGCGCCCCCTTCAGGTTGGCCGGGTTGCCGCCCAGTTCCTTGTAGCCGAAGGCCGAGGGCGCCAGGCGCAGGCCGTAGACATCGCGCGCGGGCAGGCCGGCGGCGCGGCACAGGCCGACGAAAACGGCGTTGAGGTCGGCGCACTTGCCGCCCAGGTTGCCGGTCTCCAGCATGGTCTTGATGTCGCCCTCGCCGCAGCCGCGCACCGTGGGTTCACGCCAGGTGTTGCGCACCACCCAGTCGTAGATGGCGCGCGCCCGCTCGACGTCACCCTTGGCGCCGCGCGTGGCCTCCAGCGCCGTCTGGCGCACGATGCCGTCGGTCGGCAGCAGCGCGGTGGGCCGGGTCCAGAACTGCAGGCTGGCCGCATCCTGCGGCACGGCCTGCTTCGCGGCCCAGTTCACCGCGCGGTTGTTGGTCTGGACACGGCTGGTCAGCTCGACCCAGGGTCTGGTTTCGCCGGGATTGAACTCCACCTGCAGCAGCCGGGCGCCGTAGACGGCATCGCTGCCCAGGCGGACCTGGCCGTTGCTGGACCAGTGGCTGTCCAGCGAACGCTGCCAGTCGGAATCCACCGACGGCACGGGCAGCCAGACGCGGGTGGCGCCCTCGGCCTGCTGGACGTCGACGCGGGTGCTGACCTCGAAGGTGCGCCAGGCGCCGGGTTGGGGGTTGAACTGACGCGGCGCTGACGCGCCCTGGGCGCGACCCAGGGTGGGCAGCGTGTAGGCGGCCGACAGGGCTGCCGCGTTCTTAAGGAATGTACGACGTACGGTGGTCATGCAGAGAACTCCGGAATGGGGAAAAAACGCCGCCGGCGCAGGTGAAGATGCCCCGGAACAGCGTGCGCGCGGCCCGCAGGCCGCGGGTGGAGGTTAACGCCCCACCTCCACCTCGGCGTAATCCCCAGGCTAAGCCCCATAAACGATGGGGTATATTGAACACCTACCCATGAGAAAGTTGCTGGAAACCTACAACACGATGCAGCAGGCTGGCGCGCAGCACGCGCCCGTGAGCCGCGGCGTCACCCTGCGCGGCCTGCCGGCCGGCACCGCCGAGCACCGCCGACGTGCGGCCCTGGAACAGCTGGGCGCCGCCGATCTGGCGGGACAGGTGCACGCTGAAGACGGCCAGGATGCCCGCGGCCCCTGGCTGCGCCTGTGGCTGGACCAGCCCACCGCCCAGGCCTGGGCGCCCGGCTACGACACCATGCACCTGGCCGACACGCTGGGCCTGCGCACGCTGGACAACGTGGACGACCTGCAGCGCGAGATCCTGCTGACCATGCTCATGAGCCCGACCGGCCTGGATTTCCCCAGCCTGGACGAGCTGGATTCGGCCATCCACATCCGGCGCAACATCGTGCAGGGTGCGCGCAAGACCACCCTGGCCTTCGAGACCGAGGCCGCCGAGCGCCCCGAGGATTGCTGGACCTACGACGAGGACCGGGGTTTCACCCTGCTGCCGGGTGTGCATCTGGTCGACGCCCTGATCAAGACCACCCAGCCCGAGGTCTCGGGCCGGCTCTACTCCTTCTCCTGCTACCGCGCCACCGAGTACGTGACCCTGCTGGGCATCGCCCAGGAGCTGGCGCGCAGCAACGCCGAGTTGTTCGAGCGCCTGCAGGGCGTCTGGCGCCAGCGCGCCATCATGTCGGAGGAGTTCCACACCGTCTTCCTGCGCGAGCAGGGCAGCATGGACGCACCGGTGCCGCCGCTGTATTACGTGCCGGGTGACCGGGTCTGGTTCCGCAACCCCGACGAAGCCTCGGCCGACGCCTGTGGCTTCGAGGGCTCCTGGGTCATGTACCTGGGCGGCGGCCTGTTCACCAACTTCTGGAAGCAGCACCAGCCCTACACGCTCATGCGCAAGTGCGTCGAGATCTACCACTGGCGTCACGGCCTGTACCGCGACGAACAGGGCGAGTCGCAGATCGACGAGGCCCACATCGAACCGATGATCGAGGCCACGCTCAACGACCCCGGTGAGCTGGCGCGCGTGATGGCGCGCATGACCCGCTGGCGCGAGCCGCGCGGTGTCTACACCGAGGCCGGTGGCTGCATGGACACCACCCGCGAGTTCGCCCGCTGGGTACGCCCCGGCACCAGCGACATGCCCATTCCCCGCACCTAAGCCGCGCAACGCACGCATGCACGCGAGGCAGATGCACCTCGACGCCCTCAAGGCGCTGGGCGCGCAGCTCATCGTGCTGCACCATTTCTGCGCCTACGGCCCGCTGGCCGACGCCCTGCACCGGCTGGCGCCAGCGCTGGCGGGCTGGTTCTACGACTACGCCCGCATGGCGGTGCAGATCTTCCTGGTGCTGGGCGGCTACCTGGCCGTGCAGGTGCTCAAGCCGGCCATGTACCGCGACGCGGCCACGCTGGGGCGCACCCTGCTGCGCCGTTACCTGCGCCTGGCCCTGCCCTTCGTCGCCGCGCTCGTGCTGGCGGTGGCGGCGGCGGCGCTGGCGCGCGCCTGGCTGGCGGCCGACTTCATCCCCGCCGCGCCGCAGTGGGGCCAGGCCCTGGCGCATGCGCTGCTGCTGCACGGTCTGGTCGACGCCGAGGCGCTGTCGGCCGGGGTCTGGTACGTGGCCATCGACCTGCAGCTCTACGCCCTGCTGGCGCTGCTGCTGTGGCTGGGCCAGCGCGGCGCGCGCCCCGGCCCGGCGCTGGCGCTGGTGGCCGCGCTGATGCTGGCCTCGCTGCTGTACTTCAACCGCGACGCGGACTGGGACCGCTGGGGGCTGTATTTCTTCGGCAGCTACGCCCTGGGCGCGCTGGCCTGGCGCGCGGCGCGCGCGCAGCAGCCGGCCCGCTGGCTGGCGCTGCTGGCCGCCGCCGGCCTGCTGGCCCTGGCGCTGGACTGGCGCACCCGCCTGGCGCTGGCGTTGGCCGTGGCCCTGCTGCTGGGCCTGCTGCAGTGGCGCCGGCATGCGGGCCGCTCCGTGCCCGCCGCCCTGGCGCAGCCCTTGCATGCGCTGGGCCGCAGCTCCTACGCGCTGTTCCTGGTGCACTTTCCGGTGCTGATGCTGGGCAATGCGCTGTACGCGCGGCTGGGCCTGCAGAGCGCGCCCGCCACGGCCGCGTTCCTGCTGGGCTGCTGGCTGGCCGCGATGGCGCTGGCCTTGCTGTTCGAGCGCCGCGTCGAAGCGCCGCTGGCGCGGCTCAACTTTGAACAGGCTCTTAGATTTTCCCGACCAGGTTGATGAACACGCCGCGGTGCGTGTAGCTCAGGTTGGTCAGGTCGTCCGAGAAATCGGTGAAGTTCCAGCCGGCGCCCAGCTTGATGCTGTCGGACAGGTGGTAATAGACCGCGGTCAGCGCGCCGCTGCGGGTGTCGCCCGCCTGCGGCAAGGACAGCATGCGGCCTTCGAGCGTCAGGTCCCATTTGCGGACCACGTGCCAGTCGATGCGGGCCACGTAGAGATCGGCCGTGCTCTCGAAGAACACCGGATTGACCCGGTCCTGGCTGACCTGGCCGACGCGGTGCGCGTACTTGCCGCCGACCGACCAGCTGCGCGTCAGGTCATAGATGCTGTCCACGGAGAGGATATGGCTCTTCTGGATGAAGGACGCCGCCGTGTTCGCCACCGTGGTCTGGCCCGCCGCCGGCAGATTGTAGAAGTAGGTGTACTTGAACAGCAGGTTCAGGCGGTCATGGTTGACCGGGCGATAACCGTAACCCAGCACGGCCTCGGTGTAGGTGCCGTCGTAGAACTCGCCCAGTGAACTCTTGCTCTCCGAGTAGTTCAGCTTGCCGATCAGGCGCCAGTCCGGGTTGAGCTGGTACTTGAGGCTGTTCTTGGTCAGGAAGTTGCTGCGGGTGGAGTAGCTCAGGTCGATGGGTGACTGGATGTTGTCGCGCCGCAGTTCGAACAGGCTGGAGATCTTGATCGCGTCGAAGCCGTAACCCAGACCCACCCCGAAGCCCGAGCGCTCCATGGCGGCGCCGGTCAGGTTGTCGCGCAGGCGGCCGGCGTCGACGTGGGCGGAGAAGTTCCAGCGGTCGTTGGGCGCATAGTCGGCCCCGGTCGAATGCATCAGGCCGGTGGGCACGTCGCCGTGCGAATACTTCTCTTCGGCGAACACGCTGAGGGTGTCGGAGTAGTGGCTCTTGGCGCCGGCGGTCATGTTGCCGCGGTTGGCGCGCACGCCGTTGTCGCTGCGCTCGTTCTCCAGCGCGTAGTTCAGGTAGGTGGTGGTGCGGTCGGAGTAGAGGTACTCCGAGCCCAGCCGCGCGCCCAGGCCCAGGTCGCCGTCGGACACCTCGCCATTCATGCGGAAGCGCTCGTTCAGGCGATAGCTGCCACCGGCGCCCAGGCGGGCGTTCTTCTCGCGGTTGCCGCTGGTCGAGGCCGTGTCCTGCGCATAGGTATAGGCCGTCCATTTCTCGCGCGAGTCATACCCGGCGCGCACCACCACGTCGGTGCGCTCGCCCTGGACCTGGGTCAGCGGCACCACCGGGGAATGGTCGACGCGGTTGTCGTTGCGCACACCCGAGCTCAGCGTCCAGTGCTCGTCGAGCCGGTGGTCGACGTTGACTTCCAGCGCCGCGGTCTCCAGCGCCATGTCCTGCGACTTCTTGTCAGTCTTGACCCGCACGTCGGTGCTCTCGGTGACCGAGGTCTTGACCGAGCCGCCGTACTGTTCGACCCGGGTCGCGGCGACCAGGCCCGGCGCGGAGTAGCCGGCATCGACCGACTGGCGGTAGAAGGTGGCGTTGCCCTTGCCGTCCTCGACCACGTCCTTGAAGTCGACTGTTCCATCCACCCGGCTGGCGCCGTGCTGGCCGCTGTCGGGGCCGACCAGCGCCATGCTGTTGCCGGTGGAGGAGAAGTTGAAACCGCCGTCGTTGGAGCCATAGGCCGTGGCACCGGGGCCCTCGCTTTGCGCCTGTTCCAGCTTGACCCAGGTGCCCGCGCTCTTGCGCCAGGTCACGTCGGCGCCGCGCAGCGTGCTCTCGGCGCCGGGATCGGTGTTGCGGTTGCCCGTCAGGCCCAGCTTGACCGAGTCGCCCAGCCAGTAGTGCATGCGCCCGCCGCTGGACAGGTTGTCGACCTGCTCGAAGCCGGTGGAGTACTCGTAACGCACCACCAGGTAGGCCTCGTTGCCCGGCCCCATGTCGCCGACCACCAGCAGGTTGTCGCTGGCCACCGGCGACAGCGGCGAGGACAGCAGGATGCGGCCCTGCAGGTAGTCGATGGTGTAGTCCTGCACCGCGACCAGGTTCTTCACGCCGACCACCATGCCCGAGACCTTGTCGCGGATCTCGATGCGCACGCGGTCGGAGCCGGACATGATGTCCTGGTGCTTGAGGTAATAGAGCGAGCCGCCCGTGCCGCGGAATTCATCGCGGCCGGCCACCGTACCGGGCTGGGCGGCAAAGCCGTCGACCAGCAGGCGCTTCTCACCGAAGCTCGTGGTGGCCTCGGGCTCGTAGTGCAGGTTGGCACCGTACAGCGTGCGGTCCACGTGGGCCAGGCTGTTGCCCGTATAGCCGACCTTGAAGTTGCCCCACAGGCCGTAGTGCGCGTCGCGCTTGAGCTTGACGTAGAACTTGCCCAGGGTGGGCGCGCCCTCCTCGGTCGTGCTGTCGTCGCCGTAGCTGGGATAGAAGTAGTCCGGGTTGATGCGTCGGAACATGGCGTCCGGCGTCTTCTGCATGAAGTTGGAGAACAGGCCGTCGACCGGCCCCTCCAGCGTGTCGGCGCTGGCGGTCAGCGACCAGCGGTCGCCGAAACGGCCGTTGGTATAAAAAGCCAGGCGGCCGTCGAGCGACAGGTTGTTGTCGTAATGGCCGGACTCATTGGTCACCAGCTTGGCCGGACCGCTGGTCACCCCCGTCGCGGCGGTGACGTCGGCAATGCCGACGTAGAACCAGTCGTTTTTCTCCAGTTCGAGGTCGCGCAGATAGACCTCGCCGTTGCCGGCCTGGTCGAGCACCGACACTTCCACCGTATGCAGCCCGCGCGGCAGGATTTCCTCGACGGCAAACTCGCCGCCCGTGGCCACCGGCACCGGCCGCCCGGCCACCGACAGGCGATGGCCCTCGGGGATGTTCGTGCCGTAGACCTTGATGGTGCCGCCGTTGAGGTTGATGTTCTCGACGGCCAGCCGGTTCTCGCCGTAGCCCACCAGCAGCTCGCGCTCGACGTCCTGCTCCTGCAGGCCGGGCGCGCTCTGGTGCAGCACCCACAGCAGCTGCGGCGCCGTCTCGTTGAAGTTGCCGTCCTTGTCGTAGACGCGCAGCACGAACTGCAGGTCGCGCCCGTTGGCCGAGTACTCGGGCAGGTTGGCGCGCCATTGTCCGCGCCCTTCCTTGTCCAGCGGCACCACGGCCAGCGGCTCGTCGCGCAGGGACTTGTCCTGATCGAAGATCCGGACTTCGGACTTGACGATGAAGCCGGAGAAGTTGGAGTAGGCCCGGAAGTCGACCTGGTCGTCGCGGATGTCGGTGGCCGGATCGTCCTGATAACGGATCGAGTTGGGCCAGGCGGTGACGTTCAGGCGCGGCTTGAGCTGCAGGTTGTCGTACTTGAACTGGATCTTGGCCTTCTCCAGCGCCACGTCGGTACAGCGCTGCACGTCGGCGATGTTCTTGCCCGGATCGTCCAGCGGCTTGCCGTCGACCGTGATGCGCATCTGGTTGAGCGCATAGGGGTTGGCCACCTTGACCTCGCGCGTCAGGCGGGTGATGTCCAGGCCGTCCTGCTCGTCCAGCGCGGCCAGTTCGTCGTAGACCACCTGCGCCTGCACCCGCGACACCTCGGCCTCGGTGAAGCCGGTGCTGACCACGTCGGACGACTGCACGTAACCGCGCCCCTCGAATTCGATCTGCTCGGCCGTCAGGCCGAGCTGCTGGCGGATGGTCTCGGCCACCAGGCGCGCGCGCGCCGTCGACAGGCCGATGTCGTCGCCGTAGGCCAGGGCCGTGCGGCGGTCCAGGCGGTCGTTGTTGGTGTAGCCGAGGAAACGCAGGCGCACGCGGGTCTTGTCCTTGACCTCGGCCAGCACGCTGGCCAGATCCTGCGCGTAACCCGGCGGCAGCACGGGCTTGCCGTTCTCGTACGGCACGGGCTTGATGGTGGTGGTGGGCGAGTTGTGCACGCGCGTGACCGTCTCCGCGCCGGCCGCGTCGGGGCACAGCTGCGGCTCGGTGGAGAGCACCTGCAGCGGATCGTCGTGCCAGAACTCGACCTCGATGCGGCGGTTGGCCGCGCGCCCGGTCTCGGTGTCGTTGGGCGCCACCGGGTGGCTGGCGCCCTTGCCGTCGCTCTCGATCGCGCTGGCGGGCAGCCGCAGCGCATCCTGCAGCGCCATGGCGAAACGACGCGCGCGCGCCTTGGAGATGCCCAGATGGCTGCCGTAGATGCGTTCGTCGCGCCCGCTGAGCGCCGTGTTGTCGGTGTAGCCGATGAACTTGATCACCACGCCCTGCTTGTTGCCCAGGTCGCCCAGCACCTGCAGCAGCTTCTGCTGGTAGGCCGCGGGCACCGCGGTGGTGTCGTCGTCGTACTGGAAGGGGGCGATCAGGTTCTTCACCCGGGTGCGGCGGGAATGGCCTTCCTTGTAGCTGATGCGGCACATCTGCTCGACGCGGCAGATCTGGATGCGTTTGGTGTGCTGGGGCACCACCACCTGCTTGTCCACCATCTTCTCGTCGATCTCGTCGTACCAGACCTCCACCTCCATGCGGCGGTTCTGCGCCCGCCCGGCGGGGGTCGCATTGGAGGCGACCGGCTGGCTTTCGCCGCGGCCCTCGTAGGTGACGGACTCGGGCGGCAGCTTGAGCGCCTTCTGGAAGAACTCGGCCGCCACACCCGCGCGCTCGCGCGCCAGGCCGGCGTTGTCGACATAACGGGTCAGGGCCTCGCCGCGCAGGGGCACGTTGTCGGTGTGGCCCACCAGGTGCAGGCGCACGTTCTTGCGATCCTTCATGCCGTCGAGGATGGCGCGCACCTTGCCGATGTACTCGTCCGGGATCTGGGCCTCGCCGGAGCTGAACAGGATGGGCGGCACCACGTTGGGCAGCTTGATGGTTCGCACGTTCTGCTCCAGCACCTGGCGCACCTCGATGCGGTCGGCCAGGGGCGCGGGCAGCGTGGACGGGTCCTGCACCCAGGGTGTGAACGGGCGCTCGGGCAACAGCTGCTTCTCGGTCGCCTCGCCCAGCGCCGGCAGCTGGAAGACCGCTGCGCTGCCCTGCCCGCTCGGCGTGGCGGGCGCCTCGGCCGTCTGGGCCAGCGCCAGGGCCGACACCAGGGTGAGCAGCGCAAAGGAGAAAACGAGTCTTGCCATGTTGTATCGGTTCCTGCCGCCGCCTCAGCGCGGTGCCCCCGTGCGCCAGAAGATCTCGGTCTCCACGCTCAGGTCGTAGCCGCCGCCCTGCTGCTTCCAGGCCTGCGTGATCTCGCGCTTCACGGCGCCCAGCCGGTCGTCGACCAGGCCCGGCCGCTCGGCGTCGGCCAGATAAGACAGGCGCAGCACGGAGGCCGACTTCTTGAGTTCGCCCAGCAGCAGCTCCAGGCGCTGGCGCCACTGCACGCGGATCTCGGTCGAATCGGGCTCGAAGATGCCGTCCGAGAGTTCGAGCGTGACGACCCGGTGGATCGCGGCGCCGAAGTTGAACTTGGCCATCTTGCCGCGCGTGACGCGCTGCACCCGCGGGTTTTCCGTCGTCATGCGGAAGCCGCTGGGCAGCGAGCGGTCGTCCACCTTGAGGATGAAGTTGGAGCCGCGGTCCGGATCGGGCACCACCGCGCAGGTCAGGTGGAAGCGGCCGTGTTTGTCCGCGGTCACGATCAGGCCGCGCGCCGTCACCAGGCGCACACCCGGCAGGCCCGGCTCGCCCTCGTCCTGGTAGCCGTTGAGGTTGCGGTCGTCGAAGACCTTGCCGATGATGTCCGAGCAGTCCAGCGTGGGGTCGGGCACCACGCGCACGGCCGCCGAGGCCTCGCCCGAGGCGGCGCCGCCGGTCAGGGCATTGAACACCTGCGCCCGGTTGATGTACTTGCCTTCGCTGACACCCGCGCCCACGATGAGCATGAGCTGGATCACGCGCTTGGTGTTGGTGGCCAGCTGCAGATTGCCCCAGCTCAGCTGGTTGCCCACGGCCACCGGCTCCACCGGCACGCCGTCCAGGCGCCCCGAGCCCGGCACGTACTTGAAGCCGGCCGGGAAGGTGTCGACGATGGCCGAGCTGCCCAGCGTCACCGGCAGCGTGTTGCTCACGGTGATGGTGTAGGGCACCAACTGGCCGCGGGTGACGTTCTGCAGCGCCGCCACCTTGGTGATGGACACGGCGTTGGTCAGCACCGGGTCGATGGCGATGTGGTTGTTGTAGATCTGGCTGCTGCCCGGCATGAGGCTGTTGCCCAGCGTCAGGCGCAGGTAGTGGGCGGTGGCGGTGCCGCCGGTCACGCCCACGGCGGGGGCGTAGGGCGTGGGCTGCGCTTCGCAATAGGTGCCGGTGGCGGGCACCGCGTCGGCGATGCTGGCCGGGCAGGCCGGCACGGAGAACGGCGTCGTGGTCGCGTCCGACATCGGCGGGATGACCTGGGACGGGCCCGCCGCGTAGGTCGTCGGCGCCGTCAGCTGGATCAGGTAGTCGCCGCCGGAGGGACAGGCCGGGTCGCTGAAATTCAGGTCGAAGCGGTAGTGGCCGCTGCCCAGCGTGACCTGCCCCTGCTGGGCCGGGTCGTCGAAGCAGTTGACCGGCAGGGCCATGGTGCTGCCCGAGCGCACCATGGCCAGGCGCGCGCCGGCCACGGGAGTGCGCACAATGGAATCGAAGGCCACGCCATTGGGCGAGACCGGCAGGTTCAGGTTCTGCAGATTGCTGCCCGAGGGCGCGTTGATGCCGCTGATGGACTGCAGGCCGTTCACGTAGGGCGAATCGGCCCGGCCCAGCTTGGCCGTGGTGGCGCCGGCACCCGACGCGCTGAAGCGCAGCGAGAACTGGTCGGCGGGGCTCGCCGACGGCGTCAGGCCGGTGATGCTGTACTGGCCGTTGGTGTCCGTGGTCACGCTGCCCAGCAGGATGTTGTTGCGCAGCACTTCCACCGACCAGCCGGCCAGATTGGTCTCGCCGGCGTCGCTCACGCGGTTGAAATTGACGTCATGCCAGATGCGGCCGTTGAGGCTGGCCGCGCCCGGGGTGCCGCCCACGGCGAGCGCGACACTGGCCGTGGCGGTGAGCGCGGGCGCATTCCAGGCCACCTGGGCGGTGTTGGTCACGGTGGTGCCCATGGCCAGGCTGCCGGCCAGCTGGACGCGGAAGCGCAGCTGGGCGCTGGCGCCCGGCAGCAGGTTGCCGTAGCTGGCCGCGTAGTCGGCGCGGATCAGCCCGCCGGTCACGCTGACGCCGGTGGCCGAGCCGTTGAGCACGGCCGAGCCGGCCACGTAGCTGACCTGTGAGGCCAGCGGCAGCGTCGCCAGATCGTCGGTCAGCACCACGTTGGTGGCGGCCACGGCGCCGGTGTTGCTCACGGTCACCAGGTATTCGAGTTGCGCACCGGCCAGGGCCGCACCGCCGCCCACCACCGTCACCTCCTTGGTGATGGAGAGCTGCTGCGCGCTGCCCACCACGATGGTGGTCGGCTGGTAGCCGTTGGCGCTGTTGCCGTCCACGTCGCTCAGCTGGGCCGGCAGCTCGTTGCTGGCCACGCTGCCCTGGTTGCTGATGACGGTGCCGGCGGCGACGCCGGCATTGACGCGCACGTCGAAGCCGACGACCGCGCTGGCGTTGGCGGCCACGGTGCCGCTGGCGGCGCCGGGCGAGTTGACCGAGATGCCGGCGATCAGCGGCGAGACGCCGGCGTCGGGTGTGCCCACGGGCGCGCCGTTGAGTGTCACGCTGTCGGCCACGTAGCCGGTGTTGGTCGGCACCAGGTCGGTCAGCAGCACGCCGGTCGTGGCCAGGGCGGAGAAGTTGTTGACGGTGATGGTGTAGCGCACCACGTCCAGCGGATCGAGCACGCCGTTGCTGTTGGCGTCGTTGCTCAGCGCCACGGTCTTCTGCACCACCAGCAGCGGGAAGTTGCCCACCACCTTGCGGGTGGGGTCGGCGGCGATGGCGGTGGCCGGGTCGTCGGACGGCACCTCGGCGAACACGCCGCTGCCGGCGCCCGAGCCGTCGACAAAACCCTGGTTGCTGATGAGCGTGCCGTTGAGCACACTGGCATTGATCTGCACCTCGAAAGTCACGGTGGCCACGTTGGCCGGTGTGACCGAGGCATCGGCGCGCAGCGCGCCGGGGGTGCTGTTCTCGGGCGCGTAGACCAGCAAACCGGCCTGCAGCGGCGAGGCCCCGCCCACGTCGGCCACGACCGTGCCGTTGAGGCGGGTGCTGCCGGCCACGTAGCTGGTGTTGGCCGGCAGCTGGTCGCGCAGCGACACATTGACGGCGTTTTCGCTGCCGATGTTCTTGACCGTGAGGGTGTAGCGCAGGCGGTCACCCGCCATCAGCACGGCCGGGTCGCCCGTCAGGTCCTGCGCGGTCTTCTGCACCTGCAGCAGCGGGCTGGAGGTGATCACGGTGCGGGTGGCATCCTCGTCGCCGATGACCAGGGGGTTGTCGGCGCCGTTGACGTTCGGATCGTCGCTGAGCAGCGGCGTGGCCATCACGCCGGGCAGCTGGGCCTGGTTCAGCACCACGGCGCCGTGGTTGATGACCGGTGCCAGCCGGGCTTCGAACACCAGCTGCAGCGTGTCTCCGGGCGCGCCCATGGCCGCGATGTTCAGGCCGCGCACGTCGACCAGGCCGCTGCCCTTGGCGCCGCCGCTGGCGTTGGTGCCGCTGGTGATGGCGCCGGCCGGCACGGAGATCAGGGTCAGGCTGCCCGGCGCGAACATGGCCGTGGCATTGAGGCGGTCGAGCTCGTCGCTCAGCGTCACGTTGCTCAGCGGCAAGGTGCTGACGTTGCGCACGCTCACCGTGTAGCGCAGCACGTCACCCGGGCGCGCCGCGCTGCCCGGGTTCTGGCCGGTGGTGACGTTGAGCACCGTCTTGCGGAACTCCAGCACCGGCGCTTCGGTGGTGAGCGCGTGCGCGTCCTGGTGGTCCAGCACGGCGGGTGTGCCGTCCGTCAGGGTGCGGCTGTAGGTATGGATCTGGCCCGTGGCCACATTGGCCGGGGTGTCGGCGCTGAACCATTGCGTGGCCGCGGCGCGGTTGGTCAGCACCGTACCGCTGACGTTGTCCGCATCCAGCGAAGCCTGGTAGCTGACGATCAGGCGCTGGGTCGGCGCGATGGCCGCCGCCGCCGTGTGCATGCTCAGGGTCAGGGTGCAGGCCGGGGCCGGCGCGAAGCTGGCCGTGTAGTCGGTGCCGGCCACCAGGGCCGGGCCCACCGCGGTGGTGCCGTCGGCCAGGTACACCCGGGCCGCCGTGACCACGGGCGCGGCCGCGCAGATGCCGCCGGGTGTGGCATCGGGCAGCACGTCCACCAGGGTCAGGTCCCAGGCCGTGCCGCTGCCGGTGTTCTGCACATTGAGGGTGAACGTGCCGGGCACGCCGGCGCGCATGGTGGCCGGGCCGGACTTCTGCAGGGTCACGCTGTCGGGCGCCACCACCGTCATGGCGGCGGCGATGCCAGCGCCGCCCGGCATGGGGTTGGCCAGGTCGTTGATCTGGTTGTAGGTGTAGCTAGCGCTGTTCTGGAAACTCAGGCCGGCCACGTTGGTGGCGCTGTCGTTCAGGGCCACCGTGATGTCAAACACGGCCTGCTGCCCGGGCGGGATGTCCAGGCCGCCGCCGCTGCCGCTGATCACCAGGTTCTTGGGCGCGCCGCCGACCACCGGGGTCCAGGCCGGACCGGAGACCGGCGTCACGCTGACGAAACTCATGTCGGCCGCGGACAGGCCCAGGTCGTCCAGCACCCGCACGTCGTACAGGGCCGTGGTCTGTGGCGTGGCCGGAATCGTGATGCGGTAGCGGAAAGGCTCGCCGATCGCCGCCGTGGGCTGGGTGATGGCCTTGGCCAGCGGGCTGGGCGCGGCCGTGAGCAGCGCCAGCGTGGCGATGTTGCTCGGGCCGTAGCATTGGCGCACGCCGCTGACGCCGCCGAGGGCCGGCACCGCGTTGTTGTCGAAGGAGCAGTAGGTCTGGACCTGGGCCTGGTTGCTCATGGTCAGCCCTGCCCCCAGGCCGGCGTCGGCCTGCACACGGTAGACCACACGCAGCCGCTCGCCGGCCGGGATGGTGTAGGCATTGGCCACACCGGTGTCGAAGTTCCAGCTCGCCACGCCGGTGGCCGCACTGTAGGACGGCGCCAGGATGGGCAGCACCGTGCCCGCGCCCACAAGGGTGATGCTCTGGGTGCTGATGGCGGTGGCGCCGTTGCGCAGGCCCAGGGGCAGGATGTCGCGCAGCTGCACGTCGTAGGCCGGTGCCGTGCCGGTGTTGGCGATGTCCACCGTGTAGGTGATCAGCTCGCCGGAGGCGATGGTGCTGCCGGCCACCGGCAGCGCGGTCTTGGTCACCGACAGCATGGGCTGCTGCAGGGTCAGGGCCTGGCTGGCCGTGCGGCTGGCCGGACCGGTGGCGGTGCTGTAGGCCAGGGTGGCGTTGTTGGTCAGGGTCTGGGCGGCGCCGGCGCCTTGGGCCAGGGCCCCGTCAAGCACCCGCGTGCGGTAGACGACCACGAAGTCGTCGTTGGCCGGGTTGTTGTCGCCGGCATTGACGATGTTGCCCAGGTTCCAGCTCACCGTGCTGGTGCCCGTGAGCGGATTGCCGGTCACGGTGGGCGCCGTTATCGCGCTGTGGGTGAAGGGGGCCACGCTGCCATAAGGCGCGCTGCCCACGCCGTTGATGCTGACCACGGCCTCGAACTTCAGGCCCTGCGGCAGCACGTCGGTCAGGACGGCGTTGGTCGTGGTGCCCTCGGGCAGGCGCAGGCGCAGCTCGTAGTCCACCACGTCACCCACGCGCACATTGGCGTCGGCGCCGCCATAGGTATCGGTCAGGCGGGTCTTGGCGAGCGTGGTGCTGTCCAGCGTGGTCAGCGTGGTGGTGGCCGGCGCGGTGACGTAGTCGTTTTCCACCGGCGTGCCGCTGCCGTTGCGCTCATAGGCGCTGGTGCCGTTCAGGCTGGTCCACTGGGCGACGGCGCTGTTGCTCAGGGCCTGGTTGGCCTGCACACCGTCGAGCACGCGCACGTCGTACGTGACCGTGACCGTGCTGCCTTCGGGAATGTCGATGTTGCTGCCGCCGGCCAGGCTCCAGTTCAGCACCTGCGGGGCGCTCACGCCGTTGCCGCTGACGACCGTGGGCGCGGCGATGGTGTTGCCCGCGCCCGTGACCGTGGGGTTGCCCTGGTAGGCCAGGCCCAGGCTCAGGGTGTCGAGCACGGAAATGTCGTAGGCGCTGGAAATATTGGCCCCCGCCGCGGCCGTCAGCGCCAGGGTGTAGCGCAGCACATCACCGGCCTTGGGCGCCAAGCCCGGACGGCTGACGTTGGCCACGCTCTTGGCCAGGCCGACCAGCGGCTCGACGATCTTGCGCTGTTCGGCCAGCGTGGTGCTGGCGCTGCCGCCGGCAATCGGCACACCGCCGCCGGACAGGGCGTAGCTGTAGGACGCGGCGTTGTCGAGCAGCACGCCGGCGTTCGCGGCCGCGTTATTGGCTACCCGCACCCGCAGGTCGACCACGGCCTGGCTGGTCACCGGGCCCAGATCCAGGACCACGGCCGACGGCGTGCCGGAGTTGGGCACCGGTGTGGCGCCGCCGTTCATGCTGGCGCTGACGAACTCCAGGGCCGGATTCAGGGTGTCGCTGATCTTGACGTCGAACAGGGTGCCGCCCACCGGCGTGCCCGGCACCGTGATGCGGTAGACCAGTTCGTCACCGACGACCACCTCGCCGGCCACGGTGCCTGTGCTCGACAGCAGCACCTTGGTCGGCGCCGACAGCACAGAGGCGTTGTTCATGGCGAACAGCACCGGCCCCAGGGGCGCGTATTGCTGGCCAGTCGCAGCCGGCAGCGACCAGTAGGGCGCCAGGTTGAGCTGGTTGTTCCAGGACTGGTTGGGGGCGATCGGGTCGAAGCCGATGTTGAAGCGCACGTTGACGCACTGCCCCGGGTTCACGCCCTGGATCAGGTTGACGGTGAAGCTGCCGCCGTCGGCCGGCGCCGGTGTGTAGACGTAGTCGGTGACCGGCGTCGCCAGCGTGCCGTTGATCAGCACATCGGGTTCGAACTTGGCCGGGTTGGTGGGCGAGACCAGGCTGGCGTTGTTGAACTGGGTGGCCAGCGTGTCGGTCAGCAGCACGCTGTAGGCCGGCGCCTGGCCTGTGTTGCAGGCGGCCAGCTGGAAACGCATGAAGTCGCCGGCCGGATTGATCGTCACGCCGGAGGCGCGCGGGGTCAGGTCGGTCTTGCTGATCGTCGCGATGATGGGCTGCAGCACGGTGATGGCGGCGCTGCTGCTCAGGCGCGCCACCGCGGGCGAGGGATTGCCGTTGCCGTCGATGTAGCTCAGCGTGGCGGTATTGGTCAGCGTGGTGCTGGCCACCTGGGGCAGCACACCGGTGACGACCCGGGCGCGGTATTCGATCACCAGGACGTCGGTGGTCGGGTCACCCAGGCCGTTGTTGTCGACCGTGCCGAAATTCCAGCTCACGGTACCGGTCTGCCCGGCCGCCGGAATGCTGGCGAGCGCATAACTGAAGTTGGAGCCCGGCCCGGCAATGGGCGCCGCATAGGGCGCGCCCGTGACGCCGTTGATGCTGACGATGCCGTCGAAAGCCAGGCCGGCGGGCAGCACGTCGCGCACCACCACGTTACGGGTTTGGCCTTCCTGCAGGGCGACGCTGAGGCGGTAGGTCACGGTGTCGCCGATGCGCAGCCGCGCGTCGGTGGCGGTGCTCAAGGGCGCCACGGCATAACTGTCGGCCACCACCAGCTTGGTGATGGCGTTGTTGTCGGGTGTCGTTGCGCTGGACACCACGGGGCCGACACAGTGGTCGTTGGGCGCGGTGATGGCCGGGCAACCGGCGCCCGTGCGCTCGAACGTACTGGCGCCGTCGAGCGAGGTCCAGTCGGCCACCACGCTGTTGCTGATCGTCATGCCGGGCTGCGCCGCCGTCTGCACCACGACCCGGTACTTCACCAGCAGGGTCTGGCCCGCCGGCAGGTCCAGGCTGCCGTCGCCGTTGCCACGGCCCCAGACCAGCGGCCCGGCCGGCGCGCCGGCGGGGCTGGCCACGAAGCCGGCCACCGGCGTGCCGGCGATGGTGGCCGTCGGCGTATAGGCGGCGTCCAGGCGCAGCAGCGACGACAGGGTGTCGACCAGGTTGAGGTCGTAGGCGGTCGAGTTGCCGGTGTTGACCAGGGTCAGCGTGTACTCCAGCACATCGCCGCCATCGGGCGGCAGGCCGGGCTGGGTGATGTTGGCCAGGGCCTTGGCCAGGGTCAGCTGCGGCTCGACCACCGTGATCTGGGGCGTGGTGGCGGTGAGGACCATCGCGGCCCCCGTGGCGCCGTTGCGGTAGTTCGCGGTGACGGCATTGCGCAGGGTGCTGCCGGTGTTGGCGCTGGTCGTGTTGTCGATGCGCGCCCAGTAGTTGATGCGGATGCGCGGGCTGATGGCGTTGGTGGCCAGGTCGTCTTCGCTGGTGGTGACGACGTTGCCGATGTTCCACACCACGTTGCCCGTGCTGGCGTCGGCCGGGAAGGCGATGAAGGCCGCCTCGGTGGGCGCCGCGCCGTTGATGGAGGCGATGCCCTGGAAGCTGTAGGTGATGTCGTAGGTCGCGTTGTTGGCCAGCAGATAACTCAGGCCGCCGAAGGCCAGGTTGTCCGTGACCAGCACGTTCTGGGTCGTGCCCTCGGGCAGGTTGATGTCGATCTGGAAGTTCTTGTAGGCGCCGATGGCCGGCACCAGGCCCAGCGTCAGATCGCTCTTGCTCATCGTCACCGCGCCGACCGCAAAGCTGGCGCTGGCGCTGGCCTCGTAGTCATTGGGCTGCAGGCCGGCATTGGGCAAGGTGCCGTTGCGCAGACCGGTGGCCGTGCCATCCACGCCGATCTGGCCGCTGCTGTTGAGGGCGGTCGTGCGGCCGGGCAGCGAATCCCACTTGGCCTGCAGCGTGTTGTTGATGACTTCCAGCGGCTGCGCGCCGATGTTGACACTGACCTTGAAGGTGAAGCTGCGGCTGGCGCCGGGCGCAATCGCGTATTTCGGATTGGCCGGGTTCCAGCTGAAGATGGGGCGGTTGGCGCCCAGGGTGGTCACGTCCACCGCGTCCGGCGGATCGAGCCCGCCGATGCCGCTGCCCACGTAGCTCAGCTTGCCCAGCGCGACCAGGTCGTTCAGCACACGCAGGTTGTAGGCGGTGCCGGTGCCGGTGTTGGTGGCCGTCACCGTCACCGTCAGGACGTCGCCGGCGTCGGCGGTGGCCGGCGCGATGGCCTGGGTCAGCACGATGCGCGGCTCCTGCACCTGGACATTGACGCTGCCGATGGGCAGGGTCACCACGGTGCCGCCGCTATTGGTATAGGACGCCGTCACAACGGAGGCGCCGCTGCCGTTGGAGATGATGTTGCCGTCGTTGGTGCCGGCCGTGTTCTCGATGCGGCCGACGAAATGCACCGCCAGGTCGTAATAGGAGATGCCGGCGCCGTTGGTCAGCGCCTGGGTGCCGAAGTTCCACTCCACCAGCGTGTCGGTACAGGTGGGTGTGATGAGGCCGCCGGGGAAGAAACCGGCCGCCGCGTGGGGGCCGCCGGGACCGAGGTCCACCACGGGCGCCTCGGCGCACCGCAGGCCCGCGGGCAGCTGGTCGCGGATGACGAAGTTGCGCAGCTCGGTGATCGGCAGGGTGGCGTGCAGCTCGTAGCGGATCTCCTCGCCCACCGAGACCGGCTGCGAAGCCGGCGGCGTGGCGACCACCGTATGGTTGGGCTGCGACAGCGTCACGATACGCTTGGGCTGCACCGACGGGGTCAGCATCTGCACCGTGGCGGTGGAAGCGGCCGAGGTATAGGTGCGCGCGCCGCCGGTGGTGCCGCTGGCCGAGGCCACCACGGTCTGCGCCCCGGAGGCGCCGGCCAGGCTGTCGTAACTTGCCGTGACGCTGTTGAGCAGCTGCTGGCCGGCCTGCACCGCCTTGTCGGGGTCGACGCGGTAGTACAGGGTGACCGAACTGCCGGCGTTGATCTTCAGCAGCGGATTGCTATGGGTGTGCGAGAAGGCGACCTGGGCCGGTATCGCGTTGTTGACGACGTTGTCGCTGATGCTGCCTTCGCCGTTGGTGTCGGCACCGTCGACCAGGCCGTCGCCGTCGTTGTCCAGGCCGTCGCTGGCAAAGGGCATGACGTACATCAGATCGGTGGGGTCGAGCACGTCCAGCGTGCTGACGTCGTAGGCCGGCGCGCGCGGTACACCGCCGGCGGCGGCGGCGTTGCTGACGACCACTCTATAGATATAGGTGTCGTAGGTGTCGCCGTTGTTGGCCAGGGGCACGAAGTTGCTGCAGGCCGGGCCCACGCCGTACAGGGTCTCGTTGCAGACCATCTTGACCACCGTGACGCTGGGCTCGGTCACGGTCTGGGTGACGGTGCGCGCGACCGCCTGCGGGTAGCCGATGGTGGTCGGCCCCAGGTCGAAGATTTCCTCCAGGCCGGTGCTGGCGTTGTTGAAGACGGCCTTGAAGGTCGAATTCAGCACGTTGCTGCTGGGGGCCGCGTGCAGGTTGGGAGCGGCGCTGGCGTTGAGCGCCGAGTTCAGGAAGCGGCTTGTCACGTCGACCCGGAACCACTCGTCCTTCTGCGTGATGCGGTTGGACAGCACACCGCCGGCCAGCGTCACCGGGTTGGTGACCCAGTCGATCCAGCCCTGGTCCAGCGGGTTGAGCGGCGGGCTGGTGCGCGCCATCAGCGAGTAGGGCTTGACCTGCACGGTGCTGCTCAGCGCGGGGTTGGTGGACGAGACATAACCCTGGCCGTTGGGCATCTCGTCGGTGATGACGATGTCCTGCACCGCGATATAGGTGAAACCCGGCGTCTGGAAACCGAACCAGCCCCCGGTGTCGACGTGGAAGGTGCACTCCTCGCCGATCTGCACCTGACTGTCGGGCGTGAGCGCCGGCGGATTGTTCTCGGTACAGGTGCCCACCCTGCTCTTGGCCAGGTTGAAGCCGACCACACGCGCGCGCACGCCGTCCAGGCTGTAGTTGTTGGCGCGGTCGGTCTGGCCGTCGGCGCGGGCGATCGGCGCCGGGAACCACAGCGGCGTGCCGTTGCTCAGCGTGATCTCGCCCACCACGTCGGCGCGGAAGCTCAGATCGTCGATGGCCAGGCGCGCGGGGTCGGTGGTCTTGACCACGGTGAAGTTCAGCGTGCGCGAGGCGCCGGGCCCCAGCGGGTTGGGCAAGACGCCGCCCGGCACGCACTGGTAGACGGTGGCCGTGGCCGGCAACGGCGCCGGCAGCGTCCACACCTTCCAGGGCGCGGGCTGCGGCGGCGAACCCGACAGCGTGATCGGCGTGCAACCCGCCGGCGCCGTCTGCACCTGCATGGTGGCGCCGAAGGTGACGAAGACGCGGTAATCGCGGGCATCGTGGCCGCCGGCGTTGTTCACCACCACCGGCAGCGTCAGCGGCTGCAGCGGGTCGTTGGTGAGGATGAACACCGTGCCGTTGATGGCGATGTCCAGGTCCTCGGGCGAGGCGGGGAAATTGTCGTTATAGGGATAACTCGGCGCGTTGCGCACCGTGCCCGGAGCGCAGAAGTCCTCGTAGTTCAGGTAGAGCTGGTTGCTCAGCGTGGTCGCGTTCAGCGGGTCGGTGCCATCGGCCGTGACCTCGGGTGTCACGTCCAGATTGGCCCGCCGGTCGTAGCTGGACGACTTGATCAGCACCACGCGGAAGGTGACGACCACCCGGTCGCCGTGGCGCAGCATGTTGATCTGGTCCGGGTAGCTGGGGTGCGCCGGCCCGGCGCCGTTCACGCCGGTGGTCAGCGTGAACTCGGGCGCCGTGTTGGCCAGCGGATCGGCCGGGTTGGTGGAGGTCAGCGGGAAGGTACCGGGCGCCGGATTGACCCAGTTGATCGTGTTGATCATGCCCGGGTAGGCGCCATAGGCCGGCGTCACGTTGATCGTGGGCGTGAAGGTCGAATCCACCACGTACTCGGGCGGCAGCACGTCGCGCAGCCGGATGTTCTTGATCGTGCCGCCGGTGTTGTTGTTGATGGTGATGGTCATCAGGCCACGGCTGCCCACCGGCTGTGCGGTGTTGACACCCCTGAGCTGTCGTGTCACGTTCAGGTTGGTTCCCACCACTCGGTCGCTGAGCGTCGCTGTGGCGTTGCCCGGTGTCACGCCGGTGGAGGTGGTGGTGATGCCGCCGGCCGGGGCCTGCAGGGTGCAACCCCACTGCAGGTCGGAGGCCGTGTTGACGGTGTTGGTGGCGCAGGAGCTGGCGATCTTGCCCACCAGGTAGATGTAGGTCGTGCCGTTGGCCGGCACGTCGACCAGGTCCGGGCTGTCGCCGGCGGGATTGCCGAAAGGGTTGTTGACGACGAAGTCGCCGACGGTGTTGCTGGCCGCCACGCAACCCGCCGGCGGGGCCGGCGGCGGTGAGCCGGTGACGATGGCATTGAGGTTGGTGGCCGCCGTCGTCGCCGTGCCTTCGGTCGAGCAGGCGTAATGGACGTTCATGCCGCCGGGCGCCATCGTATCGTCGATGCGCAGGTCCTGCAGGGCCGCCATGCCGGTGTTGTTGATCTGGATGCGCCAGATCACGTCGTCGTTGATATTGCCGAACACGGTGGCGGCATAACTGCCCGCGGGCTGGTTGGCGTCCACGTTGCGGCCGCGCTTGATCATCTGCGGGATCGGCTCGCGCAGCGGCAGCGTGTTCGCGCCGGTACTCTGCGTGCTGGTGGTGCAGATCGGGTTGGTGTTGTAGTCCAGCGTGGCCTGGATCTGGCGCGGCGCCGTGATAAGACCTTCCAGGCTCAGGCCGGTGGCCCGCGTGACGGCCACGGTGATCGCCAGGGTGCCGTAGGTGTTGTTGCCGCCGACGGCGTTGAGCGTGGGAAACGATCCCGCGGCCCAGGTCAGCACCGAGCCGTTGGCGCCGCTCACCGCCGGCGCCGGCCCGTTCACCGCGCCACCGCCGTTGATGCTGTAGCGCACGGGCGTGGGCGCGGCCGGGGCGTAGGTCAGACCCGAAGCCCCCAGGCTCTCCACCACCCGGATGCCGGTCATGTCCGCACCCTGGTAGGGGTTGGTGACGACGATGGTCACGTAACCGTAACCGCACAGCTCGCAATAGCTGACGCTGGTGGCCTGATTGGCCGTCAGGTCGTGGCGGATGAAAGCCGGCGCGCCGGTCTTGATGTCGCAGGGCGCCGCCCAGGCCGTCGCCGCGACCAGCGCCATGGCCAGTGCCACCACGCACCGCAGAAGCGGCCGCAGGACAGACACCATGACACCCTTGTTCCTATGCATGCGATCTGAGCAGGCGCCGCTTCACCGCAGGAAACCGAAGGCGACGCGGCACTTCAGGCCGGCGCCGCCGCAGCACATACGCTCATACCAACAGGCACACACAAGCACGATCAGTTCTTTCCTAGGTTCATTGATGACGCGCGGACCCGTTCGCATCGAACGCAATCCACCCAGCACGAGCGCGCGAGTCTATCAACGGGTCACGCGATGTTTTGCACGTCCGGGTTGCAACAAGTAAATGTTTGTTGCCTGGTCGACGTGCGCCGATGCGCGGCAGGGTGCCCCGCGGCTGCGGGGAAAAACACCATTTCTCCAGCGAAAGCGCATGTCGCCGCTACGCCCAGCCGGGACGCCTTGCGCAGCGGGTCGCCGGCAACAACCAATCCGCACAACCCACACAGTCGGTAACAAATGGGGGCCGAATCGTATCGACGCGGCCACTAAAATTTTTTCAAGACTGAAGTGATGTGCTGTGCGCGGTGCGTCACTTCGAATCCGATGCGGCCAGGCACGATGCTTGATGCCCGGAGATACGGGCCTCAGGCCCCGCACGCCGGCAACGCTTGCGAGCCCTTGCCCGGACCCAGATGCAGGAATGAATAGATCGATATCGCCAGGAATTTTCATGATGCAGCGGCAACGCTGCATCCTTCGGCCCCGCTGAACCGGGTGCCAGCCATCCCTTCCCTATTTTTTCCACCACGCGATGAACCGTCTTCAGAAGCTCCTCATAGCGATCACCCTGCTCGGCGCATCCTTGAGCGGGGTGATGGCGCAGCCGACCTCGAAAGAGCAGATCAAGGGCCTGGATGAACAGGTGCAGGACATCAAGAAGGACGTGCTGGCCATTTCCTCCGAACTGCTGCAGCTGGAGGAGAAGCTGCTCTACCCGTCCAACACCCAGGTCTCGTTTTTCGTCAGCCTGGCCCCCGGCTCCAAGGTGCAGATCGATTCCGTGACGATCAAGGTCGACGGCAACGACGCCGCCCACCACATCTACACCTTCAAGGAAATCGAGGCGCTGCGCAGCGGCGGCATCCAGCGCATCCACACCGGCAACATCCGCACCGGGGAACACTCGGTCGAAGTCACCCTGATCGGCAAGACCGGCAGCAACACCGAATTCAAACCCGTCGCGACCTACAAATTCAAGAAACTGGTCGAGCCCAAACTCGTCGAGATCGTCGTCGGCGGCGCCGACGGCGCGATCCAGTTCAAAGAGTAGGCTGACCGTGTTGCGACGCCATCTTTGCGCGCTGGGGCTGTGCATCAGCCCGCTGGCACTTGCCGCCGGGCCCGGCGGCAAGGCGCCGCCCAAGGATCTCTACCTGGGCGAGGCCTACTTCTACGCCGCCCAGGACAGCCACTTCGATGCCATCGCCCGCCTGGACGCCGAGCTCGGGCAGTTCTACCGCCTGGACGACCCCGGGCGCGACCCCCTGCACTACCAGGTCAACCAGGCCAACTTCTCGGTCGGCGACTTCGAGCTGTCCTACCGCATGCACCAGCGCGCCGGCCGCGCCATCAAGGCGGTGCTCGAAGGCAATGTGGACGAAGCGATCCGCAACGAGGCCGCCTGGCGCCTGGCCCGCATCTACATGCAAAAGGGCGACGCGCGCAACGCGCTGCAGACCGTCGAGACCATCAAGGGCCGCATCCCGGAGAAGATCCGCAACGAGGAATCCTTCCTGCGCGCCCAGATCTACATCCATACCGGCAAGTTTCCCGAGGCCATCGCGCTGCTGCAGAAGCTGCAGGGCGAAAAGGGCTACGAGGGTTTCGCCCGCTACAACCTGGCCATGGCCCTGATTCAGAGCGGCCAGGAGGTGCAAGGCCTCACGACACTGGAGCAGGCCGGCCAGCTCAAGGCCGACGACGAAAGCGCGCTGGCCATCCGCGACAAGTCCAATCTGCTGCTGGGCAACCGCCTCATTGCCAAGGGCCAGGCGGACCAGGCCAAGCAGCACCTGGACCGGGTGCGTCTGAGCGGCCCCTACTCCAACAAGGCGCTGCTCGGCTCGGGCTGGGCCGACGCCTCGGAAGGCAAATTCGATCGCGCCCTCGTGCCCTGGACCCTGCTGATCAAGCGCAATGTGACGGACAAGGCCGTGCAGGAGGGCTGGATGGGCGTGCCTCACGCCTACAGCAAGCTCAAGCTGTACGGCCGCGCGGCCCAGCTCTACGGCGCCGCCCTCGAAAGCTTCGCGACCGAGCTGGCCAAGCTCGACGCCTCCCTCAAGAGCATCCGCGAGGGCAAGTTCCTCAAGGCCCTGGTGCGCAACGAATTGAAGCAGGACCGCAACTGGGTGATCAAGCTGCGCGAGCTGCCCGAAACCCCCGAGACCCACTATCTCGTGGACCTGATGGCTTCCAACGATTTCCAGGAGTCGCTGCAGAACTACTTCGACCTCGAAGACCTGCGCAAGCGGCTGACCGCCTGGGCCGAGCATCTGGACGCCTATGAGGAGGTCATCCAGATCCGGCGCCAGTACTACGAGGGCATCCTGCCCGCCAGCGACAAGCAGTTCAACGTGCTGGATTCCCAGATGCGCCTGCGCATCGAGCAGCGCCAGACGCTCAACGAGCGGCTGCAGAAGCTGCTGGTGTCGCCCCGGCCGGAATTCCTGGAGACCGCCGAGGAGCGGGTGCAGCGCGAACAGCTGAACCTGCTGGCCGAACGCTACAAGGACGACAGCAGCGAGAGTGGCATCGAGGCGCGCCGGCGCCTGCAGCGCCTGCAGGGCCTGCAGACCTGGGCTCTGCATACCACCTACAACCAGCGCCTGACCCTGGCCTACAAGCATCTGCACCAGCTCGATGCGGACGTGGACCGGCTCAACAAGATCTACCGCTCGTACATCCGCACGCGCCAGGCCGCCACCCAAAGCTACAAGGGCTACGACGTGCAGCTGCGCCAGCTGCGCATCCGCGTGCGCGACGCGCGCGAGAAGGTGGACACGCTGATGGCCCGCCAGGGCAATATGCTCAACGTCATGGCCGCGGACGAGCTCGAACAGCGCCGCCGCCGGCTGGAGGACTACCAGGTCCAGGCCCGCTTCGCCCTGGCCGAGAACTACGACCGCGCCAGCAAACAACAGGAAAGCGGGTCGAAATGAGGCCCTTTCGCCTGCTCCTGCTGCCCTGCCTGGTCACCCTCGCATCCTGCACCACCGATACCAGCAAGAACTCCATCGGCCAGCTGCGGGACGTGAAGATCGACCTCACCGACGTGAAGATCGACGCCGGCAGCGACAAGGCCATGCAGAGCTACCAGAAGTTCCTGGAGCAGACCCCCGAGACCGCCATGACGCCGGAGGCCCTGCGCCGCCTGGCCGACCTGAAGATCCAGAAGGAGTACGGCACCGTCGAGGGCGCCACCCGCAACGAGAAGCGGCTGGCCGCCAGCGAGCCGCGCGCCGTCGAGGCCGCCGCGCCCGGCGCGCCGGCCGTGCCGGCGGCGTCGACCGCCCTGCCCCCGCCGGTGAAGGCGGCCCCCGTCATCGTCGCAGCCGCGAGCAAGAAGGAACGCGACGCCAAGGGCGCCAAGGCTGACAAGAAGGCCAAGGGCAAAGGCAAGGGCACCACGCCGGCACGCGAGTCGAGCCAGGACTTCGAGGCCCGCGCCAGCAAGACCACGCCGGTGCCCACCGCCGCCGCGCCCGCCCTGGTGGCGCCGGACGGCAGCAACGCCGAGCTGCAGGGCGGCGCCGGCGAGGCAGTGCAGCTGTACAAGAAGCTGCTGGCCAAGTATCCGAACTACGAGCGCAACGACCAGGTGCTCTACCAGCTGGCGCGCGCCTATGAGGAACTGGGCCTGGTCGACGAGGCCATGACGGTGATGAAGCAGATTCCGCGCGACTACCCGAAGTCGCGCTACTTCGACGAAATCCAGTTCCGCGTCGGCGAATACAACTTCACGCGCAAGAAGTTCCTCGACGCCGAGGACGCCTACAAGTCCGTGGTGGACATGGGGCCGGGCTCCTCCTTCTACGAGCTCTCGCTGTACAAGCTGGGCTGGACTTTCTACAAGCAGGAGCTGTACGAGGACTCGTTGCACCGTTTCGTCGCCCTGCTCGACCACAAGATCAAGACCGGCTACGACTTCGATAACCCCAAGGACCCGCTGGAGCACAAGCGCGTCGAGGACACCTACCAGGTCATCAGCCTGGCGTTCTCCAACCTGGGCGGCTCCGAAGCCGTGGTGGCCTACTTCAACAAGTACGGCAAGCGCAGCTACGAGGCCAGCGTCTACGGCAACCTGGGCGAGTACTACCTGGAAAAGCGCCGCTACAGCGACGCTGCCGTCGCCTACAAGTCCTTCGTCAAGCAGAACCCGTACCACAAGGTCGCGCCGCACTACGACACGCGGGTGATCGACATCTACAAGAAGGGCGGTTTCCCCAAGCTGGTGATCGACGCCAACAAGGAATTCGTCGTCAACTACGGCCTCAAGTCTGCGTACTGGAACCACTTCGACGTCAAGGCCTTCCCGGAGGTGGTCGGTTATGTCAAGGGCAGCCTCAAGGAGCTGGCCAACCACTACCACGCCCTGTATCAGGAGAAGAAGTTCGAGAAGGACAAGCCGGCCAACTTCGACGAGGCCATGCGCTGGTACCGCGAGTTCCTGGCTTCCTTCCCCAAGGAGAGCGAGTCCCCGCTCATCCATTTCCAGATGGCCGAACTGCTGCTGGAGAACAAGACACTGGACCAGGCGGCCGTGGAATTCGAGCGCACCGCCTACGACTATCCGGCGCACGAGAAATCCGCCGAGGCCGGCTACGCCGCCGTCTACGCCCATCGCCTGCACCTGGCCAGCCCCGGCGCGGCGGACCACGACAAGGTCAAGCAGGACATCATCCGCAGCTCGCTGAAGTTCGCCGAGACCTTCCCGCGCCATGACAAGGCGCCGCTGGTGATGAGCGCGGCGCTCGACGACCTGTATGCGATGAAGAACTACGGCCAGGCCGTCACCAGCAGCCGCCGTCTGATCGCCCTCTTCCCCAACGCCGAGCAGCCGATCCGCCGCACCGCCTGGCTGATCCTGGCGCACTCCTCCTTCGAGCTGGCCAACTACAAGGACGCCGAGGAAGGCTACCAGCAGGTGCTGCCGCTGACGGCGGAGAGCGACAAGTCGCGCAAGGACCTGGTGGAAGCCCTGGCGGCCTCGATCTACAAACAGGGCGAGGACGCCAACAAGAAGTCCGACTTCAAGACGGCGGCCGGGCACTTCCTGCGCGTGGCCCAGGCGGCGCCGACCTCGACCATCCGTCCCACGGCCGAATACGACGGCGCCGTGGCCCTGATCCAGCTCAAGGACTGGGACCGCGCAGCCGAGGTGCTGAGCGCCTTCCGCGACAGTTTCCCGCGCCACACCCTGCAGCCGGAGGTCACCAAGAAGATGGCCTTCGTCTACCGCGAAGCTGGCAAGCTGGCCCTGGCCGCGGCCGAGTACGAGCGCATCGAGACCGAGTCCAAGGACGTCGAGGTCCGCAGCGCCGCGCTGCAGCTCGCCGGCGATCTGTACGTCCAGGCCAAGGAAACCGACAAGGCGCTGGCCGTGTACCGGCGTTATCTGGGTTACTTCCCCAAGCCGCTGGACATCGCCATCGAGAACCGCTTCAAGATCGCCGGCCTGCTGAAGGCGCGCAACGAAGACGCCGCCTACCAGGAGGAACTCCGGCAGATCGTCAGCGCCGACGCCAAGGGCGGCGACGGGCGTACCGACCGCACCCGCTACCTGGCGGCCTCGTCCCTGCTGGCCCTGACGGAGCCGACCTTCGAGCAGTTCACCCGCATCAAGCTGGTCAAGCCCTTCGATCAGAACCTGGCGAAGAAGAAGACCGCGCTGCGGCAGGTCAAGGACGGCTTCGAGAACATCCTGCGCTACGAGATCGGCGACACCACGGCCGCGGCGACCTACTACCTGGCCGAGATGTACTACGACTTCAACCGCTCCCTGGTGGAGTCCGAGCGGCCGGACGATCTGGTCGGCGACGAGAAGGAGCAGTACGAACTGGCGCTGGAGGATCAGGCCTACCCCTTCGAGGAAAAGGCCATCGAGATCCACCAGAAGAACACCGACCTGGTCACGCTGGGGGTCTTCAACGCCTGGGTCGAGAAGAGCTACACCAAACTTGCCAAGCTGGTGCCCGCGCGCTACGCCAAGTACGAAGAGAGCAGCGGTTACGTCGCCACCTTCAACCGCGCGGTGGCCTACGCCGAGCTGACCGACCCCATGCCGCCGGTCGTGGCGGTCCCCGTGGCTGCCACCGCACCCGCCCCGGGCGGCGCCGCTGCGCAGCAACCCGCCGCCCAGACCCCGGCCTCCGAGCCCGCCGCCGCAACAGCACCCGGCGCCGAGCCGGCTGCACCGGCACCGCCCCCCGGCCCCGCCCCCGCCCCGGCCGAAGCGCCGGCGCCGGCCGCCACACCGGCACCGACGGCCGCCGCCGGCAACGTCACGCCCGGCGCCGCCACGCCCCAATGAGCGCTCCACCGAACACCCAGCCCGCCATGCAAACCCGCGCACACTCCACGGCATCGATGACCCCCGGGGCCGCCCTGCCTGGGGCCGTGCGGCGCGCGCTGGGCGGCGCGGCAGCGCTCACGCTGCCGCTGGCCCTGGTCCTGCTGCAGGGCTGCGCCAGCGCCCCGCCGCCGGTCGTCGCCAAGCCGGTGGAAAAAACCGACGGCACTCCGAAGACGACCGTCGCGCCCGCGCTGCAGGCCGAGATGGATGCGGCCCTGGCCCTGGCCAAGGCCGAGCAGTACGAACAGAGCATCGAGGCGTTCAAGAAACTGGTCGCTGCCCTGCCCGACAACCCCATCCCCCTGACCAATCTGGCCCTGATCTACAAAAAGCTCGACAAGCCCGAGCTGGCCGAACAGCACCTGAAGCAGGCGCTGGAGATCGAGCCGACCAATCCGGTGGCCGGCAACGAGCTGGCCCTGCTCTACCGCAAGAGCGGACGTTTCGCGGAGGCCCGGCCCGTCTACGAGCGGCTGCTGGTCAAGTACCCCAACTTCAGCATGGTCCACAAGAACCTGGGGGTGCTCTGCGATCTGTACCTGCGGGACTATGAATGCGCCCTCAGCCACTACCAGAGCTACGCCCTGAACGCACCGGGCGACAAGAACGTGCAGATCTGGATCGCCGATCTGCGCAAGCGCACCGGCAAATAGGAGCACCCATGAAAACCAGGACACTGTTCGCAAGCTGCCTGCTGCTGGCCACCTGCCTGGCCGCGGCGCAGGACAAGGGCAAGGCCAAGAAGGAAGAGGTCGAGGCCAAGGAGGTCTCGGGCATGTCCATCGTCGGCAACAACGAGACGCCCAAGTCACTCACCATCGTTCCCTGGAAGAGCTCGGAGATCGGCCAGGAGACCAACTTCAATTCGAGCCTGCTCAATCAGGAGATGGTCCCCGTGGACAAGTCTGCCTTCTTGCGCGAACTCGAGTTCTACCGCCTCAGCAACCCCAATTAACCGTTCACATAGTCACTAGCAGGAGTTCAAGAATGCATTTTCTTCAGGAAGTATTGAAGTTCATCGCCGCCGGCGGCATCTGGGTGATCCCCATCCTGGTCATCGGCGCCATCGGCATGGGCATCGTGGTCGAGCGCTTTATCGTCCTGAATCGCCACATCAAGCGCAACGCCAAGTCCTGGGAGTCGATCCAGGAGCTGCTGCACAGGGGCGAGTTCGAGAAGGCGCGCGAACTCACGCGCGACGACAAGTCCACCCTCAGCGAGATCATCAACGTCGGCCTGGAAAGCGAAGGCGTGATGCGCCGGCGCGAAGACATCGAGCTGTCGATGGAAGAAATCATGCTGTCGGTCTCGCACCAGTTCCACACCCGCATCCCCTTCCTGGGGCTGTTCGCCAACCTGGCCACGCTGCTGGGTCTGCTGGGCACGATTCTGGGCCTGATCGAAGCCTTCGCCACGGTGGCCACGGCGGCACCTTCGGAGAAGTCGGCCCTGCTGTCGCTGGCGATTTCCGAGGCCATGAGCTGTACCGCCATGGGCCTGACGGTGGCCATGCCGATGCTGACCTTCAGCCTGCTGCTCAACAACAAGTCCAAGAGCATCGTCGCCGGCCTGGAGATTGCAGCGCTCAAGACGGTCAACATGATCGCCCGCGTTCACGCCGCCGCGCGCAACCAGCCGAAGGCTTGAGACCATGGCTGCAGGCAGTCCCGACAGCGAAGAAGTCGACCTCACGACCTTGCTCAACATCATGGTCGTGCTGGTGTCATTCCTGATCCTCTCGGCGGTCTTCTCCAAGGTCACGATCCAGGAACTCAACATGCCGGCCAATGCCGGCGGCGCGGCCCCGCCCGCGAACGCCCCACCACCGGTGGTGATCGAGGTGTTCCTGCGCAAGTCCGGCCTGGAGATCGGCAACGGCAAGACCGTCACCGACCGCATCCCCCTGGCTGGTGACAAGTACGACACCGCCACCCTGTCGCGCAAACTCAAGTTGCTGAAGGACCAGTACATGAGCAAGAAAGACGCGATCCTGCTGCTGGAGCCCGAGATCGACTACGCGACGATGATCGAGGTGATGGACGCGCTCAAGTTCGTCAAGGTGCCCGCACCGCGCGAGGGCTCGCCCCCGCTGACCGTCGTCCTGTTCCCCAACGTGACCGTGGGTGACGCGCCATGAGCATCGTCAGCTCCAAACGCAGGAAGAAGAAGGGCCAGGCGGAAGGCAGCGAGTCCACCGGCATGATGCTGACCTCGCTGATGGACATCTTCATCGTGCTGGTGCTGTATCTGCTGGTCAACCAGAGCGACGGCGTCAATATCGAGCCGCCCTACCGCGTGACCCTGCCCGATTCGGGCGTGGACACCATGCCGCGGCCCTCGATCATGGTCGTGCTGTCGGACCAGGACGTGAAGATCCAGGGTGAGTCCATCGTGTCCATGGCCGAGGTGAAGTCCAGCAACCGGCCCGAGATCGAGCCCATCCGCGAGGCCATCGTACGCATCAAGACCGAGGCGGAGAAAAAGAAGGACCAGGCCGGCGTGGCGACCGAAGTCACCATCGTGGCCGACCGCGGCGTTCCGTACAAGGTGCTGAAGAAAGTGATGCTGTCCAGCAGCAATGCCGGTTACGGGAAGATTTCCTTCGCCGTGAACCAGAAATAAGAAACTATTCGGGCTCGTTTTAGTGAGTACCTACCACCTGTCACAAAGAGAGCACTCCCTCGGGATCCAGATCGGCAACATCAGCCGCATCCTCGACGGCCTGGAAAAGAAGCTCGCCGACCTCGACGCGGAACTCCATTCCCATTCGAGCCAGCGCGCCCAGTTCAGCCTGCTCGGCACCATCCTGTCCTCGCTCGACAAGCTCGAAGAGGTGGGCGCCGTCGATCTCTTCTGGGATCGCCAGACCACCGGCTACGATCCGGAGAACCAGCTGCGCCGCGCGCGCAACTCGCTCCTCGCCTTCGAGCACAAGATCGGCGTCATCGAAGGCCGCCGCGGTGAGGTGCAAGCTGAGATCAAGGTCGAGTCCGACAATCTGCGCCGGCTCAACCACGAGTTGGCGGACCTGGAGGAAGAAGCCGAGCGCCTGCGCAACGAGTTCCCCGTCTACCGGAACCCGGCCGACATTCCCTACCGTCCCCTGGTCATGCCCTGGGCCAAGGGCAGCGAGGACGACCGGCGCTACCGCAAGATCTTCCTGCTCACGCTGTTGTTCTCCTTCGTGACCGCCAGCGGTCTGGTGTTCTTCAAGCCGACGCACGAGAAGAAAGAGGAAGAGGTACTGCCCGAGCACATCGCCGAGCTGGTGGTGAAGAAGAAGGAAGAGCCCAAGCCGGCCGAGAAGAAGCCGGTCGAGAAGTCGGACGCCACGGGCAACCCCAACGCGCAGGACACTCGCCAGAGTCCGTCCGACCGCGCCCCCGCGCCACCCGGCAGCCCCGAGGCCCAGAGCGCGGCGCGCGCCTCGGCCGAGGGCAAGGGCGTGCTCGCGCTCAAGAACGACTTTGCCGACCTGGTCGACAGCCCCGGCGCGGCCAAGGTCGGGGCGGAGGGACGCATCTCCAACACCGGCCAGATTGCGGCGGGCCAGGCGGCGACCCGTTCGCTCATCACGTCGCAGGCCTCGGGCGGCAGCGGCGGCATCAACACCTCGGCCATCAGCCGCAACGGCACGGGCGGCGGCACGGGTGGCAGCGGCACCGGCTCGGGCGGTGGCGGCCAGAGCATCACCGGCGGCGGCGTGAAGATCGCCCGCGTCCAGAGCGCGACCAGCGCCGGCGTGGCCGACGACCGGCCGCTGAGCAAGGGCGCCGGTCCCTCGCGCACGGACGAGGAAATCCAGATCGTCTTCGACCGCTACAAGGCCGCGCTGTACCGCATCTACAACCGCGAGCTGCGCAACAACCCCAGCCTGCGCGGCAAGATGGTGCTGCGCCTGACCATCGAGCCCGATGGCCGCGTGTCCGCCTGCGCGGTGAAGTCCACCGACCTGGCCTCCCCGGCCCTGTCGACGGAGATCGTGGAGCGGGTGCTGAAGTTCAGCTTCGGTGCCAAGGACGGTGTGCCCCCGGTCACCATCCTCTACCCGATCGACTTCCTGCCGGCCGGCTGATCCGGCGCGCAGGCGCGGCGCGCGGCGCCTGGCCTGAAACGAACAAGCCGCCGGTCCCAACGGGCCGGCGGCTTGTTTTTATTGAGCGGCGCTCAGGCCTTCGGGGCTTGGGCGGGACGCGGCAGCAAGGGCTCGATCAGGGCCTGCGCCTCGCGGCTGGCCCAGTCGACCTCACCGCGCAGGCGGTAACGCAGCCGCCCTTCGCTGTCGATCAGGTAGGTGGTGGGCAGCGTGTTGGCGCCCCAGGCCCGGGCAATCTCGCTGCGCGGATCGAGCAGCACCGTCAGGTCCAGGCCGCTGGACTGCAGGTACTGGTTGATCCGGCGCGGCCCTTCGCCGACGTTGAGCGCCAGCACCTGCAATTGCTCGGGGCCGTAGATCTCGGCCAGCTGCTGCAGCGAGGGCATCTCGGCGCGGCAGGGCGGGCACCAGGTGGCCCAGAAGTTCAGCAGCACGGCGCGGCCACGCAGCTCGGCCAGGCGCCAGGTCTTGCCCTGCAGGTCCAGCGCCTGCAGCGGGGGCAGCGCCAGGCCCTTGGGCAAGGGCGTAACCTCGTAGCCGCGCTGCGCGAGCGCGGGGCCGGCCAGGGCGGCCAGCGTCAGGCCCAGGACATCACGGCGTTGGATCACCGGATCAGACCTTGCCCGCCACCCAGCCCTGCACGCTGGCCAGGGCCGCGCCAAGCTTGCTGGCATCGGTGCCGCCGGCCATGGCCATGTCGGGCTTGCCGCCGCCCTTGCCACCGACCTGTTGCGCCACGAAGTTCACCAGCTCGCCGGCCTTGACCTTGCCCACGCTGTCGGCCGTCACGCCGGCGGCCAGCTGCACCTTGTCACCGTCCACCGCCGCCAGCACGATGGCCGCGGTCTTGAGTTTGTCTTTCAGCTTGTCCAGGGTGTCGCGCAGGGTCTTGGCGTCGGCGCCTTCCAGGCGGGCGGCCAGCACCTTGATGCCTTTGACGTCCACCGCCTGGGCCATGAGTTCGTCGCCCTGGCTGGAGGCCAGCTTGCCCTTGAGGGCGGTGATCTCTTTCTCCAGCGTCTTGACCTGGTCCAGCATCTGCGCCACGCGACTAAGGTGCTCGCCTCTGGATGCCTTGAGATAACCGCTCATCGCCGCGCTATCTGCTTCGAGTTCCTGCATAAAGTTGAGCGCGTTAAGACCCGTGACGGCCTCGATGCGGCGCACACCAGCGGCCACACCGCTCTCGCCCACCACCTTGAACAGGCCGATGTCACCGGTGCGCTGCACGTGGGTACCGCCGCAGAGTTCGCGGCTGGTGCCGATGTCGAGCACGCGCACGCTGTCGCCGTATTTCTCGCCGAACAGCATCATGGCGCCGGTCTTCTGCGCCGACTCGATGTCCATCACCCGCGCCTGCGTGGCGCTGTTGGCCAGGATCTCCTCATTGACGCGCTTCTCGATCTCGCGGATCTGCGCCTCCGTCACGGGCGCGTTGTGGGCAAAGTCGAAACGCGTGCGCTCGGCATTCACCAGCGAGCCCTTCTGCTGCACATGTGCACCCAGCACCTCGCGCAGGGCCTTGTGCATGATGTGCGTGACCGAGTGGTTGCGCATGGTGGCCGCGCGCTGCAGCAGGTTGACCTGCGCCGTCACGTGGTCGCCGACATTGAGCGTGCCCTGCGTCAGCGTGCCGTGGTGGCCAAAGACATCGGCCTTGATCTTCTGCGTGTCGCCGACCTCGAAGCTGGCCGAGCCGGCCACGATCACACCTTCGTCACCGACCTGGCCGCCGCTCTCGGCGTAGAAGGGGGTGGTGTCGAGCACCACCACACCTTGCTGGCCATGCTTGAGCTGCGCCGTGGGTGTGCCGTCCACATACAGGGCCACGATCTTGGCCTGGGCCTGCAGCGTCTCGTAACCGACGAACTGGTTGCCCGCGCCGCTGTACTCCAGCGCCTTGTCCATCTTGAACTTGCCGGCCGCGCGGGCCTGGCTCTTCTGCTTGTCCATGGCAGCGGCAAAACCGGCCTCGTCCACGCTCAGGCCGCGCTCGCGGCAGACGTCGGCCGAGAGGTCGAGCGGGAAACCGTAGGTGTCGTGCAGCTTGAAGGCCACCTCGCCGGGCAGCACCTTGGCACCGCCGGCCAGGGCCGCGTCCAGGATCTCCATGCCGTTTTCCAGCGTCTCGTAGAAACGCTCTTCCTCGGCCTTGAGCACCTCGGTGATACGCTTTTCCTCCGCCTTGAGGCGCGGGTAGGCGTCGCCCATCAGGCGCACCAGCTCGGCCACCAGCTTGTGGAAGAAGGGGCTCTTCTGGCCCAGCTTGTAGCCGTGGCGGATGGCGCGGCGCACGATGCGGCGCTGCACGTAGCCGCGGCCCTCGTTGCTCGGGATCACGCCGTCGCTCACCAGGAAGGCGGTGGCGCGGATGTGGTCGGCGATCACCTTGAGCGAGGGATTGCTCAGGTCTTGGGTGCCGGTCTCGCGGCCGGCGGCCTTGATCAGCGCGGCGAAGATGTCGATCTCGTAGTTGCTGTGCACATGCTGCAGGATGGCGGCCAGGCGCTCCAGGCCCATGCCGGTGTCCACGCAGGGCGCGGGCAGCGGCGTGACAGCGCCCGTCTCGTCCATGTTGAACTGCATGAACACGTTGTTCCAGATCTCGATGTAACGGTCGCCGTCTTCATCGGGGCTGCCCGGGGGGCCGCCGGCAATGTGGTCGCCGTGGTCATAGAAGATCTCGCTGCAGGGGCCGCAGGGGCCGGTGTCGGCCATCATCCAGAAGTTGTCGCTCTTGTGCGCCCGCCCTTTGTCGCCGATGCGGATCACACGCTCGGGCGGCAGGCCGATTTCCTTGGTCCAGATGTCGTAGGCCTCGTCGTCCTCGGCATAGACCGTAGCCAGCAGGCGCTCCTTGGGCAGCTTGCAGACCTCGGTCAAGAGCTCCCAGGCCCGCTTCAGCGATTCGCGTTTGAAGTAGTCGCCAGCTCAATTGCCCAGCATCTCGAAGAAGGTGTGGTGGCGCGCGGTGTAGCCCACGTTCTCCAGGTCGTTGTGCTTGCCGCCGGCGCGCAGGCAGGCCTGCACCGAGGCGGCGCGCACGTACGAGCGCTTGTCGGTGCCCAGGAATACGTCCTTGAACTGCACCATGCCGGAGTTGGTGAACATCAAGGTCGGGTCATTGCCCGGCACCAGCGGGCTGGAGGCGACCACGGTGTGGCCCTTGGCGGCAAAGAAGTCCAGAAAGGTCTTACGGATGTCGGCAACGGAGATGACGGGTTGGCTCATGGTTTTCCAGGACTGTGGCGCCGCTCTCCCCAGGAGCGCGGCACACGCGTAACTGCTTGATTTATTTGAACTATCGATTATAGGTTTTGGGGGCTGCCGGACCGTCTGTCACCCCCGCGATGGCCCCACGCGCGACTCACTGGCAGAATCGTCCATCGATCCGAACAAAACCACCGAAGAGACACACCATGGACATGAAAACCTCCCCGCTGGCCCTGCTCAAGGACCCCACCCTGCTCAAGACCGACGCCCTGATCAACGGGCAGTGGGTCAAGGGCGCGGCAGCGAAACGTTTCGACGTGCTGGACCCGTCCAACGGCCAGAAACTGGCCGACGTCGCCAATCTCGGCCCGGCCGACGCGGAGGCGGCGATCAAGGCCGCCAACGCCGCCTGGCCGGCCTGGCGCGCCCTGACCGGCAAGGAGCGCAGCATCCTGCTGCGCAAGTGGTTCGACCTGCTGATGGCCCACCGCGACGATCTGGCCCGCATCATGACCGCCGAGCAGGGCAAGCCCTACCCCGAAGCCAAGGGCGAGGTTTCCTACGGCGCCAGCTTCGTCGAGTGGTTCGCCGAGGAGGCCAAGCGCGTCAACGGCGAGACCCTGCCGCAGTTCGACAACAACCGCCGCCTGATGGTCATCAAGCAGCCCATCGGTGTCTGCGCCGCCATCACGCCGTGGAACTTCCCGCTGGCCATGATCACGCGCAAGGTCGCCCCGGCCCTGGCCGCGGGCTGCCCGGTCATCATCAAGCCGGCCGAGCTCACGCCGCTGACCGCGCTGGCGGCGGCCGAGCTGGCCCAACGCGCCGGCATCCCGGCCGGCGTGCTCAACCTGCTGAGTGCCGACGGCGACAACTCGATTGCCATCGGCAAGGTGCTCTGCGCCAGCGACGTCGTGCGCCACATCAGCTTCACCGGCTCCACCGAAGTGGGTCGCATCCTGATGCAGCAGAGCGCCCCCACGGTCAAGAAGCTCTCGCTGGAACTGGGCGGCAATGCGCCCTTCATCGTCTTCGACGACGCCGACATCGACTCGGCCGTCGAAGGCGCCATGGCCAGCAAGTACCGCAACGCCGGCCAGACCTGCGTCTGCGCCAACCGCATCTACGTGCAGGACGGTGTCTACGACCAGTTCGTGCAGAAGTTCGCCGCCAAGGTCAAGGAAGTGAAAGTGGGCAACGGCTTCGAGGACGGCGTCTCGCAAGGCCCGCTGATCGAGGACGCCGCCGTCGAAAAGGTGCAGCGCCACGTGGCCGACGCCGTGGCCAAGGGCGGCAAGGTGATCACCGGCGGCAAGAAGCTGTCGGGCCAGTTCTTCGAGCCCACCGTCATCGCCGAGGCCAATGCCAGCATGCTGTGCGCCACCGAAGAGACCTTCGGCCCCTTCGCGCCGGTGTTCCGCTTCAAGACCGAGCAGGAAGTGGTCGCGGCGGCCAACAACACCATCTTCGGCCTGGCCAGCTACTTCTACAGCCGCGACGTGGGCCGCATCTTCCGCGTCAGCGAGGCGCTGGAGTACGGCATGGTGGGCATCAACGTCGGCATCCTGGCCACGGAACACGTGCCCTTCGGCGGCGTCAAGCAGTCCGGCCTGGGCCGCGAGGGCTCGCACCACGGCATGGACGACTACGTGGAACTGAAGTACCTCTGCCTGGGCGACATCCTCAAGTGAGCACACCATGAACGCCCTCCTGTTCCGCCTGCGCCGCCTCGCCCTGGGCACCCTGCCCCTGCTGCTGGCCGGCTGCGCAACGCTGGCGCCCGACAGCCAACCCAAGGTCGACGTCGTCGCCGTCGAGCCGCTGCCCTGGCAGGGCCCCGAGCTGCGCATGGCGGTGCGCCTGCGCATCATCAACCCGGGCGAGACCGCGGTGGCCTACGACGGCATCTACGTCGAGATCAACGTGGACGGCCAGAGCTTCGCCAGCGGCGTCACCGACGCACAGGGCAGCCTGCCGCGCTTCAGCGAGGCGGTCGTGGACGTGCCCGTCACCGTGCCAGCCATGGCCCTCGTGCGCCAGGCCTTCGGCCTGGCCACCGGCGCGCGCAACGCGCCCATCACCTACCAGTTGCGCGGCAAGCTCTCGGGCCCCATCTTCCGCAGCCACCGCTTCGAATCGAGCGGCACGCTGCGCTTGCCGACCCAGCCCTCCGGCACCGCCCCCTCGCCGCCCATCCGCTAGAATCCCGGACTATCGCGGGTGTCGTTCAATGGTAGGACTCTTGCTTCCCAAGCAAATAACGTGGGTTCGATTCCCATCACCCGCTCCAAATTAAAAAAGGCCCCCTGCGGGCCTTTTTTTATTTTGGGCGGACTGATGAGGGATCGAACCCACTGGTTCGCTCGAAACAGTCCGGGGGACTGTTTCGGACGTGGCGCAGCCACGGTCGCGCAGCGATGAAATGGCGAGCAGCGCAGCGTTGCGAGCGATTTCACATTCCCATCACCCGCTCACAAACACCACCGCAGCGTGAACCATTTCACGCACCCACCGCCAACTCCCCTCACATCACAGGGATACCTCCTCCCGAGCCGACGGAGAAAGAAGGGCCTCCAGATAATCAGCCCACTTAGGAGACCCCATGCTGATCCAACTGACCTACGCCAGCCACTCTGCGCGCACCCTCGGCCCCGCCGACGTGAAAGACATCCTGCAAGCTTCGCAGCGCAACAATGCTGCCGTCGGCGTCACCGGGGCGCTCTGCCTGGCCAACGGTATCTTCCTGCAGCAGCTCGAAGGCGACCGTGACGTGGTCAACCAGGTCTATCTGCGCATCCTGAAAGACAGCCGCCATACCGAACCGGCCATCCTGGACTTCGGCGAGATCGCCTCGCGCCGCTTCAGCAACTGGAACATGGGCCTGATCTCCTCGATCGCCGAGAACCGCCAGATCTTCCTGAAGTACTCCCGCAAGTCCGAGTTCGATCCCTACAGCATGAGCCCGTCCTCGCTGCGCGGCTTCTTCGACGAGATCGTTCAGGGCGGGGTGCGCTGGATCGGCTAAGCGGCCCGTGCGCGGGCCGGGTTCAGAAGCGCCACCCCAGCCCGATGCTGCCCGTGGTCGAGTTCGGGCGGAAGGCGCCGGTACGCGAGGTCTTCCACTCGTAGTCACCGTAGGACAGCTCGACCTGCAGGTAGAGGCGCTCACTCAGCAAGGTGCGCACGCCGGCGCCCAGGCCCAGCCCGGCGTAGGTCTTGCCGAAGACCTGGCCACCATAGGACTCCTCGCCCTGCCCGCCCAGGTAGGACACCTTGCCGTACAGCAGCGTGGTCTCGCCCAGCGAGTAGCCGGGCTCGGCGTAGAGCGAGTACATATTGCGGGTGCGAAAGCTCAGCTCGCTGCCGCCCAGGTTCATGCTGCCGGCGCGCAGGTCGCTCAGGCCCAGCGTGAGCCCCAGGCCCAGTGTGTACTGCTGGCCCAACTGCAGGCCATAAGACGCCTGCAGGCTGCTGTTGTAGTCGGTTTCCCCCATGGTGGAGGTGATGCCGGCGCCGCCGAACTGCGTGGCCGTGGTGGCGCGGTTGAGGTTGAGTCCCAGGCTCCAGCCGCTGAAAGGGCTGAGCTGGGCGCTCACGGGCGAGACCGCCAGCGAGATGGCGGCGGCGGCAATCCAAGCGGTCTTGTTCTTCATGTTGCACACTCCCGTCGGGCCATTATCGGCCGCAGGACGGGGCGCGTAAAGGCCGGCAGCCCATACCCCCGGGGGCTGTGTTTCCGTCCAACGCCCGGGTGAGCGCGGGGCCTCAGATCAGCGGCACGCCGGTCTTGGCCTGGCTCTGTTCGCGGGGGTCACCCGGCGCCAGTTCCACCCGCTTCAGGCCCTGCGCGTCACGTCCATCACACCCGAACCGTGACGATGAAAGTCCGTCATGCCGACGCCACCCAGCAGCAATCCACACCATTGCGGGACAAACCGCAACAAAACAGGCCCAAAATTCGCCAATTTACTCAAGCGCGATCAGAACTTGTAGCCCAGACCGAGGCTCCCGGTCGTTGAAGCGGGCTTATGCGGCATGCCGTCGATGGGCCGCTCGCCATATTCCGCCCGCATGAATTCACCTTGAAGGTACAGGTGTCTGGTCAGCAACACACGAGCCCCCGCGCCGTAGCCGGCACCGTAGTAGTTCTGGCTGTTCGTCACGCCATTGGAGATTCGCTCCCCCTTCGCACCCACGTAGGCAATCTTGGCATAGAGCAGGGTGTCGTTGTTCAGCGCATACCCCGGCTCGATGTAGGCGGAAAATATGTCGTGGTTTTGCCACTCCACACGGGTGCCGGCCATGTTGACCGACCCGGACTTCAGACTGGTGAGGCTGTAGCTGAGGCCCAGACCCAGCACGACACGGTCGCGCAAGTCGAAGCCATAAGCAGCGTACAGACTGACATTCTGTGACGCGTCGCCGACTTTGGCGGAAAGGCCACCCGTATTGATCTCCGCGGTGGAAGACGAGAAGTCCAGATTGACGCCAGCACTGTAACCGGCAAAGTTGCTGACCTGCGCCGAGGCTTGCGACCCGGCCAAGGCGCCAACCATGGCGATTGCGATAAGCGCTTTTTTCATTTTTCGACTCCCAGTTGACAGGCAGGGCGCGGGCTTCTGCCGGCCTGAAAGCCACCTTGCCCGGGTGGCCGGCAAGACTGATGCCCCCGAATTTGACGCTTCCCAGCATGCTGCGCTTTTTTGCGCCCCGCGGCAATATCGGATGACGGGGTGGAACCGGTTTTGGCCTGCAACTCGGGAAATCATGAGCTTCCTGACAAGACCAGACCGGTCCGCCGACAGGCAGACCTCACCGACACACACCGGCAGCGGCGACAAAAAAGAAGCCCGCTACGCGGCGGGCTTTTTCCGGGGGAACGCGCGCGTTCTGGTTCAGATCAGCGGCACGCCGGTCTTGGCCTGGATCTGCTCGCGGGTCACGCCCGGCGCCAGTTCCACCAGTTTGAGGCCCTGCGGCGTGACGTCCATCACACCAAGGTCGGTGATGATGCGGTCGACCACGGCCTTGCCGGTCAGCGGCAGCGTGCAAGAGGGGAGGATCTTCAGGTCCTCGGTGCCGTCCTTCTTTTTGGCCACGTGTTCCATCAGCACGATCACACGCGGCACGCCGGCCACCAGGTCCATGGCACCGCCCATGCCCTTGACCATCTTGCCGGGGATCATCCAGTTGGCCGTCGCCCTGGCCGCTGACCTGCATGGCGCCCAGGATGGACAGGTTGATCTTGCCGCCGCGGATCATGGCAAAACTCTCGTGGCTGCCGAAGATGGCCGAGCCCTTGATGGTGGTCACCGTCTGCTTGCCGGCGTTGATCAGGTCGGCGTCCACCTCGTCCTCGTAGGGGAAGGGGCCGATGCCCAGCATGCCGTTCTCGCTCTGCAGCCAGACTTCCATGTTGTCGGGCACGAAGTTGGCCACCAGCGTCGGGATGCCGATGCCGAGGTTCACGTAAAAGCCGTCCTGCAGCTCCTGCGCCGCGCGTGCGGCCATCTGGTCTTGGGTCCAGGGCATGGTCTTGCTCCTTATTTGCGGTCGCGGGTGGTGCGCTTCTCGATGCGCTTCTCGGGCGTGGGGTTGTGCACGATGCGGTGCACGTAGATGCCCGGCAGGTGGATGTCGTCGGGTGCCAGCTCGCCGGTGGGCACGATGCGCTCCACCTCCACGATGCAGATCTTGCCGGCCATGGCGGCGGCCGGGTTGAAGTTGCGCGCCGTCAGGTTGAAGCGCAGGTTGCCCGAGCGGTCGGCGATGTCGGCTTTCACCAGCGCCACGTCGGGCACCAGGGAGCGCTCCATCACATAGGTCTCGCCGTCGAACTCGCGCAGCTCCTTGCCGTCGGCGACGATGGTGCCCACACCGGTCTTGGTGAAAAAGGCCGGGATGCCGGCGCCGCCGGCGCGCAGCTTCTCGGCCAGCGTGCCCTGGGGCGTGAACTCCAGCTCCAGCTCGCCGGCCAGGTACTGGCGCTCGAACTCCTTGTTCTCGCCGACGTAGCTGGAAATCATCTTGCGGATCTGGCGCGTCTGCAGCAGCTTGCCCAGGCCGAAGTCGTCGATGCCGGCGTTGTTGGAAATGGCGGTGAGGTTCTTGATGCCGGCATCACGCACGGCGTCGATCAACGCCTCGGGGATGCCGCACAGGCCGAAACCGCCGACGGCGATGAGCTGGCCGTCCTTGACCACGCCCCGGATGGCCTCGGCCGCACTCGGATACACCTTGTTCACATTGTTCTCCTCGCAAGAAACGATGAACCGTACGATACTACCTATCCATGTACGTAGTTTCGCCTAAATGGCAACCCTGCCCCCCGATGGACATCGACTACCGCCTCGCCTTCGAACTCGCCCCCATTGGCCTGGTGCTGTCGCGCCAGCGCATCATCCAGGACTGCAACCGCCACCTGTGCGAGATGTTCGGCACCACGCGCGAGGCGCTGGTCGGCCAGTCCTTCCAGGTGCTCTACCCCAGCGCCGACGAGTTCGAGCGCATCGGCGCACGCATTGCCCCCATCATGAACCGCCAGGGCAGCTACGCCGACGACCGCATCATGAAGCGGGTGGACGGCCGCTGCAAGGGCGAGGTGTTCTGGTGCCACGTCACCGGCCGCGCGCTCGACCCGGCCGAGCCGCACGGCGCCGGCATCTGGACCTTCGAGGACCTCAGCTCGCACCGCCCCGTCAAGGCCGAGCTGACCGGGCGCGAGCGCGAGGTGGCCGCCCACCTGCTGGCGGGCCTGACCTCCAAGGAAATCGGCAAGGCCCTGGCCATCAGCCACCGCACCGTGGAGATCTACCGCGCCCGCCTGATGCGCAAGTACAAGGCCAGCACCACGGCCGATCTGGTGCACAAGTTGACGGCGGGATAATGCCCGCATACCCCCCAAAAAAACAGAAGGAGACCGCATGAGCCGCTACCCCCACCCCGAACTCAAGGACCTGCCCGAGGACATCCGCGTCAAGATCCTCGAGGTGCAGGAGAAGGCCGGCTTCGTGCCCAACGTCTTCCTGGCCCTGGCCCGTCGCCCGGCCGAGTGGCGCGCCTTCTTCGCCTACCACGACGCCCTGATGCTCAAGGAGGACTCGGGTCTCACCAAGGGCGACCGCGAGATGATCGTCACCACCACCAGCGCGGCCAACCAGTGCCTGTACTGCGTGGTGGCGCACGGCGCCATCCTGCGCATCTACGAGAAAAAACCGCTGGTGGCCGACCAGGTGGCCGTGAACTACCGCAAGGCCGACATCAGCGCGCGCCAGCGCGCCATGCTGGACTTCGCCATGAAGGTCTGCCTGCGCTCGCACGAGATCGGCGACGAGGACTTCGCCGCCCTGCACGCCCACGGTTTCAGCGACGAGGACGCCTGGGACATCGCCGCCATCACCGCCTTCTTCGGCCTGTCCAACCGCATGGCCAGCTTCAGCAACATGCTGCCCAACCCGGAGTTCTATCTCATGGGCCGGGTGCCGAAGCAGAAATAGGCCGCTGGTGGACCGGGGCCGGCGCGGCTTGAAATGCCCGCGCGCGGCCACTAAAGTTGGGCACCCGCCGCCGTCGCGGCCAGGAGAGTGCCCATGAGACTACATGCCTTCTTCGCCGCCCTGCTGCTGCTGGGCAGCCAGGCCGTTCTGGCCGCCGACGAACCCGAGGTCGCGACCGCGGACGCCGAGCTGACCCAGGCCCGACAGCTGATCGGCCAGAAGGACTGGGCCGGCGCCGCTACCCTGCTGGCCGGCTATACCCGCAGCAAGCCGAACAGCGCCGACGGCTACAACCTGCTGGGCTACAGCTACCGCCACCTGCAGCGCTACGACGAGTCGCTGGCCGCCTACACCCAGGCCCTCAAGCTGGACCCCAAACACCGCGGCGCCCATGAGTACATCGGCGAGGCCTACCTCCAACTCGGCCGGCTCGACAAGGCCAAGGAACACCTGGACGCGCTGGACCGCCTGTGTTTCTTCTCCTGCGAGGAATACCGCGACCTCAAGCGCGCCTATGAGGCCGCCCGGCAGGCCCGCGCCAACTAAGACCCGGACCCGCTGGCGCCGCCGGCCTCAGAAGCGCAGTGCGCCCTCCTGTGACACCACGCCGGTATTCACGTAGACCGAACCGTCGCGGCTCTTGGGCGAGAAGCTGACCTCGTAGCCCCCCAGGTCCAGCTTGCGGATGTCTTCCAGCGCGTCCACCAGCCGCTCCGGCGTGAGGTTGTTGCCGGCACGCCGCAGCCCCTCCACCAGCACCTTGGCCGCCACGTGGGCTTCCAGGGTGGTGTAGTTGGCCTTGGCGTCCGGCGCGTAGTCCTTGAGCACCTGGTGGTGCTCCTTGACCAGCTTGAACTGGGTGCGCTGCGGGTGCGGCAGCACTTCGCTCAGGATCAGGCCCGGTGCCTTGTCCTTCAGGTCCTCGACGACCTTGATGCCCGCGAACGAACTGGTGATGAACTGGCCGCCGTAACCCTTGGCCCGCATGCCCTGCACGATCTTGACCAGCGGCACGTTGTTGGTGATGAACACCACCACCTCCGGCCTGCCCTTAAGCAGATGGTCGACGGCCGACGTGAAGTCCAGGGAGTTGCGGCTGACCGGCGCCTCCGCCACCGCCGTCAGCTGGTTGGCCTTGAGCGCGTCGTGCATGGCCTTTGCATTGCCCGGGCCCACATCGTCCAGATAGACCAGGCCGAAGCGCTTGAGACCCATCATGGCCATGTTGCCGATGACCTTGCGCATCTCGGCGTCGTAGCCGGCGCGGGTGTGGAACAGGTTGCGGTGCATGCTGGCGCGGATACCCATATTGCCCGTCATGGGCGCCAGCATCGGCACCTTGATGCTGTCCAGGTAGTCCAGCGACTCCTCCACGCCCGCACCGCTGGTGTAGCCGATCAGCGCGATCACGCGATCGGTCTCCACCAGCTTTCTGGTGTTGGCCAGCACGTTCTTCTTCTTGCCGCCGTCGTCCTCGGCCAGCAGCTTGAGCGGGCGGCCGTTGACGCCGCCGTTCTTGTTGACGTGGCTGAAATAGGCCTCCAGGCCCGCGCGCACATCCGCGCTGTAGCCGGACTGGCCCCCGGTGAGTCCGGCACTCTGGCCGATGAGGATGGGCTCGCTGCTTTTCTGCGCCAGCGCCGGCCAGGTGAGCAGGCCCAGAAAGGCCAGCAATCCCGCACGCAAGGTGTTCGTCATGACTTTGTCTCCTTTTATTGCTTTGTGGTGAGCAAGTGACGGACGCAAGATTACGGTTCCTGCGCCTGAATACCTATACGGGAACGGGCACCAAACCGGCCGAACCATGGATTAGTTCTCATTAGCGGCGCTGTTTGAATAACCCTAGTGCCGGCGCGGAAGGCGTTGCAGGGTCGCCGGCTCCCCCGGGCACGGCACAAGAAAAACGGCCGCGGGGACCGCGGCCGTCAAGAGAGAGGCGAAAAGCGCGCGTCGTTATTTCAGACCGGCCGGCGGCCGCTTGCTCTTGCGCGCCGGTTTGGCCGTGGCCTGCGAGGCACGGCGGTAGTCCTGCAGCGTCTTTTGGGCCCGGCCCAGCACCGTGTCCTCGGGGTAATTGCCGCTGGCGTCGAGTGCGCCGAACAGCACGCCGGTCAGCAGCTCCATGGCCTCGCCGGCGCTGTCGGCGGTCCAGATGTGGAAACGCCCCTGCGCCACCGCCTCCACCACGCGGCGGTCCAGCATCAGATGGCGGCGGTTGCGGCGCGGGATCAGCACGCCTTGCTGGCCGCTCAGGCCCATGAGCTCGCAGCTGCGGAAATAACCCTCGATCTTCTCGTTGATGCCGCCCACCGGCAGCATCTCGCCATGCTGGTTCAGCGCGCCCGTCACGGCGATGCCCTGGCGCACCGGCATGTTGGCCAGCGAGGACAGCAGCGCGCTGAACTCGGCGAACGAGGCCGAGTCGCCCTCCACCCCGCTGTACTCCTGCTCAAACACCACCGCCGCGTTCAGCGCCAGTGGCGTGATGTGCACGAACAGCGCCGCCAGGTAGCTGTGCAGGATGAGCACGCCCTTGTCGTGGATGGGGCCCGACAGCTCCACCTCGCGCTCGATGTTGAGCAGCCCCTCGTCGCCCGCATGGGTGCGCGCGGTCACGCGCACCGGGAAGCCGAAACGGTAGTCGCCCAGGTCCACCACCGTCAGGCCGTTGACCTGCGCCACCTTCTCGCCGCCCAGATCCAGCAGGCGCTCGCCATCGACGATGGTCTCCTGCAGGCGCTGCTCGGGGTAGTCGTGGCGGCGAATGCGCGCCAGTCGCGCGGCGTCCACGTCGGCTGCCTCGACCAGCGTGGCCTCGCGGGCGCGGGCCATGGCCGCGGCCTCCATCACCAGCGCCTCGGTGTGGGCGAAGATCGCGCTCTGGCGCGCCTGGTCCTCGGCCTCGCGGTGCGCCTCTTCCAGCAAGGCCGCCACGGCGCCGGCGCTGAAATGCGGCAGGCCCATCTTGCGGCAGGTGTGGGCCACGAAGATGCCGGCGGCGCGGCGCGTGGCCGCGCTGGCGGTAAAACTCTCGGCAAAGTCCACCTTGCAGCGGAAGCGCCGGGCGAACTCCGGGTCGCCCTCCTGCACGGCGTAGTACTCGTCTACCGAGCCCACCAGGATGATCTTCACATCCACGTCCACCGGCTCGGGCTGCAGCGAGACGGCGGCAATCGGCGCGTAGATCATGCCGGGCTCCTCGATCTGCAGCCGGCCGCTGCGCAGGAAACGGCGCAGCTTCTCCCACACCGGCCGTCGGCCAGCGGGTCGCGCAGGTACAGCAGGATCAAACCGCCGTGCGCGCAGCGAGCTGCCGGCGCGGTCACGCGAAGTCCGTCACCAGCACGTCGTTCTCGGTCTGGTACTCCACGCTGCCGAACAGCGTGCGAAACAGCGGGTTGTCCTCCACGATCACCGGCGCGCCCTCGCGGCCCTGGTTGTCCACCACCAGGTTCACGTGGTAACGCGCCAGCACCTCGGCCAGCGCGGCCGCGCGCAGGCCGTCCTCCTCCTCCTCGTCGCCATTGCCAGGCTGGAACAGCTCCAGGTTCTCCAGCACGTCGTGCGCCACCTGGTCCAGGTAGCTGCCCAGCTTGACCGAGTCCTTGATCTGCTTGCGCAGCTCGCTGCGGATTTCCTGCAGCTCGTGCTCCAGCAGCGGCTTGATCATCTGGCGGCGCAGCGCGGCCAGGCCCTCGTTCATCACCCGCTCCAGCGCGCGCGTCTTCTCCAGGTAGCGGGTGATCTCGCCGCGCAGCTCTTCCTCCAGCCGGTCCATCTCGGCGCGTTTCTCCTTGGGCAAGGCCAGCGCCTTGCCCTCGGTCATGGGCTCGCCCTTCTCGTCGCGCAGCGTCAACACCATGCGACCCTGGTCGCGGATGATGGCGAAGTTGCGCGCCTCGGCAAAGGCGTCCAGCTCGGCGAAGGCGCGCCCGTCCTCGGCCTTGTAGGTCTTTTGCAGGTGCTCGCTCTCGGCGCGGAAATCCTCGCCGTCCAGCCGCTTGGGGATTTCGGTCTGCAGCGTCTTGACCAGCTGCAGCATCAGCGCGCGCAGCTGCCGGCCCTGGCCGGGCGGCATGCGCAGCGCGCGCGGGCGCTCGGGCGCGTCGAAGTTGTGCAGGTAACACAGGTCCGGCGGTACCGGCCGGGTGGCCGCCACCGCCTGCATCATCTGGCACAGCAGCGTGGTGCGCCCGCTCCCCACCTCGCCCAGCACGAAGAGGTTGTAGTCGGGTGGCTCCATGGCCAGGCCGAAACGCGCCGCCTGCTCGGCCCGCTCCTGCCCGATCCAGGGCAGCGGCTGGTCCAGCAGCTCGGAGGTGTCGGCATAACCCAGGGCCTGGGCGTCGACGATCAGGCGCAGCTCAGCGGGGGAGACTTTGACGATGGGCATGGGCCTATTTTGCGCCGCTTTGCACCGCCCGCAAGCCCGGGCTCAGCCGACGATCTGGCGCATCCAGTCGGGCAAGGTCTGCGACTTCTGCACCGCCATGTCGACCCAGATGATGGTGGCGCCGCCGGCCGCGCGGATCTGCCCCGGCTCGTCCACCCGCTCGATGGTCGTCCAGCTCTCGAAGGTGGCGCGCGCCGGCTCGCTGACATAGGTCTTGACCAGGATCTCGGCCGGGTACTCCAGCTGCTGGTAGAAATTGCAGAAGGCGTTGAGCACCACCGGCCCCACCTCCTGCGGCCCGGGCGAGCAGCCGATGGAGCGGAACCACTCGATGCGCGCCGTCTCCATGTAGCGGAAGTACACCGTGTTGTTGACGTGGCCCATCACGTCCATGTCGCCCCAGCGCACGGGCATGGTCATCTCGTGCACCAGCTTCTTCTGGGCGGGCAGCTCCAGCCTCATGCCGCGAACCCGTCGTCGGCCTGGATCACCGCGCCATTGATGAAATGGCTCTCGTTGGCACACAGCATCACCAGCACGCTGTCCAGGTCGGCCGGCTGGCCCACGCGCTTGCGCGGCAGCATGCTGATGAGCTTCTGCCCCTGTTCGGTCTGCCAGTGGTGGTGGTTGATCTCGGTGTCGATGTAACCCGGGCACAGCGCGTTGACGTTGACGCCGAACTTGCCCCATTCGATAGCCATGGCCCGCGTCATGTGGATGACGGCGGCCTTGCTCATGCTGTAGATACCTATCTGCGGCAGCACCTTCAGGCCGGCCATGGAGGCGACGTTGACGATGCGCCCGCCGGTAAAGGTGCCCGGGGCCGCGCCCTTGGCGCGCGCCAGCATGCGCTTGCCCACCTCCTGCGCCACGAAAAAGGCGCCCTTGGTGTTGGTGCCCAGCACGAAGTCGTAGTCCCCTTCCGTCACGTCCACCAGGCGCTGGGTGGTGCTGACGCCGGAGTTGTTGATCAGGATGTCGATGTAACCCACCTCGGTCTCGGCGCGCGCCACGGCCGCCTTGATGGAGGCCAGGTCCGTCACGTCAAGCTCCACCACGTGGGCGTCGCCGCCCTCGCCCTCGATCTGGGCCCGCAAGTCCTTGAGCTTTTCCGTGCGGCGGCTGGCCAGCACCACGGCGGCGCCGGCGCGCGCCAGCGTGCGCGCGAACTGTGCCCCCAGGCCGCCGGAGGCGCCGGTGATGAAGGCCACGCGGCCCGAGAGATCAATGCTGTATGCCATGAGGATCACCTTGCAGAACAAAATAGAACGATCGTTCTATTTTTTGGTCAAACCGATTTAGAATCAGTCACGCATCCGACAGTCCGGGAACGCAAGACCGCCTAATATCCCGGCCTCATTATCAAGCGACTTCAAGCAACGCTCCAGACGAAAGCAGCCGCCATGACCAACGAAGAGATCCTCGCCCAGTTCGGCCCCCGCGAAGCCATGGAATACGACGTCGTCGTTGTTGGCGGCGGCCCCGCCGGCCTGTCCACCGCCATCCGCCTCAAGCAACTGGCCGCCGAAAAAGGCCAGGACGTCTCCGTCGTCGTGCTGGAAAAAGGCGGCGAGCCCGGCGCCCACATCCTCTCCGGCGCGGTGATGGACCCGCGCGCCCTGGACGAGCTCTTCCCCACCTGGAAGGAGATGGGCGCCCCGCTGCTCCAGCCGGTCACCGGCGACGACGTGCTCTTCCTGAGCGAGACCGGTGCCAAGCGCACCCCCAACTTCCTGGTGCCCGACAACTTCCACAACGACGGCTGCTATGTCATCAGCCTGGGTGTGCTGACCAAGTGGCTGGGCGAGCAGGCCGAGGCCCTGGGCGTGGAAATCTTCCCCGGCTTCACGGCCGCCGAGGTGCTGTACAACGAGAACGGCTCCGTCAAGGGCGTGGCCACCGGCAATCTGGGCATCGGCAAGGACGGCCAGCCGCACGACGGCTTCCAGCTCGGCATGGAACTGCACGCCAAGTACACCGTGTTCGCCGAAGGCGCGCGCGGCCACCTGGGCAAGCAGATCATTGCGAAGTACAAGCTCGACGAAGGCAAGGACCCGCAAAGCTACGCCCTGGGCATCAAGGAACTGTGGGAAGTGCCGGCCGACAAAGCCAAACCCGGTCTCGTGGTGCACACCGCCGGCTGGCCCATGGACAACAGCACCTACGGCGGCGGCTTCCTGTACCACCTGGAAGGCAACAAGATCACGCTGGGCTTCGTCACCGGCCTGGACTACCAGAACCCGTACCTGAGCCCCTTCGAGGAAATGCAGCGCTGGAAGACCCATCCGGCCATCCGCGCCCACATCGAGGGCGGCAAGCGCATTGGCTACGGCGCGCGCGCCATCACCGCCGGCGGCCTGCTGAGCCTGCCCAAGCTGGTTTTCCCCGGCGGCGCCCTGGTCGGCTGTGACGCCGGCACCCTGAACGCCAGCCGCATCAAGGGCAGCCATGCCGCCATCAAGAGCGGCATGCTGGCCGCCGAAGCCCTGTACGGCGCCCTGACCAGCGGCCGCGCCCATGACGAAGTCAGCGCCTACCCGGTCAACTTCGCGCAGAGCTGGCTGTTCGACGAACTGCACAAATCGCGCAACTTCAAGCAGTGGTTCAAGAAGGGCAACCTGATCGGCGCCCTCATGACCGGCATCGAAAACTGGTTCCTGCCCAGGATCGGCATCAAGACCCCGCCCTGGACCATCCACCGCAAGGAAGCCGACCACACCCGCTTGAAGCCCGCCGCCGAGTGCGCGCAGATCAGCTACCCCAAGCCGGACGGCAAGCTCACCTTTGACCGCCTCTCCAGCGTGTTCATCAGCAACACCAACCACGAAGAGAACCAGCCCGCCCACCTGACGCTCAAAGACGCCAGCGTGCCGGTGAGCATCAACCTGGCCAAATACGCCGGCCCCGAGAGCCGCTACTGCCCGGCCGGCGTCTACGAGTTCGTGAAGAACGACGACAACAGCGACCGCCTGCAGATCAACGCCCAGAACTGCGTGCACTGCAAGACCTGCGACATCAAGGACCCGACGCAGAACATCGTCTGGGTCACGCCCGAGGGCGGCGGCGGGCCGAACTACAGCGGCATGTGATGGTCCAGCGCATCCACGCGCGCGAGGGCAAACTGCTTCAGCTTGCCCGCAATCACGTCGTGGATGCCCCGCTCGCTCTCACGTCGTCGGTCTGAAATCACTCACCGCAGCACCCGCTCCAGCGCGCGCACCTTCTGCCACAGCAGCGCCTTGGGGCCGTCCATCGCCATGACTTGCATGCAGCGCTCGGCCCAGCCCTGGCGGGCCTGGAAGCGGTCGATGGCCTTGGCGAGGTCATCGCGCACGGATGGGCCGTAGGCCTGCTCGGCTTTGGCCAGGGCCTTGCGCAGCAGGGGCAGCGGCAGGCTCATCATGGCCAGGTCGATGAGGTCGCGGTTGAACACACCGTCGTCGTTCCAACGGTCGGAGTTGGCCAGCAGCTTGCTCGCCGCCATGTCCAGCGGCGTCAGCGTGGCGATGCCGCAGATTTCGTCAGCGGGGCCGGGCGGTGCAAATTCGATGCGGCCTTCGAGAACGATCTCCAGCTTGATGGGTTGTTCGGTCACTCGCAGCATGGTGCGGATGCCGTACTGATCGGCTCTTATGTCGCGGGCCTGCTCCAGGGGCGCGGCGCCTTCGCGCACCATGGCCCCTACGCCTTGCGCGCCGGTCAGCAACTGGCGCAGGGCGCGGTAGCCATGCACGTCCGACACCATGAAGTCGATATCCACCGACTCGCGGTATTCGCCGTAGCGCAGCGCAATGGCCGTGTCGCCGCCAAACAGGCAGCCGTTGGCGCGCAGCAGCGGGCCATTGAGCGCGCCCAGCACCTGCGCAATGCGCTGGTGATGCGAGCGCCTAAACACGGCCCGCACCCTCTCCGAGTGCCAGGCGCAAGGCGTCCACCAGGTTGCGCTCTCGCGGCTCCATGGCCGCCACGTCCAGATGGCGCCAGTTGCGCTCGTAGATGCTCAGGGCCTCGGCGGGTGTCAGCGCATCGGTGCCGTGCACCTGCCAGGCGAGCTGCTTGAGTTGCGGGTAGTCGGCCAGGCGGATGCGCGCCGGAATCCAGTCTTTGCGTTCGTCGGCATTCTTGTCGGCAGCGGGCGCGCCGAGGATGCCGAAGTCCAGCCCCAACGCCGCCATGGCGTTGAGATAGGCGCCCATGGTCACCGAGGGTTCACCGTTTTCGATGCGATGCAAGGTGACACGCGACATGCCCGCCGCCTGCGCCGCCGTGGTGGCGCTGACGCGCAGCGCCTTGCGATGGGCGCGAATCTTCTCCCCGAGGGCCTTGAGCTTCTCGGCCACGGCAGCGGGGACGATAGGAGTTGGTGCTGGCATATTGTTTCTCATTCTAGGCATTTAGTCCATTTTGTCAATAATGAGAAACAAAAACGGCCCGGCATCACCTAAGCCTCGTTCATCCGGGCCACCCCCCAACACGAGCCACGCGCAGCCAGGTCAAACAAAAACGGGGCCGATGGCCCCGTTTTGCATGGTTGTCGAAAGGCCGCTCAGCGGTATTTCTTCAGATACACACCTTCGAACCAGCGCTTGGCCCAGTGGAACAGGCGGCTGGGCGGCAGGATGATGTTGCGCGTCGGGGTGCGCCAGACCATGGTGCCCTGGGTGAGGGAGTCGATGATGCAGGCCAGTTCCACCTTGAAGGTGGCGGTCGGTGTCTGGCCGCGCAGGCCGGCCAGCACGTTTTCTGCAGCAGCGGCCGCCTGCAGGTCGGCCATGTGGGCCTGCTTGGGCATCCAGTCGGGGCCGGGGAAGCTGCCCGAATCACCCACCACGTAGACGTGCTGCGCGCCTTCCACACGGCATTGGGCGTCGGCCTTGAGCAGGCCGCCGGGCGAGCGGGCCAGGTCGGCCTGGTCGAACCAGGCATTGCCCGTCATGCCGGGCATGAAGAGGATCAGGTTGGCGGTGAACTCGCCGCCTTCGGTGACCACCTTGTCGGCCTCGAAGCGGACCATCTTGTGGCCCAGGTGGGTGCGGATGTTGCGCCGCGCCATCTCGGCCAGCAGGTGCTGCACGGCCTTGGGGCCCAGGCGGTTGCCGGGTTCCTTGGCCGGGTTGAAAAACACCAGCTCGAACTTGTCGCGCCGGCCTTCGCGCTTGAGCTGCTCGTCGATGCCGAACAAGAATTCGAACATCGGCCCGCCACGCACCGCGCTCTGCTCGTTCGGATTGCCGGCAAAGCCGACGGCGATGGTGCCGCCCTGCATCGTGCGCAGGCGGTCGCGGATCTGCTCGGCCGCGGCGATGCCCTCGCAGGGCGTGATGGCGTGCTCGATGCCCGGCAGCTTCTTGATGAAACGCCCGCCGCTGGCGATCACCAGCGCGTCGTTGTGCACCTCACCGGCCGTGGTGTCCACCACGCGCCCGCCGTTGCGCAGGCCGGTCACCTCGGCAGCCACGTGCAGCACCTTCATGCGGGCGAAGAAGTTGGCCAGCGGCACCACCAGCTGATCGCGCGTGCGCAGGCCGCTGGGGATCCAGATGATGCCGGGCAGGTAATGCAGCTCGGCACGCGGCGAGACCAGGGTGATCTCCACCGACGGGTCGCGCTGGCGGATCTCGCGCACGCTGGACAGGGCGCCGAAACCGGCGCCGATGACGGTGATGCGCTTGGGTGAACTCATGCTTCGATTCCTTCTGTAAATACCGGGGAGTGTATACATCCGCGCCCGCCCGTGCTGGCGCCCTGGCCGCCGCCGGGCGCTGGCCCGGCCGGCCCCGCCCGCCTAGGAACGCTTCTGGTACAGGCCCAGCAGCTCGGCCTGCGCCAGCACATGGCCCTGCATGGCCTGCTCCAGCGCGGCCTTCACCGGCTGGTGCAGATCGGACAACTGCACGTCCAGCGCATACAGCTTGTGGAAATAGCGGTGCCGCCCGATGGGCGGGCAGGGGCCGCCGTAGCCGGTGCGCTGCCAGTCGTTCAGGCCCTGCAGGGTGCCGGCGGGCAGCTGGTCGGCCGCCACCCCCTCGGGCAGGCCGGTGGCCGCGGGCGGCAGGTTGTAGAGCAGCCAGTGCACCCAGGTCATCAGAGGCGCCCTGGGGTCGGGCGCGTCCGGATCGTCGACGATCAGCACCAGGCTGCGCGTGCCCGCCGGCATGCCGTGCCAGAGCAGCTGGGGTGACAGGTCTTCGTCTTCGCAGGTGTAGCGCGCGGGGATGGCGCCCCCGTGCGTGAAGGCGGGTGACGTGAGGGTGAGAGACATGGCGTGGACCTCCGTGTCGTGCAGGGCCGGGCGGTGGCCCTGACAAGGATAGCCCTTAACCCGCCAAGCGCAATCGCCGGCCCGCCCCGGCCGGCCGCCGGCTGCTGCTACCATTCGCCGCCCATCACTGTTTGTAGGTCATCACATGTTCTTCGGGGTCAGCCATCTGGTCGTGCCGGTCACGGATCTGCAACGCGCCGCCCGCCTGTGGCGCGATGTCATGGGTTTTGCCGAGTCGCGCCGCGGCGAGGGTTATCTGGACATCGACACCGGCAACGTGGCCATCCGCCTGCTGCAGGTGCCCGCCGTCGAAACCAAGGTCTCGCTGCGCCTGACGGTGGGCAATGTGCAGGAGGCCTACCAGGCCCTGCTGGCCGCCGGCGCCGCGGCGCGCTACGAGCCCATGCGCACGCCGGAGCTGGAAGAGATGGCCTGCGTCAGCGATGCCGACGGCCACTCCATCGTGCTGTGGCGCGCGCTGACGGAAGACGAGTGGGGTTTCGTGCCCGAGCTGCCCAAACAGGGCGAGTGGACCCCGGAGGCCGAAGACCTGCTCAAGCGCCTGCTGACCCATGTGCCGGCCCTGTTCCGCATGCTGGCGCGGCGCAAGACCACCAAGGTGATCGAGCTGCTGGCGCGGGAGATGCAAAGCCCCGTGACCCGCGAGATCGTCATCAAGGGCTACATCACCGCCTCCGCCAAGGTCACCCGCTACCGCCTGGTGGAGCCGCTGCGGGCGGAGGGGATCAATCCTGACGACTACCGCGAGGATTTTGACTACGAGTGAGTCGTTGCGGGAGCGTCAAGGAAAACGGGGCCGGCTGGCCCCGTTTCTGTTTGGAGAGTCTCTGGTCGGCCCAGAGCGGGTTTTCATGATCGACGAAAGCGGACAGTCAACATTAGAAGCAGCCGTAACCGCGGAAGACGAAGTGAGAAATGCTCATCACGAGTCCGACACAAAATGTCGCACGTGTGGTCATAATCTGCCCCAGAAACACTTCCAAGAAAAGGGCACGCAATGCGTACATATTCCAAGTCCAAGCTCTTGGCGTTGCGTCAGTGCCCGAAGCGGCTATGGCTGGAAATCCATCGCCCGGAACTGCGCCACGACTCCGCTGCCACCGAGGCGCGCTTTCAGGCCGGTTATCAGGTCGGCGACATCGCGCGCGAACTCTACGACCCGGCTGGCGACGGCGTGCTGATCGATGTCAGCAATGGCGACTTTCAGACGGCCTTTACCCGAACCCAGGAGTCACTGCTGGGCGATCGTCCTATTTTCGAGGCGGCTTTCTCCGCTGGCGGGGCCCTTGCCCTGGCTGATGTGATGTTGCCCGAGCCTGTAGGGAGCCAAACTGGCTGGTGCATGGTCGAGGTCAAGTCCTCGACCAGCGTCAAGGACTATCACCACGATGATGTGGCGGTCCAGGCCTACGTCGCAAGGTCGGCTGGCGTGTCGTTGCGGTCACTGAGACTGGCCCACATCGACAGCTCCTGGACTTACCCGGGCAACAACGACTACGGCGGGCTGCTGACCGAGGTGGATCTGACTGAGGAGGCGTTTTCGCGGTCCGACGAAGTCCGAACCTGGATCGACCAAGCACGAGATGTTGACGCCAGTCCGACGGAACCGGAACGAAGCACGGGTCCGCATTGCGACATCCCCTACGCTTGCGGTTTCTATGACTATTGCAGCCAGAACGAGCCGAAGGCCGAACACCCGGTCATGTGGTTGCCGCGTTTTCCCGCAGCAAAAGCCCAGGAGCTCCGGCAGTGCGGCGTGATCGAGATGCGGGATGTGCCGGTCGAGTTGCTCAACGCCACCCAGCAGCGCGTCAGGGCGCACACCCTGGCCAATACCGTCTACTTCGACCGGGAGGGGGCCGTGGCGGCACTCGCCCACCACGGCTTCCCAGCCTGTTTCCTGGATTTCGAAACCATCCAGTTCGCGGTGCCGATCTGGGCGGGTACCCGCCCGTATCAGCAGATTCCGTTCCAGTTCAGCCTGCACACGCTGGATGCGCACGGCCAGCTTCAGCAGCAGGGCTTCCTGGACCTTTCCGGCGCTGACCCGTCAGCAGCCTTTGCCAACCAGCTGATCGCGGCCTGCGGAGAGATCGGACCGATCTATGTCTACAACGCAGCCTTCGAAACGACCCGCATTGCCGAGCTCGCCAGCCGCTTTCCGGCCCTGCGCGACCGCCTCCTGTCGTTGAACGAACGTATCGTCGACCTGCTGCCGGTCGCCAGGGATCATTACTACCATCCCCGTCAGCAGGGCAGCTGGAGCATCAAGAAGGTGCTGCCCGCGGCCGTTCCCGAGCTGAGCTACGACAAGCTGGAGGGGGTGCAGGACGGCGGCATGGCGATGGAGGCGTTCCTCGAAGCCATCCATCCCGCCACCCCGCCGGAGCGCAAGAGCGAGATCCGGCGGCAGCTGCTCGCGTATTGCCAACTCGATACCTATGCCATGGTGCGTCTGTGGCAAGTGTTTTCCGGTCGAACCGAGCTGGAGCTGTGACCCATGCCCAAACGCCCTGACCCCATGGAAACCCTGCGGCTCTCGCTGGAGCTGCTGCGCCGCATCCCCAAGGGCCGAACCGTCACCGCCACTGAACTCCACCAGCAACTGGCGGAAGCGGGCTACGAGCGCGATATGCGCACCATCCAGCGCCAGCTGGAAACGCTGTCCGAGTTCTACGACATCGAGCGCGACGACAGCACCAAGCCCTACCGCTATTGCTGGAAGGAGCGGGCCAAGGGCCTGTCCCTTCCAGGCCTGAGCGCGCAAGAATCCCTGCTGCTGATGCTGGCCGAACAGCAGCTGTCCAGCCTGCTGCCGGCCCGCCTGATGAAGTCCATGGAAGGCTTCTTCGCCCAAGCCCGCAGCAACCTGGGGGCCCCCGAAACCCCCGCGCGGGATCGGGCGTGGCTGAACAAGGTGCGCGTCGTCAGCACGACGCAGCCACTGCTGCCCCCGAAAGTTGACCCCGACGTCTTCGAGCAGGTCAGCAATGCGCTCTACGCTGACCAATGGCTGGATGTGGACTACAAGAATGCAGCTGGCCACCAGATCCAGGCCCGCGTCATGCCCCTGGGCCTGGCCCAGCAAGGTCCGCGCCTGTACCTGGTCTGCCGTTTCGAGGGCTATGACAACGAACGCTGCTTGGCGCTGCATCGTTTCAGTTCCGCCCAGGCGTCCACCCTGCACTTCGACCGTCCACGGGAATTCAATCTCAAGGACTTCGACGACGATGGTCGCTTCGGCTATGGCGAGGGAAAACGAGTACGCCTGAGCTTCAGGATCGACAAAGAGGCCGGCTACCATCTCTTGGAGTCGCCGCTGTCCACGGACCAGCAAGTCAAAGAGCTGGAAACCGCCTACGCAATTACCGCCACGGTCGTCGACTCAGCCATGTTGGACTGGTGGTTGCGCGGGTTTGGTGACGCTGTCACAGAGATTAAAAAGAAGGAGGAAAAGCAATGAGCAATCGGATTGAACTGCCCAACCAGTGGGTTTGCACCGGCACCGAGTTGAAGCCCAAGAACGGCGCGACCAGCAGCAACACCTGGGTCATGAGCGGCAACGAAATCAAACCAAAAATCGGCGCGCTGTCCAGCAATACCTGGATCTGGACCGGCAAGGAACTGAAACCGAAAAACGGTGCGACTTCCCAGAACACCTGGGTGGTTGACAGCCACAAGATCAAGCCCAAGGCAAACGTCACCTCGGCCAACACCTACGAGATTGGTGATGCGCCAGCCTTGGTCATTGCAGGGCAGCTGGCCTTGCGCCTGTGGTGAGCGCGGTAGTCTAGATGACTCAGCCCAAAGGACTTCTGATGCGCGTTGGCATCGACAAGACATTTGGCCAATACAACGCGCCCATCAATCCTGAGACCAACGACTACCTATATCTCCCCATACCTGAGAGTAAGCATGTCTTCCAGGCGGGAATGCAGACGAGCTACAACAGCATAGTGCACAGCTTCAACGCATGGTCCAAGCGGAACGGGGTTGCTGAATTGTTCCCGAAGCACCTGATCGACCTCAACTGTCATCTCGACCCGGATTTCTCTTCTCTGACCTATGGCGACCAGGGGACCGGCCGAGGCAATCGGGTGCGCGATCTGAACCCTGGCGACTTCATTGCCTTCTTTGCCAGCTTCAAACCCATCGCCCCCTGCAGACATCGTCTGGTCTATGCTCTTTTCGGCATCCTGGTTGTGAACAAAGTTGTCAGGGTTGCCGACCTGCCGACGGAACAGCATCACCTGAATGCTCATACCCGGATCGCCGACATGAATGGTGAGCACCTCGTGGTATTTGGCCAGCCAGAGCGATCAGGGCGCTTTGGCAGCGCAATCTCCATTGGCGAATTCCGAAATGGGGCCTACCGTGTGACAGAAGGCATGCTGGACGCATGGGGCGGCTTAGGTGTCCAAGACGGATATATCCAGCGCAGCGCGAATCCGCCCTGGTTCGACAGGCCGGCGCAGTTCATGTCCTGGCTGAATGAGCAACATCCGGCACTGCACAACAACAACTGGTAGAAGACATGGAACTCTTGGAAGTGGGCGCCACTCGCCCCCGACTCTTTACATACAAAGTCGCGTTCGACGCTGGCACCGCTCCCAATCCATACGGAAGAGTCTGCACGCTAGCGATCTGTAAACCGGCAATTCGCAACGCAGCCAACGTCGGCGACATTGTTGTTGGACTAGAGCCCGGCGATTCCCGTCGCATCGTGTACTGCATGGAGGTGACGGACAAGATGCGATGGGATGATTACATCAAACTGTGCACGACACCGCCAGCTGTAGGCAACCGCTCTGAATATGCACGAATCGGCATCAAGGTCCCCAACAAAGAAACTGACCAGGGCGACTGCATCTGGTACGGGAGTACGATTGACACCAAGGTTCGCAGCGGTCACTCGGGGCATGATCTTGATTCCTTTGATCGGGACATCAAGGGCAACAAATTCGTGTTACTCAGTACACGATTCTGGTATTTCGGCTCGGGAAGAGACGAGCGCGGCGCCCCCTATGAATTCTTTCTTCATCCTGACATGCGCCTTCCAGGGCGGGGGCACATATCCAATTTGAACGGTGCCTTCATCGAGCCGTTCATTGAAAACTTCAACGGACAGCTACAGAAACATCCAGGAATTCGTTCATATGGGAAATATGGACAGCCAGATATCCCCCCTGAGTCGAAGAACCAGTCCAAATGCGCCCGTGGTCGTGCTGACGAGCGCGTCAATGATGCGAACGACGAGGAAACGACTTTCTAAGCGATTTCTTCATGAGAAGTCGAGATCGGCAGCCACAATATCCAAATGCGACCCACACTGGCTAAACACTTTCGTAAACTCTAATGCTAATGAAGTACGCAAAAGCGCTTGAACGAATTCAAAGTGGCGCAATGACCCGCGCTGACCTGATCGCACTCCGAGAAAATGCTCACGCAAAAATTGCAGCAGGGGACCGGGACGCTGAGCACGTTGTTTCGGCCATCAATCAGGCCAAGCCGGCCGACGCATATGTGCTATTCATGGGCTTTTGCCCGGGCGCGGATTTCAACGATCGCCTGGACATAGAGTGGAAGGCCAAGGGCATCTGCCGTTTTGACTATCTGGAGAGCACTCAGCAGCTTGAACGCTTCAACAGCATCTGCGTCGGCGATCTGGTGGTGCTGAAGAAGCGGGAGCAGTTTGGCAAGACCATGAGGCTGTTCGGCCACGGACGCGTCAAGTTGATTGCCTACGACGAGAACGACATCCGATATCTGGTCATGGACTGGTCCAGCCAATCGGCGGTAATCGAGGTCCCGCTGATGGGCTGCAATTCAACGGTTGACGTGCGAACCATCGAAGCCGTCGAGGGGGAAATGCCGGAAGAGTTCTGGCAATGGCTGGGCACGAGGTAGATGACTCCTGGGCAAGTCCTTCAATCCAGGGACTGCTTCCACCGTTCGCACGCCCGGTCGTAGGCTAGCCACGCGGCCATTTGCTCGTCGGTCGTCCAGGCGTCAGCAAGTGCCTGGGCCGAATGACTCAACTCGGCAGACGGCTCCGCGTTGTCCACTCCGGCCACCTCGTATACCAGTACGTTCTGATATCGACTGCATCCGTAGCCACTCAAGGCTATGGTGCCTTCAATCCGGCCCTTCACTGTTACGGCATACAGAGCCAGCCCATCGGCCGAATACTGGATCGCCCGCTCCACATCTTGAAGGCAGATGCCACATGCCGTCCCGTGGCTGACTATGGCTTGAACGTCGCTCAGCGCCTCAATGGTGACGCCCACAGGCAACTGCAGTCCGGGCGGCATGCCCGGATGTGCCTCAAAGAGGCTGCTGGTGAGCTTCTCGACGGACTGACCCGAGAGCCTGGAGACCAGCATCGCGAGTTGGCCGGCATCCCGGGGCAAGAACGCGGCGCCGCCCCCCCCTTCCCCGCAACATTGACCGCTGTGCGACTCGTTGACCTGTGGCATTGCCAGAGAAATTGCCTGATCGAGAGTCGCCTCCGTGTGCGCAAGGCGATTCGCCGCCTTCTGGAGCGTTCGTGCCAATTCAACCAGTCGCTCCAACCGATACCTGGATTGTCTGTACCCGCGTGCTATGCACCACCACAGTAGCTTGGGCGCCGTCGCCGGATCCCGCATATCCAAAGAAAAGAGACTCATCACCAGATGCCGAAGTTCTGACCAGTCAGAGGCTCTGTCAACCCACCGCGTTTTGACAGCACGCATGACGGTCAACCATTCCACTCCGGACAACGGAAGTTCGCTGAACTCGTCATGTCCGTCGGAAGCTCTCCCCTCGCTGCTGCCTGGCCTTCTGAGTGATCTTCTATGCGCCGCCTTCACAACGCCCATTCCGGCCAAGGCATCCGGAAGGCTATGGCCACTGAATAACGCCTCACGCACCTGTTGGCTCTCTTGCGGAGGGGATCCGGACGCCGCCAGGTGAAGTAGCGGCAACGATTCGGTCTTGATGGCCTGTAAGGCAAAGGGCACGGCAGAGGGGCCATGCTGCCGTGCCAGTGCCAGGAGGCGGTGCACTACGGAAATGCTGATGCCCTGCCGCCTGCTGATCACCTCAAACAGATCTGCTCTCAGGCCCCGGAGAACACTGAGTACGGCCGGGGCTACTTGACCTGCCACGGCTGCATGCGCGTCCCGCTCCACCCTGATTCGCTGCTCATCCGTCAAGATGACTGTCTCCGCTATCTCACGGACCTCCAGTAGCCGCGCCAGAGAACGCACCGAGCGATGAACCGGATCCCCGCTAGTTGGTGGGGTGATCCAGAATTCAGGATTCGACCACGCTCTCAGGCAATCGCTGGGCGTCATGGCACGATGGGCTTTGTCGCATAGCGGTCGTCGCCTGGCTTCATCAAGTTCGCACGCCACTTGCGCCCACATGGCTCTCGCGTCCCCAAATTGCCTCCCTTCCACGCTGATGCACGCGGCAAACTCGCCGTCAGCCGTTACGGCGAGACACTGCAATGAGTATTCGCGGGATTCGCCAAGATCGCCGAGGCGAAGCGGGCCTACCATCGCCCTGGCAATCGCTTGATGAGGCCAGTCGATGACGGAGAAGGACTGAGCAGCACCCCACGAATCGAGCGGGAATAGCTCCTGCTGTGCGTAGTCAAAGGATCGGCCATCGATTTCCAGCCAAATTTGTCCCGGGTTCATGGGTAGAAATTGTTCGCATGAATGCGACAGCGTGTGTCGCAGATGGTGGCCCGGGAGATGCACAGCCCCGTGACCCGCGAGATCGTCATCAAGGGCTACATCACCGCCTCCGCCAAGGTCACCCGCTACCGCCTGGTGGAGCCGCTGCGGGCGGAGGGGATCAATCCCGATGATTACCGCGAGGATTTTGACTACGAGTGAGTCGAAGCGGGAGCGTCGGAGAGAACGGGGCCGACAGGCCCCGTTCGTCCATCTGCCGTCCTCGCCGGGCAAAAGCGGCCACCAGTCAGCGGCCATCTGATCCGGGATCGGCCGCCAGGCGCTCGCAGCGCGCGGCATCCAGGGGCTGGCCCGCCGCGCGGAATCGGGCGGCGGCGGCGGCAAACTTGCCGACGGCTTCCTGCGGCGTGCTCCCGCGCGCGGCGGCAATGTGGCCCCGCACCTCCTCCAGCGCGCCATACCAGGCCGGCAGCCGCATCACAACATTGGCCAGGTAGGCGCATTGCTCCTCGTGCCGGTCGGCCAGCTCCAGTTCGCCGGCACGCGCAGCCGCAATGGCCGCCGGGACGGCGAAGGTGATCCGGCAGCCCGGGCAGGTCTCCAGCGGCCCGCGCACCGACTCGCTGGCGTCGGCCATGACGTGCAGCGCCCCCTGCGGATCGTCCCTATGCAGGTTGATGCGCGTGCCGTAGATGCGGTCCAGCAGGTGAAAGCCGATATCGGTCTGGCGCGCCACGTCCAGCGCCTCGTCGATCAGGGCCCGCGCCTCGTCGCGCCGGCCTTCGTGCAGGGCGACCTCGGCCAGTCGCTGGAGTGACAGCGCCTCGCCCACCGGGCCGCCGATGGCGCGGTGCAGGCGGGCGCCCTCGCGCAAGTGCAGCCGCGCCGCCGCAAGATCACCGGCCAGCCACTCGGCCTCGCCCCGCAGGGTGACCCCGAAGGCATGGCCGCGCGCCGCGCCCAGCCGGCGTGCCTCCTGCGCCAGCTGCTCGGCGAAGGCAATGACGTCCGCGTAGGGCTTGGCGCCATAGAGAAAGCGCTGGGTGATGCACAGATGGCCGTCGAACACCCGCAGCGCGAGGTGCGGCACATGGCTGGTCTCCTGCAGGTCCGCCCAGACGCTGCGATGCAGCTCGCCCCGCGCATGGGCGGCCGCCGCCTGCGCCCAGGAAGCGATCACCAGCGAGGTGGTGTCCCCGGACTCCAGCGCCAGGCGCCGCGCCACGGCGGCCTTGGCGGTGCCCATGGCCGGATCGGCCACCCCCAGCGCCGCGGCGCCGCTGTAGGCCAGGGCCTCGCACAGCCGGCCTTCGATGGACGTGGGGCGCAAGCCCTCCAAGGCCAGCAGCGCCCCCTTGGGATCGCCCAGCTTGACCTGCGCCAGGGCCGCCTTGGCCCGCAGGTCGTGGCTGGCCGGCTCGTCCGCGGCTTCGGCCGCCAGCCGATAGGCCGCCAGCGCCGCCGGGTCCCCCATGGCGTCGAGCGCCTCCGCCCGCAGGCGCAGCGCCTCGGCATGGTCGGGCTCGAAGGCGAGCAGCGGCTCCAGATGGCGCAAGGTGTCACTGAACGCGGCCAGGCGCAAGGCCTCGCGCGCCGCCGCCAGCAACCAGGGCATGGCATCGCGCTGGTTGCCGCCGGCCAGCCAGTGGCGGGCGATCAGCGCGGGCCGCGCCTGCGCTTCCGCAAGCTGGGCGGCAATCTGCCGGTGCATCTTCAGCCGCCGGTGCGGTGGTACCTGGTCCACCAGGGCCTGCCGCACCAGCTCGTGGCGGAAACGGTAGCGCCCCCCCGCGAGCACCAGCACGCCGGCCGCCAGCGCGGCCAGGGTCGGGGTCTGGGCCGGCAGCGCGATCGCCTCGACCGTGCCGACGTCAAACTCGTCACCGCACAGGGCGAGCCAGCGCAGCAGCGTCAGGGCCTCGTCCGGCACGTCGCACAGGCGTTCGGTGATCGCCTCCGCCGCACTGGCCGGCAGCCGCTCCCGGTCCCCCGCCGCCACGCAGCGCGCCAGCTCGACGATCGCAAAGGGATTGCCTTGCGCCGAGCGCACCAGCCGGGCCAGCAGTTCCTCGGGCAGCTCGCCCGGGACGGCACGCGCCACCAGACGGCGGCTCTCGTCCTCGGCCAGCGGCGCCAGCTCGATCAGCTGCAGGACGCTGGCGCGCAAGAGTCGCGTGATCCCGCGCGCCAGGGCCGCCGTGGGCGGCATGGCGCGCGTGGCCAGCAGCAGGCAGACCGGTGCCCCCGCCACGGCCAGCTGCAGCAGCACGTCTACGTCGGCATCGTCGATCAGGTGCGCGTCGTCGACCTGCAGCAGCACCTGGCGGCCCTGCGCCGACGCCTGCAGGATCTGCCGCGCCGCGCCCACCACCTGGTGCCGGCCCAGCGGCCCGAGCGGCGGGTTCGCCGGCGCCGCGAGCGGGCTGATCTGGGCCAGCACCGCCCGCACCGAGGCCCCGACCCGGTCGAGCACCGCGCGGTCCTCCAGAATCAGTTGCTCCACGATGGCGGCAATCACCGCATAGGCGCGGCCGGTCTGCGCCGCGTCCACGCGCAGCACGGTCCAGCCGGCGGCACGCGAGCGCGCGCCGACCTCCCGGCACAGCGCACTCTTGCCAATGCCGGCCGGCCCGCGCAGCACGATGCCGCCCGGCCGCGCCGCGGGCGCCAGCGCCAGCCAGGCCGTGATCTGGGCCAGCTCCAGCGCACGCCCCACGAAGGCCGGCCCCACCGCCTGCAGGCCCGCCACACATTCCTCGTACAGCGCCTGGGTGTCGGCGTCCGGCGCCACCCCCAGCGTGTCCTGCAGCGCCTCCCGCAGCTGGGCATACCAGCGCAAGGCCGCCGCCCGGTTGCCGGCCTGGAGTTCGCCCCGCATCAGCGCGCGATGCGCCGGCTCGTCGGTGGGCTCCATCCGGGCGACGCGCTCCCACTGGCCACTGACACGCAGCAGCTCCAGATGGCAGGCACGCAGGCGCTCGCGGGCCGGTTCGGTCCAGGCCTCGTAGCGTGCCCCGGGCAGCAGGTCACCGGCGTAGCCGGCCGCCACCTCGGCACAGGCGGCCGCGGTGCGCTGGCGCAAGACGGCCTGGGCGCGCTCCTCGAAGACCTGGGCATCCACCTGCAGCGGGCGCTCCGGCCACAACACCAGCTCGCCGGCCTGCACGGTGACGCCATCGTGCCGGCCCAGGGCCTGGCGGGCGTGATGCAGCGCCTTGCGCAGATTGGCGGCGCCGGCCTCGGGCGCCAGCTGCGGCCACAGCGCGTCGATCAGCACCTCACGCCGCATGCGGTGGCGCGGCTGCAGGCTCAGGAGCTGCACCAGATGAGTGGCCCGCAGGCTGGGCCACGCCTCGGCGGTTATCTCCACGCCCGCCACCGCCACGGCGAAGCGCCCCAGCAGCGTGAGCTGGAGGCCCTGGGGGCCGTCGGCCGGCACGGCGGGAGGGGCTGCGTCCATGGCTCGCAGTGTGCGGCCATCGTCAGAGACCCGCAAGTACCGCCCGGGCCAGGAACGCTTGAGGAACACCGCAGGTGGATGCTCCCGCTCACCCGGTCAATACCGACCGGTCCAACCCCGCAGGAGTACGCCATGAACCATTCGTCGTCCACGACCCCGACCGCCGCCAGCACCGCGGCCCTTGCGCCCCAGCCCCTCGCGCCGAACCCGGCGCCCGCCCCGCGCGCCGGCGCCCCCGCCGGGCCGCGCCCGCAAACCCAGGCGCCGGACAGCGACCCGGGCGCGCTGGAATATCTGTCCTGGCTGCGCCAGCTGCAGGCCGCACGGCCATGACGCAGCCCCTGCACCAGCAGCTCGGCGGCCTGCCGCGCCTGGGCGCCGTGGTCGATGAGCTGGTGGACCGGCATGCGGCCAACCCGGCCCTGGCGCCGCGTTTCCGCGGCCAGGACCTGCCCCAACTGAAGGCCCTCAGCCTGGCGCTCTTCCAGTCCGCGCCGCCGCTGGCCGAGCTGGCCGGCCTGGAGACGCCCGAGCTGGCGCACGTGGGCATGCGCTTCGACGCCCAGGAGTTTGCCGCGGTGGTCGACGACGTCATCGTCACGCTGCGCGAGCACGGCTACCGCCCCGGCGAAGTCGATGCCGTGGTGCAGCTGCTGCGCCACGCCAACCAGGGCTTCCGGGCCGCGCCCGCGCGGGCGCCAGCGGCGGCCTTGCCTTCATGGCGGCTCGTCTGCTCATGACGCCGCCCCCCAATACACCCAAGGAGATCTCATCATGAACACCAGCACCCCCACCCTTTATCAGCGTCTCGGCGGCCGTGAAGGCATCACCCGCATCACCCGCGAACTGGTGAAAAACCACCTGGCCAACCCGCTGGTCAAGGCCAGGTACGAGACCAGCAAGAACCTGGAGCAAGTCGAACGCCGCGTGGTCGAATTCTTCTGCGCCGGCTCCGGCGGCCCCGAGACCTACAGCGGCAAGGACATGCTGGCCACGCACCGGGGCATGAACATCAGCGAGCAGGAGTTCATCGCCGTGCTCGACGACGCGATGGCGGCGCTGGAGACCTGCCAGGTGGAAGCCCCCACCCGCAACGAGGTGCTGGGCATCCTCTGGTCCCTGAAGCCGGAGGTCGTGCGCGTCTGATGCCGCCCCCACGCGGCACCGGGCCGCCACGGTCACCCGCTACCGCCTGGTGGAGCCGCTGCGTGCTGAGGGGATCAATACCGATGACTACCGCGAGGATTTTGACTACGAGTGAGTCGAAGCGGGAGCGTCAGGGAGGACGGGGCCGGAAGGCCCCGTTTCCGTTTTGAGGGGCTCTTGTCTACCCAAAGCGGAAGTAGCGGGTCTGCAAACGCGGACGCTCAGCGCGTGAGCCTCAGCTATTTTTTAAGACCAGCGCGAGGCGCAACGTAAGTGCCTTCATGGGTCTTCTTCCTTGGCGGCGGCTAAAGGTGCGCTGTGTTTGATTCACCTGGGTGTGCGGTGGCGTCAGCTACCGCGGCGACGACGTCTTTGCCGCTGGCATCCGTGAGGGAGGAGATCTTCCAGACCCTGACTTTCTTGGGACAGAACTCGTCGTAGTCATCTTCGCTTTCATTTGCGACGACAGTTTCGAGCACACGGAAGAAGTATTCCATTCGGATCTTCTTGCCGCCCATTTCAACCAGCAGGGTGGCGCGGTCGTTGCCGAGGAAACCTTTCTCCGGTAAATAAGCATAGTTCCCTCCCCCCCCCGTCAATCAGCTTTCCATGCTCGGGCATCTTCAAGACTCTGACGGTCGCCGGGCCCTGGATTTTCTTTTTTTCATAGTTGAAGTAGTAACCTTTGACGGCAACCGGCGGACTTAGAGAGTTCTGGGCTGAGGTGGGGTCATACGGGTTTGCGCTGAGATGGCAAATGCCGATGACCCGATCCTGCCCGGCCTGCGCAGCCGTGATCGACGGCGGCAGGCACAACAGTGTGCCCAGCAATGCTGGCGCGGCGAAGAGCGAGTGACGCTGGCCCATGTTTCCTCCCTGGTTTTACGCTTGAACCGCAATATACCTGTGCGCGACGTGACGTCTTGTTGATCGATGGCGCGCGCCACCGTCGTGGCGGGCATCAAGACCTCGGCGGTCATCAACGTCGGCACCGCCATGGTGGCCGCCTTCATCGGCGCGGGCGGCTTCGGCGAACGCATCGTCACGGGCCTGGCCCTGAACGACAACGCCACCTTGCTGGCCGGGGCGATTCCCGTGGCCGTGCTGGCACTGGTGATCGAAGGCGCGTTCACGCTGGGGGAACGGGCGCTGGCGCGCGACGGCCAGCGCCAAGTCCTGCGACGATGAGCCGTCGCCGACGGCGGCATCGTGCAGGCACGCACGGCCACGGGCTCGCCCCTTCTAGGGGCTCTCCCTCCTGAGCTGCGCTTCATCATCCTCACTGCGACCAAAGCGCTCGTAGTCCCGCGCTAAGCAAAGCAGCATGTGAGAAACCTTGGGGTGTGAAACTTGAAGACTAGTCGCATCACTACGGTAGCGTGCCGCGAGCTCGCGCTCCTGGCCCCCGCCGTCGAAAACACCACGCGACGTTATCCCCCGTGCATTGAAGACGCCCGAGGAGAAACCATGGCGCAAAGTGTCAGTTCCCTCTTCGAGAACGTCTCGGATCGGGCCAGGCGGCCACGAGTCTAAGGCCACACGCACGCCCGCGATCCACGCGCCAATCGTCGACTCGAAGGCCTTCAAGACACGGTGCTCATTGGCGAGCCGCGACGCCTCTTCAAGCCACCGGGCAAAAGCAGCGGTGTCGATAGTCCCATCTGGGAGCATTCCGGGTGCGCCGCTACCCTCCCGTGCGACGGAGAAGGCAAGCTCCCACGCCGCCTTTTCGTGTTCGGTGCGCTCACCGCGTCCATACTCACCATCAGGTGAAGGAGGATAAGCAGTCTTCACGACTTCCACGAACAACGCCGGATCGCTCAACATCTCCTCGTAGAGGTCGACGGCACTCGTCTGGTCATGTTCGAATGCAGCGTGATACTGCAGTTCCACCATCGCCAAGCGCCGACGGTCGACGCCGGCCTCCCGCGCATGTTTAGCGATATCAGTAACATCCCAACTCCGTGGAATCGGTCCGTCAGGCTCCTCGCCAGCGGCAATTCGCTCAAGCAGCGCAACGGCACGTTCAGCGTCGTTGCGGCGCCTGCGGTGGCCCAACACTTGGAGCGCGGTTCGCGCTCGGCCCCTTTGGGCCAATTGGTGGATCATGAACTCACCATCGGGATCCGAATCTCCGAAGAACGCCTGTGGGACCGTTTCCCAGTACGTTTCACTCACTTCGGCTCCCAAGGAATCGACGAGCTCCCACGTACTGCCAGAGATGGGCGCCAACGTCAGAAACTTGCCTAGTTGCACGGACGACATCAGCGGCTGAATGGCACGCAGTACGGCCTCACGTTCTCCCGCCACGCAGCCATGGAGTACCCCCGAGATGAGATAGTTGCCGCTGGGGTTGTCGCCACGCACGTAAAGCGCAGCAAGCCATCCGGCTAGTGCCTGCGAGCTCGGATTCGCTCGCGCCACTTCCCAGCCAACGAGTCGCGGATCGGCTCCGGCACTCAAAAGCGCCAAGGCACCTTCCAGCCCCATGACCGGAAGGATCTCGCTCCAGGCGGCAGTGCGACGCTCTTGACGCAATCGATCCACATAGTCATGGTCTTCCCGCCCTTCCGGCAGATCGACCCAGCCAGACTCAAATACCCAGCAGTGCCGCAAGACCAAATCCGATGGCGCAAGCGCATCAAAGTAAGGCGTCAGAAGATCAGTAAGGCGACGAGTCGGAGAATCTGGCTTGGTGTCGAACGAGTTGTGCCAACTCAGCATTCGCCGCAGCCGACTTCGAACGGCGGCACGATCTGCGTCCGGGAGCTCCTTTCCCTTTTCGAACAACTCAATGAGTTCAGGATCATCAGCTGGATCCAGCCACACAGTGCAGTCCAGCAGGTCCGAAGCTCGTTTCGGGGCCTGCAGCGCCGCGGCGAGCGCGCGCTGCTTTAGGGCGCGACCATAGGCAATCACGACCGCCCGTTCTCGAACTGGTTCGGTCACACCGGCGTTGTCCTCTCGCCACTTCGGCACCGCATTCAGTGAGGCAATGTCATCGCGCGATAACAAGTCAACCAGGAGTCTCCAAGCTGCATCGGGATAACGTTTCAGGAGCTGGTCCAGCACGGCCAGTCGCTGCTCCTGAGACGCGGCAGTCTGCGGCCACCAAGTTCTGAACAGCGATTTGAGTGAATTGGCAGGTGTGTTGCTCCAGTTTCCCTTTACGCGAGTTGACGTTAGCTTGCAGAGAACAAACGCTACGTTCGCAAGACGGCTGGGCGCCCAGGCAAGCATTTCCAAAGCCCAGAGCAAACCGGTGTGCCACGCGCGACTGCCGATGTCACTGCCGTTTGTCTCTTCGATCAAGCGACGTACGGGAGCCGCTGGATCCTCCAAGCTGCGTTCTACAGCTTCAAGAAACGCATCGGGCGAGGCCTCGGCGAGTTCAGGTAGCAGCCCCGCAAGCGAGAGCCATCTTGCGCCAGTGGCGCCATCCAACAGTGTGCGCACTAGCCCGTCGACACTCTCAATGATGCGATCGCGCTGCGGATCAGTGCTCCGTTCTGCGTAGACACTCAACTTAGCGATAGACTCGGCCATCGCGTCAAGCACCAAGCCGGACTGTTCGCGAACCTTCCCATACACCGCCGCCATCCAGCGCTTGTCTTCATCGAGTTCGAGCACAGGATCTGGTGCGGCCAGCACTGCCATGGCAACGCGAAAGAAGCGGCTGAGTTGCGATTGCGTCAGACGCGGACCCACTAAGTACACCAGTTCAAGCGGTGCCTTTGCGTGCCATACGGTTCCGATCTGCAGTACGGGCGGGTCGTCCATCCTCGCTAGGCGACGCAAGTCATACTCAAGGTCTTCATAGTTGCGACCATCCACCTCAGCCACGCAGGCAGTGTCACCGGAACGCCCGCCGTTCCAATGGCCCATCAGTGTCAGAGTCGACAGCGTATGCAGCAGGGCCGCATCGTCGAGCCAAGGCGGATGGCTGATTGCCGGGTTGGCGGCATGGACGCGCCTGTATACCGACCAGGAGCGGCCGGTCGAGCGCGACAGGCGCGCCGCGTCGGACGGATCGCGCCCCATTTGGACCAAAGCGGTCTCAAAGTCCCTGTGGGTAGGTCGATCAAGCACGACCGTCTCCCCTTGCGATTCATGCGCTCCCGGTGACGTTTGGCTTGCCAGAACAATCAGCGTGAATCCATCGCGTAGCGGGCGCGCAGCCCCGGTCTCACGCGAAGCCGCCACAGTGACATTGATTCCCGCATGGGCATCCACGAAACGCCAGCCGGTCGGCTCAGTAACAACTGCGGAGCAGTTTCGGGCGCTTCTGGTGAGAACAAGCGCGGCGAACGCCATGGCCTCTTCGATCGAATCGGCACGGATTCGGACAATCGACTTTTTTTCGTCGATCGCAGCGTTCAGCTTACGCACAGCTTCGTCCCTACCGGTCAAGAGTGCGGTTTCGCTAATCGCAGGTACCGTCTGGGAACTCCATGCAAGCCAGGCATGCTCCGGCGACTCAATTCCGGGACCGGCGATGCCCAGTTGCTCGGCAAACCAGACGTGGACACCTGCAGCTGACTCTAGCCAGTTCTCCAGGTCAGTCGCGTCGAATGCCCGCACGTCTTTCCACAGACCTCGTGCGCGTGCAGCCTCCGCCCACTCGTCTTTCTTCTTCCACAGCCTTGGAGTCACAAAGATGAAGACCGCGTCGGTGTTGGCTTCTGCCTCCCGCTTTTGGAAATCACTGTCCGCCTTACCCTTGGGGCTTTGGTCACACCCCATCTCCCAAACCGAGTTGCCATCGGGAACCCATGCGCAACCCTGCCGGGTCTGAACCACGCCATCGAGCCCCGACAGAGCGACCGCATCGCCGCCAGGAACGCTCAACGCGCTCGTGACGGACGTCGCTTGGATGAGGCGACGTACAAGGATCGGCAGGAGGCCTTGTGCCGAGCGGCTCTTCGCCCACTCTCGAATATGCGTCGTCGTAATCCTTGGCGCGCTCAAGTCTTTCCCCCGTCTGGTTGCCTAAACCGTGATTTTGAGATGGACCTGGTAGGCCAGAGACTAAATGATCGCTTCTTACACATAATGTATTGGGCTACTCTTTGCCCGATAAGGCCCCCCAGCACATGGCAATCGCCAAGAAAAAACGGGGTCATTCGACCCCGTTCCCGCTAACGATCCTCCATCCGGCTCAGGCCTTGGCCAACGCCTTCGCATCAATCGGCAAGGTCCGCACCCGCACCCCCGTCGCCGCATAGATGGCATTGCACACCGCCGGCGCAATGGGCGGCGTGCCGGGCTCGCCCATGCCGCCGGGGGCTTCCTTGCTGGGCAGGATGTGCACTTCCACCTTGGGCATTTCGCTCATGCGCAGCACGGGGTAGTTGTGGAAGTTGCCCTGCTCCACCACGCCGTCCTTGTAGCTGACCTGGCCGTAGAGCGCGGCCGACAGGCCGTAGACGATGGCGCTTTCCACCTGGCGCTCGATGGTCTGCGGGTTCACCGTCTGGCCGCAGTCCACCGCGGCGACCACGCGATGCACCCTGGGCGTGCCGTCCTTGCCCACGGACACCTCGGCCACCTGGGCGACGTAGCTGCCAAAGCTTTCCGCCACGGCGATGCCGCGGTAGCGGCCTTTGGGCAAAGGCTTGCCCCAGCCAGCTTTCTGCGCCGCGGCTCTCAGCACGCCGAGTTCGCGCGGCTTGTCCTGGAGCAGCTGGGCGCGGAACTGGTAAGGGTCGGCCTTGGCGGCGGCGGCCAGTTCGTCGATGAAGCTTTCGATGAAAAAGGCGTTTTGCGAATGGCCCACCGAGCGCCAGAACCAGACCTGTGGGCCGGGTTCGGCGCGGCCGTAGGCGATGTGGGCGTTGGCGATGGCGTAGGGCTGGTCGGCCAGGCCCTCCACCGCGAAGGTGTCCACGCCATTGGGCGGGATCTGCATGAAGCCCGAGCCCGCCATGATGGAAGGCGAGCCCACCCGCACCTGCAACGCCGTGGGCTGGCCCTGGGCGTCGAGCCCGGCTTCGAACTTGACCACCGAGGCCGGGCGGTAGAAGCCGGCGGCCATGTCGTCTTCACGGGTGTAGATGAGCTTGACGGGTTTGCCGCTGATCTTGGAGAGCAGCGTGGCGTCGATCATGAAGTCGGGTGCGAAGCGCCGGCCGAAGCCGCCGCCCAGCATCATGGTGTTGAGCTTGACCTTGGCCACCGGCACACCGGCCACGTTGGCGATGATGCCGCTGGCCGGGCCCTGGCTTTGCGTGCCGGCCCAGATCTCCACGCCGCCGTCTTTCACCCAGGCCAGGCAGTTGAGCGGCTCCATGGTGGCGTGCGCCAGGTAGGGCACCTGGTAGGTGGCGCTCAGGCGGGTGGTCGCGGCGTTCAGCGCGGCGCCGACATCGCCACTGCTCTTGGCCACGGCGCTGGCACCGTCGGCGGCCTCGTTCAGGAGCTTGTTCACCTTGGCGCTGGAGAGGTCGGCGTGCGCGCCCAGGTCCCACTGCACATTGAGCGCATCACGCCCCTGGCGCGCGGCGTAGTAGCCGCTGGCCAGCACGGCCACGCCGTGCGGGATGGCGATGACCGCCTGCACACCCTTGACGGCCTTGGCGGCGGCTTCGTCGTACTTGAGCGGTTTGGCGCCGGGCGCGGGCGCGCGCGCCATCACCGCCACCAGCATGCCGTCCACTTGGGCGTCGATGCCGAACATGGCAGTGCCGTTGATCTTGGCCGGCGTGTCCAGGCGGCGGGTGGGTTTGCCGAGGATCTTGAAGTCGGCGTTTTTCTTCAGCGTTGGATTCGTCGGCACGGCCTCTAGTGCGGCGGCCTCCACCAGTTGGCCGTAGCTGAGCCTCTGGCCTTTGGGGCCGATGACCTGGCTGGCCGAGGTCTTGAGCGTGCTGGGTTCCACACCCCAGCGCTTGGCGGCGGCGGCCACCAGCATCTCGCGGGCGGCGGCGCCGGCCTGGCGCATGGGGGTGTAGAAGGCGCGCACGGTGGTGCTGCCGCCGGTGGCCTGCATGCCGAACACGGGGTTGTTGTAGGCGGTGTCGGACGGCGCCTGCTCCACGCTGACCAGCTTCCAGTCGGCATCCAGCTCTTCAGCCACCAGCATGGGGATGGCGGTGAGCACGCCCTGCCCCATCTCGGACGAGCCGCAGACCACGGTGACGCGGTTGTCCGGGGTGATGCGCAGGAAGGCGTTGGGGGCAAAGCTGCTGCCCGCGGCCTGCACGCGGCGCGCGGCCAGCGGCAGCGCGAAGCCGATCACCAGGGCGGCACCGGTGGCGCCACCGGCTTGCAGGAAGGCGCGGCGCGAGGGGTTTTGGGTTTGGATGGTGGTGTTCATGTCAGGCCCCCTTGGACAGGTTGCGTGCGGCGTCCTGGATGGCGGCACGGATCTGGTTGTAGGTGCCGCAGCGGCAGAGGTTGCCGCTCATGGCGGCGTCGATGTCGGCGTCGCTGGGCTTCTTCTTGGCACTCAGCAGGGCCACGGCGCTCATGATCTGGCCGCTCTGGCAGTAGCCGCATTGCGGCACGTCCTGCCGGGCCCAGGCGGCCTGCACGGCCTTGCCGATGCGGGAGTCGGCCATGGCTTCGATGGTGGTGACGCGCTTGCCGGCGGCGGCCGACAGCGGCGTGGAGCAGGAGCGCACGGCCTGGCCGTCCACGTGCACGGTGCAGGCACCGCACAGCGCCATGCCGCAGCCGAACTTGGTGCCGGTGAGCTTGAGGTCTTCGCGCAGGGCCCAAAGCAAGGGCATGGCGGGGTCGGCGTCCAGGCTGCTGCTGGTGCCGTTGACGGTCATCTGAATCATGGGGCCTCCAAAGAAAATGCTGCCCAACGAGATGCGAACCAGGCACTGCCGACGTCGTCGTGCGTGCTGATTTCGACGCCATTGTGGCGCAGGATGGCGCGGCGCGTGCAAGTGACGATTAATCTTGAGCGCGGCGTGGCGGGCCCGACTGCCCCCTGGTGTATTCTGCGGCTGTCCTTTGCCCAACCAGGGGAACAGCCATGCAACGCATCGTCATCTGCGGCGCCGCGGGTCGCGACTTCCACAACTACAACACGGTGTATCGCGACGACGCGGGCGTGCAGGTGGTGGCCTTCACCGCCACGCAGATTCCCGGCATCGACGCGCGCCGTTACCCCGCCAGTCTGGCGGGGCCCCGCTACCCGCAGGGCATACCCATCGTGCCGGAAGCCGAGCTGGAGGCGCTGTGCCGGCGCGAACGGGTGGATACCGTGGTCTTTGCCTACAGCGACGTCACCCATGCCCACGTGATGCATCTGGGCTCGCGCGCGCTGGCGGCGGGCTGCAATTTCACGCTGCTGGGGCCGCAGGCCACCATGCTGGCCACACGCAAGCCGGTGGTGGCGGTGTCGGCCGTGCGCACGGGCTGCGGCAAGTCGCAGACGGCGCGCCATCTGGCGCAGGTGCTCAAGGCCCGCGGCCTGCGCGTGGCCGCCATCCGCCACCCCATGCCCTACGGCGACCTGGCGCGCCAGCGTGTGCAGGCGTTCCACACCCTGGCCGATCTGGACGCGGCGCAGTGCACGATAGAAGAGCGCGAGGAGTACGAGCCGCACCTGGCGGCCGGCCACGCGGTGTTTGCCGGCGTGGACTACGCGGCGGTGCTGGCGGCGGCGGAAGAGAGTAGCGACGTCATCGTCTGGGATGGCGGCAACAACGACTTTCCCTTTTTCGTGCCCACGGTGCACGTGGTGGTGTGCGACGCCCTGCGCCCCGACCAGCTCACCACCCACCACCCCGGCGAGGCCGTGCTGCGCATGGCCGACATCGTGGTGATCAACAAGGTGGACGCCGCGCCGGCGGCCGACGTGGCCCGGCTGGAGGCGGCGGTGGTCGACCTGCTGCCCGGCGTGCCCGTGGTGCGCGCGGCCTCGCCAGTGCAGATCGACGCGCCGGATCAAGTGCGCGGCCGGCGTGTGCTGGTGGTGGAAGACGGCCCCACCATCACGCACGGCGGCATGGCCTGGGGCGCGGGCTACAGCGCGTTGCGGGCCTACCGCGACGTGGAGATCGTCGACCCGCGCGCGCGCGCCGCGCCGGACATCGCCCGCGTCTACGCGCAGTACCCGCACATCGGCCCGGTGCTGCCGGCCATGGGCTACAGCGAGGCGCACCTGGCCGCGCTGCGGACCACCATCAACAGCAGCCGCGCCGACGTGGTGCTGGCGGCCACGCCCATCGACCTGGCGCGCCTGGGCGGTTTCACCAAACCCATCGTGCGCGCCCGCTACGCTTATGCCGACACCGGCAGCCCCACCCTGGCCACGCTGGTAACCGGGCGCCTCGATGCTGCCGCCTGATCTGCCCCTGCTGGTGGTGGCGCTGGGCGGCAATGCGCTGAGCCCGCCCGCCGGCGACCAGGGTTACGCGGCGGAGCGCGCCGCCGCGGCCGTGGCCGCGCGCCAGCTCGCCGCGCTGGCCGCCCAGGGGCACCGCCTGCTGGTGGTGCACGGCAACGGCCCGCAGGTGGGCCGGCTGCTGGGCGACGAGGCCGACACCGCCCACCTGGACATCCACGTGGCGCAGACCCAGGGTGAGCTGGGTTACCTGCTGGCCGAGGCGCTGGAACACGCCAGCGGCAGCGCCACGGTGGCCCTGGTGACCCGGGCCCTGGTGGACCCGGCCGACCCGGCCTTCGAGCACCCCACCAAACCCGTGGGCCCGCTGCTGGGCACGCGCCCGAGCGGGCCGGCCGTGCAGCTGGCCGGCGGCTGGCGCCGCACCGTGGCCTCGCCCTACCCGCTGGCCGTGGTGGAGGAACGGGCCATTGCCACCCTGCTGGGCGAACAGCACGTGATCGCCGGTGGCGGCGGCGGTATTGCGCTGGCGCGCACGGCGCAGGGTTCCTTGGGCCTGGCCGGCGTGATCGACAAGGACTGGATGGCGGCCCGGCTGGCCGTGGCCTACCAGGCGCAGGCGCTGGTGTTCGCCACCAATGTGGCCGGCGTGGAGGACGGGCACGGCAGCCCGCAGGCGCGGCTGCGGGAGCGGCTGAGCGTGGCCGAGGCCCGGGCCCTGCTGGACGCCGGCGTGCTGGGCGCCGGCTCCATGGCCCCCAAGGTGGAAAGCGCGGCGACCTTCGTCAGCGCCACCGGCCGCCCGGCGCTGATCCTGCACAGCGATGCGCTGGCGCGCGCGCTGGACACCACGCCGCCGGGCACGCTTATCGTGCCCTAAGCGCTCAGGGGTTGCCCAGGTAGTCGCGCTTGCCGATCTCCACGCCGTTGTGGCGCAGGATGGCGTAGGCCGTGGTGACGTGGAAATAGAAGTTGGGCACGGCCTGGCCCAGCAGGAACTGCAGGCCGCTGTGGCGGGTTTCGCTGTCGCGGCGCTTGATGACGACTTCCCGCTCTTCGCTGCCGTCGATCTGCGCCGGGGTGAAGGTCTGCAGATAGGCCACGGTCTTGGCGGTGCGGGCCTTGAGCTCGGCCAGGGTCTTTTCCACGTCTTCGTAGACCGGGATCTCCACCCCCGCCAGACGCGCCACCGCGCCCTTGGCCGTGTCGCTGGCGATCATGATCTGGCGGGCCATGGGCAGCATGTCGGGGTAGAGGCGAAAGCCGGTGAGCGCGGTCTCGTCGAGTTTCTTCGTGTCCACATGGGCCTGCGCCTTGTCCAGGATGGCGGACAGGCTGTTGAGCGTGTGGATGAAACGCGGCACGCTGGCCTGGTACATGGAAATGGTCATGGGCAACTCCGGGGGACGAGGAAAAAATCGGGGAAGGCGCAGCTTAGTGCGCCCGCGTGCCCGGCGGGGGCGTAGGGACTTTGGGGGTGAAATCAGACCCGCTTGCAGGGTGCCGGCCGCAGCAGTCTAATCACGCCTTCACCCGCCGCGTGGCTGCATGCAGTCTCTCCAACCGACCACCATGGAACAAGTGCTGACCAAACGGACCACCGTCCTTTTGGTCGGCGCGCTCACGCTGTGGCGCCTGTACCTCTCCGCCACCCTGGAGCTGCATCCCGACGAGGCCTATTACTGGTTGTGGTCGCGGCAGCCGGACGTGGCCTACTTCGACCACCCGCCCATGGTGGCCTGGTTCATCTGGCTGAGCACCCGCCACTCGGACGCCGAGCTGTGGGTGCGCCTGCCGGGCACCCTTGTGGCGCTGGTCGTCAGCGGCCTGATCTGGCAGCTGGCCCTGCAGCTCACGCGCAGCGTGGCGGTGGCCGCGGGCAGCGTGCTGCTGTTCAACGTCTACCCGCTGACGCTGATGGGCCTGATGGTCATCACCCCGGACATCCCGGTGTTCCTCTTCTGGTCGCTGAGCCTGTGGCTGTTCTGGCAGCTCATGCGCACCGGCCAGACCTGGCTCTGGTATGCGCTGGGCCTCTCCTTCGGCCTGGCGCTGCTGTCCAAGTACACGGCCGTGCTGCTGGCGCCCTGCCTCTTCCTCTATCTGCTGCTGAGCGATGAGCGGCGCTGGCTCAAGACCGTCCACCCCTATCTGGCGCTGCTGACGGGCTTTGCGGTGTTCCTGCCGGTGGTCTACTGGAACAGCCAGCACGACTGGGTGTCGTTCGCCTTCCAGCTCAACCATGGCCTGGGCGGGGCCGTACGTTCGCTCGGCCCGGTCATGGAATACCTGGCGGGCCAGATGCTCATCACCGGGCCGGTGGTCTGGCTGCTGGGTATGGCCGCGGCGGTGGCGGCCCTCTGGCGCCGGGACCAGGCCACGCTGTGGCTGCTGGCCACCTCGCTGCCGGTGATCGCCTTTTTCGGCCTGTCGTCCCTGCGCACGGTGGCCGGCCCCAACTGGCCGGCGTTTGCCTACGTCACGTTCAGCATCCTGGTGGCGCGCTACTGCCTGGAGGGCGACAGCCGGCTGCGCCGAGGCCTGTGGTCACTCGCCTTCGGTCTGAGCCTGGCGCTCTCGGTGGTCCTGACGCTGCATGCGCGTTTCGGCCTGCTGCCGCTGCACGAGTTCTCGCCCGAACTGGCCGCCGCCGACGCGTCCAACGGTTTTCACGGCTGGCGGGAACTGGGGGCAGAGCTGCGCAAACACCCCGAGGCGGCTTTTGCGCTGGCGCCTTCGCACCAGCTCAGCGCCCAGATCATCTACTACACCGGGGGCCGGCTGCCGGCACGGCCGGAGCCGGAGGCACGGGCCAGCCAGTTCGATCTGTGGCCCGGCCAGCTCCAGGGCCAGGACGGCCTGTATGTCTGGACCGATGAGGACAGCGCCGGCCCCTACGAGGAATATTTCGCCGCGACCACACCGGCGCGGACCCTGCGCGTGCTGCGCAACGGCGCGGCCGTGCGGACCTACCACCTGGTCGAGGGCCAGCGGGCCCGCCTCTCCACGGCGCCGGGCGACCCGGCGCAACACCAGCTCCGCCTGGGTCTGGAGCGCGCGGGCAAACGCTCCGGCCCCGGTTAGTTTCAGTGCGTGGTCTTGCGCAGGGCGAGGTTGAGCTGGTCGGTCACCTCGGCCCAATCGGCGTCGGCCACGAACTGCTCGTGCAGGAAAGCGGCCTGGGCCGGCGTCCAGAAGGTGGCCTCCTCCAGCCGGGTGCGCGGGTCCAGCGGCGTGTGGCGCTGGATGAAACCGGCAATGCTGGGCACATCGCTGGGCAGGCCCAGTTGGGCGAACAACTCGGAGAAGCGGTGATAGTGGGGCGACATATCGGCCATCCTTTGCGGTAGTGCCTGCCATACGGGCAAGATGGTATTGAACTCCCAAATCCAACGCCCCACAACAAACGGGGTTGTAATGAGTTGCCACCGAAAGGAGCTGCCCATGCCCTCGCCGACCCGCAGCGCCACCACCGGACCCGCGGCCAGCCGCACGGAACGCGACGCCTTCGGCACCATCGAAGTGCCGGCGGCGCGGCTGTGGGGCGCGCAGACGCAGCGTTCGCTGCAGTTCTTCGCCATCTCCACCGAACGCATGCCGCCCGAGATCGTGTTGGCCCTGGCCCGCATCAAGCGGGCCTGCGCCCAGGTGAATCTCGATCTCGACCTGCTGCCGCCCGCCAAGGCCCAGGCCATCGTGACGGCGGCCGACGAGGTGCTGGCCGGGCGGCACACGCAGGAGTTTCCGCTCTCGGTCTGGCAGACCGGCTCGGGCACCCAGAGCAACATGAACATGAACGAGGTGCTGGCCAACCGCGCCTCGGAGTTGCTGGGCGGCACGCGCGGGCAAGACCGGCTGGTGCACCCGAACGACGACGTGAACCTGGGCCAGTCGTCCAACGACGTCTTCCCCACCGCCATGCATCTGGCCGCCGCGCTGGGCATGACGCAGGCGCTGCAGCCCGCCCTGACCGGCCTGCACGACACGCTGGCGGGCCAGGCGGCCGAGTTCGCCGACATCGTGAAGATCGGCCGCACCCATTTGCAGGACGCCACGCCGCTGACGCTGGGTGACGAGTTCTCGGGTTACGCGGCGCAGCTGGCGCATGCGCAGGCGCTGCTGCAGGCGACGCTGGGTGCCCTCTACCCGCTGGCCATCGGCGGCACGGCGGTGGGCACGGGCCTGAACACCCACCCCGAATTCGGCGCGCGCGTGGCGGCCGAACTGGCGCAGGCCACCGGCCTGCCCTTCAGCAGCGCACCCAACAAGTTCGCGGCCCTGGCCGCGCATGATGAGCTGGTGGCATTGCACGGCGCGCTCAAGGCCCTGGCGGTGGCGTTGATGAAGATCGCCAACGACGTGCGTTGGCTGGCCTCGGGCCCGCGCTCGGGCCTGGGCGAGATCAGCCTGCCCGAGAACGAGCCGGGCAGCTCCATCATGCCGGGCAAGGTCAACCCCACCCAGTGCGAGGCGCTCACCATGCTGTGCTGCCAGGTGATGGGCAACGACGTGGCCATCACGGTGGGCGGCGCGTCGGGCAATTTCGAGCTCAACGTCTACAAGCCGCTGATCGCCCACAACCTGCTGCAGAGCATCCGCCTGCTGGCCGACGGCATGGTCAGCTTCGACGAACACTGCGCGCGCGGCATCACGCCCCGGCGGGAGCGCATCACGCAACTGCTGGAGCGCTCGCTGATGCTGGTGACGGCGCTGGCGCCGCACATCGGCTACGACCGCGCCGCCGAGATCGCCAAACGCGCGCACCACGACGGCAGCACCCTGCGCGAGGCGGCGCTGGCGCTGGGCTACGTCAGCGCGGCGGACTTCGACCGCTGGGTGCGGCCGGCCGACATGGTGCGGCAGCCGCCGGCCCGCGCCTGACCCCCGCCTATACCCCCGGAATTTGCGCCAGATCAAGGTTTAAGATCTATTCAACATACCCCTTTCATCTCATAATGACGGCAAGCCGTTCAAAAAGGAGTATCGAGATGAATGCCAGACTGGAAACGACCGCCGCCGAGCCCTTGAGCGCCAGCCAGGCCATAGGCCAGATTGCCGTGCAGCTGCCGGGCGCCACCGCCGTCTTTCGCCGCCTGAAGCTGGACTTCTGCTGCGGCGGCCAGGTCAGCCTGGCGGATGCCGCGGCCGAGAAGGACCTGGACGTGAACGCGGTGCTGGCCGAACTCTCGCAACTGCAGCGCCCCACCACGGCACCGCAGATCGCCGAGCCGGGCGCGCTCATCGACCACATTCTTTCGCGCTACCACGAGGTGCACCGCGCGCAACTGCCCGAGCTGGTGCGCATGGCGCGCCGGGTGGAAGCCGTGCACCGCGATCACCCGGACGTGCCGGCCGGGCTGGGCGAGTTCCTGGAGAACATGGAGCAGGAGCTGCTGAACCACATGATGAAGGAGGAGCAGGTGCTCTTCCCCATGCTCAAGGCCGGCGCCCATGCCTTCGCGCTGCAGCCCATCGGCATGATGCGCTACGAGCACGTCGACCACGGCCTGACGCTGGAAAAGCTGGCCGCCCTCACGAACGACGCCACGCCGCCGGAAGGGGCCTGCAACACCTGGCGCGCGCTCTACGCCGGCATCGCCCAACTCAACGACGACCTGATCAACCACATCCACCTCGAGAACAACGTGCTGTTCCCGCAGTTCGAGCACGCAGCCCCGCAGGGCGGCTGCGGCTCGGGCGGCTGCGGCTGCGCCTGACACCGTTTTGATCCCAGACTTGAGCCCGGCGCAGGTCGGGCTCTTTTTTTTGGGGACGCCACTGCGCACTGGACAGGCGAGCGCATCCGGCGCACCATCAAACCCCGTCAACACATTTCTGGAGATCAGGCCATGGCGCAACCCCACGTGCAGTCCGGACAGGTCGTCAGCGTGCTGGCGCTGGGCGACGCTCTGGTCGGCGCCCGCACCACGGCACTGCTGAAGGCCGAGCAGCTGGAGGTGGTGCGTGTGGTGCTGCCCGCCGGCACCGCGATGCGCGAACACGCGACCCCCGGTGAAATCACCGTGCAGTGCATCGAAGGGCGTATCGAGTTCAGCACGCCCGCGGCCACGCAGGTGCTGCAGGCCGGCGATTTCATCCACCTGCGCGGCGAGGAGCCGCATGCGCTGCGGGCGCTGCACGACTCCTCGGCGCTGGTCACGATCTGCCTGCTGCCGCGGCGCTGAGGCGCCCGGCCGCGGGTGACGCGCGTCTACGGCCGCCTCAGCGCGGCACCAGGAAGGTGGACTTCGCGCGCACCGTGGTCGTACCGGTCTCTTGCGCCAGCGTGACCTCGAAGACGATGGGGTGGGACTTGCCGCGGTGGGTTTCGGCCACCTCCGGCGGCAGCGTGAGGCGCAGCGGCAGCGTGCCGATGCCGGTGGGCTCCACCAGCAGCTCGTGGGCGGTGACGATGGCCAGCCCGTCCAGCCCGCTGACCTGGATGCGGTAGTGCTGCGGCTGCTCGCTGCCGTTGGTGATCTGCATGCGGTAGACGTTCTCCACCTCACCGCGCCCCACCACACGCGCCATCGCGCCGCGGTCCTTGATGACGTCGACCACAAAACCCTGGCGCAGCGTGAGGCTGGCCACAAAGGCCAGGCCCATGGCCAGCAGCAGCGCGCCGTAGATCAGCACACGCGGGCGCCAGACGCGGCGCAGCATCTGCGTCGGCGACCAGCTCTTGGCGATGGCGTTGCCCGAGGAGTAGCGGATCAGGCCCTGGGCGTAACCCATCTTGCCCATGACATCGTCGCAGACGTCGATGCAGGCGGCACAGGCGATGCATTCGTTCTGCAGGCCGTTGCGGATGTCGATGCCGGTCGGGCAGACCTGCACGCACAGGGTGCAGTCGATGCAGTCGCCCAGCCCCAGCGCTTTCGGGTCGGCCCTGCGCGAGCGCGAGCCGCGCGATTCGCCGCGCTGGGCGTCGTAGGCGATGACCAGCGAATCCATGTCGATCAGCGCGCTCTGGAAGCGGGCGTAGGGGCACATGTATTTGCAGACCTGTTCACGCAGGTAACCGGCGTTGCCGTAGGTGGCAAAGCCGTAGAACAGCACCCAGAACCACTCCCAGGGCGAGAAGGACAAGGCGGCCGCCTCGGCCGCCAACGTGCGGATGGGCGTGAAGTAGCCGACGAAGGTGAAACCGGTGTACAGACCGATGGCCAGCCAGGCGCCCTGCTTGGCGCCCTTGCGCGCGAGCTTCTCCACCCCCCAGGGCGCGGCGTCCAGGCGCATGCGCGCGCTGCGGTCGCCTTCGGTGCGGCGCTCCACCCAGAGGAAGATCTCGGTGTAGACGGTCTGCGGGCAGGCGTAGCCGCACCACAGGCGCCCGGCCACGGCGGTGAAGAAGAACAGGGCGATGGCCGAGATGACCAGCAGCGCGGCCAGGTAGATGAAGTCCTGCGGGTGCAGCACCAAGCCCAACACGTAAAAACGGCGCTCGTTCAGCTCGAACAGCACGGCCTGGCGCTCGTTCCACTGCAGCCAGGGCAAGCCGTAGAACACGATCTGGGTGAGCCAGACCATGAGCCAGCGCCAGCGGGCGTACCAGCCGCTGACGGCGCGTGGGTAGATCTTCTTCTGTTTCTCGTAGAGGGACACCATCAACCCCGGGTCCGGTGCCTGGGGCAGGATGGGGATGATGCGGGCGGGGGTGGGATCGGTCATGGGCGGGCAGGCGCAGGCCCCATAAGATACATACAGATTGAATCTTAACGGATGGCATTGACCCAGGTCACAAACACCTGCCGCCCGCAAGGGCATCGCGGGAGGGAAATCCCGGCGGCCGGGCCGCTGGCGCGCCGCTCCCGAATGCGTTAACCTTGCCGCACGTCAAGAAACCCATGTCCATCCAGTTCCTGATCTTCGGCCAGCACCTGGCGCGCAGCACGCGCGGGCGGCCCTGCGCGCCGCCGGCGCGCCACGGCTGACTCGCCGCCCTTGCGCGGCCGTTGAGGCACCGACGGTGCGGGCCGCCCCGCACCCTGATCAATTTTCTGGAGACCACTCATGGCTGATCTGTTCGACAATCCCATGGGCCTGTGCGGCTTCGAGTTCGTGGAATTCGCCTCGCCCCAGCCCCACACCCTGGAGCCCCTGTTCGAGAAAATGGGCTTCTCCCTGGTGGCGCGCCACCGCAGCAAGGATGTGCTGCTGTACCGCCAGGGCCACATCAACTTCATCGTCAACCGCGAGCCGCGCAGCCTGGCGGGTTACTTCGCCGCCGAGCACGGCCCCAGCGCCTGCGCCATGGCGTTTCGCGTGCGCGATTCGCACCAGGCCTATGCCCGCGCCATCGAACTGGGCGCGCAGCCGGTGGAGGTGCCCACCGGCCCCATGGAGCTGCGGCTGCCGGCGATCAAGGGCATCGGCGGCGCGCCGCTCTACCTGATCGACCGCTTCGAAGACGGCAAGTCCATCTACGACATCGACTTCGAATTTCTGGAAGGCGTGGACCGCCATCCGCGCGGCCACGGCTTCAAGCTGATCGACCACCTGACGCACAACGTCTACCGCGGCCGCATGGCTTTCTGGGGCCACTTCTACGAACGCATCTTCAACTTCCGCGAGATCCGCTATTTCGACATCCAGGGTGAATACACCGGCCTGACCAGCCGCGCCATGACGGCGCCCGACGGCCTGATCCGCATTCCGCTGAACGAGGAGTCGGGCCGGGGCGCAGGGCAGATCGAGGAATACCTGATGAAGTTCAGCGGCGAGGGCATCCAGCACATCGCCCTGCTGACGGACAACCTGATCGAGAGCGTGGACGCGCTGCAGCTGGCCGGCATTCCGCTGATGACGGCGCCCAACGACATCTATTACGAGATGCTGGCCGAGCGCCTGCCCGGCCACGGCGAGCCCGTGCCCGAGCTGCAGGCGCGCGGCATTTTGCTCGATGGCTCCACCCAGGACGGCCGGCCGCGCCTGCTGCTGCAGATCTTCTCCGAGACGCTGCTGGGCCCGGTGTTTTTCGAGTTCATCCAGCGCAAGGCCGACGAGGGTTTCGGCGAGGGCAACTTCAAGGCCCTGTTCGAGAGCCTGGAGCGTGACCAGATCCGGCGCGGCGCGCTGCAAGTGGGAGACTGAGCATGGCCCGAACCCCCTATGACGAGAGCGCAGTGCAGGCGGCGCTGGCGCGCCTGCCGGGCTGGACCTACGACCCGCAGCGCCCCGCGCTGCAGCGGTTGTTCGTGTTTGCCGACTTCAGCGCCGCCTTTGGCTTCATGACCCGGGTGGCGCTGCTGGCCGAGCGCATGAACCACCACCCGGAGTGGCGCAACGTCTACAACCGCGTGGACGTGGTGCTGACCACGCACGACGCCGGCGGCGTGACCGAGCTGGACGTGGAGATGGCCCTGGCCATGAACACGCTGGCCGGCACGCCCGCTGCCTGAGGGAGGCTCGCCATGGACAGCCCCGAACTGCACGGCTTGGCCGCCACCGGCTACCGACCCGAGCGCGCCGACTGGACCGTGGACCAGGGCTGGGCCCGCTACACGGCGCAGGAGCACGCCACCTGGCGCACGCTGTACGAGCGCCAGAGCCGCCTGCTGCATGGGCGCGCCTGCGCCGCCTTTGTGCAGGGCCTGCAGGCGCTGCCGATCTCGGCGCAGCAGATCCCGGACTTCGACCAGCTCAACGAGGTGCTGCATGCGCGCACACGCTGGCAGGTGGTGGCCGTGCCCGGCCTGGTGCCCGACGAGGTGTTCTTCGAGCACCTGGCCCACCGGCGCTTTCCGGCCGGCAACTTCATCCGCACACCGCAGCAGCTGGACTACCTGCAGGAGCCGGACGTGTTTCACGACGTCTTCGGCCACGTGCCCATCCTCATGAACCCGGCCATGGCCGATTACATCCAGGCCTACGGCGAGGGCGGACTCAAGGCGCAGCGCCTGGGTTTTCTGGCGCAGCTGGCCCGGGTCTACTGGTACACGGTGGAGTTCGGCCTGGTGCAGGAGGACGGCCAGCTGCGCATCTACGGCGCCGGCATCCTGTCGTCCAACACGGAGAGCGTGTTCAGCCTGGACGATGCCTCGCCCCACCGCATCGCCTTCGACGTGGCGCGGGTGCTGCGCACGCGCTACCGCATCGACGACTTCCAGGAGACGTATTTCGTGCTGCGCGATCTGGACCAGCTGCTGGAGCTGGCACGCATCGACTTCACGCCGCTGTACCGGCGCCTGCAGGGCCAACCCGACTACGAGCCCGGCGACCTGCTGCCCACGGACACGGTGCTGCAGCGCGGCAGCGGCCGTTACCACCGGGAGCGGCCGCCCCTCAGTGCGTGAGGACGAAGTCGATGAAACCGCGCTCCACCGAGGTGGAGACCAGCTTGACACGCAACAGCTGCCCCACGCGCAGTTCCGGCAGCTCGCCGCTCAGGCGCCCTTCGGCCGGGGGGTCGACGATGCGCACCCAGGTGCCGCTGGCGTTGATGCCGGTGACGAGGCCGTCGAAACGCTGGCCGATGCGCGAGTGCAGCAGCAAGGCGGCCTCGGACTTTCGCAGCTGGCGCTCCACCTTCTGCGCCGCGTCTTCCTGCGCGGTGCAATGGTCGGCCAGTTCCACCAGCTCGGCCAGCGTGTAGGGCGGTTTCTCCCCGGCCAGCGCGGCCTTGAGCAGGCGCTGGGTGATCAGGTCCGGGTAACGGCGGTTGGGCGCAGTGGAGTGCATGTAGTCCTGCACCGCCAGGCCGAAGTGGCCGATGGGCTCGGCGTCCGGCCGCTCCACCACGTACTCGCCCGAGCCCATGAGCTTGACGATGACCAGCGAGAGGTCGGGAAAGCGCAGCGGATCGCGCTTGTGCTGGCGCGCCAGAAAGGCCTGCAGCGCCCGGGCGTCGGGCTGCGGGGGCAGGGATTCGCCGTAGTCGTGCGCCACCTCCACGATGCGCAGCCAGCGCTCGGGTGAACGCACCACCCGGCGCAAGGACGCCGTGCCCTGCGCGGCCAGAAAACGCGCGGTGCAGGTGTTGGTGGCGATCATGAACTCCTCGATCAGCTGGCGCGCCCGGTTGTGCGGCTGCAGCACGATGTCGGTGATGCGTTCGCCGTCGAAGACGGCGCGCGGCTGGAAGCTCTCGAACTCCAGCGAGCCCTCGGCGCGCCGCAGCACCCGCAGCTTCTGGGCCAGGTCGTCCTGCAGACGCAGCTGCACGTCCATGCCGCGCACGCGGTGGGCCGCGGCCGGCAGCTCGCCCTTGGCCTCGATCCAGGCAGCCACCGCGTCGTAGGCCAGCTGTGCCTGGTTGCGCACCCGGGCGCGGTAGAGCTGGAAACCGGTCAGCAGGCCGTCGTCGCTGAACTCCATCTCGCACACCAGGGCCAGGCGGTCCTCGCCCTCGTTGAGCGAGGTGAGGTCGGTGCACAGACGCTCGGGCAGCATGGGGAAGACGCGCGCCGAGGTGTAGACCGAGGTGGTGTTCAGGCGCGCGTGCTCGTCGACGGGCGAGCCTTTTTTCACCAGCGCATCGACGTCGGCCACGGCCACGAACAGGCGCGCGCGCCCGTGCGGCAGTGCCTCGCCCACGGTGAGCTGGTCGAGGTCGCGCGAGTCGTCGTTGTCGATGGAACACCAGGGCAGCGCGGTGAGGTCGCGGATGCGACTGTTGTCGTCCTGCGCCGGGCCCTTGAGCCGGGCCAGCTGCTGCTGCACCGCGAGCGGGAAATCGGGTTGCAGACCACGGCTGAACATGGCCCAGGTGGCGATGGTCGTGAGATCGGTGCGGTGATGGATCAGCCCCTTGCGCATGAACTGCCCTCCTCTGTTGCTGGCCGGTCCGCCCGATTGTGCTCCCGCCGCGCGCGCCGGCGTCAGGCGCGCGCCACGCCGGCCTGGGCCAGCACCTCGTGCATGAGCTGCGGCGCCAGGCCCAGTGCCACGTGGGGCAGGCCGCTCACCAACCGGTTGTCGGCGCCCGCCAGGATGGCCGTGGAGGCCGGGAAGACGATGTTGTCGGTGTTGGAGTAGTAGCAGGTGTACAGGCGGCAACGCTGCGCCGGCTCGTCACGCTCCAGCTGTTGCAGCCAGTCGCTGTGCAGCGCCATCTGGCGACTGTTGGCCGTGCTGGCCCAGCGGGCCAGCCAGGTGCCGTGGTGCGGCGTGCCGATGGTGACCACGCCGTGCACGCGCGCGTCGGCCTGGTGGGCGCGCAGCCAGGCGCGGGCGGCCAGCCCACCCATGCTGTGGCAGACCAGCAGCGGCGGCAGGCCGCTGGCGGCGGTCACGCGCTGCACGGCGGCCTCGATGGTGGGCACGTAGTCGTCGATGGTGCCGAACACCGGCTCCAGGTTGACGGCGGCATAGGCATGGCCGCTGCCGCGCAACCGGCGCAACCAGGGGTTCCAGTAGCCGCGGTTGCAGACGAAGCCGTGGATGAAAACGATGCCGCGCCGGCCATGCAGCGTGCCGTCGGTGGCCAGCGCATCCGGCACGGCCCGCCAGCGCCAGGGCTGCTGCCAGAGGAAGACGCGCGGCGCCGTCAGCACCTCGCGGGCCCAGGCGCGCCACAGCAGGCGTGCGCCCGCGCGCGGGGCCGGATCGGTGCGGTTGAGGCGCTGGGCGGCGACGAATTGCAGCGCCAGCACGCTGCCGTGCCCGAGCGTCAACAGCAGCAGGCCGCCCGCCAAGAGCGCCGGCTGGGGCCAGGCGTGACGCAGCCACAGTGCCAGCAGCAGGAGCAGACCCAGGCCCAGGGCTTGTTGCAGGCGTGCCAGCATCAGACCGGCTCAGCCCTGCCCGGGCCGCGGGGTGCCGGCCGTTGCCGCCTCGAGCTCGGCGGCAGGCGGCACGACGTCGCCGCCCCACTGCTGCCAGTCGGGGCCGAACAATTCGCAGGGATGCTGGGTGCGCTCAGAACCGTTGCCGCAGCGCATGGAGTCGGCCGGGCAATAGAGGTCGCAGCCCCAGCAGACGCGCTCGGGGTGGGCGGGGACGATGGGAAATTTCTTGGACATGGGCGTGACGCGGGTGGCGCTGGCTGTTGGCGCACGTCTTGTGAACGTGACCAGATCTGATTAGCCCACAAACGCCCGCCGGCGTGTTTGACGCGGATCAACCCTGCCCTCCCGCGCTCAATCGGCCAGCTGGTCGGCCACCAGCTCCAGCAGGCTTTCGGTGGGCTTGGTCCAGCCGGCCTTCTTCGCCCCCTGTTCGAAGGTGATGCGGCACTGGCCGCAACTGGTGACGAAGTGCTGGGCGCCGGTGGCGTCGATCTGCTGCTGCTTGAGCGCGAACACCTTCTGCCGCAGCGGTGCGGCGCGCAGGTTGGACACCACGCCGCCGCCGCCCCCGCAGCAGTAACCCGTCACGCCGTGGTCCTGCAGCTCGATGAGTTCGAAGCCCAGCGCGGCCAGCACCCGGCGCGCCGCCGCTTCCAGGCCGCCGCGGCGCACGATCTGGCAGGGGTCGTGGAAGGTGGCGGTGGCGCCGATCTTCTTCACGCGGAGCTTGCCGGCGGCCAGCTGCTCGTCCAGGAACTCGGTCATGTGCAGGATGCGCACCGGCAGCGCCTGGCCGTACCACTTGGCGGCCTCCCAGCGCGCGGCACCGTAGGCATGGCCGCATTCGGGCAGCAGCACGGTGTTGGCGCCGATCTTCACCGCGGTGTCCACCAGCGAACGGGTGAGCCGCTCCTGCAACTCGAGGTCGCCGTTGTTGAAGCCTATGTTGGAGGCGTCGAAGCCCTCACTGTGCATGGTCCAGCGCAGGCCCAGGCGGTTGAGGATCTTGGCTGCGTCGGCCAGCGCCTTGGTGTGCTCGCCCAGCTCGGCCGGCGCAGCGGTGACCAGGATGTCGGCGCTGGGCAGATCGCAGGGGATGGCCACGCCGTGCTCGCGCGCGGCGTCGGCCAGGATGTCGGGCAGGTCTTCGCCGGGGGTGGCGGTGCTGCCCCACTGGCGGGCGGCGCGGTCCATCAGGGCCAGGCGCTCCGGCACCAGGCCGGCCTTGAACATGCCGTGGCGCGCTTCCTTGATCAGTTCGGCGATGTCGATGCCCATGGGACAGGCGATGGTGCAGCGGCCGCACATGGTGCAGGCGTCGTAGATCAGCTCCTGCCAGTTCTGCAGGTCGGCGAGCTCGGGCGCTTTCACCAGGCCGAGCTTGCGGATGAGGGGCGCCAGCGGGCTGGCTTCGCGCCAGTAGGCGCGGCGGAAGGGCTCCAGCTTGTGGATGGGCGTGTACCTGGGGTCGCCGGTGGTGACATGGAAGTGGCAGGCCGAGGCGCACAGGCCGCAGTGCACGCAGGACTCCAGGTGCAGCGCCGCGGTGACGCCGAACTCCGAGACGAAGCTCTGCATGGCGGCCTGCAGGCGCTCGCCGTCGCTCTGCGTGCCCTGCTGGTCGAAGTTGGCGCTGCTCATGATGACACCCCGCGGTGGCTGAAGCGCACGCCGGTGGCGCCGCGCGAGAACGGGAACAGGAAAGCGTGCATGAGCTTGCCGAAGGGGAACCAGATCAGCAACAACTCGAAGGCCAGCAGGTGCAGGGCCAGCGGGTCGCGGTAGATGGTGTGGCTGCGCGCCAGGGTGTTGACCGAGGCCTCGGTGATGACACCCATGCCGGTGATGACGGGCAGGAAGGTCAGCGCCCAGCTCAGCCAGTCGTTGCCGCTGGAGATCAGCTTGAGCACCGGATCGGTCAGGCGCAGCACCAGGGCCATGAGCATGGACAGGATGGTCACGCCGGCGGCCAGGTACATCACGGCATCGGGCAGCGCCGGCCAGCCCAGGCCGAGATGGCGCCGGACGAAGGCGATGTGTGGCCCGTAGCCGAAGACGATCAGCGCCAGGCCGATGTGGAAGACGTAGCCGTTGAGCGCACTGACGAAGGCGCCGGGGCCGAAGCGGCGGCGCGGATACAGGCCGCTGGCGATGCCGCGCAGGGCGCCCTGCCACGGCGGCGGGGCGCCTAGGCGCGCTGGTGAGAGGTCGGGCAGGCGCGGACGGCGCAGCACGCCCGCAAGGCGCCAGGCCACCCCCAGCACAAAGATCAGCACGGCCAGCACCAGGGCCGGACCGCGGGCGAAATCGAGCAGATCCATGGGTTCTCCTGCCGGGGTATGTGGTGATGCTTGTGCCCCGTGGCCGGAGCTTCGCGCAGAGTGCCGCAAGCGTCAAGCCGGCCGCTCTTTATGCCCGCCGTGAAATAAACCAGCACGATCCCGCAATCCGACGTACAATACGCGGGTTGCTGCGATTTGCTTACCTTTGCAGCAACTGTTGTCTGACACGGTCAGCGGCCCCATACACGCCGCCCACCACGCCCTTCTGGCCGATACCTCCGGCCCTCTCGGTCGTCAAACTCACCCCAGCGGCGAGCTTTACCCCCGGTCTCCCTCATTCCAAGCTCAGACCGGACACCCCAGCGGCGTGTGCCGCAACGTCCAGCCTGATCGCTGCACGGTTTACCCTGATTTTTCGCCGCGCGATGAAACGCGCGTCAACATGAATACCACTACAGAACAAGCTTTCTCGGTGGGCAAGTACCTTGTCTCACCCCTCAGCCGGCTCACCGAGTCCGGCCAGTACACGGCTTCCGTGTCGATCCGCAGCGGCAGCGGCCGCGGCACCTCTGACCGCGTCTACCGTTTCGTGCCCGAATTCGACACCCGCGAAGGCGCGCTGCAGTACGCTGTCGCCGAAGGCCATAGCTGGCTGCAACAGCGCCACTGCCACGCCTGAAACCCTCACTTTTCTACTTATCGCAAGGAGCACCTCATGGCCAAAGAAGAATTGATTGAAATGCAAGGCAAGGTCGAAGAGGTGCTGCCCGATTCGCGCTTTCGCGTGACGCTGGACAACGGCCACTCCCTGGTGGCCTATACCGGCGGCAAGATGCGCAAGCACCACATCCGTATCCTGGCCGGCGACAAGGTGTCGCTCGAGCTCTCGCCCTATGACCTGGGCAAGGGCCGCATCACCTTCCGCCACCTCGAACCCCGCTCCGGCGGCGCTCCCGCGCCCGCTCGGCGCACGTTTCGCTGAACCCATTCTTTGATGGTTTTTTAAACCAAGACCGTCATTTTCCCCGCGTCGAGATTTCCTGGAAATCAAAGACGCTTTTTTTGAAAGGCTCATCCATGAGCAGCAAGCTTTACGTCGGCAACCTCTCCTACTCGGTGCGGGACGACGATCTTCAACAAAAATTCGGTGAGTTTGGCGGCGTTCAGTCGGCCAAGGTCATGATGGACCGCGACAGCGGCCGCTCCAAGGGCTTCGGCTTCGTGGAAATGTCCAGCCCGGCGGAAGCCGAAGCGGCCATCCGCGGCATGAACGGCCAGAACGTCGACGGCCGCGACATGGTCGTGAACGTTGCCCGTCCGATGGAACCCCGCACCGGTGGTGGCGGCGGTTTCGGCGGCGGCGGCCGTAGCGGTGGCGGCGGTGGTGGTGGTTACGGCGCTGGCCGCACCAACCGCTACTAAGCCCAGCGCTTAGAGCTGAACAACCGGCCTTCGGGCCGGTTTTTTTATGCCCGCGCCGCACAGGTAAGATCACGCCCTCGATTACGGAGTGATGACTATGATCAGGTTCAGCGACGAACACGTGTGGGTGCGGGTGGAAGGCGAGACGGGCGTGGTGGGCATCACCGTGCACGCGCAGGACACGCTGGGCGACATCGTGTTCGTGGAGCTGCCGGCCATCGGCCGTGTGCTGGCACCGAAGGACGTGGCCGGCGTGGTGGAGTCCGTCAAGGCGGCGGCCGACGTCTACGCCCCCGTGGGCGGCACCGTCACCGAAGTCAACGAGGCGCTGCGCGCCGACCCTTCGTTGGCCAACAGCGAGCCGCTGGGCGCAGGCTGGTTCTACAAGGTCCAGCTGTCCAATCCGGCCGAACTCGACGCGCTGATGGACGAGGCGGCTTACGCCAAGTTCAGCGGCTGAAGCCGCACTCAGCCTGCAGCTTCACGGCGTCGACGCGGGTGTGACCGGGTCCCAGCGCAGGGGCGTGAAGCGGAAGACCCGTGGATCGGCCGCATCCACGGTACCGCGCACCCAGCCCATGAAGGGGTAACCGTAGGTCTCGACTCGCGTGAAGTTGTCCAGCAGCCGCTGCCCGGCTGCATCGAGCAGGGGCTGGTTGAGCTGGTAGCTGTGCGTGTCGCCATGCACCAGCACCACCTGCCCGGCATAGGCCTGGGTTTCCTGCCGCAGTTGCTCGATGAAGTCGCGGTAGCCGAGCTTGGGCTGGCCGACGCTGGCCGCCTCGAAGGCCGGATTGCCCTGCACCACGATCAGGATGCCGACGAGCCGGCGCTGGCGCGCCAGGGCAAAAGACTGCGCCAGCCACGCGCGATTGGCCGCGCTGCGCGCCAGGTACTCCGGCACGGGGCCGCCGCTGCGGTGCGTGCCGTGGTAATTGTTGTTGCTGCCCGGCAGATTCAGGCCGACGAACAGCGCCCCACCCATCTCCCAGCGCACGTTCTCGCGATAGGCCGCATAGGCCGGGTCGCGGCTCTGGCGCTCCAACGCCAGCCGGCCGGCCCCAAGCGCGACCTCATCGGCAAAAAAGAGCTCGCGCAGGCGGGTCAGGCGCTCCAGCGGGTCGTAGCCGCCGTTGTTGCTGCGGTGGCAGTCGGTCCATTCGTTGTCGCCCGGCACGTAGACCAAGGGCAGCGGCGCGGCCTGGAACACGCCCAGGATGTCGCGCAGCACCTCGTCACTGCAGACGGTGGAGCCGCTCTTGATATCACCGGCGTGGACGGCGAAGGCCAGGCCCTCGCGCCCCATGGCGGCCAGCATGTCCGGCAGCTGCGCGCGCTCCCAGGCGCTGTAGGGAGTGTCGCCGAGCAGGCCGAAGGTCAGCGGTTGCGCTGCCGGCGCCGCCGCCAGCCAGCAGGCCAGGCCGCAGACCAGCAGACGCCGCACCATCCGGGCCACCCGCCAGCCTGTGGACACCAGAGCCTCGCCGTCTAGTCGGCACCGCGCCAGCGGTGGTTGATCTGGCGCGTCACGACGGTGTTCAGGCGCCGGCCCAGCGCCATGCTGCCTTCGAGCAGCAGCAGCATGAGCAGGGCCACCACGCCGCCGGCAATCACCGCCTCCTGTGTCAGCGGCACGGTGGCGCTGTACTGCAGCAGGGTCTGCTCGCGCAGCTCGGCATCAGGGTGGAACACCATGTGCCACAAGCGCCCCGGCAGATGGGTCTGCATGGCCTTGCGCTGGGCCTCCAGGTGCAGCTTGCGTTTGTAGATGCGCTCGATGGCGTCGGCCTCGGCCTTGAAGACCGCCACATTGCTCTGGCGGTGCAGGGCGATCAGCGCCTCGATATCACCCGCCGTATGCTGGTTGGCGATGATCAGGAACGGCTGGAAATTGAGGGTGACTTCGCGCAGCGACGCATCCACGCGCTTGCCGTACTGGTCCGTCAGATTGGGCAGCTGCATGCCCAACAGCAGAAAGACACAAGCCACCACGATCATGAAATAGCGCAGCAAAACCGACATGAGAAGAACTCCGGATTCAACGAGATACCCTCGGCATGACGCCCGCCAGTCGCGGGTGATGCAGAAGGCCCCCAGACCATACCGCAATCCGGCCGCCGCGTGAGGCGGCGGAAACAATCGCTTGCAGTTTGGGGTCGGCCCCGGGCTCAGGCGGTCTCGCCGGCGGCGACGCTTGCGGCAATGCGGCGCAGCGCGTCCTCGTAGGCGGCCGCGGGCTGGCCACCGGAGATCAGGTACTGGCGGTTCACGATCACCGCCGGCACGGAATGGATGCCGGCCTGCTGCCACTGCAGCTCGTTCTGGCGCACGGTCAGGGCGTACTCGTCGCCGGCCAGGATTTCGCGGGCGCGCGCCTCGTCCAGGCCAGCGGTGAGGCAGGCGCGCACCAGCACCTCGGCATCGCTCACGTTCTCGGCGCGGCCGTGGTAGGCGGTGAGCAGTTCCTTCTTCAGCGCGTACTGCTTGTCCGGCCCCTGCTCGCCGGCCCAGTGCAGCAGGCGGTGGGCATCGAAGGTGTTCCAGATGCGCCCGCGCCCCTCGGGCTTGAAGAGAAAACCCACCTCGGCGCCGCGCGCACGGATGGTCTCGCGGATCTGCGCCTGCTGCTCGGGCGTGGAGCCGTATTTCTCGGTCAGGTGCTCGGTCATGTCCTGGCCTTCGGGGCCCATGGCGGGATTGAGCTCGAAAGGCTGGAAGCGGATCTGGACATCGACCTGGCCCAGCAGCTGGTCCAGCGCCTGCTCCAGGCCGCCCAGGCCCACGGCGCACCAGGGGCAGGCAATGTCGGACACGAAATCAATTTGGAGAGAGGTTGTCATGGCTGAATGCTAGGGGATCTGGAATAACCGCGCTGGGGCGGATTCAATGCGAGTCCGAGCCGTTGCGCACCCGCCCGCGCAGGGCCTTGGTCTCGGAGCGCTGGCTCTTGCCCTCCAGCCGCCGCTGGCGCGAGCCGTAGGTAGGCTGGGTGGCGCGGCGTGTCTTGGGCGGCCGGGCCACGCTGTTGACCAGCTCGTGCAGGCGGGCGTAGGCATCGAGCCGGTTCAGGTCCTGGCTGCGGTGCTGCTGCGCCTTGATGACCAGCACGCCGTCCTGCGTGATGCGGCTGTCGCGCAGGGCCAGCAGGCGTTCCTTCACATCTTCGGGCAGGGACGAGGCCGGGATGTCGAAGCGCAGGTGGATGGCGCTGGAGACCTTGTTGACGTTCTGCCCGCCCGCGCCCTGGGCGCGGATGGCGCTGATCTCGACCTCGGTTTCGTCGATCTGCAGCAGCGCGGGCTGGGCCATGGCGATGCTGCCTCAGGCAGCGACTGTCTGCGGGACAGCGGTGGGCAGATTGACGTAGCGCGCCACGAAGGCGCCCACGGCGCTGGCCGGCAGCGGCAGCCAAACCGTGTGGCCGCTGCCGGGCGCCACTTCGATGGCCTGCCCTTCGGCGTTTTCCATGCGCGTGATGTCGTGGTCCGCATTGCCGGTGGGCTGGATCAGCTCCAGCCGGTCGCCGACGGCGAACTTGTTTTTCACACTGACCTGGGCCAGACCGCGCGCGGCATCAAAAGCCACCACGTCGCCGACGTACTGGCTGCGCCCGGACTCGGAATAACCACGCAGGTAGTTCTGCGTTTCCTGTGGCGTGTGGCGCTGGTAGAAGCCCGAGGTGTAGCCGCGGTTGGCCAGGCCTTCGAGCTGACCGATCAGGGCCGGGTCCAGGCCGCGGCCGGCCACGGCGTCGTCGATGGCCTGGCGGTAGCTCTGCACCGTGCGCGCCACGTAGTAGGGACTCTTGGTGCGGCCCTCGATCTTGAGCGAGTCGACGCCGATCGCGACCAGGCGCTGCACGTGCTCGATGGCGCGCAGGTCCTTGGAATTCATGACGTAGGTGCCGTGCTCGTCTTCCTCGATGGGCATGAATTCGCCGGGCCGCTGGCTTTCTTCCAGCAGGTAGGAAATCGACTCGCGCGCCTCCTGCGGCAGGGTCTGCCCGGAGCCGCAGCCGGCGCGTGCCGGCGACAGCACGTCACCGCTGGCATCGACCGGCGCGGCGTGCGTCTTGTAGTCCCAGCGGCAGGCGTTGGTGCAGCTGCCCTGGTTGGCGTCGCGGTGGTTGAAGTAGCCCGAGAGCAGGCAGCGGCCCGAATAGGCGATGCACAGCGCGCCGTGCACGAAGACCTCCAGCTCGCTGTCCGGGCAGTCCTGACGGATCTGCTCCACCTGGTCGAGCGAGAGTTCGCGCGAGAGGATGATGCGTTTCACGCCCACCCGGTTCCAGAACTTCACCGCGGCCGAGTTGACCGTGTTGGCCTGCACCGAGAGGTGGATCTCCATCTCGGGCCAGTGCTCGCGCACCAGCATGATCAGGCCCGGGTCGGACATGATCATGGCGTCGGGCCCCAGCGCAATCACCGGCGCCATGTTCGGCACGTAGTGCTTGACCTTGTTGCCGTGCGGAAAGATGTTGGAGACCAGGAAGAACTTGCGGCCGAGTTCGTGCGCGCGGTCGATGCCTTGTTTCAGCACCGCGATATCACCGAAGTCGTTGTTGCGCACCCGTAGCGAATAACGCGGCTGGCCGGCGTAGATGGCATCGGCGCCGAAGGCGAAGGCCGTCTCCAGCATGGCCAGCGAGCCAGCCGGCGCCAGCAGTTCGGGCGCCTTGCGGCTCACTTCTGCTCCCCGAGCTGCACCAGACCGGCGATCGCCAGCGCGTAACCGTTGACGCCGAAACCGGCCATGACGGCCCGGGCCACCGGCGAGATCCAGGACTTGTGGCGGAACTCCTCGCGCGCGTGCACGTTGCTGATGTGCAGCTCGATCAGCGTCACCCCCGTGCCCTTGATGGCGTCGTGCAGTGCGATGCTGGTGTGGGTGTAGGCACCGGCGTTCAGGATCACGCCGGCCAGCTTGCCCTTGGCCTGCAGGCGGCCGGCCTCGTGGATCCAGTCCACCAGTTCGCCCTCGTGGTTGCTCTGGCGGAAGTCCAGCGCCAGGCCATTGGCGGCGCAGGCACGCTCGCACAGATCCTGCACGTCGGCCAGGGTCTGCGAGCCATAGACGGCCGGCTCGCGCGTGCCGAGCAGATTGAGGTTGGGGCCGTTGAGGACGAGGACGGTTTTCATGCAGAGGGTTCCCGCGTGGTAACCCTTGGATTGTGCCACCGGGGATGGTGTTCAGAACTCGCGCCGTGCGCGGCGTGGCTTTTGCGGGATGAGCCGCAAGGCGCAAAACCCAAGGCAAGCCTGGACGGCTTGCCTGGTTTTGCAACGCCGCGGATCGCCCGCAAAACCGCGCCCCTTCGGGTTCGAACCAAAACGGGCCCTTTGCCCACCAAATCGCTTGCGTGTGCCTACGGGCTCACGACGCGCGGTCTTGGCGGGCAAATCATCCCGTTTTGGACTCGAACGCGCATGGCGGGAGTTTTGAACACCATCCCTAAGCTACCATCCGCAGACAAGAAACACGAGGAGACGGCCCATGGCCACCCCCCCACTGCATGAACTCGGTGCGGCCCAGGCCGCAACCCTGCTGGCGCGACGCGAGCTGAAGGCCGAAGACCTGGTGCGCGCCTGCCTGGACCGCGTGGCCGCGCGTGACGGCACCATCCACGCCTTCGTCCACCTCGACGCCGACGCCGCCCTGGCCCAGGCCCGTGCCCTCGACGCTGGCCCCATCCGCGGCCCGCTGCACGGCCTGCCGCTGGCGGTGAAAGACCTGTTCGACACCGCCGACCTGCCCACCGCCTACGGCTCGGCCGTCTATGCCGGCCATCGCCCGGCGGCCGACGCCGCCAGCGTGGCCATGTGCCGCGAGGCCGGCGCCGTGCTGGTGGGCAAAACCGTGACCACCGAGTTCGCCTATTTCACACCCGGCCCCACCGCCAATCCGCACAACCCCCGCCACACGCCCGGGGGCTCGTCCAGCGGCTCGGCCGCCGCGGTGGCCGACCGCATGGTGCCGCTGGCCCTGGGCACACAGACGGCCGGCTCCATCATCCGCCCGGCCGCCTACTGCGGTGTGGTGGGTTACAAGCCCGGCCTGGGCCGGGTCATGAGCGCCGGCGTGAAAAGCCTCTCGCCCACGCTGGACGTGGTGGGGGCTTTTGGCCGCAGCGTGGCCGACGCGGCCCTGCTGGGCGCCGTGCTCACCGGCGACCTGCGCCTGCTTGACGACCACGCGCACGGCACACTGCGCATCGGCCTGTTCCCCTCGCCGTCCTGGCCGCAGGCCGATGCCGACACGCAACGGGCCTGGGAGATCGCCACCAGCGCGCTGGCGCGCCACAGCGACACCTGCCAGGACGTGGCCATGCCGCAGAACTTCGACGAGCTGATCCAGCTGCAGAAAGACGTGATGACGTTCGAGATGGCGCGCTCGCTCAGCCATGAGCGCCTGCACCACCGCGCGGCCCTGAGCCCGCAGCTCGTCGCCCTGCTGGACGCCGGCATGGCAATCAGCGGCGCAACGCACCAGGCCCATCTGCAACGCACCGCCGACTGGCGCCTGCGCATCGACAGCCTGTTCGAGCGCCACGACGTGCTGCTCACCCCCAGCACCACGGGCGTGGCGCCCGAAGGCCTGGGCGCCACCGGCGACCCGCTGTTCTGCCGCAGCTGGTCGCTGCTGGGCCTGCCGGCCGTGCACCTGCCCTTTGCCACCGGCGCCCAGGGCCTGCCGGTAGGCCTGCAGCTGGTCGGCCGTTTGGGCGAAGACCACAAGCTGCTGGCCGCGGCCCGCCGCATCCATGAACGACTGACCCGCTAGGCCGACATGGACGCACTGCCCCCCACGCCCCTGGCCGCCCTGCTCAACCGCCATTCGCTGGGGCCGCGCTGGATGGTGGCGCCCGGCCCCGACGAAGCCCAGCTCGCGCTGGCCGTGCAGGCCGCGCTGCGCGCCCCCAACCACGGCCGTCTGCAGCCCTGGCGCGTGGTGACGGTGGGCGCGGCGCAGCGCCCGGCGCTGGCCGCTCTGTTCGAGCGCTTCGCCCGCGACACGGGCAAGAGCGAGGAGGAGGTGGCGATGGAGCGCGAGCGCGCCTGGAACGGCCCGGTGCTGGTGGCCTGGGTGGCGCACATCGACGCCAGCGTGGACAAGGTGCCGCCGCACGAGCAGTGGATCTGCGTCGGCGGGGCCTTGAGCAACTTCATGAACGCCGTGCACTTCATGGGCTTTGGCGCCAAGATCCTCAGCGGCCGCAAGTGCCAGCACCCGGCCATCGTGCAGGCGTTTTGCGAGGACGACGAGCAACTGGTGGGCTTCGTCTGCATCGGCACCGCCACACGCGGGCTGGAGCCGCGCGAGAAGGACGAGCCGGGGCCCCTGCTCTCGGCCTGGGCGCCAGATTAAGCCGGTGGGTGGTGGGCGCCGTGCAGATGGCGCCAGACCTGCCAGGCACACCCGGTCGCCAGCGCGCTGCACGCCATGGCGGCCCAGAACACACTGGCCAGGCCGAAGTGGCTGCTCAAGGCGCCGCCGGCCAGGCCGCCCAGCACCCCCGGCAGGCCGTAACCCAGCACGGTGTACAGGGCCTGGCCGCGGCCGCGCAGGCTGCCCGGGAAATGGTGCGACAGCAGCGCGATGCAGGCCGCATGGTGGGCGGCAAAGGTGAAGGCGTGCAGGCACTGGGCCAGCAGCAGCACGGGCCACAGCGAGGCGCCGCCGGCCGTCATGCCCATACGCAGCACGGTGAGCGCGGCGCACAGCAGCAGCCAGCCGCTCAGGCTGAGCAGCGGCAGCCAGCGGCTCTGGGTGAAGAACCAGACGATCTCCACCACCACCGACACGCCCCACAGCAGGCCGATCACCGTCTTGCTGTAGCCGTGCGCGTCCAGGTAGAGCGAGAAAAAGACATAGACCCCCATGTGCGCCAGCACATGGAAAAACACCGAGGCGAAGAACCACTGCACGGGGCGCTGGCGCAGGATGGGCAGCACGGGGCGTTTCTTTTCGTGCGCCGGCAGTGACTCCTTGAGGTCGGGCAGCCACCAGGTGCTGGCCACCACCAGCGCCAGCGTGAGCACGGTCCAGGCCGGGAAATGGCCCATGCCGAAGTGCTCGAACCAGGCGCCGGCGGCAAACACCGTGATCAGGAAACCCAGCGAACCCCACAGGCGCACACGGCCGTAGCGCCGGGCGTCGAAGGCGCCGCCGCTGCTCACCAGGTGCGCCATGGCGGCCTCGCTCATCGGCATCATGGCGCTGGTGTGCAGGAACATGAGCGCCAGCACCGCGGCCAGCCAGCCGATGCCGCCCTCCACCCACAGGCCCAGCGAGGCCAGCAGCGCGACGGCGGCGCCGTAGCGCAGCAGCTTGACGCGCTCGCCGCTGTGGTCGCTCAGCCAGCCCCAGGCGTAGGGCGCGAACAAGCGCGTGGCCGACTGCACCGAGGTCAGCAGGCTGATGGCGAAGAGGCTGAACCCCAGGTCCTTGAGCCAGAGCGGCAGGTAGGGGTTGAAGAAGCCGATGTGCGCGAAATAGGTCGCCGACAGGGCCGCAAAGGGCACCAGCTGCCGGCGCGGGACCGTCATGCGCGGGCCTCTACTTCTTCTCGCTCCAGAGCACGCCGCCGGTGGCCCAGTCGCTCTTCTTGATCTCGACCAGGATCACGTCCACCGCCTCGGGCGAGGTGCCCAGCGTGCGGGCGGTGACCTCGGTGACGGCCTTGACGAATTCCTTCTTCTGCTCGGGCGTGCGGCCTTCGAACATTTCAACGCGGATGGTGGGCATGGTGGGTCCTTTATAGGGTCTGTTCACACTGATTTCTCAAATGCGAATGGGGTGAAAACAGCGCCAATCTAGGCGCGCGACGACGCCCAGGCTGACCGCCTGGGCGAGGAGTGCAACAACGAGTGGCGCTGTTTTCACCCCGTTCCCTTCGGGTTGCGGCCAAAAAGGCCATGCGGGGTGTTGCGCGGACTTGCCGGGGATGACCCCGGCGGCGTCCACGCGCCTACCGCATGACCTTTTTGCTCCGCAACGCATCTTGAAAAATCAGTGTGAACAGGCCCTAATCTTTATAGGAGGGATCGATGCGATCCAGGCGGCGCCGCAGGGCTGGCCATTCGGCGTCGCCATCGCGCTCGCTGCCGTCGCCGAGCCACTGGCGGTAGGTGTGGGCAGCCACGGCCTCGCCGGGCACGATGATGTTCCCGGCCGTGGCGGCCATGGCCTGCAGCTGGGCGCGCGCCGCGCGCTCCAGGTGATGCATGAGCATATAGGCCTCGGCCACGGTGCGGCCCACGGTCAGCGTGCCGTGGTTTTCAAGAATCAGGCCGTCGAGCTCGCCCAGGTTGGCCACCAGGCGTCGGCCCTCGGCCTCGCCCAGCGCCAGGCCTTCGTAGGCGTGCCGGCCCAGGCGGCCAAACAGGCGCATGGCGTGCTGGCTGGTCGGTAGCAGGCCGCCGGGCACCATAGCCAGCGCCAGGCCCCATGGCGTGTGCAGATGCAGCACACAGCGCGCGCTGGGCCGCGCGGCGTGGATGGTGCCGTGGATGGCAAAGCCGGTGGGGTTGACGTTGTAAGGCGAGTCGTCCAGCTTTTCGCCGCGCGTGTTCACCTTGACCAGATTCGAGGCGCAGACCTCCTCGAACAGCAGACCGTAGGGGTTGATCAGGTAGGCGCCCTCTTCCCCCGGCACGGCCGCGGAGATGTGGGTGTAGATGGTGTCGTCCCAACCGTTGAGCACGGCCAGGCGGTAGGCGGCGGCCAGGTCGATGCGCGTGGCGCGTTCGGCCTCGGACATCATCGCTGCCGCCATGGCTCAGGCCTGGCCAGCGGAACCGGGGATGGGGGCGATGGGCAGCTGCACGTCGCCGCACTGGGCGCGGTGACGCAGGGCGTGGTCCATCACCACCAGGGCCAGCATGGCCTCGGCGATCGGCGTAGCGCGGATGCCCACGCAGGGGTCGTGCCGGCCCTTGGTGATCACTTCCGTGGCGTGGCCCTCGACATCGATGGATTCGCGCGGGATGAGGATGGAGCTGGTGGGCTTGATGGCGATGGACACTTCCAGGTCCTGCCCGGTGCTGATGCCGCCCAGCACGCCACCGGCCTTGTTGCCCTGGAAACCCTGGGGCGTGAGGGCATCACCATGCGTGCTGCCCTTGTCGGCCACGGCGGCAAAACCGGCACCGATCCCCACGCCCTTGACGGCGTTGATGCCCATCATGGCGTAGGCGATGTCGGCGTCGAGCTTGTCAAACAGCGGCTCACCCAGGCCGACCGGCATCTGGGTGGCGGTGACGCGCAGGCGTGCGCCGCAGGAGTCACCCGACTTGCGCAGCGCTTCCATATAGGCCTCCAGCGCCGACACGTCGGCCACCGGGGCGAAGAAGGGGTTGGCGGGCACGTGCTCCCAGGACTCGAAGGGAATGGCCAGCTCACCGATCTGCGTCATGCAGCCGCGGAACTCGGTGCCGAATTTCTCCTTCAGCCACTTCTTGGCCACGGCACCCGCCGCCACCATGGGGGCGGTCAGGCGGGCCGAGGAGCGGCCGCCGCCGCGCGGGTCGCGGATGCCGTATTTGCGCCAGTAGGTGTAGTCGGCGTGGCCGGGGCGGAAAGTCTGCAGGATCTGCCCATAGTCCTTGCTGCGCTGGTCGGTGTTCTTGATCAGCAGGCAGATCGGCGTGCCGGTGGTCTTGCCTTCGTAGACACCGGAGAGTATCTCCACCGCGTCGGGTTCGTTGCGCTGGGTGACGAACTTGGAAGTGCCGGGGCGGCGGCGGTCCAGGTCGGGCTGGATGTCGGCCTCGCTGAGAAGCATGCCGGGCGGGCAGCCGTCAATCACGCAGCCGATGGCCGGGCCGTGGGATTCACCGAAGTTGGTGACGGTGAAAAGATGTCCGAAGGTGTTGCCGCTCATGGGATGGGATTATCCCAGAGCCGGCCTCAACAGACCCGACTCAAAACTTCGAATCGGGCACGTCGTCTTCCGGCCAGTCGCGGATGTAGGCCTTGAGCATCTTGTTCTCGAAGTTCTGGCTGTCCACCACGGCCTTGGCCACGTCGTAGAAGCTGATCACGCCCATGAGCATCTTCTTGTCCATGACCGGCATGTAGCGGGCGTGGCGGTCCAGCATCATGCGACGCACTTCGTCGAGCTCGGTTTCCATGGTGCAGGTCAGGGGGGCATCGTCCATGGCGGTGCGCACCTGCGTGGGGCCGACGTTGCCGCCGTTCTTGTTGACCTGCTTGATCACCTCGCGGAAGGTCAGCATGCCGACCAGGTCACCGTGGTCCATGACTACCAGGGAGCCGATGTCCTTTTCGGCCATGGTGCCGAGCGCCCGGGCCAGCGGCTCATCGGGAGATACGGTGTACAGGGTGTTGCCCTTGACGCGCAGTATGTCGCTGACTTTCATGGTGTGCTCCTGGTGACGCTGGAGTGGTATTGTCGGCTAAGAATATAGCCCACAATGTCACCATTGAACCCATAACAGGACCAGCGGTCAAGCCGGTACGTGACACCGGCCTGTCCAGGCCCGCGGAGATCCCTATGCCCGGTTATTCCGACCCCGGCTTCGACACCCTGGCGCTGCATGCCGGCGCCGCCCCCGACCCGGCCACTGGCGCGCGCGCCGTGCCCATCCACCTCACCACCTCCTTCGTCTTCGAGTCCAGCGACCACGCGGCGGCGCTGTTCAACCTGGAGCGGGCCGGCCACGTCTACAGTCGCATCAGCAACCCGACCAACGCGGTGTTCGAGCAGCGCATGGCGGCGCTGGAAGGCGGCATCGGCGCCATTGCGGTGGCCAGCGGCCAGGCGGCGCTGCACCTGAGCGTGGCCACGCTGATGGGCGCCGGCTCGCACATCGTGGCCAGCATGGCCCTGTACGGCGGCTCGCAGAACCTGCTGCACTACACGCTGCGCCGCTTCGGCATCGAGACCACCTTCGTCAAGCCGGGCGACATCGACGGCTGGCGCGCCGCGGTGCGGCCCAACACCAGGCTGTTTTCGGCGAGACCGTGGGCAACCCGGGTCTGGACGTGCTGGACATCCCCACGGTCTCCTCAATAGCCCACGAGGCCGGCGTGCCGCTGCTGGTGGACTCCACCCTCACCTCGCCCTGGCTGATCAAGCCCTTTGAACACGGTGCCGACCTGGTCTACCACTCGGCCACCAAATTCCTCAGCGGCCACGGCACGGTGATTGGCGGCGTGGTGGTGGACGGCGGCAGCTTCGACTGGGAAGCGTCCGGCAAATTCGCCGAACTGAGCGCCCCCTATGAGGGCTTCCACAACATGGTCTTCACCGAGGAATCCACGGTGGGCGCCTTCCTGCTGCGCGCTCGGCGCGAGGGCCTGCGTGACTTCGGCGCCTGCATGAGCCCGCACACGGCCTGGCTGATCCTGCAGGGCATCGAGACCCTGCCGCTGCGCATGGCGCGCCACATGAGCAACACCGAGAAGGTGGTGCAGTTTCTGGCCGGCCAGCCCTTCGTGTCCCGCGTGGGCCACCCCTTGCTGGAGAGCCACCCCAGCCACGCGTTGGCGAAGAAACTGCTGCCGCGCGGCGCCGGCTCGGTGTTCAGCTTCGACATCCAGGGCAATCGCGAGCAGGGCAAGAAGTTCATCGAGACGCTGCAGCTCTTCAGCCACCTGGCCAATGTGGGCGACTGCCGCAGCCTGGTGATCCACCCGGCCTCCACCACCCACTTCCGCGCATGAGCGACGAGGCCCTGGCCGGCGCCGGCATCTCGCAGGGCACGATCCGCCTGTCCATCGGCCTGGAAGGCCGGACGACCTGATCGAGGACCTCAAGCGGGCCTTGAAGGCCGCCGAGAAAGCGGGGGCCTGATCATGGAGCTCACCGTCAACGGCGCCAAGACCTATTGCTACACCGGCGGCAAGCCTTCGACCGGCCAAACCTACCGTGGTCACGATCCACGGCGTGCTGAACGACCACAGCGTCTGGATCCGCAGAGCCGCTACGGCCAACCATGGCTGGAACGTGCTGGCGGTGGACCTGCCGGGCCACTGCCGCAGCGCCGGCGAGGCGCCGGAGAGCGTGGAACAGGCGGCCGGCTTCGTGGCCGCCCTGCTGGACGCCGCCGGCGTGCGGCGCGCGGCCCTGGTGGGCCACAGCTGGGGCTCGCTGATCGCCCTGGAAGCCGCCGCCCGGCTGAAGGACCGCATCAGCCACCTGGTGCTGGTGGGCATCGCCTTTCCGATGAAGGTGTCACAGGCCCTGCTGGACAGCTCGCTGAACGAACCGGAAAAGGCGCTGAAGATGATCAACGTCTACTCGCGCAGCACCCTGGCCGCGCCGCCCTCGGCGCTCGGCCCCGGCACCTGGGTCTATGGCGCCAGCCTGGCGCTGGGCCGGCGTGTGCTGGCCAGCAACCGCAAGGTGAACGTGTTCCATCGCGGTTTCCTGGCCTGCGACCGCTACGCCAACGGCGAACACGCGGTCCAGCAACTCCATTGCCCGGTGCTCTTCCTGCTGGGTGCGCAGGACCAGATGACCCACCCGAAAGCGGCGCAGGGCCTGATCGCCACGGCGCGGGCCGCGGGCAAGCAGGTGCAGGTGGTACACCTGCCGGTGGGTCATCACCAGATGACGGAAACCCCGGACGAGACGCTGTTTGCGATGCGGGATTTCCTGCGGGGCTGACGGCGGCACATGGCCGCCACCCGGGCTTACTTGCCCGCCAGCAGCCGCGCCAGCGCCTGGTCGGCCTCGCTCTTGAGGGGGCTGGCCGGGTAGGTCCGGCCGAACTCGGCGAAGGCAACCTGGGCCTGGTCCTTCTGACCGGTCTCGACCAGGGCCATGGCCTTCTGGAAAGCGGTCAGCTCGTCAGCATCAACGGACAGCGGCTGGGCCTCGCCCTTCCAGTAGACGTCGCTGGCGGCAACCGCCGAGCCGCGCACACCGCCCACGGCCGTGGTGGTGGCGAGTTTCTTCTGCGGTGTCATCTGTTCGATGCGCAAGCGCATCTTCTGCCAGAAACCGGACCAGGAGTCGGCGTTGTCGGCGGCATGCAGTGCCGGCGCGAGCAGGCCCAGCGCCAGCAGGACGGGGAGAGACTTCTTCATGATGGACTCCTTATTTCTTCGACGCGGGCCTGGCCTGGGCGGAGGGCATCGCGTTCATCAGCTCCAGCCCCAGGGCCTTGTACTTGCCGGCCACGGCCGGATCGACCCGTTGGGCCTGGGCAAACGCCTGTTTGGCCTTGTCCACGTTCTTGCCCGCCTTGTAGGCCTGCGCCAGGTTGACCAGGATTTCCGCGTCCTTGGGGTCGGCCTTGGCCGCATCCGCATACCATTTTTGCGCGTCGGCGTACTGGGAGTCAAGCATGTGCAGATTGCCCAGGTTGTTGAGCGCGGCGGCATTGCGCGGCTGGCTCTCGACGATCTTGCGGAAGTACTTGCGCGCCTCGGCACGATCGCCCTGGCGCGCCAGGATGATGCCGATCTGCAGGTGCGCGTCCAGATCACCCGGATTCTTCTGGATGGCCTGCAGGTAGCGCCGCGTCGAGGTCTGCGAGCTGATCTTCAGCACCGACAGCAGGTCGCCGGGGAAATTGCGCTCGATGACGTCGCGGCTGACCAGCGGCGCGCGCCAGGGATCGTCGGGCAGACCGGCGGGTTTGTACTTCTCCCAGGCCTCGTGCACGTCGAAGACGGCAAAACCTTCCTTGCCCTTCTCGCGGTAGTAGGTGGCCGCTCCCACCTCCCAGGCCTTGATAAAGGACTTGCCCGCCAGCGTCGCCTCGACCGGGATCCACAGCATGCCGTCATAGGCCACGTACATATTGTCCATGGTGTAGCCGTCGGCCGGCGCCTCCACGCCGGTGGCGAACATCATCAGCATGTGGCCGGGCACCAGCAGCACGCGCGTGGGGATGCCCAGGCTCTCCAGCGACGCCGAGTACAGGGCGACCAGGTCGTCGCAGTCGCCCGAGCGGCGCTGCAGGGTCTCGCGCGGGTACTGGATGTAGTCGACGTAATCGACCTTGTTGGAGGTGACCTGGTAGGGATTGATCGGATCCTGCACATAGGTCACGCCCAGGGCGCCCAGGGTGTTGAAGAGCGCGGCGGCCAGCTGGGTGGGCTCCTTCTGTGCCCCGAACTCGGCCGCCACCGAGCGCGCGAAGTTGATGACCAGCGGGTCCTTGGGCGTGACGAAGGCTGCATAACGGTTGCGTTCGTCCCAGCCCATGCGGTGCTTGTCGTAGATGTTGATGGTCTTGATCTGGCTGTAGACCTTGGCCTGGCCGTTCTCGAAGTAGCTGGCCTCCAGCTTGGCCTGCACCGGCGTGTCCTCGGTCAGCGTCAGGATGTTGTTGTTGAACACCGCCTTGAGCGTGACCTCGCGGCTGGCGCCCGGCGCCAGCGCCTCGATGCGCGTCTCGGTCGGGAAGTCCATGAAGTTGTTCAGCACGAAGCTGACCTTGATGTCGTTCATGGGCGAACGCGTGTTGTTGGTCAGCTTGATGGTGCCCACGCCGTCGCGCTCGTAGAGCTTGTAGCTGTTGGAGAAGACGTTGTGCAGATGGGTGGCGTCGATCTCCAGCGGCGCGCGGTTATCGGCCTGGGTGCTGGCCTGCACGGCCTGTTTCTCGGACTCCACCCCGTCCACGCTGCGCGTGGCCAGGTAGTAGGTGTATTGCGTGCCGGGGTTGAGGTTGTCGCGCTGGAACTCGGGCTTGCTGGTCTCGGCCAGCTTGTTGAACTTGTCGCCCTCCTTCTGGTAGACCAGATAGGCGGCGACCAGCTGCGCATCCAGCGCCTTCCAGCTCAGGCGCACGCGCGCGGTGGTGGTCTCGGCCTTCACCTCCTCCAGCGGCGGCGGCGTGTACTTGAGCGCCGCAGCGGCCACGACCGCGCCGGCCAGGCCTTCCTGGCCCTGATCGGTGCCGGCCGAGACCCGGTACCAGTATTTCTCCTCGGGCTTGAGCCGGGCGTCCACGTACTGCGCGGTCTTGCTGCTGCCGATGCGCTGGTAAGGCCCGGCCTCGCTGGCGGCGCGGTACACGTGGTACTGGTTCACATACGGCAGCGCCGACGCGGCCCAGCGCAGCTCCACCGCGTGCACGGCCGGCTGCCCCACCAGCTGCTGCGGCGCCGGCGGTCGGTACTGGGTCGCGAACTGCTGTACGCGGCCGCCGCCTTCGGCAATGAAAAAGGTGCTGGCGTCGCGCACGGCCAGGGCCTGTGCCTCGGACAGTTGCCCGTCTTCCTTGCCGGGGGACGAGAAGCTGCGCAGCAGCCGGCCTTCGAAGCTGTAGACGCGCACGCGGTCGTTGTCGAGCACGAAGAGCTCTTCCGCCGTGGCCATCAGGGCCACGGGGCGGTTGAGACGCTCGGCCTCGCGCGCGGGGTCATTGCCGAATTCGCGCAGGGCCTCGCCCTCGGGCGAGTAGACGATCACCGCATTGCGGCCGCTGTCGAGCACGTACAGCCGGTCCCGTGCGTCCATGGCCAGCGCCACGGGGCGGCGCAGCTTCTCGCTCACGCCCTTGTCGATGAGCTTGAAGAAGACGCCGTCCGGACTGAAACCCTGCAGGCGGCCGTTGCCGCTGTCGGCCACGTACAGGCTGCCGTCGCTGGCGATGACGAAGTCGCCGGGCTCGTCGAGCTGGCCGTTGCGGCTGCCGCTGCTGCCCACGGTCAGCAGCACGTTGCCGGCGGCATCGAGCTTGTGCAGGCGCCCTTTGCCGCGCTCCAGCGCCCACAGTGCCCCCGTCTTGTCGAAGGCCAGGGCGGTGGGGCGCAGGTCCTTGAGCGGCATCTCCTGGGCCACGCCGTCCTTGATGCGCAGCAGCGCCGGCTTGTCACGCGCCACGGCGACCAGGGTGTCCTTGCCGTCCCAGGCCATGCGACCGGCCGCGACGTTGAGGCTCTGCTGCCAGCGCACATAGGGCTCGGCGGACTGCTTGGGCGTGAGCGCCGCCAGCGGCGCGGCGCCGGCGCGGAAGTGGTGCACCAGATTGCGCTCGCGGTCGCCCACGTAGACGTTGCCGGCCTCGACCGCCAGACCCGTCAGGCTCTGGAACTGGGCCCGGCCGTCGCCGCGCGAGCCGAAATAGCCGACCATGCGCCCGCTGGCGTCGTATCTCTGCACGGCGTAACCCTCGGCATCGGCCACGTAGACACCGTCATGCGCCGTCTGCACGGCCACCGGCTTGCCATTGCGCGGCAGCAGCCGCAGGTGGCTGCCGTCCTGCGCATAGACCTTGACCTGCGAACGGTCGCTGAACAGGCTGCCCGCGGCGTCGAGCACGTAGACCTGGCCCAGCGCATCGACGGCCACCGCCACCGGTTTTTCCAGCTTGTAGGGCACGCTCTTGTCGTCCAGTCCCTGGTTGGCCGGGGCGCTGGTGATGGGCAGCGTGCCCAGGAAGACGCCGTTGTCGCCATACATCTGGATGCGGCGGTTGCCCGTGTCGGCCACGTAGACGATGCCGCCCGCCCAGGCCAGCCCCTGCGGCGACGACAGGCCGCCCTCCGAGCCGGAACCGGCAAAACGGCCCTTGTACTTGCCCGCGCGGTCGAACATGAGCACGCGGCTCTCGTCGGCGTCGAGCAGGTAGACCGTGTCTTCCGACCCGGCCACCGCTTCGGGCTGGCCACACAGGGCCCGGCCCTGGGCATCCTTGGCCTGCAGGCTGGGCGGCTGGCCGCCCGTGCTGGCCGGGTCGATCACATCGATCTGGCCGTTCTTGCGCGCCACGTACAGGCGACCGCCGGCCATGCCCAGCAGCTTGCGCGCCTCCGCGGCCTGGAAGAAGCGCAGGTACTCGACCCGTGCCGGCGCCGGGGCGGCGGCCGGCGCGGCAGCGGGAGTGGCAGTTTGTGCCTGGGCCTGAACCTGCAGCAGCAGGCCCAGGGCGGCGACGGTGATCAGACGCATGTGGGTGATCCTCGCGTACATGCTGTTTTATTTTTCCAGGCGGTTGAACACGCCATCCCAGTCGGCGCCAGCCGGGTTCACCTTGAACTGGGCGCAGCGCTCCAAATATAGCCGGCTCGGCATGTCGTCAGGGAATTCGGCCAGAATGGCGGCAAAAGCCTGCTCGGCCTTGTCCCATTGCTGCTGGCGGAACTGGGCCAGGGCAGCGGTGAACAGGGTGTCGAGCCGGTCCTCGCCCGGCTGCACCGGGCCGCGCAACTCGTGGATGGCCACCGGGATGTCCTTGCCGACGACACGCACGCGGTCCAGGCGACGGAAGCGGAAGCTGTCGCAGGTCTTGAGGTAGGTGCTGTCGCCGACCACGAAGTCCACGCCGTAGTACTTGGCCATGCCCTCCAGGCGCGAGGCCTGGTTGACGGTGTCGCCAATCACGGTGTATTCCATCTTCTGCCCGCGCGAGCCGATGTTGCCGGCCACCACGTCGCCGCTCTGGATGCCGCCGCGGATGACAAAAGGCTCGACGCCCCGCTGCTGCCATTTGGCCGTGAGCTCGGCTATGGTCTGCTTCATGGCCACGGCGCAGGCCACGGCCCGCTTGGCATGGTCGGGCTGGCTCAGCGGCGCCCCCCAGTAGGCCAGCAGGCCGTCGCCCATGAACTTGTCGACCGTGCCGTCGTGCTGGTAGATCAGCTGCACCATGGCACCCAGGTATTCGTTGAGCCGCGCCACCACCACCTGCGGCTTGTGGCGTTCGCTGAAGGCGGTGAAACCCTTGATGTCCGTGAACATCACCGTCACCTCGCGGTTGTCGCCGCCGATGCGCGCCGCACCCGGGTCCTGCTCCAGCTGGCTGACCAGCTTGTTGGACAGATAGCTGGAGAACATGGCGCGCATCTCGCGCGCGTTGCGCTCCAGCACCATGTAGCGAAAGCCGCCGCCCACCAGCAGCGCCACCAGCGCCACCAGCGGCGGGTAGACCATGCTGACCCACTGGCCCTGCAGGAACAGCCAGTAGCTCAGCCCCACGTAAGCCGCGGCCAGCCCCAGCACGGCGGGGATGGCGGCCTGCAGGCGCAGGCGCGCCGTCAGGAAGAAGCTCAGCAGGCCGATCGCCAGGATCATGGCCAGATCGACCAGTGCCTGCAGACCAGTGCGGTGGATGTAACGCCCACTCAGGATGTCGTCGGCCACGGTGGCGTGCACCTCCACCCCCGGCACATTGGCATGGAAGGGCGTGACCCGCATGTCGTAGACGCCCAGGGCCGTGGCGCCCAGGAACACGGTCTTGCCGCGCAGCGCCGCCGGGTCGACCCGGCCGTTGACGACGTCCGCAAAGGAATACCGCGGGTAGTTGCCGGGCGCGCCGGTGTAGTTGATCCACATCGCGCCGTCGCGCCCGACGGGGATGCTGCGCGCGCCCAGTAGCACCTGGAAGGATTCGGCGCTGAACTGGCGTTCACCCAGGGTCAGCATGGCCGCCATCAGGCCCAGGGAGGGCAAGGCCGCCTCCCCGCTGTGGATCTGCAACAGGTTGCGCCGGTTGACACCGTCGTCCTCGGGGATCAGGTTGATGTGGCCAACACCCGCTGCCGCCTGTTCCAGCAGCGGCAGGCTGCCGGTGGTGCCGCGCACCCGGAACTGGCGATCGAACTCGAAGGTGGTGGCCAGCACCACATTGCCGGCGCGGCGGATGGCCTCGGCCAGGGCCTGGTCGGTCTCCGGGTTCTCGCTCTCGGGGAAAAAGACGTCGAACAGCAGCGCCTTGGGCTTGCCGGCCTCCAGCCGCTCCAGCAGGCGCACGTACTGCCGGCGGCTCCAGGGAAAGCGACCGAGTTCGGCGATGCTCTTGTCGTCGATGGCGATGACCGCGATATCGGGATGCGGCGTGATCGGGCCGCGCAGGCTCTTGAAGCGCAGGTCGTAGGTACGCGCCTCGAAGCCTTCCAGGAAGGGATTCTGCTGGTAGTACAGCAGCGTGACCAGCAGCACCGACACCAGCGCCAGCAGTACCGACACCGCGCGCGAACCGCGTCCCTGCAGCGCTTGACTCAGATCCATACCGTCTCCTCCGTGAATACCTGTTGTTGATTCCTGCACGCGGTTCGCTGCCGGCTCCACCACCTTCAGGCTGGCAGCGCGGCGGCCGGCAGCAGGCACTGGCGGTGCCGGTCCACCCAGTAGCCCCACAGCACCAGCAGCCACTGCAGCTGCCCGATCCAGGCGATGGCCGCCACGCTGGGCGGCGGGCTGCCCAGCACATTGCCGGCGTAGATCACGAAGAGGAACAGCACCAGGCCCACCAGGCCCCAGCGCCCCGCCGCATCCCTGGCCCGGGTGCTGCGGGCATAAAGCCAGACGCCCAGCGCGAACAGCGGCACCTCCAGCATCAGCGTCAGAGGCAGGGACGCCCACAGCCGCAGCCCGGCCACCGTGTCGCCCCAGGGCAGCAGCGGCAGGTCGGGCCGGTGCACCAGCAGGTCCAGCAGCCAGTGGCTCACCACCAGCGCCGCCAGCAGCAGGGCGCTGCGCCGCTCGCGCACCCACAGGAAATGCAGGCCGGCCAGCAGCACGGCCCAGCCGATCACGGCCAGCAGGCTGTGCGACCAGGGGTAGTGCTCGAACACCAGCGGCGTCACCGCCGTGGCCCCCGGCTCGATGCGCACGCGCTCCAGCCCCAGCAGCAGGAAGGTGGGCCACAGCAGGTCGATGAACTGGGCGGCGAGAAACAGCGTGCCCAGCGACACCCGGGGCGTGGCGGTCTTGGCGGCGAAGCCGAGGGCGAAGTGGCCGATGAACATCCGGTTTACTCCCTGGTATCGAAATCCTGAATCTGCGGCACATCACGCAGGAAAACCGGCAGGTCCATCACGGGCGGGCGTCTGCCGGCCTGGTACAGCATGTCGGCCACATAACCCCGGTGGTAGGTTTTGTGGTTCACCACGTGCAGCAGGATGTCACCGCGCCGCATGGCGCCCTCCCCGCCGTCGACGAAACGGAAGTCCACCACCTCGTCATGATTCGCCGCATCCAGTCCGGCCGCATAGGCGACGTACCACGCGTCCAGTGCGGCCTGGCCTGCCTGCAGGTCCGGCAACGCCGGCTCGCTGGCCGTGTTGCGCGTGGTGTAGCCGTGCGGCCGACCCTCCAGGTGCGCCTGCCAGATCTGGTCCACCACCCAGGCATGGCTGAGTGTGCCCAACATGGAACCTTGGCCTGTGGCGCGCCGCTGGCTGGCGACACCCGCCGGCAGGGCGGCCAGCGCCTCGAACAGACGCGCATTGGCCCAGGCGGTGTAGTGGGTGAGCAGGCGCAGATTGCGGACAGCGGCACCGGACATGGCGAAAGAGCTCCTGTGTCGTTCTGATTCTTGTGCGCGCACTATACCCGGCGTGGCCCTGCCGACCTCTGCCTCTACTGCCTGGGCGAGCCCGGCAGGCCCCAGGCTGGCCACATGACATTTTCACGGGCGACGGCATCCCGCACCAAGCCGCCCGCCGGCCCAGCGGATCACGGGCCCTTGGCCAGCAGATCGGCCAGCAGGAGGTTCTCGAAGCGGCCCTGCCGCCACAAGGACTCGGTGGCCGGCTCGCGCGCCAGCAGCAATGCCTGCAGCAGCGGCTCGACCCGGGTCTGCGCCGGATCGACCAGCAGCACCAGGCGCGGCAATTCGTCGGGCCGGTCCTCGCTGAGCCGCCCCACCCAGTCCAGCGTCGCCAGAATCTCGACGGCCGGCTCCAGCTGCAGCGGATCGACGCGCAGGCGCTCGGCCGCCTGCGCCAGCGTCAGGCCGCGCTGCGGTCCGCGGCGCGCCTGCTCCAGCTCCTGCAGCAGCTCCAGCGTCAGCTGGAAGCGCCAGCCCGGCCCGTGGGCCCGGCGCGCCACCCCCGCCATCAGGCTGGGCAGATAGGCCGCGATCACCGCCCCCAACAACACGATGACCCAGGCGACGTAGATCCAGATCAGCAGGATGGGCGCGGTGGCAAAGGCGCCGTAGACGGCCGAGTAGGTCGGCACCATCTTCAGGTAGATGGTCAGCAGCTTCTTGGCCAGTTCGATCGCGGCCGTGGCGAAGATGGCGCCGACCCAGGCATGGCGCCACTTGACGGCGGTGTTGGGCACATAGTGGTAGGTGCAGGCCAGGCCGGCGGCGATCATGAAGAACTCGAGGGCGTCGAGCAGCAGGCGCACACTGTCCGACATGCCGCCCACGAAGCCGCGCGAGGCGCCGACGATGTAGGAGGTGATGGTCAGGCTGCCCGCCAGCAGCAGCGGCCCCAGCGTGATGGCGGCCCAGTAGACCAGCACGCGCTGGCCCAGCGGCCGCGGCCGGCGCACACGCCAGATGCCATTGAGCGTGCGGTCGATGGTGAACACCAGGCTGAGCGCGGTAAAGAACAGCACCGTCAGGCCGACCCAGCCCAGGCGGCTGGCCTTGCTGGCGAACTGGGTCAGGTAGCCCAGCACCTGGCGCGCGATGTTGTCGGGCACCAGGCTCTCCACCAGCCACTTCTGCAACACGTCCTGGAACTTGGCGAAAATGGGAAAGGCGGTGAACAGGGCCAGGGCCACCGTCACCAGCGGCACCAGGGCAATGGTGGTGGTGAAGGTCAGGCTGCTGGCCGTCAACCCGAGGCGGTCCTCGCGGAAACGCTCGCTCAGGGTCAGGGCCGTGGTTTTCCAGGGGAAACGCGACAGGTTGGCCAGCAACTCTTGCAGACGAAGGGACAAGCTCATCCCGCTATGATGCCACCTCCATGCACGCCCCCGACACGCCCGCTCCCGCCTCTGTCCGCCTCAGCCGCACCCTGGCCGTCGGCAGCCTGCTGGGCCTGATTTTCCTGGGCCTGGCCTGGGAGCTGTGGCTCAGCCCCCTGCGCCCGGGCGGCTCCTGGCTGGCCCTCAAGGTGCTGCCGCTGTGCCTGCCCCTGGCCGGGCTGCTGAAGAACCGCATGTACACCTACCGCTGGCTCAGCCTGCTGGTCTGGCTCTATTTCACCGAAGGCGCGGTGCGCGCGACCAGCGAACCCGCCCCCGGGGCCTGGCTGGCGGCGCTGGAAGTGCTGTTGTCCCTGGCCCTGTTTGCCGCCTGCGTACTGCATGTGCGCCTGCGCCAGAAGGCCGCACGAGCCGCCCACCTCACCCCTGGAACCGCAACCCCATGAGTACCCACACCGAATTGCTGCAACAGCTGCGCCAGATCGTCGGCGCCCCCAACGTCCTCACCGAAGGTGACCTGACGGCCTGGGAACTGGACTGGCGCCGCCGCGAGCGCGGCCAGGCCCTGGCCGTGGTGCGCCCCGCGTCCACCGCCGAAGTGGCCGCCGTGGTCCGCGCCTGCGCCGCCGCGCGTGTGCCCATGGTGCCGCAGGGCGGCAACACCGGCATGGTGGTGGGCTCCACGCCCGACGCCAGCGGCCGCTGGGTGGTGCTCAGCCTCACGCGCATGAACAAGGTGCGCAGCCTCGACGCCGGCAACCTGACCATCACGGTGGACGCCGGCTGCGTGCTGCAAAGCCTGCAGGAGCAGTGCGAGCAGGCGGGTTTCCTGTTCCCGCTCAGCCTGGCGTCCGAGGGCAGCTGCACCATCGGCGGCAATCTCGGGACGAACGCCGGCGGCACGCAGGTGGTGCGCTACGGCAATACGCGCGAGCTCTGCCTGGGCCTGGAGGTGGTCACCGCGCAGGGCGAGGTCTGGAACGGCCTGACCGGCCTGCGCAAGGACAACACGGGTTACGACCTGCGCCACCTCTTCATCGGCTCGGAGGGCACGCTGGGCGTGATCACCGGCGCGACCATGAAGCTCTATCCCCTGCCCAAGGCGCAGCTGACGGCCTACGCCGCCGTGCCCTCGCTGGACGATGCGGTCAAGCTGCTGGGTCTGGCGCACCAGCACCTGAGCGCGGGGCTCACCGGCTTCGAGGTCATGGGCCAGTTCGCGCTGAGTCTGGTGGTGAAGCACTTCCCGCAGCAGCGTGTGCCCTTCTGGCAGGAGTCGCCCTGGTGCGTGGTGCTGGAGAACTCCGACAACGAGTCCGAGGCCCATGCGCGCGAGCAGTTCGAACGCCTGCTCGAAGCCGCCATGGAAGCCGGCTGCGTGAGCGATGCCGTGGTGGCCGAAAGCGTGGCCCAGGCCCAGGCCCTGTGGCACATCCGCGAGAGCATCCCGCTGGCCCAGGCCCAGGAAGGCCTGAACATCAAGCACGACATCTCCATCAATGTCTCGCGCATCCCCGAGTTCGTGCGCGAGACCAACACCTTGCTGCTGCAGAAGTTCCCGGGCGCGCGCCTGGTGACCTACGGCCACCTGGGCGACGGCAACCTGCACTACAACGTGCAGGCGCCCGAAGGTGCGGATCAGGCGCGCTTCCTCAACGAGGAGGAGGCCCCCATGAACGAACTGGTCTACGAGGTGGTGGATCGTTACAACGGCTCCATCTCGGCCGAGCACGGCATCGGCAGCCTGAAGGCCGAGAAACTGGAGCACCACAAGTCGCCGGTGGCGCTGGGCCTGATGCGCAGCATCAAGCAGGCGCTGGATCCGCTGAACCTGATGAACCCCGGGCGCGTGTTGCGTACCTGAGACAGCGCCACTCGGTAGAGCCGCAAAACCGGAATACTTCCCGGACCGGCGCAACACCGTTACAACGCCGGTCATCTGGATTCGGTATTCTGAACCCCTACCTTCGAGGGAGCCGACACCATGGGATTCTTCAGCCGCATATTCCGTCTGAACGACGAACAAGATGACCCGTCGCGCCCGGCCGCCGGCGACACCGACATCGGCCTGGACGCCGCCACCTCGGCCGCTGTGCTGGCCGAACTCGATATCGACACGGCGATTGCGGCCCACGAGAATTGGAAGCTCCGCCTGCAGAACTATCTGGACGGGAAATCCAGCGAAGACCTGAAACCGGAGGTGGTCTGCCTGGACGACCGTTGCGACCTGGGTAAATGGTTGTATGGCCCCGGCAAGATGCGGCTGGGGGCCTATCCGGCCTTCTCGATACTGGTGTCGCGCCACCAGTTCTTTCACGAGCAGGCCTCCGCGGTCGTGGCGCTGACCCAGGCCGGCGAGAAGGACAAAGCCAGCCAGACCCTGGCCGGCAGCTATCGCTACGCCTCCAGCCAGGTCGTGCTGCTGCTCAAGGAGCTCAAGCGCGGCCTCAGCCGCTGATCGCCGACGCGCGCCCGGCCGCCGCCGGGCGGCGCGCTGTTCACTTGTAGCTCTGGACGCGGGAGACTTCCTTGCCCGCCATGGTGTCGTCGAAACGGGCCATCAGCATGTCGACCGCCTTGGCGCCGATCTCGACGGCCGAGGGGTGGAATTTCTCGAAGTCGGCGCCGGTGAAGGCCGTGGTGTCGATCACGATGACCGCCTTGGAATCCCCGGGCTCGGCTTCGCGCACGGCGGTATCCTTCCAGATCACCTCGCCCTGCTGGTTGTAGGCCACGGCGCCCACGGTGGCCGTGGCGCTATAGCTCTTCTTGCCGAAGCTCAGGCCATTGATATTGACGCCGCCACCACCGGTGTGGAGGCCGAAGGTCACCGTCACCCCGATCACACCGTCCACCCCAAGCTCCTTGGCCAGCCGGGCGTACTTCTGCGGTTCCGAGTAGTAGCGGTAGTTGTTGGCCACGTTCATGTCGGCGGTGATGAACAGCACCTTCACGACGCGCTCATCCTCGGCCAGGCTGCGATAGGCCCGGTGTGTCAGCACACGGGACTCGGGCACCAGAGTGAATTGCGGCGACTTGTCCAACGCCGCGATGATCTTGGGCTGCAGCTTGTTGAGCAGCGGCTGGGTGTTGGCGCCGGCGATCTGGTCGGCACTCTTGAAGGTGTCGGCCATGGAGCGCTCGCCCTGGAAGGTCTTGAGCGAGGCGATGCTCACCACGGCAAAACGCTTCTTGGCGCCGAAGGCCGCCTTGTTCACATCGGGCGCCCCCGTGATGGCCATGGGCGAGCAGCCCGCCAGCAGCCAGCCCAGCAGCCCAGCGATGAGCAGCTTTCCACCTGTCTTTCCTGTCAGCATATTTTTCCTTTGCTTTGTTGTAGGTTTGCCGACGCGGGCGGGGGCTGGGGCCGGCCGGAGATCTGCTGTCCTGGGCGCGCGGTCCAAACAGCTGGCAAGACCATAGCACCGCTGGACACCCCCTGTAACAAGCCGGTTACAGGCCGGAAGGGATCGGCCGACTTGTAGGAAAATCACCCGCATGAGCACCCGCCCCGTCCGTTCCCAGTACGAAGACTTCATGCGCCACGTCTACAGCACAGGCGTGGCCAAGACCGACCGCACCGGCACCGGCACGCGCAGCGTGTTCGGCCACCAGATGCGCCGCATCATCGTCAGCGCCTGGAACGTGGCCGAGCTGAACAAGATGGCGCTGATGCCCTGCCACGCCTTTTTCCAGTTCTACGTGGCCGAGGGCAGGCTGTCCTGCCAGCTTTACCAGCGCAGCGCCGACATCTTCCTGGGTGTGCCCTTCAACATCGCCAGCTACGCGCTGCTCACGCACATGGTGGCCCAGCAGTGTGACTTGGGCGTGGGCGACTTCATCTGGACCGGCGGCGACTGCCATATCTACAGCAATCACCACGAACAGGTGGAGCTGCAGCTCAGCCGCACGCCCTACCCCTACCCGACGCTGAACATCAAGCGCCGGCCGGCCTCGATCTTCGACTACCAGTACGAGGACTTCGAAGTGCTGGACTACCAGTGCCACCCGGCCATCAAGGCACCGGTGGCGGTGTGATCAATCAACGCCAGCTCCTGGCCTTGATCGCCCTCACGCTGATGTGGGGCATCAACTGGCCGATGATGAAGTTTTCGCTGCGCGAGCTCTCGCCGCTGTATTTCCGCGCCCTCACCATGACCGGCGGTTCGCTCTTCCTCTACAGCTGGTACCGCGCGCGCGGCCTGCGCATGCTGCCGCGCGGCAGCGAGTGGAAGTCGGTCGTCACCATCGGCGCCCCCAATATGCTGGGCTGGCACACGGTCTCCATCCTCGGCGTGAAGGAGCTGGCCTCCGGGCGCGCGGCCATCCTGGGTTTCACCATGCCGATCTGGACCGTGCTGATCGGTGTGCTGTTCCTGGGCGAACGGCTCACGCGCCGGGTGGCCGTGGCTGCCGTGGCCGTGGCCATCGCGATTGCCCTGCTGACCTCCAGCGAGTTCACCGCGCTCAGCGGCCGGCCGCTGGGTGTCATGTGGATGGAGATCGCCGCCGTCTGCTGGGCCATCGGTACGCTGTTGATGCGCCGCGCCCACCTGACGCTGCCGGTGGAAACGCTGACCGTCTGGATGCTGATCCTCACCAGCGCCTGCCTGTGGGTCATCGCGCTGGCGAGCGAACCCTGGCCCAGCTGGCAGTTCAGCGCCGGCATGTGGGCCAGCCTGGCCTACGGCGCCTTCATCAACTACGGCTTCGCCCAGACCATCTGGTCCGGCCTGGCCCGCCATCTGCCGCCGGCCACCAGCGCCATGAGCGTGATGGCCATCCCGCTGGTGGGCACGCTCAGTGCCACCTTCATCGTCGGCGAATGGCCGCAATGGCAGGACTACCTGGCCATCGTCTTCGTGCTGACGGCCATTGCCGCCGTGCTGCTGCCGCCGCGCTCCCTGGGGAAAACCGCATGAAGCTGCATCTCATCTACGCGCGCGCCGCCAATGGCGCCATCGGCAAGGACGGTGTCATGCCCTGGCACCTGCCCGAGGACCTGGCCCATTTCAAGCGCACCACCCTGGGCTGTCCGGTCGTCATGGGCCGCAAGACCTGGGAGTCGCTGCCCGTCCGCTTTCGCCCGCTGCCCGGGCGCACCAATGTGGTGGTGACGCGTCAGCGCGACTGGTTGGCCGAGGGCGCGAAGGTGGCGCACTCGCTGGACGAAGCGATCCGGCTGTGCGGCGATGCCGCCGACGCCTGGATCATCGGCGGCGCCGACATCTACGCGCAGGCCCTGTCGCTGGCGAGCACGGCCGTGGTGACGGAAATCGAGGCGTCCTATGAAGGGGACACTTTTGCGCCACAATTCGGCCCCGAGTGGAAGGAAACGGCGCGCGAGCGCCATGTCTCCTCCACCGGTCTGAAATTCAGTTTTGTCACTTATACGAATACAGCAGGAGTCTGATATGTCCGGAGGCGGCTTTCACGTGCATGGCCCGCACGACCACGAACTTGAACACGCCACGCAAGGCGGCGGCCATGGCGACCACGGCAATGGCATGACCAACCAGATTGCCATGTTCACCGCCATCATCGCCACGGTGGGCGCCATCTTCGCCTACATGGGCGGCGCCACCCAGGCCAATGCCGGCCTGTACAAGAACAACGCGGCACTGAAGAAGACGGAAGCCTCCAACCAGTGGAACTACTTCCAGGCCAAGAGCACCAAGCAGTCGCTGGCCGAGGTCTCGCGCGATCTGACCCCGCGCGAAGGCGAAAAGGACAAGTACCAGGCCAAGATCGACCGCTACGAGAAGGAAAAGGGCGAGATCAAGGTGGTGGCCGAGAAGCTGGAGGCTGAAGCCACCGAATGGGACAAGAAGAGCGACGAGCAGATGCACCAGCACCACCGCTGGGCCCAGGCCACCACGGTGCTGCAGGTCTGCATCGCCCTGGCCGCCATCGCCCTGCTGACCCGCAAAAAGTGGCTGGAGTACGCCATGTTCGGCACTGGCGCTCTGGGCGTCATCGTCGGCGCGCTGGCGGTCCTGCACATCTGACGCAATGAAGCTCGCCACCTGGAACGTCAACTCGCTCACCGTGCGGCTGCCGCAGGTGCTGGACTGGCTGGCGGCCCACCCGGTGGATGTGCTGGCGCTGCAGGAACTCAAGCTCACCGACGACAAGTTCCCCTTCGACGCCTTCGCGGCGGCGGGTTACCTGGCCGAGAGCTTCGGCCAGAAGACCTACAACGGTGTGGCCCTGCTGTCGCGCGCGCCGCTCCAGGCCGTGGTGCGCAACATCCCCGGCTTCGAGGACGAGATGGCGCGCGTGATCAGCGCCACGGTGCAAGGCGTGCGCGTGGTCGGCGCTTATTTCCCCAACGGCCAGGAACCCGGCTCGGACAAGTTCGCCTACAAGATGCGCTGGCTCACCGCCCTGCGCGACTGGCTGCGCACCGAGCTGTCCACGCACCCGAAGCTGGTGCTGATGGGCGACTACAACATCACCTTCGACGACGCCGATGTCTGGGACCCGGTGGGCCTGAAGGACACCATCCACTGCACCGAGGAAGAACGCGCCCACCTGCGCGCCTTGATCGCACTGGGCCTGCACGATTCGGTGCGTCTGTTCCCCCAGCCCGAGAAGAACTACTCCTGGTGGGACTACCGCAACATGGCCTTTCGCCGCAAGCAGGGCCTGCGCATCGACCACATCCTGGTCAGCGACGCGCTCAAGCCGCTGGCCACGGCCTGCGCCATCGACGTCACGCCGCGGCGCAATGAGCGGCCCAGCGACCACGCCCCCGTGGTGCTGGAGCTGCAGGAGGCGTAGACATCGCCATGGCCGCAGTGGCAGACTGCTGAAACCGCCACGCAAGCCCATGTCGACCCTGGCCTACGCCCTGTTCCCGACCCCGCTGGGCGCCTGCGCCATCGCCTGGAGCGCCGGCGCGCTCACCTACGTCAACCTGCCCGAGCGGGACGAGGCGGCCACGCGTGCGCGCCTGGCGCGCCGTTTTCCACAGCGCACCGAAAACGTGCCGCCGCCCTTCGTGCTGGAGGCCATCGCCGCCATCACCGCCCTGCTGGAAGGGCATCCCACCGAGCCGCGCGACCTTACGCACCTGCCCTTGGACATGGAGGGCGTGCCGCCCTTTCACCAGCGGGTCTATGCCCTGGCGCGGCGCATCCCGCCGGGGCAGACGCTGACCTATGGCGAACTGGCCCGGCAGCTGGGCGAGCCGGGTGCGGCACGCGCCGTCGGGCAGGCCCTGGGAGCCAACCCCTTTGCGCCGGTGGTGCCTTGTCACCGCGTGCTGGCAGCCGGCCGCGGCGCCGGCGGCTTCTCGGCCCACGGCGGTACGCGCACCAAGCTGCGCCTGCTGGAGATCGAAGGGGCGCACTTCGGCGCCCCCGGCCTCTTCGATTGAGGCTGCGGGGCGCCTACTCCTCCAGCCCCAGCTCCTGGATCTTGCGTGTGATGGTGTTGCGGCCGATGCCGAGCTTGTGCGCGGCCTCGATGCGCCGGCCGCGGGTGGTGCCCAGCGCCGTGAGGATGAGCTTGCGTTCGAAGCGGCGTGTCAATTCATCCCAGACATCGTGCCGGCCACTGGCCAGCAGGGCCAGCGCCTCGGCCTCCAGCCCCGTCTCCCACTCGCCGTCGGGCAGGCCGGCGGGAGCCAGCAGGGCGCCCACCGGCCCGGGCAGCGTCGCCGTTGCCGTAGGCACCGTTGCCGGGACCACCGTCTCGCCCACGGACAGCATGACCTCGGGCGGCAGGTCCTTGGGCTCGATCACCTGGGCCGGCGCCATGACGGTCAGCCAGTGGCAGATGTTCTCCAACTGGCGGACGTTGCCGGGGAAGCTGAAGCGGCCGAGTTTTTCCAGCGCCGCCTCGGAGATGCGTTTGGGCTCGACGCCGAGCTGGCGCGCGCTCTGCTGCAGGAAGTGGCGCGTCAGCATGGGCACGTCCTCGCGCCGCTCGCGCAGCGCCGGCAGGCGCAGACGGATCACGTTGAGGCGGTGGAACAGGTCCTCGCGGAACACACCCTCCTCGACACGCTGCTCCAGATCCTGGTGCGTGGCGGCGATCACGCGCACATTGGCCTTGACCGCGCTGTGCCCGCCGACACGGTAGAAGTGGCCGTCCGAGAGCACCCGCAGCAGGCGGGTCTGCAGATCGAACGGCATGTCGCCGATCTCGTCGAGGAACAGCGTGCCGCCCTCGGCCTGCTCGAAGCGGCCGCGGCGCATGGTCTGCGCGCCGGTGAAGGCACCGCGCTCGTGACCGAACAGCTCGCTCTCCAGCAGGTCCTTTGGGATGGCCGCCGTGTTGATGGCGACGAAAGGACCGCCGGCGCGCGGGCTGTGCTTGTGCAGCGCGCGCGCCACCAGCTCCTTGCCGGAACCGGACTCACCGGTGATCAGCACCGTGACGTTGCTCTGCGACAGGCGCCCGATGGCGCGGAACACGTCCTGCATGGCCGGCGCCTGGCCCAGCATCTCGGGGGCGTCGTCGATGGTCTCCTGCGCCACTTCCTCGCGCTGGCTTTCCTCCACCGCGCGATGGATCAGCTCCAGCGCCTTGGGCAGGTCGAAAGGTTTGGGCAGGTATTCGAAGGCCCCGCCCTGGAAGGCCGAGACGGCGCTGTCCAGGTCGGAAAACGCCGTCATGATGATGACCGGCAGGCCGGGCAGGCGGGCCTTGACCTTCTCCAGCAACTCCAGGCCGGAGCCGCCAGGCATGCGGATGTCGCTCACCAGCACCTGGGGGCCCTCGCCGTCCTCGTCGAGGGCGGCCAGCACGTCACGCGGATTGGTGAAACTGCGGGTGGGGAGCTGTTCACGCTGCAGCGCCTTTTCCAGCACGAAGCGGATGGACTGGTCATCGTCGGCGATCCAAATCGGCTTCATGTCGGCTCCACCCTCAGGTCATGCTGCCTCGAAACGCTCAGGGCAGCGGTATCAGTATTTTGAAATCAGTCCGGCCCGGCTCACTGTCGCACTCGATCAGGCCATGGTGCTGCTGGACAAAAGTCTGTGCCAGCGTCAGCCCCAGGCCGGAGCCGCCCTCCCGTCCCGACACCAGCGGGAAAAAGATACGGTCCTTGATCGAGTCCGGCACGCCGGGCCCGTTGTCGATGACATGCAATTCCAGTGCCAGCTTGTAGCGTTGTTTGCCGAAAGTGACCTGGCGCGCAATCCGGGTGCGGAAGGTCAGCCGGGCGTCGCCGGCGGCCATGCGCTCGCCCAGCACCTGGCAGGCGTTGTGCGCGATGTTGAGCACGGCCTGGATCAGCTGCTCGCGGTCGCCCCGGAACTCGGGGATGGAGGTGTCGTAGTCGCGCACCACCCGCAGGCCCTTGGGGAATTCCGCCAGGATCAGCGAGCGCACGCGCTCGCAAACCTCGTGGATATTCACGTCGCCGACCACGTGCGGCCGACGGTGCGGCGCCAGCAGCCGGTCCACCAGGGTCTGCAGACGGTCGGCCTCGTGGATGATGACGCGCGTGTACTCGGCCAGCTGGGGCTCGATTTCCATCTCCAGCAGCTGGGCCGCGCCGCGGATGCCGCCCAGCGGGTTCTTGATCTCGTGGGCCAGGTTGCGGATCAGCTCTTTGTTGGCCTGGGCCTGGTCGAGCAGGCGTTCCTCGCGTTCCTGGCGCGCCTGCTGCTCCAGCGGCAGCATCTCCAGCAGCAGATCGCCGGCGTGGTCGGTCTGGGTCAGGATCACGTGCACCGGCAACAAGTCGCGCCCCGCCCGCTTGAGCCAGGCGTCGTAGCGCAGGGCGGCAAACTCGTTGGCGCGCAGGCCGTTGAGCGCCGCGGCCAGGGCCTGCGGTTCGGTGAAATGCTCGGCAAGATCGGAGCCTTCAATGCTGCGCCGGGACATGCCCAGCGCGTCCTCCAGCGCCGCGTTGGCGTACTGCACCCGACCGTCGCCGTGCACCACGGCGACGAGCGTGGCCAGCAGGTCAAACGGCTGGAATCGACTGACGGGTATGAGGGACGGCTTCAAGCCGCCTATTTTGACTCAGGAAGACGGCCGAGTTCGCGGCGGATGCCAGCCAGATCGCTCTCATTGCGCTCGATGCTGGCCTTGAGCTCGGCCACGCGATCCAGGTATTTCTGATGGTTGCGGAACTCGGGCCCCATCTTTTCCGGCTCACCATTGTTGTACTCGGCCTGCAGTTCGGCCTGCCGGGCTTCAGCCTTGCGCAATTCGGCCTCCAGGATCTGGCGGGCATCGACGTCCCGGGCCCGCTGGGCTGCGTCGGACTCACGACGCGTGCTTTCGGACACCTGGCTGGCGCTGGCCACACGGACCGCATCCGGGCGCGAACGCTGCACCACCGTGACGTTACCCCCCTCCAGCGGCTTGCAGCCCTTCTGTCCGGACTGCACGGTGTTGGTGTACTCATTGCCACAACGGTAGATGCGGCTCTGCGCCTGCGCCAGATCGGTGGCCGCCAGGGTTGCTACGAAAAGCGTAGCTGTCAACGACATCAGGATTGGGTTCTTCATGCGGTCTCCACGCATCAAAATGCAGGGATGGTCGGTCAGTATCCACAATTTCGAGCCAAATTCCAAGCCCTGGGCGGGCCCGGAAATAGAAAAAGGACGGCCGAAGCCGTCCTTTTTTGCGACAGGCTGTAACAAATTACAGCCCACACTCCCCTTACAGGGAGTAGTACATGTCGTACTCGACCGGGTGCACCGCCATGCGGAAGCG
>JAHRYV010000054.1 GCA_020621965.1 Curvibacter sp. | reverse complement strand
GAGGATTCCGAGCACCGCCCAACGCGGCGATCGGGTCGCGCAGTAGATTTATTCGTGAGTTCTCAGGTCAGCATGTCGAAGCCCTGCATTTCCACACTGACAAAGGCGCGCGTGAACTCGGCCAGACCGGCGTAGAAACGTGCCTTCGGATGGCCCGCCAGGGCGTCGCACAGCTGGTTCACCCAGGGCTGCAGATGGGCGGCGAAGAATTCGCTCTGTTTCGTCAGGTTGGCCACGGCCACGTCGTCACCGGCGATCAGGTAGCGCATCACCTCGCACAGGTAGGCGATGTGGTCCTCGGTCTCGGGCATGGTCTCGTCGCGCGCCAGGCCCAGGCCGGCCAGGGTTTCGCGCAGCTGGGCCAGCGGCTTCTCATTGAGAAAGCCACTGAGATAGTGCGAACCGAAGAGGTAGATCTCGGGCTTGCCGACGCCGCCGAACAGCGCCTGGTACTCCTGCGCGATGGCCGCGTCGTCCAGCTCGCGCGCGGCGCTCACCAGGCCGCGCCAGGGCTCCTCCAGGAAACCACCCTCGGCCGGCGCCTCGGTCGCCGCCACGCGCAGTTGCGCCAGCAGCTCGGTGGCCGGGGGGGCGTAGTACAGCGCGGCCAGCAGGCCATAGACCTCGGCGCGCGCGGTTTCCTCGTCGAGCGTGCTGGCCTGCGCCAGCAGCGCGTCATGGGATTCGGGTTGGGTGCTCATGCGTGGCTCCACCTTCACAGGTCGGTGATTCTCGATTCGTTCGGGTTGCTGTAGATGTCGATCACGCGGCAGTCGCCGCACATCTTCAGCCGCTCCAGCGCCTCGCCCTGGAACATGGCGTGGCCGGCCAGTTTGCCCAGCATGGCCTCGATGGCCTTGAGTGTGCCGAAGGGCTTGCCGCAGCGCACGCAGGCGTAGGGCTGCATCTCGTTGAGCACCACGGCTTCCTTGCGCTGCGGGCTCAGGCGCAGCTGCGGCACGAGCGACAGCGCCTTCTCCGGGCAGGTCTTCACGCACAGGCCGCACTGCACGCAGTTCTTCTCGATGAACTTGAGCTGCGGCGCCTGCGGGTTGTCCTGCAGCGCGCCGGCCGGGCAGGCGTTCACGCAGCTCAGGCACATCGTGCAGGCGTTCTTGTCGAGGGCCAGCGCGCCCAGCGGCGCGCCCTGGGCGGGCAGCGGGATGAGCGCGGGGGTTTGCGTGGCCTGGGCCAGCAGATGGTCCAGCGCCAGCTCCAGCGTGGCGCGTTTGTCGGCCTGCACGGCAAAGCCGGCGTGTTTGGCCGGGGCCTGCGCGGGCGGGGCCTGCAGGTCGGCGTCCAGCGCGGCCAGGTCGCGCGCATCGCGCGCGTGCAGGATGCGGAAGTGCTCGCCGGCGTAACCCATGCCATTGAGGATGGCCTGGGCCACGTTCATCTGCGCGCGCACCGCCTCCAGGTACTGCGGCGCTTCCTCGCCCGTCATCAGCACCCAGACATTGCTGGCGCCGTAGGCCACGGCCGAGAGCCAGACGTCCAGGCCCAGCGAGGCGGTGTGCCACACGGCCACCGGCAGCACACGTGCCGGCACGCCGCGCACGGCGGGGTCGATGCGCGCGGCGCGGCCCAGGTCGCCGATCAGGCGCTCGCCGGCCTGCTGGCTGTGCAGCAGCAGCGCCGGCTGCTGGCCGCCGGCACGCAGGTAGGTGGAGATGAGGGTCTTGAACTTCACCCCCTGCTCGCCGGCGCGCGGGTAGGCGAAGCTCAAGGCGCCGCTGGGGCAGACCGTGGTGCAGGCACCGCAGCCCACGCACAGGTTCGGATTGACCTTGATCTGCTGATGCGTGTAATCGGAGCTGATGGCCGAGGCCGAGCAGACGTCGATGCAGGCGCTGCAGCCGGTCTTCTCGTTGCGGCTGTGGGCGCAGAGCTTCTGCTTGTAGGTGAAGAACCTGGGTTTCTCGAACTCGCCCACCAGGCCGCGCAGCTCGATCAGCGTGCGGGCATCGCGGCCGTCCCACATGAAGTAACCCTGCGGTCTGGCCTGCTGGGTGAAGGCCGGCGTGGTCCGCAGGTCCAGCACCAGGTCGAAGGTCTCGCTGTCGCCCTGCGGCTCGCGCGTGAAGTCGATCGCCCCGGCCACGCCGCAGGCCTTGACGCAGGCGCGGTGCGATTTGCAGGCGGCGTTGTCGATCTGATAGTCGAAGCCGATGGCGCCTTCCGGGCAGGCGGCGATGCAGGCATTGCAGCGTGTGCACAGGTCCAGATCGATGGCGTTGTTGGTCTGCCATTTGAATTCGAAGGCGCCGAGCCAGCCGCTCAAGGTCTCGATCCTGCCGGCCAGCACCGGGTAACGGCGCTCCTGCAAACCACCGTCGCTGCCGGCGCCGGTGCTGAAGATCGTCACGTCCAGCGTGTCGCCCAGCAGCTCGGCCGCGCGCTCGGCGGCGTCGAGCGGACCGATGATGAGCAGGCGGCCGGCGCTCTTGTAGGTCACGGTGGGCACCGGCTCGGCATCGGGCAGGCGCGCAGCGGCCAGCAGCGCGGCCATCTTGGGCATCGCCCGGGCGGCGTCCTTGCTCCAGCCGCCGGTCTCGCGGATGTTGACGAAGCGGATGGGCACGGCCTTGGCGCCCTCGGTCTGGTCGGCGATCTCGCCGAACAGGCGCGCTTCCTGTGTGCAGGCGACCACCACGTCCTCGCCTTGGCCCAGCGCCTGCTGGAAGGCGCCGGCCTCGCGCCGGCACAGTGTGCTGTGCAGCGTCAGATTCTCATTGAGGACCGCGCCCAGACCCTTGGGGTCCAGCGGCATGGTCTTGTTGCAGTCGCAAATCAGGGTCGGCATGGTGGTCTGTCTCGGTTTGTTCGTTCGCGGCCGGGGTGGCGCTGGCCGGCGGTGTCATCGGTTCCGCCGCAGGGGCGGGCGGCGCTGCTGCCGGCACCACATTTTCGGCCGTGGCTGTGGGGGCGGCTGCGGGCGGTTTCTCTTCCTCGACCAGGCCCAGGAACTGCGCGCTGGCCATCTTGCGCAGCATGGACAGGGGCAGCGGGTCGGGCTTGGAGTAGTCGTCGATGTAGATGTCCAGCCCGTCCATCACGTTGAAGTGCGGATCGGCGAACAGTTTTTTCATCGCCGCGTTCTTGACGGCGGGGTCGACATCCGCCGCCATGTAACGCTGGAAGTCGGACTTCGGCGTCAGCGCCCGCACGTCCTGCAGTGTGGGCGGCGGTGGCGGTGCTTCTGGCTGCACGGGCGGCGGCGCGACCGCCGGCTGGCTGGCGACCGTGACAACCGCCGCCGGCTCGGGGGCCGCCACCGGCGCTGGCGGCTCTTCGAGCGGCCGGCCCTCGCGCAAGGCCTGCTTGCGCTGCGACCAGCGGCCCAGAAAGCCTTCAGCCATGCTCGCCCCCGCCGAATTTCTTCTCGGTGCTCACCGAAGCCGGGTTGCCGAAGCGGTCCGTCAGCGGCTTGAAGCTGTCCGGGCGTTTGCGTTTTTTCGGTTCGATCTGGTAATGCTCGTCGGAAAAACCCTGGAACCAGGCCACCACCTCGGGCGGCGCGGGCACCTGCTCCACCGTCTCCTGCGCATCGAGCCAGCGCCCGGCGTCGTGGTAGCTGACCGAGACCATCTCCGGCCGGGCCAGCGGCTCCTCGGCCAGCGTGGCCTCTTCCTCCATGCGCCAGAGCACGAACCAGCAGGGCGCCGGCGTGGTGGCGTTGAGGTAATACCCCTCGGCATCGTCGCGGAACAGCTCGACCGTGAAGCCGGGGTGCAGCCAGACCTCCTCGTTCTCGTTCTGGTGCAGCCGGCGCGGCTCGGCACCAAACGCGGGCTCCTGCAGCACCACGTCGGCCAGCTCCCAGCGCCAGGGTTGCCAGCGGCTCATGGGGCCGGTGATGCGCACTTTGCGCATGACGACCGCCACTTGGAGGGAAGGCTGCTTGATATTCATGACAGCCGCCACTGTACCGGATAGGAATGGCCCTACATACGAGGGAAACTACGAGCGGCACCGCGACAATTTGTCGCGCGACAAACTGTCGCAGACGGCGAAAAGAGGGCCCGTCGGCGTCAGCTCAGGGCCAGGGCGGCGGCCAGCAGCGTGACCGCCCCGATCGTCAGCGTGAGCCAGGCCAGGTCATGGTCGTGGCGCAAACGGCGCAGCAGTCCGGGCGGGCGCGGTGCGCGCGCCAGCGCCTGGCGGTCGCGCGGGGCCGGCGTCTGCAAACGACCCAGGCCCTCGGCGGAATCGAAACGGCGCGACAGCGCCAGCCGTGCCAGACGGCTTTGCGTGTCCGCCTGCGCGTTCAGGCGGCGCACCGTGAGCGTGCCGTCGCTCGGCGGCTTGAGCAGGACGGTCTTGTCGGCCGCGCCCTCTTCCGGCGCACTCTCGCCAAGCTTGCGCTCGGCATCGTCCGGTGGTGTCGCCGACACGGGCGGCAGCTCCTGCAGGCAGTGGCGCAGGTCGTCCACCATTTCCCAGGCGCTGGCGTAACGGTCGGCCGGTTTCTTCTCCAGCGCGCGCCGGACCACCAGGTCGAGCAGGGGCGTCACCTGCGGGTTGATGCGACTGGGCGGCGGCGGCTCGAAAGTCGCCACGCTGTGCATCACATGGGTCAGGTCCTCGCCGTGGAACAGCCGCGTGCCGGTGAGCATTTCGTAGAGCACGATGCCCAGCGAAAAGATGTCGGTGCGGTGGTCGAGCGCCCCGCCGCCGACCTGCTCGGGCGACATGTAGCGTGGTGTGCCCAGGCGCGTGCCGACCTGGGTCGCCACATCCGACAGCCGCAGCCGCGCGATGCCGAAGTCCATGATCTTCACGCGCCCGCGCGGCAGCAGCATGATGTTGCCCGGCTTGATGTCGCGGTGGATCACGCCGCCGTCGTGCGCAAACGCCAGGCCCTCGGCCACCTGCTCGGCGATGGCCACGGCCTCGCGGATCGGCGGTGCGGCCTCGGCCAGGTGCGCGCTGAGCTCGCGGCCGCTGAGCAGCTCCATGGCCATGTAGGCCAGCGCGTCTTCCTCGCCGAAGTCGTAGATGGTGATGACGGCCGGATGATTCAGGCGCGCGACGGCCTTGGCTTCCTGGAAGAAGCGGGCCTGGTACTCCTCGCGGTCGTGCGCGGCCTCGTCCAGCGCGATGGTCTTGAGCGCCACCGTGCGCTCCAGCATCGGGTCATGAGCCTGGTAGACCACGCCCATGGCGCCGCGTCCCAGTTCGGCTTCGATGTGGTAACGCCCGAGCTGTTTGCGCTTATCGTTCATCACGGAGCGTCCTCAGCGGGCGTTTGGGGGTCGGCGTCGTGGCACTGTCGAGATAGCTTGCCAGGGGCCGGGGCCGATCCGGCAGCGTCAAGCGCAAGGTCATGGCCGCCGTCAGCAAAACGACGGCACAGACCACCGCGGCGACGATGAAACGACGCCGGCGCCGGCGCGGCGCTTCGCGGTCCAGGCCGAACACCTGGTAGGTGCGCAAGCTGGCGTCGCTGACCTGCCCGGCCGGCACCAGCGCGCTCTGGACACCGGGTGCCGTCTGCAGCAACGCGGTGCGGAAATTCCTGGACATCAGCAGACCACCATCGGCAGCGAAGGCCGCGATCACCGCCGCCGTGGCCACGCCATCGCCGGCCAGCGCATCACCCGCCTCGCCGTCCGTGAGCTCCACCGGCCCGTGATCGATGCCGATGCACAGCTCCACCCCGGCCTGACTGGCCCGCAGGGCACGTTCGGCCAGGTCCAGCGCGGCCGGCGCGTTGCCCAGCACGGCCACGGCGGCGGCACCGCCGCCATCAAGCACGATGCGCTGGCGCGCCGGCATGTCGGGCAACAGCACGGCCAGCACGGCATCGAGCTGGGCCCGCAGGCGTGCCTGCTCGGCCACCGGCCGCCGCGCGTAATCACGCAGACGCAGCAGGACCACGCTGCTGAGCGTCGGCGGATGTTCGATGTCGGTCATGGGTGATGTCGGGAGATACGGGGAGCGGGGCCATCCTAGCAGCCGCATCTAGGCGCAGCACCCGCTATGTATGCGACACGCGCGTGCCGTAACCCTCCGCAACAATTGCTTGCAAAAAAACGGGGGCGGTCACCCGCCCCCGTTGGATCTGACGGCCGGCCGCGCCGGCTCGCCCGGACGATCAGCTCTCCAGCAAGGCCGCCGCGCCAAAGCCCTGTGTGACCGCCGGCGTGCCGCCGCGACGGATGGCCACCGCGCAGTACTTGAACTCCGGGATCTTGCCGAAGGGATCGAGCGCCGCGTTGGTGATCAGATTGGCCGCCGCTTCGTAGTAGGCGAAGGGGATGAACACCGCGCCGCGTGGTGTGCCGTCGTCGCGCCGCAGGTGGATGGCCACCTGGCCGCGGCGCGAGGCCACGGTGACCACGTCGCCGGGTTGCAGGCCCAGCTCGGCCATGTCGTCCCCGCACATGGAAGCGGTGGCGATGGGTTCGATGGCGTCGAGCACGCCCGAGCGGCGCGTCATGCTGCCGGTGTGCCAGTGTTCGAGCTGGCGACCGGTGATGAGCACGAAGGGGTACTTCGCATCCGGGCGCTCGTTGGCCGGGATGATGTCGGCCGGCACCAGCCTGACGCGGCCGTCGGTCGTGGGGAAGCTGTCGATGAACACCGTGGGCTGGCCCGGGTCGTCGGCGGACAGGCAGGGGTAGGTCACGCTGGATTCCTTCTCCAGGCGCTCCCATGTGATGCCCGCGATGACGGCGTGCATGGCCTGGCGCATCTCCTCGTAGACCGCGGCCACGCCGGCGTGCTCGCCCTGGTAGTTCCAGTTCAGGCCCATGCGCTTGGCGATCTGCTGGATGATCCACAGATCGGGCTTGGCCTCGCCCGGGGGCGTGACGGCCTGCTTGCCCAGCTGCACCATGCGGTCGGTGTTGCTCACGGTGCCGGTCTTCTCGGGCCAGGCGGTGGCGGGCAGCACCACGTCGGCCAGCCAGGCGGTCTCGGTCATGAAGATGTCCTGCACCACCAGATGCTCCAGCTCGGCCAGCGCGTGGCGCGCGTGGTTCAGATCCGGGTCGCTCATGGCGGGGTTCTCGCCCTCCACGTACATGCCCCAGATCTTGTGCGGGTCGCTGGCCGGTGCGAGGGCCTTGTGCATGATCTCCACCACGGTGTAGCCGGGTTTGTCGTCCAGCTTCATGTCCCAGAACTTCTCGAACCAGTCGTGCGCACCTTTGTTATCGACGCGCTGGTAGTTCGGGAACATCATCGGGATCAGGCCGGCATCGCTGGCGCCCTGCACATTGTTCTGGCCGCGCAGCGGGTGCAGGCCGGAGCCGGGCTTGCCGATCTGGCCGGTCACCGTGCACAGCGCGATCAGACAGCGCACGTTGTCGGTGCCGTGCACGTGCTGGCTCACGCCCATGCCCCAGAGGATCATGGCGGCCTTGGAGCGGGCGAACTCGCGCGCCACTTCGCGCAGCGTGGCGGCCGGGACGCCGCAGATGGGCTCCATGGCCTCGGGGCTGTAGCCCTTGACGTTGGCCTTGAGCTGCTCGAAGTTGCTGGCGCGCTTCTTCACGAAGTCCTGGTCGACCAGGCCCTCTTCGATCACCGTGTAGATCATGGCGTTGAGCATGGCCACGTCGGTGTCGGGTTTGAACTGCAAGGTGCGCCAGGCGTGTTTGCCGATGTCGGTGATGCGCGGATCAGCCAGCACCAGGCGCTTGCCCTGCTTGACCGCGTTTTTCATCCAGGTCGCAGCCACCGGGTGGTTGGCCGTGGGGTTGGAGCCGATCACCAGGATCAGGTCCGAATGCTCCACGTCGTTGACCTGGTTGCTCACGGCACCCGAGCCCACGCCTTCGAGCAGCGCGGCCACGCTGGAGGCATGGCACAGGCGCGTGCAGTGGTCGACGTTGTTGCTGCCGAAGCCGGTGCGCACCAGCTTCTGGAACAGGTAGGCTTCTTCATTGCTGCCCTTGGCCGAGCCGAAGCCGGCCAGCGCCTTTTTGCCATGGGTGTCGCGCAGGCGCTTGAGGCCGCCAGCGGCCAGGTCCAGCGCCTCTTCCCACGTGGCTTCGCGGAACATGGTGGCGATGATCGAGGGGTCCTCGCTCATCTGGCGGTTGAGTTCGTCGATGGCCTCCGGGTCCTTCGGGATGCCGGGCTTGCGGATCAGCGGTCTGGTCAGGCGCTGCGGGCTGTGCGCGTAGTCGAAGCCGAAACGGCCCTTCACGCACAGGCGGTTGTGGTTGGCCGGACCATCGCGCCCGTCCACGCTCACGATCTTGTTGTCCTTGACGTTGTAGGTGATGAGGCAGCCCACACCGCAGAAAGGACAGACCGAGTCCACCTTCTTGTCGACCTGCTGCGAGCCGATGCGCGTCTTCGGCATGAGCGCGCCCGTGGGGCAGGCCTGCACGCATTCGCCGCAGGCCACGCAGGAACTCTCGCCCATGGGGTCGCCCAAGTCGAACACGATCTCGCTGTGGCTGCCGCGCAGGGCGTAACCAATCACGTCGTTGACCTGCTCTTCGCGGCAGGCGCGCACGCAGCGGTTGCACTGGATGCAGGCGTCCAGGTTGACGGCCATGGCCGGGTGCGAGACGTCGGCCTTGGGTTGCTCGCGGCGCAGGGCCTTCAGTTCGGGGCGCACGCTCACGCCGGCCTTGGCGGCCCATTGCGAGAGTTCACCGTGCTGCTGGCTTTCGTCCTGCTCGTCCCACTTGTAGCCCTGGTCGGGCATGTCGGACAGCAGCATCTCCAGCACCATCTTCTGACTCTTGACGGCGCGCTCGCTCTTGGCCTGCACTTCCATGCCGGCGGTGGCGCTGCGGCAGCAGCTGGGTGCCAGCGTGCGCTCACCCTTGATCTCGACCACGCAGGCGCGGCAGTTGCCGTCGGGGCGGTAGCCCTCCTTGTAGCAGAGGTGCGGGATCTCCATGCCCAGCCGCTTGGCGACGGTCAGGATGGTCTCGCCGCCGTAGGCCTGGACCTTGCGACCGTCGAGCGTGAACTCGATGGTTTGCGGCGTCACTTCATTGAGTTTGGCGGGGGCGTTCATGCTTGGGCTCCCAGTTCATTCGGGAAATATTTCTGGACACAGCGGATGGGGTTGGGCGCGGCCTGGCCCAGACCGCAGATGGAGGCGTCGCCCATGACCTGGCACAGGTCTTCCAGCGTCTCGTGGTCCCACTGCTTGGCTTCCATCAGCTTGACGGCCTTGGCCGTGCCCACGCGGCAGGGTGTGCACTGGCCACAACTCTCGTCGGCGAAGAAACGCATCATGTTCACGGCGGCTTCACGCGCCGTGTCCTTCTGGCTCAGCACGATGACGGCGGCCGAACCGATGAAACAGCCGTGGGGCTGCAGGGTGTCGAAGTCCAGCGGGATGTCACCCATGCTGGCCGGCAGGATGCCGCCGGAAGCACCGCCCGGCAGGTAGGCGTAGAGCTCATGGCCGTCGAGCATGCCGCCGCAATAGTCGTTGATCAGCTCGCGGATGGTGATGCCGGCCGGCGCCAGCTTGACGCCCGGGTGCTTGACCCGACCGCTGACGCTGAAAGAACGCAGGCCCTTGCGGCCGTTGGCGCCGAAGCTGCTGAACCACTGCGGGCCTTTTTGCACGATGTCGCGCACCCAGTAGAGGGTCTCGAAGTTGTGCTCCAGCGTCGGACGACCGAACAGGCCGACCTGGGCGATGTAGGGCGGGCGCATGCGCGGCTCGCCGCGTTTGCCTTCGATGCTCTCGATCATGGCGGACTCTTCACCGCAGATGTAGGCGCCGGCGCCGCGGCGCAGCTCGATCAGTGGCAGGGCGCAGGGCGGGTTGGCCTGCAGCTTGGCCAGCTCGGCCTCCAGCAGGGCGCGCGCGCCGTGGTACTCGTCGCGCAGGTAGATGTAGCAGGCCCCCACACCCACGGCGTAGGCGGCCACCAGCATGCCTTCGAGGAAACGGTGCGGATCGCGCTCCAGATAGGTGCGGTCCTTGAAGGTGCCGGGCTCGCCTTCGTCGATGTTCACGGCCATCACGCGCGGCGCGGGCTGGTCGCGCACGATGCGCCATTTACGGCCAGCCGGGAAACCGGCGCCGCCCAGGCCGCGCAGACCCGAGTCTTCCATGGCCTTGATGACGGGCTCGACGTCCTGCTTGCCGCTCAACAGGTCGGTAATGAGGCGATAACCGCCCTGGGCCTGGTAGGCCGCATAACCCACGAAATCGGGCGCGACCTGCTGCTGGCTGGGCAGCGGCGACACGGATTTGAGGGCCAGCGCGGCCGGCTCGAAGGCCGCCTTGCCGCTGGACTTGGGGTGGGTGCTGGCACCGGCCTTCACCGCCTGGGCCACGCTCTCCGGTGTAGCGCGCAGCACCGGGTTCTGGTGCACCACCGCCACCGGGGCCTGCTCGCAGCGGCCCACGCAGGGGGCGGAGATCACGCGCACATTGCCGCCCAGCGTGGCTTGCAGCTTGCCCATCAGGCTCTGGGCGCCGCCCATCTCGCAGCTCAGGCCGTCACAGACGCGCACCGTCAGGCCGGGGGCCGCCTCGTCGCCCTTGACCACCTCGAAGTGGTGATAGAAGGTGGCCACCTCGTAGACCTCGGCCATGGGGAGGTTCATCTCCTTGGCCAGCGCCACCAGATGGCGGTCGTGCAGGCAGCGGTAGGCGTCGTTGAGCTTGTGCAGGTGCTCGATCAGCAGATCGCGGCGGTGGCCGCCTTCGGGGCGCGGCCCGATCAGGGTGACCACTTCGGCCAGCGACTTGTCGTCAGGCTGGCGGCCCTTGAGCTTGCTCTTGCGGCGGATGCGTTCGCGCATGTCGTCGACGGTGGCGACCGCCACGGTCTGGACTTCGCCTTTGCGGCCCGGATGGTTCATCACATGTTCCTCAGTTCATATCCTTGACCGCAGTGTCGGCCCGACACCGGCCAGGGTCAAATTCCCTCCAAACATGTCTACATTCAATAAATAAATGCCGCACCGCAGCAATTCGCGGTGGCTTTAATCAAAAAGTAGACAAGCGGGAGACTTCAGGCGTGCAGCAGCCCGCTATGCGCTGCGGCATGGCGCAGCCAGGCCGCGTCCTGCGCCAGCGTCAGCGCGGCTTCCAGCGGGCGCGAATGTCGCTCCGCCGTCTGCACCATGAAACCGATGGGCGTCTGCACGTCGGGCCCGGTCAACGGCCGGGCTTCGAGCTCGTGATAAGCGCGCACGGCGCCCACCAGCGCGCCGGGCATGACGGCACAGATCGCACTGCCCACGGCGCTGAGCGCCAGCGTGAGCAGGGAGTTGGTCTCCAGCGCCGGCTGCACCTTGACACCGGCCTGGGCAAAAGCGCCGTTGACGATGGCACGGTTGTGCATCTCGGGCGTCATCAGGCACAGCGGCAACGTGGCCGCCTCCTGCCAGGACATGGGCGCACCAAAACGCATGCCCTGCTCACCCGGCTGCGCCGCCTTGCGCACCAGGAAATAGTGTTCGGTGTACTGCGGCACGGTCTGCAGCTTGCCGACGCCGGGGCGCACACGCTCGATGAAACCCAGCCCCAGGTCCAGCGTGAGCTGCTCCAGCCCCTCCTCGATCTCCTGCGAGCTCATGGAGCGCACCACCGGCATGATGCCCGGGTGGCGTGCCTGCAGCATGGCGGCAAAACGCGCCGCCATCGGCTCGGCCGAGGGCACCACGCCGATGCCCAGCCGGCCGTGCGGCTGGCCCGTGACACTGCTGAGGTCCTGCTTGAGCAACTGCTCCTCGCGCAGCATGCGGCGCGCGCTCTGCAGCAGGCGATCGCCTTCGGGCGTGAAGCCGACGAAGGTGCGGCCGCGCTTGACGATGGGGCTGCCGAATTCTTCTTCCAGCGCACGGATGGCGTTGGAGAGGGCCGGCTGCGTGACGAAGCAGGCCTGGGCGGCGCGCGCGAAGTGCTTGTGCTCGTCTAGGGCGACGAGGTAACGCATGGAGACGAGCAGGTTCATGGTTTGTTGGTTCCGCTCTTTGGGCCTGGACTTGTTTTGGGGGTTTTGTGACTAGCGTAACGCTTTTCTTTCCCCCCACTCTCCCCCCCGCCCCTCTCTGCCCCCCGCCGGGGGCAGAGAGGGGAGCCTGGATTTGGTGGTTGGCTACTTGGACAGGCTTCTATGAAGCGAAGCGTCGCCACCGTGGCTGGTGAGCCGAGATTGCGCGCAAACGGTCGTAGTAAAAGGCGCTGTGCGTCCACGCCAACGACGGCAGCCGCTCTGCGGCCTGCCGTGAACGAGAAAAAGGCGGTGCGTGGTTTGCAGTCTGCATCGTTGCTGGCCGGCGCAGCCGCCAGCGGTGGCGTACCGGTCCGTGCGAGTTCTCTACGACCGCAGGCATACCAGTCTCGGCCAGCGAGGATGGTCGCGACCTCACGCGGTGTAGAAGCGTAGCCGGCGCGACGAAACCAAATCCAGGCTCCCCTCTCTACCCCGGCGGGGGTAGAGAGGGGCGGGGGGGAGAGTGGGGGAAAAAGAACCAAGCCCCCGCAGGGACCAGCCCCGAAAAAGGCCAACCCTTCAAACGCTAAGCAAGAAGGGCCTAGGCAACTCAAGTCTCCTTCGAGATCTTGATGCTCGGAAACTTGTTCGAGAAGTCCTTGTTCTTGGCCGCAATGGCCACGGCCACCTGGCGCGCCACGGCCTTGTAGATGTTGGCTACTTCGCCGTCGGGGTCGGCCACCACGGTGGGCTTGCCGCTGTCGGCCTGGATGCGGATCTGCATGTTCAGCGGCAGTGCGCCCAGGTAGTCCATGCCGTACTCGGCCGCCATCTTCTTGCCGCCGTCGACGCCGAAGATGTGCTCGACGTGGCCGCAGTTGCTGCACACGTGCACCGCCATGTTCTCCACCAGGCCGAGGATGGGCACGCCCACCTTCTCGAACATCTTGATGCCCTTCTTGGCGTCGATCAGCGCGATGTCCTGCGGCGTGGTGACGATCACCGCGCCCGTCATGGGCACGCGCTGGCTCAGCGTGAGCTGGATGTCGCCGGTGCCCGGCGGCATGTCGACGATCAGATAATCCAGCTCTTTCCAGTTGGTCTGGCGCAGCAGCTGCTCCAGCGCCTGGGTGGCCATGGGGCCGCGCCAGATCATGGCCTCGTCCTGCGCCACCAGGAAACCGATGGACATGACCTGCACGCCGTAGTTCTCCAGCGGCTCCATGGTCTGGCCGTCCTCGCTCTCGGGGCGGCCGTCGATGCCCATCATCATGGGCTGGCTGGGGCCATAGATGTCGGCGTCCAGGATGCCCACGCTGGCACCCTCGGCGGCCAGGGCCAGGGCCAGGTTGACGGCGGTGGTGCTCTTGCCCACGCCGCCCTTGCCGGAAGCCACGGCCACGATGTTCTTCACCTTGGGCAGCAACTGCACGCCGCGCTGCACCGCATGCGCCACGATCTTGGTGTTGAGATTGACCGAGACGTTGTGGACGCCGGCCACACCCTTGGCGGCGGCGATCAGCTCCTTGCGGAAGCCCGGGATCTGGCTCTTGGCCGGGTAGCCCAGTTCGATGTCGAAGGAGACATCGCCATCGTGGATGGAAAGGTTCTTGACCGCCTTGCTGGACACGAAATCCTTGCCCGTGTTGGGATCGACCACTGCCTTGAGGGCGTCCAGCAACGCCTGTTCTGTCACTGCCATGGGGGTATATCTCCTGTAGTGCGCATAGTCTAGCCGCGCGCCGGTACACCCCGGGGTTGTAGGCGTATCACCACGCACCGGGTTTACCCGGGGCGCCGCCGTGGGCCCGGCCGCAGCCCCCGCATAATCGGAGCATGGCGAACGCCGATCCGTCCCCCCCCAATATCGGCCTGCTGCTCACCGGCGGCGGCGCCCGCGCCGCCTACCAGGTGGGTGTGCTCAAGGCGCTGGCCGAACTGCACCGCAGCCGCGCGCCCGGCCACCGCTCCAGCCCCTTTTCCATCATCACCGGCACCTCGGCCGGCGCCGTCAACGCCGCGGCGCTGGCCTGCGGCGCCGATGACTTCGAGTTGGCGGTGCGGCGCATCGTCAAGGTCTGGCGCAACGTCCAGGCCGGCCAGGTCTACGAGGCCGACCTGCTGAGCGTGCTGCGCAGCGGCGCGCGCTGGATGAGCCTGCTCTCGCTGGGCTGGCTGGTCGCGCGCTGGCGCCGCATCAAGCCGCGCTCGCTGCTGGACAACACGCCGCTGGCGGCCCTGCTGCGCGAGATGGTGCCGCTGGAGCGCCTGCCCGAACTCATCGCCCAGGGTCATCTGCAGGCCCTGGCGGTCACCGCCTCCAGCTACAGCTCGGGCCACCACGTGACCTTCTTCGAGGGCGCCGAGCACCTGCAGCCCTGGGTGCGCTCGCAGCGCCTGGCCGTGCGCGACCGCATCACACACGAGCACCTGCTGGCCTCCTCGGCCATCCCCTTCGTCTTTCCGGCCCAGGAGCTGCCCATCAACGGCGGCAGCGAATACTTCGGCGACGGCTCCATGCGCCAGACCGCGCCGGTGTCGCCCACCATCCACCTGGGCGCCGAGCGCATCCTCATCGTGGGCGCGGGCCGCATGGCCGAGCCGCGCGACACGCTCACGCGCAGCGCGCCCGGCGGCTACCCCTCGCTGGCGCAGATCGCCGGCCACGCGATGTCCAGCATCTTCCTGGACGCGCTGGCGGTGGACATCGAACGCATCCGCCGCATCAACCAGACGCTCTCCCTGATCCCGCGCGAGGCGCGCCAGGCCAGCGCGCTGCGGCCGGTGGAGCTGCTGGTGATATCGCCGTCGGAGCGGCTGGACCAGATCGCCGCCCAGCATGCCGACTCCCTGCCCAATCCGGTGCGCAGCCTGCTGGGCGGGCTGGGCGTGTCCTCCAGCCGGGAGGACGTCAAGGGCGGCGCGCTGGCCAGCTATCTGCTGTTCGAGGCCGACTACACACGCAAGCTGATGGCCCTGGGCCACGCCGACGCCCTGCGCCAGGAAGACGAGATCTGCCGCTTCTTCGGCTGGGAGCTGGTGCCCCCAGGCCCGAGGACGGGGCGGACTAAAATCGCGGGTTACCCTTCGAAAGAAGCACTTTCATGACCCGCAAGCTCTTCGTCACCACCGCCCTGCCCTACGCCAACGGCCACTTCCACATCGGGCACATCATGGAGTACATCCAGGCCGACATCTGGGTGCGGCTGCAGCGCATGCTGGGCCACGAGGTGAACTTCGTCGGTGCCGACGACACCCACGGCGCGCCCATCATGATCGCCGCCGAAAAGGCCGGCAAGACACCGCAGGCTTTTGTGGCCGACATCGCCGCCGGCCGCAAGCCCTACCTCGACGGCTTCCACATCGCCTTCGACAACTGGAGCTCGACCGACAGCCCGGAGAACCACGCGCTGGCGCAGCAGATCTACCTGGACCTCAAGGCCGCCGGCCTGATCTCCACCCAGGTGATCGAGCAGTTCTTCGATCCCGAGAAGGCCATGTTCCTGCCGGACCGCT
>JAHRYV010000053.1 GCA_020621965.1 Curvibacter sp. | reverse complement strand
CGCCTTGGCGCCGTACTCGGCAATCTTCTTCTCGATGTCGGCAAAGCTCATCTGGTCGGCGTTGCGCAGGATGGGCACCACTAGGCCGCGCGGCGAACCCACCGCGATGCCGATGTCGAAGTAGCCGTGGTAGACGATGTCGTTGCCATCGACCGAGGCGTTGAGCACCGGGTACTTCTTCAGCGCATGCACGGCGGCCTTCACGAAGAAGGACATGAAGCCGATCTTGACGCCGTGCTCCTTCTCGAACTTCTCCTGGAAACGCTTGCGCATCTCCATCACCGGGGCCATGTTGACCTCGTTGAAGGTGGTCAGGATGGCATTGGTGGACTGCGACTGCAGCAGACGCTCGGCCACGCGGGCGCGCAGGCGGGTCATGGGCACGCGCTGCTCGGGGCGCTCGCCCAGCTGCGGACGCGGCGCTGCGACCTGCGGCAGGGCCGAGGTCGGCGCACCGGTGGGGATGGCAGCGGGCTTGGCGCCGCCACCGGCCACGGCGGCCAGCACGTCACCCTTGGTCACACGGCCGTCCTTGCCGGTACCCGGCACGGAGCCGGCGGCAAGTGCGTTGTCAGCCATCAGCTTGGCGGCCGCGGGCATGGCCACGCCGGCCTTGGAGGCGGAAACCGCGGCAGCGGCCACTGCAGGCGCTGCGGCTGCAGCAGCTGCGGGCGCGGCAGCAGCGGCCGGTGCGGCGGCGCCGGCCTTGCCCTCGGTGTCGATGCGGGCGATCAACTGCCCGGCCACCACCGTGCCCCCGTCACCCACCAGGATCTCGGCCAGCACGCCGGCAGCCGGGGCCGGCACTTCCAGCACGACCTTGTCGGTCTCGATGTCAATCAGGATCTCGTCGGCAGCCACGGCCTCGCCGGCCTTTTTCTTCCATTGCAGCATGGTGGCTTCTGCCACCGACTCGGACAGCTGCGGCACATTCACTTCTACGATAGCCATTTGAATTCTTTCCGTATCTTTTGAGTTTTGCGCAACCGCCGCTTCAGCGCCGGCCCGCATAGTCTGAAAAAACGATCAACCTTTATTTGCTCAGCACGAAGCCCTTGAGCTTGGCGAACGCCGCCTCCACCAGGGCCTTCTGCTGGTCCTGGTGCAGGTGCGCGTAACCCACCGCCGGCGAGGCCGAGGCGGCGCGGCCGGCGTAACCCAGCTTCTGGCCATCGAGCATGTTCTCGTGGATGTTGTGCTGGATGAAGAACCAGGCGCCCTGGTTCTGCGGCTCGTCCTGGCACCAGACGATCTCGCTGGCGTTCGGGTACTTCTTCAGTTCGGCGCCGAAGGCCTTGTGCGGGAACGGGTAGAGCTGCTCGACACGCAGGATGGCCACGTCGTCCAGCGCCTTTTCCTCGCGCTTCTTGACCAGGTCGTAATAGACCTTGCCGGAGCAGGCGACGACGCGCTTGACCTTGTCGGCCTTGATGTCCTTCTGCTCGGGGATCACCGTCTGGAAACCGCCCTTGGTGAACTCGGACACCGGCGACGTGGCGTCCTTGTTGCGCAGCAAGGACTTGGGCGTCATGATGATCAGCGGCTTGCGCAGGTCGCGGATCATCTGGCGGCGCAGCACGTGGAAGATCTGGCTGGCCGTGGTCGGCTGCACCACCTGCATATTGGTGTCGGCCGCCAGCTGCATGAAGCGCTCCAGGCGGGCCGAGCTGTGCTCGGGGCCCTGGCCTTCGTAGCCGTGCGGCAGCATCAGCGTGATGCCGTTGACGCGGCCCCACTTCACCTCACCGGAGGCGATGAACTGGTCGATCACCACCTGGGCGCCGTTGGCGAAATCGCCGAACTGGGCTTCCCAGATCACCAGGGTGTTGGGGTCGTTGGAGGCGTAGCCGTATTCGAAGCCCAGCACCGCCTCTTCGGACAGGATGGAGTCGATCACGACGAAGGGCGCCTGGCCCTCGCTGACGTTTTGCAGCGGCACATAGGTGCCCACGTCCCACTTCTCGCGGTTCTGGTCATGGATGACGGCGTGGCGGTGCGTGAAGGTGCCGCGGCCGCAGTCTTCGCCCGACAGGCGCACCGGGTAGCCGCTGGCCACCAGCGAGGCGAAGGCCATGTGCTCGCCCATGCCCCAGTCCACCGGAATCTCGCCACGGCCCATGGCGGCACGGTCGTCATAGACCTTCTTCACCAGCTGGTGCGGAGCCACGGTCGCGGGGATGGTGGTGATCTTCTCGGCCAGGCGTTTCCACTCGGCCAGCGGCAGCGCGGTCTCGGCCGCGTCGGTCCACTTCTTGTTCAAATAGGGCGACCAGTCGACCGCGAACTTGCTCTTGAAGTTGGTCAGCACCGGGTCCACCGTGTGCTTGCCGGCGTCCATGGCGGCGCGGTAGGCCTTGACCATGTCGTCACCAGCGTGGCGCCCAGGCCTGGTCGCCAGCTTGTCGGCGTAGAGCTTGCGCGTGCCGGGGTGGGCCCGATCTTCTTGTACATCAGCGGCTGCGTCAGCGCCGGCGTGTCCTGCTCGTTGTGGCCCAGCTTGCGGAAGCAGGTGATGTCCACCACCACGTCCTGGCGGAATTCCATGCGGTAGGCCAATGCCAGCTGCGTGGCCAGCACCACGGCCTCCGGATCGTCGCCGTTGACGTGCAGCACCGGTGCCTCGACCATCTTGACGATGTCGGTGCAATACACGGTGGAGCGCATGTCGCGCGGATCGGAGGTGGTGAAACCGATCTGGTTGTTGATGATGATGTGCACCGTGCCGCCCGTGGTGTAACCGCGGGTCTGGGCCAGCGCCAGGGTTTCCTGGTTCACGCCCTGGCCGCCGAAGGCGGCATCACCGTGCACCAGCACCGGCAGCACCTGGCTGCCCTTGGGGTCGCCGCGGCGGTCCATGCGGGCGCGCACCGAGCCCTCGACCACCGGGTTGACGATCTCCAGGTGCGAGGGGTTGAAAGCCAGGCTCAGGTGCACCGGGCCGCCGGGGGTGGTGACGTCGGAGCTGAAGCCCTGGTGGTATTTCACGTCACCGGCCGGCAGTTCTTCCGGTGCGGTGTGGTCGAACTCGGCGAACAGGTCCGCCGGCATCTTGCCCAGCGAGTTCACCAGCACGTTCAGGCGGCCGCGGTGGGCCATTCCGATCACGATCTCCTGCACGCCCTGGGTGCCGGCCGACTGGATCAGCTCGTCCATGGCGGCAATGAAGCTCTCGCCGCCTTCGAGCGAGAAACGCTTCTGGCCGACGTATTTGGTATGCAGGTAGCGCTCCAGGCCCTCGGCGGCGGTCAGGCGGTCAAGGATCTGCTTTTTCTTCTCAGCGCCGAAGTTCGGCTTGCTGCGGATGCTTTCCAGCTTCTGCTGCCACCAGCGCTTCTGCGCCTGATTGGTGGTGTGCATGAACTCGGCGCCCAGGGTGCCGCAATAGGTCTCGCGCAGCGCATTGAGCAGCTCGCGCAGCGACATGCTGTCCTTGCCGAAGAAGGCGTTGCTGGTGTTGAACACCACTTCCTGGTCGGCGTCGGAAAAGCCGTAGAAGGACGGCTCGAGCTCCGGAATGGGGGGACGTTCGGTGCGCTTGAGCGGATCCAGGTCGGCCCAGCGCTGGCCCACGTTGCGGTAGGCGGCGATCAACTGCTGCACGGCGGTGCGCTTGCGGCCCATCTCGGAGTCGGCGCCGGTGGCCATGACCACCTGGGTCACACCCTGTTTGGCGCGCTCGGCAAAGGCGTTGACGACCGGCAGGTGGGGAATGTCCTTGGCGTTCGTGCCGTCGACGGCGGGCACGTGCTGCAGGGCGTCGAAGTAATCACGCCAGTTGTCGGGAACGCTGCCAGGGTTGGCGAGATAGTTCTCGTACATCTCTTCGACGTACGGAGCATTGCCCCCGAACAGATAGGTGTTGTCGCTGTATGTCTGATAGACGGACGCGGACTTGGAACCCTGAGATTGGGATTCGCTCATATTGCGCTGACCTCCGTTTCCCTGCAGGAAACTTTTAGCTGGTTAGAAAAAACCTTCCGCGGCACGGCTGAACCGGTTGGCGGATGCGACTGTGGCTGGAAGGGCCTAAGTACGGATGCGATTGTGCCACCGAACCAGCGGCGGCACGCAAAAACTTATGATTCCGGCAAAGATATTTATGCTTTCGCCGCGGCCCCCACCAGTTCACGCACCTGCTGTAGCGCAGTCGGGTCGTCCAGCGTGGTCAGGTCGCCCGGGTCACGGCCCTCGGCCACGGCCTGCAGCGCCCGGCGCAGCAGCTTGCCGCTGCGCGTCTTGGGCAGCAGGTTGACGAAGAACACACGCGAGGGCCTGGCCACCGCGCCCAGCTGGCTGTCCACCACCTTCATGACCTCGCCCTCGAGCTTGAGACGCGCGGCCGCATCGCCCAGCGCGCTGGCATCACGCGCCACGGCAAAGGCCATGGCCACCTGGCCCTTGAGCTGGTCGGCCACGCCCACCACCGCCACTTCGGCCACATTGGGATGGCTGGCAATGCATTCCTCGATCTCGCGCGTGCCCAGGCGGTGGCCGGCGACGTTGATCACGTCGTCGGTGCGGCCCAGGATGAAGTAGTAGCCGTCCGCATCGCGGATGCCCCAGTCGAAGGTGCTGTAGACCAGCTTGCCGGGGATGCTCTTCCAGTAGGTGTTGACGAAACGCGCATCGTCGCGCCAGACGGTCTGCATGCAGCCGGGCGGCAGCGGGCCCTCGATGGCCACCACGCCCTTCTGGTTGGCGCCCTTGAGCTCCTCGCCCGTGCTCTCGTCGATCAGCTTGACGTCGTAGCCGTACATGGGCACGCCCGGACTGCCGAACTTGCTGGGCGCCTTCTCCACGCCGTTGGCGATGGTCAGGATAGGCCAGCCGGTCTCGGTCTGCCAGTAGTTGTCGATGATGGGCACACCCAGGCCCTGGCTGATCCACTGCGCCGTGGGCTCGTCCAGCGGTTCGCCGGCCAGGTACAGCGCCTTCAGGCTGGAGAGGTCGTACTTCTTGAGGAAGGCCGGGTCCTGCTTCTTGAGCACGCGCACGGCGGTCGGCGCCGAGAACATGCGCGTCACCTTGTACTTCTCGACCAGCTGCCACCAGATGCCAGCGTCGGGCCGGGTCGGCAGACCTTCGTACATGATGGTGGCCATACCGGCGATCAGCGGGCCGTAGATGATGTAGCTGTGGCCCACCACCCAGCCGATGTCGCTGGTGGAGAAATAGGTCTCGCCCGGCTGGCCTTCGTAGATGTGCTTCATGCTGGCGGCCAACGCCACGGCATAACCGCCGGTGTCACGCTGCACGCCCTTCGGTTTGCCGGTGGTGCCCGAGGTGTAGAGCGTGTAGCTGATGTGGGTGGCGTCCACCCACTCGCAGGGCACGGTCGCGTTCAGGTGCTTGGCGCGCAGCGGGCCCCAGAGCTGGTCGCGTCCGGCCACCAGGTCCATGGGCGAGAGCTTGCGGTCCACCAGCAGCACCGCTTGCGGTTTGTGCTGGGACAGGCGGATGGCCTCGTCCAACAGCGGCTTGTAGGCCACCACCTTGCCGCCGCGTGAGCCGGCGTCGGCGCTGACGATGACCTTGGGCTCGGCGTCTTCGATGCGCGAGGCCAGCGAACCCGAGGCAAAACCGCCAAACACCACCGAGTGGATGGCGCCGATGCGCGCGCAGGCCAGCATGGCAAAGGCCGCCTCGGCGATCATGGGCATGTAGATCAGCACACGGTCGCCCTTCTGCACGCCCAGCTCGCGCAGGCTGGCCGCCATGCGCTGCACCTCGGCGTGCAGCTCGCGGAAGCTGTACGTCTTTTCCTCGTTGGTCTCGGTGCTGACGTAGATCAGAGCGGCCTGGTCGGCACGCTCTTTCAGGTGCCGATCCACCGCGTTGTGGCACAGATTGGTGGTGCCGCCGGCATACCAGCGCGCAAACGGCGGATTGCTGTAGTCGCAGATCTGCTGCGGCGGGGTCTGCCAGTCGATCAACTTGGCCTGCTCGGCCCAGAAAGCGTCACGCTCGGTGATGGAACGGCGGTGGAACTCGGCGTAGCGACTCATCCAGACTCTCCTCGGGTTGTCTATTTTGGAACTGAATTCATAATTATGGACAGGGTTCTTGCAGCAAGCTGACGTCCTCCCCGGCGGATCAGTCCCGCCCGCCGGGCGGCCCTGCCCGCGTGTGCCGCCGCGGCGGCACACGCCACCACAGCCAGATCACACCCAGCCCGAACAGACTGTAGACCAGCACGAAGACCCAGGCCGGCGCCTCGTAGTACAGCAGGCGCTGCACCCAGTGCTCGACAAAGCTCTTGTCGTAGCCCGCGCTGTGTGCCTGCCACCGCAGCCAGAGCTCCAGCACGGTCAGCGGGCAACTGGCACCCCACCAGGCCTGCAGTACCACGAAGGCGATGGCCCCCAAGTGCGCCAGGCGGAACCACCAACCCTGCACCCAGCGCCAGCCGCGGTAGTGACCCGGCAGCACGACCAGCGCCCCGCCCACCACAAAAGCCACCACCGCGAAATGCAGGGTGAGCACGGCGTCGGCCAGCAGCTGCCAGACAAACAGGCGGTCCATGATCGCCCCATGATAGAGCGCACCGCGCCGGGCTGGCGGCTTTCACATAAACTCAGGTCATGCTGCACAGTCCCATCAAACACTGCCGCAACTGCGGTGTGGCCGTGGTCTACCGCATCCCCGACGACGGAGACACCCGCGAGCGCGCCGTCTGCCCGTCCTGCAGCACCATCCACTACGAGAACCCGCTCAACGTGGTGGGCACCGTGCCCTACTGGGGCGACAAGGTGCTGCTGTGCAAGCGCAACATCGAACCGCGCAAGGGCAAGTGGACCTTGCCGGCCGGTTTCCTGGAATTGGGCGAGACCACGGCCCAGGGCGCCGCGCGCGAGACCGACGAGGAGGCCGGCGCGCAGATCCAGATGGAAGGCCTGTTCAGCGTCATCAGCGTGGCGCGCGTGGGCCAGGTGCACCTGTTCTACCGTGCCAAGCTGCTCAGCGACCGCTTCGCCCCCGGCACGGAGACCATGGAGGCCCAGCTCTACGCCGAGCACGAGATTCCCTGGGACGAGATCGCCTTTCGCACCGTCAAGGAGACGCTGGAACGCTACTTCGCCGACCGCCGCAACGGCCGCTACCAGGTACACGAGGTGGACTTGGTCTGAGCACCGCCCGCTGCGGCGGCACGCGAAACAAGACGGAGAGGATTGGTCTGCCCGGAGGGGATCGAACCCCCGACCCACAGCTTAGAAGGCTGTTGCTCTATCCAACTGAGCTACGGGCAGATCTGACCGGCGCGGATTGCGCGCCATCATTTTTGAAATGACGTGCGGAGCGCCGAGGAAGTCATCTGCTGCCGCGCAAGGTCTGGGAAGTCGGCAGGCGGGCCCCTGTATATCAACAGTACCAGATGGTCGGGGCGATACGATTCGAACGTACGACCCTCTGCTCCCAAAGCAGATGCGCTACCAGGCTGCGCTACGCCCCGACTTGGCGCGTATTCTACCGGCACGCTCCACACATTCCCTCGCGCATGCCGGCTTGCGCTAAAGTTTCTTCATGCGTCCACGCCCCCTTCCCCTGCCCTGGCTTGAACCCGGCGAGGCTTTTCCGCCGGTCAGCCAGGCCTGGGGCGGCGAGACCGAGGCCCCTGGTCTGCTGGCCGCCGGCGGCCAGCTCGACGTGCCGACCTTGTGCCGCGCCTACGGCCACGGCATCTTCCCGTGGTTCAGCACCGGCCAGCCCATCCTGTGGTGGAGCCCGGACCCGCGCATGGTGCTGGAAGTCGCGCAGTTCCGCCTGCACCGCTCGCTGCGCAAGACACTGCGCCGCTTCGAGCTGAGCCCAGGCTGCGAAGTCCGCTTCGACAGCGCCTTCGAGCAGGTGATCCAGGCCTGCGCCGGCAGCCCGCGCGAGGGCCAGGATGGCACCTGGATCGTGCCGCCCATGGTGCAGGCCTATATCGCCCTGCACCGCGCCGGCTACGCCCACAGCGTGGAGACCTGGATCGACGGCCAGCTGGTCGGCGGGCTCTATTGCGTGGCCCTGGGACGAGCAGTGTTCGGCGAATCCATGTACGCGCGGGTCAGCGACGCCTCCAAGATAGCACTGGCCGCGCTGGTGGCCTTCTGCCGCCACCACGGGATTGCCATGATCGACTGCCAGCAGAACACACGCCACCTGGCGTCACTGGGCGCCCACGAAATCCCCCGCAGCGCCTTTGTGCGCCACATCGAGGCCGCGCAGACGCAGGCGGACCCGCGCTGGCGCTTCGAGCCCCTATACTGGCATGACCTGATGACGGCCTCCGCGGAGTCGACGTGACACACCTCAAGGACCTGCCACTCCAGAGTCTGCAGTTCTACGCCACGGCACCCTACCCGTGCAGCTATCTGGCGGGCCGCCTGGCCCGCTCCCAGGTGGCCACACCCAGCCACCTGATCAACAACGCCACCTACTCGGAACTGGTCGTTCAGGGTTTTCGCCGCAGCGGCATGTTCACCTACCGCCCGCACTGCGACGGCTGCCAGGCCTGCATACCGCTGCGTGTGCAGGTCCCGGATTTCCAGCCCACACGCAGCCAGCGCCGCGCCTGGCAGCAGCATCAGGGCCTGCAGGCCCGGGTGTCCCGGCTGTGCTTCATCCCCGAGCACTACCAGCTCTACCTGCGTTACCAGAACAGTCGCCATGCCGGCGGCGGCATGGACCAGGACAGCATCGACCAATACACCCAGTTCCTGCTGCAAAGCCGGGTCAATTCGCGCCTGGTCGAGTTCCGCGAGCCGCTGGCCGACGGCACGCCCGGCCCCCTGCGCATGGTCTCGGTCCTGGATGTGCTCGATGACGGCATCTCCGCCGTCTACACCTTCTACGACCCCGAGCCGCACGCCAGCTACGGCACCTACAACGTGCTGTGGCAGATCGCCCAGGCCCGCCAGCTGGGCTTGCCCCATGTCTATCTGGGCTACTGGATCCAGGACAGCCAGAAGATGAACTACAAGGCCCGGTTCCAGCCGTATGAGATCCTGCTGCACGGCCGCTGGGTCGCTGGCAGCGCCACAGGCATGCCAGCGACCAGAGGCTGATTTCACGAGGTAAAATGGAAACTACGCAGAGGAGTTTCCGATGAAGAAAAAAGATCCCGACGCCGTCGCCACACCGACCGTGCAGGTGATCGAGCGCATGTTCACCCTGATGGACGTGCTGGCCTCGCGCGAAGAAGCCATTTCCCTGAAGGACATCAGCGAGCGGACCGGCCTGCACCCGTCGACCGCCCATCGCATCCTGAACGACCTGGCCACCGGCCGTTTCGTCGACCGTCCCCAGCCGGGCACCTACCGGCTGGGCATGCGCCTGCTGGAGCTGGGCAATCTGGTCAAGGCCCGCCTCAACGTACGCGATGCGGCCATCGCTCCCATGCGTGAGCTGCACCGGCAGATCCAGCAGCCGGTCAACCTGAGCATGCGCCAGGGCGACGAGATCGTCTACATCGAACGCGCCTACAGCGAGCGTTCGGGCATGCAGGTGGTGCGCGCGATCGGCGGCCACGCGCCGCTGCACCTGACCTCGGTCGGCAAGCTCTTCCTGGCCGCCGACGACCCCCAGCGGGTGCGCTCCTATGCCACCCGCACCGGCCTGGCCGGCCACACCAAAAACAGCATCACCCAGTTGCCGGTGCTCGAGCGCGAACTGGCCAAGGTGCGCCAGTACGGCGTCGCCCACGATGACGAGGAGCTGGAACTGGGTGTGCACTGCATGGCCGCTGGCATCCACGACGACCAGGGCAAGCTGGTGGCGGGACTGTCGATTTCGGCACCCACCGGCCGCCTGGACAAAGAATGGCTGGCCAAGCTGCAGGCTGTGGCCAACGAGATCTCGCGCATGCTGGGCTATCAGGCGGAAACGGGGACGCGCTGAATGAATAAAGGGCGCCGCGGCGCCCTTTATTCATTCAGCCTGGAGAAAATTCAGAAGTAGGCCGCGACTGGCGCGCCGACCTGGTTTTCGGTGACCGGACCGGGCACCTTGGCCGGGATCGACTCGACCCAGCGGCGCACGCGCTCGGCGTCCCCCAGACGGCTGAGTTTGCCGGCCGAATCGAGGAACACCATGATGAGCTTGCGCCCGGCCACCTTGGCCTGCATCACCAGGCACTGGCCGGCCTCGGAGATGTAGCCGGTCTTCTGCAGACCGATGTCCCACTGGGGATTGAGGACCAGGCGGTTGGTGGTTCCGAACATCAGCTTGCGACGACCGACCGCCACCTGATGACTCGGCGAGGTGGAATACTCGCGCAACAGGGAATCCTCGGACGCAATGTCGACCAGCACGGCCAGATCCCTGGCACTTGAACGGTTCTTGCTGGAGAGTCCGGTCGGCTCGACAAAACTGGTGTCCTGCATGCCCAGCAGTTGCGCCTTGGCATTCATCATCTCGACGAAAACCTGCAGCCCGCCGGGATAGGTGCGACCCAGCGCATGGGCCGCGCGGTTTTCGCTGGACATCAGGGCCAGATGCATCAGTTCACCGCGCGTCAGGGACGCGCCGACGCGCAGGCGCGAGGCGCTCCACTTTTCCGTGTCCACATCGGCCTGGGTGATGGTGATCACCTCGTCCAGCGGCAGCTCGGCCTCGCTGACCAGCAGTGTCGTCATGAGTTTGGTCAAGGAGGCGATCGGCAGCACCGCGTCCTCGTTCTTGCTGAACAGCACTTCCTGGGTTTCCTGGTCGACCACGAAAGCCACGCTGGAACGCAGGGACAGCGGATCGGGAGCGCTGTGCAGGCCGGCCTTCATGCCCATGGAGGGCCGGACCGGACGGACGTAGCGCGCCGCCGGGCGCTTGACGTAGGTTCTCTTCTTGGCGGCATAGCTGGTCTTGACCAGCTGGCGCTTGGTGCTCGCCTGGCGCTCATTGCCTCCGGGCGAGGCCGCGGACGCCGGCGCGCAGGCAAAAGCCAGCGCCGCCAGCACTGCCGCACAACCCAGAAATACGCGATGCAAATGGTTCACCGATCAACCTTGCCGAAAAGAAATGGGCACCATCCCGATCTTGGCACCTTCATGGTCAAGGTTATACAGAAAATATCAAAACGAATCAACCACTTGTGTGGCGTTTCTAAACAACCACTTACATCTTTAAGTATTAACCCTAGCCTTGCGCCGCCACCCGATCCGCTTTGCTGTGCAGTTTGTTGAGGGCGCTCAGATAGGCCTTGGCCGAGGCCACGACGATATCCGGGTCGGCCCCGACGCCGTTGACGACGCGGCCGCTGTGCTGCAGGCGCACCGTGACCTCGCCCTGGCTTTCGGTGGAACCGCTGATGGCGTTGACCGAATACAGCACCATCTCCGCCCCGCTCTTGACGTGCGACTCGATGGCCTTGAGCGACGCGTCGACCGGGCCGTTGCCGTCGGACTCGCCATGGACTTCCTTGCTGTCGACCGTGAAGACGATGGCGGCGTGCGGGCGCTCGCCGGTCTCGCTGTGTTGTGCCAGCGAGACAAAACCATACTGCTCCTTCTCGCTGGTCACGCTCTCATCACTCACCAGCGCCAGGATGTCCTCGTCGAAGATCTCGCTCTTGCGGTCCGCCAGCTCCTTGAACCTGGCAAAGGCGGTATTGATCTCGGTCTCCGACTCCATCGCTATCCCGAGGTCCTGCAGGCGCTGCTTGAAGGCATTGCGGCCGCTGAGTTTGCCCAGCACGATCTTGTTGGCAGACCAGCCCACATCCTCGGCGCGCATGATCTCGTAGGTGTCGCGCGCCTTGAGCACGCCGTCCTGGTGGATGCCGGAGGCGTGGGCAAAGGCATTGGCGCCGACCACGGCCTTGTTGGGCTGCACCACAAAACCGGTGGTCTGGCTGACCATGCGGCTGGCCGGCACGATCTGCGTGGTGTCGATGCCGACGTCCAGGCCGAAGTAGTCACGGCGTGTCCTCACGGCCATCACGACCTCTTCCAGGCTGCAGTTGCCGGCCCGCTCGCCCAGGCCGTTGATGGTGCATTCGACCTGGCGCGCACCGCCGATCTTCACGCCGGCCAGCGAGTTGGCCACCGCCATGCCCAGGTCGTTGTGGCAGTGCACCGACCAGATCGCCTTGTCGGAATTCGGAACCCGCTCGCGCAGGGTCTTGATGAAGTTGCCGTACAGCTCCGGCACGCCGTAACCCACCGTGTCCGGGATATTGATGGTGGTGGCGCCCTCCTTGATGACCGCCTCCACCACACGGCAGAGATAGTCCATCTCGCTGCGGTAGCCGTCCTCCGCGCTGAACTCCACGTCGGCCACCAGATTGCGGGCGAAACGCACCGCGAGCTTGGCCTGCTCCAGCACCTGCTCCGGCGTCATGCGCAGCTTCTTCTCCATGTGCAGGGGCGAGGTGGCGATGAAGGTGTGGATGCGGCCGCGCTCTGTTCCGCGCAGCGCTTCGGCGGCACGCGAAATGTCACGGTCATTGGCGCGCGACAGCGAACAGATGATCGAGTCCTTGATGGTGTTGGCGATGCCCTGCACCGCCTCGAAGTCGCCATTGGAACTGGCGGCGAAACCGGCCTCGATGACGTCCACCTTCAGGCGCTCAAGCTGGCGGGCGATGCGCAGCTTCTCGTCCTTGGTCATGGAGGCGCCGGGCGACTGCTCGCCGTCACGCAAGGTGGTATCGAAAATGATCAGTTTGTCAGCCATCTCAAGCTCCTCGTCACCAGCCGTTCAGGAACGGCAACCGTAAAAACAAAAGGCCCGCTGCGTGTGCATACGGGCCTTGGATGGGAATTTTGCGCGCGCTAGCAATTCCGCCCGTTTTGGCGATCCAGCAGTAGTGCTAGCAGTGCAAATTTCATGTAATCAATGTACCACAAATTCAGGACACGAGCCGGTGACCCGGCTCAGTGATGCAGGCCGCGTTCTTCCGGCTCGTCGGTCGAGGTGCTGATGACGCTGACCGGTTGTCCCTTGACCTTGCGCCAGCCGTAGACGACATAACCGCTGAGGCCATACAAGACAAAAACCCCGAACAGCACGCTGGCCGGATCGATGGTGACGACGGCAAAGACCAGCATGATCAGGATCACCACCGCAAAGGGCACGCTCTTTTTCATGCGCACGTCCTTGAAGCTGTAGAAGGGCACATTGGTGACCATGGTCAGGCCCGCGTACAAGGACAGGGCGAACATGATCCAGGCCACCTTGGCCCCCGCGACCTGGAAGTCGGTCATGATCCAGATGAAACCGGTCATCAGTGCCGCAGCCGCCGGCGACGGCAGGCCCTGGAAATAGCGCTTGTCCACCACGCCGGTATTCACGTTGAAGCGCGCCAGCCGCAAGGCGGCGCAGGCACAGTAGACAAAGGCCGCAACCCAGCCCCAGCGGTTCAGGTCCTTGAGCGCCCATTCGTAGGCGATCAGGGCCGGAGCGGCGCCAAAGGACACCATGTCGGACAACGAGTCCATCTGCTCGCCAAAAGCGCTCTGCGTGTTGGTCATGCGCGCAACCCGGCCGTCCAGGCTGTCGAGCACCATGGCACAGAACACGCCGATCGCCGCCAGATCGAAGCGGTTGTTCATGGCCATCACGATGGCATAAAAACCACCGAACAGCGCCGCCAGGGTGAACAGGTTGGGAAGGATGTAGATGCCCTTGCGGCGCTTGCGCACCACCACGGCCTCTGTACCGCCAGCCGGTGAATCCGCGCCATCATGCATGTTGCACCTCCAACGCGTGCCGGGTCGACACTGAAATGAGAACTCGAATATCCATGGACGCAAGTGTAAGCCAGTCGACAGGCTGCGGCAGAAAAAAACAAGGCCACCCGAGGTGGCCTTGCAAGGAGCGTGGGAACCGCGATCAGTTGCGCGTCTGGTCCACCAGCTTGTTCTTGGCGATCCAGGGCATCATGGCGCGCAGCTGGGCACCCACCACCTCGATCTGGTGGTCGGCCGTGTTGCGGCGACGGGCCGTCATGCTGGGGTAGCCGGTGCGGCCTTCCAAGATGAACATCTTGGCGTAGTCGCCGTTCTGGATGCGCTTGAGCGCATTGCGCATGGCGGCGCGCGACTGCTCGTTGATCACCTCGGGGCCGGTCACGTACTCACCGTACTCCGCGTTGTTGGAGATCGAGTAGTTCATGTTGGCGATGCCGCCTTCGTAGATCAGGTCCACGATGAGCTTGAGCTCGTGCAGGCATCGAATAGGCCATCTCGGGAGCGTAACCAGCCTCGACCAGGGTCTCGTAACCTCATCTTGATCAGCTCGACGGTGCCGCCACAGCACGGCCTGCTCGCCGAACAGGTCGGTCTCGGTCTCTTCCTTGAAGTTGTTCCGATGTGCTGCCCTGCCACCATTGGCGCGGCGTAGCAGATGCGCCGTCACGGGCCTTGCCGGATTTGTCCTCGCACGGCCACCTGGGGCACGCCGCCGCCCTGGGTGTAGGTGTTGCGCACGGTGTGGCCGGGAGCCTTGGGCGCCACCATCCACACGTCCAGGTCAGCGCGCGGCACGACCTGGTTGTAATGCACGTTGAAACCGTGGGCGAAGGCCAGCGAAGCGCCCTTCTTGATGTTGGGCGCGACGTTGTTGGTGTACACCTCGGCGATCTGCTCGTCGGGCAGCAGGATCATGACCACGTCGGCCGCCTTGACGGCGTCGTTCACTTCCATCACGGTCAGGCCGGCCTTGCCGACCTTGTCCCACGAGGCACCGCCCTTGCGCAGGCCGACCACGACCTTCACGCCGCTGTCGTTCAGGTTCTGGGCGTGGGCATGGCCCTGGCTGCCGTAACCGATGATGGCCACGGTCTTGCCCTTGATCAGGCTCAGGTCACAGTCCTTGTCGTAGAAAACTTTCACTTCTTTCTCCTTGGGATAAAACGGGTCAAAAAAATCAGACGCGCAGGATGCGCTCGCCGCGGCCGATGCCGCTGCTGCCGGTACGCACCGTCTCGAGGATGGCGCTGCGATCGATAGCCTCGAGGAAGGCGTCGTTCTTGGACTGGTCGCCGGTCATCTCGATGGTGTAGCTCTTGTCGGTGACGTCGATGATACGGCCGCGGAAGATGTCGGCCATGCGTTTCATCTCCTCGCGTTCCTTGCCCACCGCGCGCACCTTGACCATCATGAGTTCGCGCTCGATGTAGGCACCTTCGGTCAGGTCCACCACCTTGACGACCTCGATCAGGCGGTTCAGGTGCTTGGTGATCTGCTCGATCACGTCGTCCGAACCGGCCGTCTGGATGGTCATGCGCGAAAGGCTCGGGTCCTCGGTTGGCGCCACAGTCAGGGATTCGATGTTGTAACCACGCGCCGAGAACAGGCCCACGACGCGCGACAGGGCGCCGGCTTCGTTCTCCAGCAATAGTGCAATGATGTGTTTCATGTTTATGGATTCCTCTTTTCGCTCCGGCCGGCCCTTGCGGGCCGACCTCCGCGGAAGCTTACGCTTTCGCCGCCCTCCCCCGGCCGCGGTAACGGCCGGGCTTGGCGGGCAATAGATTCGTCTTGGGGTTGAAAGATCAGGAGCAAGGACCGCTTACAGGTCCTCGGCCCCCAGCAGCATTTCGGTGATGCCCTTGCCGGCCTGCACCATCGGGAACACGTTCT
>JAHRYV010000052.1 GCA_020621965.1 Curvibacter sp. | reverse complement strand
GTGGGTGCGGGCCTGCTTGTTGCGGATCTGGTAGGCGGCGCGCAGCTTCTCTTCGGCCAGCGCGTTGACCTTGGCGATCAGGGCCTCGTCCTTGGCCGGGGCTTTCCAGTCCCAGGCCGGCTTGCCGGCGTCACGCACCAGGTCGTGGATGGCGTTGATGGCGATATTGCCCTGCTCGTGGCCGAACACCACGGCGCCCAGCATGACTTCTTCCGACAGCTGCTGCGCTTCGGATTCCACCATCAGCACGGCGGATTCGGTACCGGCGACCACCAGGTCCATCAGGCTGTCCTTGAGCTGGGTCTGACCCGGGTTCAGGACGTATTCGCCGTTGATGTAACCCACACGTGCGGCACCGATGGGGCCGTTGAACGGGATGCCGCTGATGCTCAGCGCGGCGCTGGTGGCGATCATGGCGGCGATGTCGGCCTGCACTTCGGGGTTCAGGCTCACGACGTGCACGATCACCTGGACTTCGTTGTAGAAGCCTTCGGGGAACAGCGGACGGATCGGACGGTCGATCAGGCGGCAGGTCAGGGTCTCCAGCTCGCTGGGGCGGCCTTCACGCTTGAAAAAGCTGCCCGGGATCTTGCCGGCGGCGTAGGACTTCTCGGTGTAGTCCACCGTCAGGGGGAAGAAGTCCTGGCCCGGTTTGGCGCTCTTGGTCGCCACCACGGTGGCCAGCACCACGGTGTCGTCGATGTTGACCAGCACGGCGCCGGTGGCCTGGCGGGCGATTTCGCCGGTTTCCATGGTGACCGTGTGCTGGCCCCACTGGAAGGTCTTGGTGACTTTGTTGAACATGGTCATGTGTTTCTCCTTATGGATCAAGGGAGGTCTAAGCCGCCTCCCCGAGGGCCCGAAGCCACATCACAGAACACGATGCCATTCCAGAGAAAGTCGAGGAAATTGACCCGATTTCCTCTGGAATGACACAGCTTCGCTCTGTTCCTGTCTGCTCCGAAGTACAAAGCGCCTGAGCTAGCGGACCAACTCAGGCGCTCTTGTCATATCTGGTGGACGCTTACTTGCGCAGACCCAGCTTGCTGATCAGCGCGGTGTAGCGGTCGGCGTCCTTGGACTTCAGGTAGTCCAGCAGCTTGCGGCGACGGCTCACCATGCGCAGCAGGCCGCGGCGACCGTGGTGGTCCTTGGCGTGCTCTTTGAAGTGGGGGGTCAGCTCGTTGATACGGGCGGTCAGCAGGGCGACCTGGACTTCCGGGCTGCCGGTGTCGGTAGCGGAACGGGCATTGGCCTTGACAACTTCGGCCTTGATGCTGGATGCGATCATTTCATACTTCCTGTCATGCGGGACGTCACGCCGGCCGCTCACCAGATGGTCTCGACCGCGCCGTCCCAGGGTTACAACTTGCGTCAGCGGCTGGAACTGCCACGGACGTGCGCCTTGCACTATGCAAAACCCAAGGATTATAGCCGAATCGGCCGGCTCCGGCCCCGCACGACGCCGGGGCACCCGACGGGCGACCCTGACGGCCGCCCCCGGTATCCGGCCGTCCCGGCGGCTACGGCACGTAACAGGCGTCCGTCACGGAATTGGAGATCAGCCCGTGCGTGGCCGCATTGCGCTGGGCAAACGTGGCGGCGTTGTCCTGGGAGACATACAGGCCGTTGCTGGAGGTGCCGACATACAGCGTGCCGCCACAGGTGGACACGTTGTAGGCGGCCGCGGGTGCCGTCCCCACCGGCGCGAAGGTCTGGCCGTTGTTGACCGAGGCGGCCAGACCGTTGTTCAGGGTGATGACGAAGACCTGGCCCAGGGCGTTCACGGCCACGTCCGACACATTGTTGGACGGCAGGCCGTCCACCGTTGTGCGCCGCACGAACGACGCCCAGCCGTTGTTGGACACGTCCAGGCCGCTGCTGCCGGCCAGGTAGACGTTGCTGCCGGACACCGCCAACCCGGCGCCTCCCAGCCCGTTGATCGACTGGTAGGTGAAGCTCGTGCCGCCGTTGGTGGACTTGTCCAGGAAGCCGCTGGAGCTCACCGCATAGACCGTGCTGCCCTGCGCATGAACGCCGTCCACGAAGTACTCGGAGAGGCCATTGCCGGTCTTGGTGCGCACTGTGAAGGTCGTGCCGCCGTCGCTGCTCACGGCGATCCCCGTGGCGGCGACATACACGGTGTTGCCGTCCACATGCATACCGTTGGCGTAGGTGGACGAGCCGTAGATCTCACCCAGATTGCGGATGGTATAGGTCTTGCCCTTGTCGGCGGAAATGGCAAGGGAGCTGAAGCCGGCGCTGTCTTCGACGTAGAAGTAGAGCGTGCCGTTGGCGGCGATCGCGACCTTCTTCACGAAGGAGGTGGGCAGACCCTGCTGTTTCCAGCTCACGCCGTTGTCCGTCGACTGGAAGAACGAGGGATAGGCGGCGGCATAGAGCGTGCCGGCCCTCTCGTAGACCCTGCTGACGTTCACGCCGTTCGTGGCCCAGGGCGCGGGCTGGCGAGCGACGAAGGTCGTGCCGCCGTCGGTGGAGACCGAGACCCGCGTCACCGTGGCCAGGTACAGCGCGCCGGCCGCGCCCGGATGGATGTCGCTCACGTCGTTGGCGTACAGGCCGTTGGCCGTGGTCCGGGTGGCGGTGAAGCTGGCGCCCCCATTGGTGGAGATGGACAGGCCGGCGGAGGTGCCGGCGTACACCGTGCTGCCGTTGACGGCCACCGCGTTGACCACGTTGCTGGCCAGGCCGTTGGCCGTCGTCTTGTTGACGAAGGTCTGCCCGCCGTCGGTCGAGATCGACAGACCGCCGGCCGTGGCCGCGTAGACGGTGGTACCGCTCACGTGCAGGCCGTAGACGGCACCCGCGCCCAGCCCGTGGGCGGTGGTGCGCGGGGTGTAGGTATAGCCCTTGTCGGCCGAGACGAGCAGGCCGTCGCTGGTGGCCACATAGACCTTGTACCCTTGGGCGCGCACCCTGTAGACCCAATCGTACGTGGGGTAGGAGCCATCGGTCAGGGCACGCTTGACATAACTGGCGCCGCCGTCGATGGAGACGTAGAGCCCGTTGTGCGTGGCAGCGAACACCTTGCTGCCCTGCGCGAACACATCGCTGGCCATCGCGTAATACGCGCCGCCGCTTTGCATCAGCACGGTGTGCTCCCAGGTGGCGCCGTTGTCATCACTGAAGTAGACACCACGATCGGCGGCGCGGTAGAAGCGCCCGTTGCTGGCGTCGTTGGCAAAACCTACGGTCCTGCCTGGCGCCGGGGTATTGACGAACTTGCTGGGCGCGGGACCGACCCCGCGCGAGATCCCGCTGTCGGTCGCCACGAAGGTGAAACCGTTGCCGGAGACCGAATACTGGCGCCGGCGCTCGACCTCGCGGTTGCCGGCATGGTCCTCGGCGTAGTAGCGCAGCAGGGTATCGCCGACGGGGATGCTGATCGGCCCCGCGGCGGCGGACGACACGACGGTGCCGTTGGACGACGACGGCACGCTGCCGTCGGTGGTGTAGACGATGCGGGCGCAACCGCTGCCGCCCGCGTCGCTGCAGTTCAGCGTGACGGACTGGGCCGAGGTGTAGACACCCGCCGCGAGCGAGGCGCTGGTCACCGGTTCGGCGCAGTCGGTGTGTGTGGTGAAACTCCAGGTGACGTTGCTGGCCAGGTGGTTGCTGGCCAGGTCCGTGATGCCCATGGTGAGCGTGGCGGTATGGAGCGTGTTGCAGGCCAGCCGCTCCAGCGGCGTCAGGGTCGCCGTCTTGGTGGCCGGGTCGTAGCTGATCGAGGCGGCGACGCCGTTGTCGAGATAGAAGTTCGCGTTCGTGAGCGTCGACGGCAGTATCGGTTCGCTGAAGGTGGCCCGCACGTTGTCGGTCAACACGACGCCGGTGGCCAGATCCGCCGGGTAGGTCGTGGTGACCGTCGGTGGCACGGTGTCGATCACGTAGTCGGCCGTCTGCACGGCCTCGGCGTTGCCATCGACGTCGACCGAGTAGAACTTCAGCGTGGTCGAGCTGGTGATCGAGATCGGGCTGGTGTAACGCGCCGAGCCGGTGTTGGGCGCGCTGCCGTTGGTGGTGTAGTAGGTGGCCGCGCAGCCGACGCCGGTGGCGCCGTCGTTGCAGGCCAGCGCCACTGTCTGCGGCGTGTTGTAGTAGCCGGCCGGCACGCTGGGGGTGGTGGTGGGCGCAACCGTGTCAGGCGAGACCCGGGTGCGGAAGCCCCAGCCCATGGACGTGAAGCTCTCACCCTGGCTGCCGCTCACGCCGGTCGCGCCGCCCATGATCACCACCAGATAGGAGTTGTCGTAGTTCAGGTACTGGGACGGCGTGAAGAACAGCGTGTGGTTGGCGCCGTCCAGGACGTAAGTCCCCGCTATCGGCAACCCGCCATTGCTGACGATGAAGGTGCTGGGGCTGACCTTGCCCATGTCGACGCAGGTATTGAACTTGGCCGAGATACTGGTGCGCACGCTGACGTTGCTGGCACCATTGGCGGGCGTTGTCGAGATGATCTGCAGGGTGGGCACTGAGGCATTGGTGCAGGCCGTGGCCTGGACCGGGCTGCCGCCCCCACCTCCGCCTCCTCCCCCTCCGCCACCACACGACACGATGGTGAACATGCTCAGCAATGAGATGACAGCAATCCTCAAGTCGAACTTCATTTTTATTTTGCTCCGCGTCCTAGGGCATCAAGACTCCGCGACCCGACCGCCGCGAGTTGCCGCAATTCATTTGTTGATTTGTTGATATCCGGGTCGGGTCTTAGACCATACCGGGTATCCCACGGCGCCCGCCGAGGAGCTATGCAACCGACTGCTGCAAAGTGTTTCCGAATGAAAAACCCTGAAAGACGGGCCGCAAGAATCGCAGGCGGATGACCTGCGTCAAAGCGCCGCCTCGCGGCTGGCGCTTGAGGGCCAGGCCCCGGCCTCGCGTGCGCCCGCGCTCAACGCGATCCGGTGGCTGGATTCACGCCGAAGCGGCCAGCCAGTTCCTGAGGCGCTCCACGCCCTGCACCAGGCGCTGCGGGTCCTTGGAGGCAAAACACCAGCGCAGCCAGCCTTGCGCCTCGGGCGCAAAGGCCTCGCCCGGCGCCAGGCCCAGGCCGGCCTCGCGCACCAGGCGCTTGGCCGTGGCCAGCGAATCATCGTGCCCGGCCAGGCGGAAAAAAGCGTACATGCCGGCGGCCGGCCGGGCCAGCTCCACGCCCGGCACGGCCTGCAGCAGCGGCACCAGGGTGTCGCGGCAGGTTTTCAGGTGGGCCACCACCCGCGGCGTGATCTCGTCCGCGCGCTGCAGGGCGGCCACGGCGGCACGCTGGGTGAAGACGCTGGCACAGGAGGTGTTGAACTCGATCAGCTTGCCCACGTCGTGCGTGATGGTCGACGGCAGCACCAGCCAGCCCAGGCGCCAGCCGGTCATCAGGAAGCTCTTGGAAAAGCTGTGCACCACGACCAGCCGGTCATCGGGCGCGGCGATGTCCAGGAAGCTGGGGGCGCAGCCGTTGGTCGACGCTTCGTAATAAAGCTGCGAGTACACCTCGTCGGCCAGGATCCAGGTGCCGGTCTTGCGGCAGTGTTCCAGGATGCGCTGCTGTTCTTCGCGCGTCAGCGTCCAGCCGGTCGGGTTGCTCGGCGCGTTGAGGATGAGCACCCTGGTGGCCGGGGTCACCGCGGTCAGCAAAGCTTCCAGGTCCAGCGTCCACGCCCCCTGCACGGGCTTGAGCGGCACCGGCTTGAGCCGTGCCCCCAGGATGCGCGGCTGTGCCGTCAGGTTGGGCCAGACCGGGGTCACGATGGCCACCTCGTCACCGGCCTCCAGCAGGGCCTGCATGGCGAGCATCAGGGCGTTGACGCCGCCCGAGGTCACGGCAATGCGATCCTGGCCGATCGCCCTGTGCAGCCGGCTCAGATGCGTGGCAATGGCCGCGCGCAGCTCGGGCAGGCCCAGGTTGTGGCTGTAGAAGGTCTCGCCTCGCTGCAGGGAATCAATGGCCGCCTGGCGGATGAAGTCCGGCGTGACCTCGTCGCCCTCGCCGAACCAGAAGGCCAGCACGTCGCTGCGACCCAGGCCGGCATTGGCCACCTCGCGGATTTTTGATTCTTCGAGATCTCGGATCACCTGGCGCATGTTTTCTCCATCGCAAGGGGTCGATTGTGCCGCCTGGCCAGCACGGGCGCAGCGCCCGGACATAGAGCCAGCCCCCATGTTTTCAAGGCCTGGCCTCCAAAAATTTGCCGTGGGCTGCAGGCCTTGAAAACTTCTTTGCCCGTTCCCAGTTATGCCCTGCGGCCGGCAGTGCCTCCGCACACCGAGCCACCCCTTAACACCACAGGAGTTCAACCATGCTGTTTGTTCCCGTCATCCGCCGTTCTGCCTTCTCCCCCTCGCTGCGTGCTTTCGACCGCTTCTTCAGTGAGTCCGCACCTGCCGAGCAGCCGGCCAGCGCTGCCGAAGACAAGGCTTATGAGCTGAGCTTCGACGTGCCCGGCGTCAGCCGCGAGCAGCTGTCCATCGGCATCGAAGGCAATGTGATCCGCATCGAGACCCTGCCCGAAGCCAAGCGCCAGTACAAGGCCGCCTACGAACTGCCGCAGGACATCGACGTCTCTGCCAGCGAAGCCAAGCTGGAGAACGGCGTGCTCACGCTCAAGCTGGTCAAGGTCCAGCCGGCCGACAAGACCGTCAAGCTGGCGATCAACTGATCCTCACACCCCCATGAAAAAAGGCCGCGAAGTTCGCGGCCTTTTTCACGCCTTCAACGTTTGACATGAGCGACATGTCTCAAGTTACGGGGGCAGACGCCTTCCCGCAAGGCGCCCCTGAAGCGTCCTGAGGTAGATAACGAACTCCTCACGTCGCCGATCCACTAATGCAATCCGATCCTCCCTCGCAAGCAGGATCTGTCCACCGCTACCGATGTTTGCAGGATCCATGTTCGCTTCACTGAGTGAACGCAGCAAGAACACACCTCTATCAGAAAATGATTCAGACAGAACCTCGTAGGTTACTGACTCTGCATGGTGATCTGGATGAACCGATGGCTGGTAGCGACAGAAGAAGACAACAATCTCATCGCTTGCCTGATCCGGGCTTTCGTATAGCTCTATGCACTTTCTGATAGAGGCAAGATTCGGCCTCGAACCAGCGCGATACTCGTTGTGCCCTTTTACGTCAACGAGCAGACGAACACGCTGCTGGCCAGACTCGAAAATCACAGCAATGTCCTCCATGGCTCGACCAGAAACTGGAATGTCACAGCGTATCGATCCATTAAAGGGCTCAAGAGACAACTCATGCGGAAGTCGGGCAAGAACAAAGCTTTCTATGAGTCGACCACCGATCTCAGATACCGCTCGCCCAGACAGCTCCCACGTCGCCCGGATGCTGGGATCTTGCCCAGCAAAACACCGCCGAAGAGACGAACGAAGAATGGTCAGACATTCGTTAAGCATGGTGCTGGCTTCAACTTGATATAGACCGCAAATTTGTCTGCATGACAGAGCTCACTGCTCCTCCCACTTCCTGTTTCAAGTACTTGTTTTGTATCAACCATTCCACCGCTGACAGGCCAAGGACAACCGCTAACAAAACCGCCCCTCGCGAAACGCAGCCGCGCTATCGCTATCTCAAACCGACTGGCTGATCGCATCCAGCGGCCAACGCGGCTTGACCTCGAAGGTGTAGGCGCGGGCGGCGTCCTGCATGCTGGCCTGCAGGCGCATGGCGACCATCTCAACGAGTCCAAGGCACACGGCCATGGCGGGATGCGTCATACAAGTCCAGACGTTTTTCCAGCGTCAGGTTTGCCTTATGGCCGGTCGTTGCACCCTGCACGCTCTCCACTACCACTCGCACTCGCTGCCCAACACGCAGATTTCCCTTGCGCGCCACTGTCATGGGCAATGGCACCCACAAGCCACTGCCTTGTGACTGAATCTCAACCACTTCTGATGCCGCTGGAGTACGCATATCAAGCCGCCAGCTTGGCGCTGGCCAAGCGGTTCAGGCTGACACCCTGCTCGGCGGCCTCCAGCGCCAGCGTGCGGTGCAGTTGTGGCGGAATGCGTACACGAAACTCGCCGCTGTATTTCTTCTCGGACAGCGGCACGGGCACCGGCTCGCCGCTCGCACGCAGGTCGGCCACCACGTCGGCAACCACGCGACCGATACCGGCCAGTGCCGCTGACGACGTCTTGGCCAGCCAGCTCAGGGACGGGAACTCGGCGCACGTCCCCACGTACTCGCCGTCCTCCGGCGACCAACTCACCCGGTAGGTGTAATGATCGGCTTTCTTCATGTCTTGCTCTCCAATTTCTCTATCGCCAGCAGCACCTGCCGGACCTGATAGGGCTTGGCCTTGCCCTTGGCATTCTGGATGTTCACGCGCGGGTCACCCGGCCAGGGCGTCTTGAAGATAGCGTGGCTGCTGCCCGACTGGCGCGGTTTGCCGAAATACGCTTCGCAGACTTTCTTCAAGTCGTTGAAGCTCACGTTGACCGGCTCCGCGCGCATCTGCTCCAGAATCTTGGGATGCTTTGCCATGTAGTAAATGGTACCAATAATGGCACCACGCAGCAAGTCTGCAAGAACCGGGCTACACCGACTGGCTGATCGCATCCAGCGGCCAGCGCGGCTTCACCTCGAAGGTGTAGGCGCGGGTCGCTTCCTGCATGCCGGCCTGCAGGCGCATGGCGGCGGCCATGGCGATCATGGCGCCGTTGTCGGTGCACAGATGCAGCTCGGGGTAGTGCACGCGCACCTTGAACTTCTGGCACTGGGCGTTGAGCTGCTCGCGCAGCTGGCGGTTGGCCCCCACGCCGCCGGCCACCACCAGGCGTTTCAATCCCGTTTCTTTCAGTGCGGACAGAGATTTCTTCACCAGCACTTCGACGATGGCGGCCTGCGTGGAGGCGGCCAGGTCGGCCTTGCGTGCTTCCAATTCCCCGCCCAGGCGCTGCGCCTGCGTCAGCACCGCGGTCTTGAGGCCGGCGAAGGAAAAATCCAGGTTGCCGCTGTGCAAGAGCGGGCGCGGCAGCTTGAAGGCCGCGCCATCGCCCTGCTCGGCCAGCTTCGCCAGCGCCGGACCACCGGGATAACCCAGGCCCATGAGCTTGGCGGATTTGTCGAAGGCCTCGCCGGCGGCGTCGTCGATGGTCTCGCCCAGCATCTCGTAGCGCCCTACCCCGTCCACGCGCATGAGCTGCGTGTGGCCGCCGGAGACCAGCAGGGCCACGAAGGGAAACTCGGGCGGGTCGGCGCTCAGGAAGGGCGAGAGCAGATGGCCTTCGAGGTGGTGCACGCCCAGCACGGGCTTGCCCAGGGCCGCGCCCAGCGCGCAGGCCACGCCAGCGCCGACCAGCAGCGCCCCGGCCAGGCCGGGGCCGCGTGTGTAGGCCACCACGTCGATGTCCTGGAGTGTCTTGCCCGCCTCCTGCATGACCTGTGTAGTCAAGGGCAGCACGCGGCGGATGTGGTCGCGGCTGGCGAGTTCGGGCACCACGCCACCATAGGCCTGGTGCATCTCGATCTGGCTGTAGAGCGCGTGTGACAACAGTGTAGGAACCGGGCCGGCGTTACCCTGCACCAGGGCCACGCCGGTTTCGTCACAGGAGGATTCGATGCCGAGAATCAGCGGCTGGGTGTCGGACATGGGAAGAAGTGTAGGCGAATGCCTGCTTACTTCATCACGAGACCACCGTCCACCACCAGCACCTGGCCGGTGACAAAACGGCTCCAGTCCGAGGCCAGAAACAGCACCGGCCCGGCCACGTCGGTCGGGTTGGCGATGCGGCGCAGCGGCGTCTGCGCGACGATGGCTTCCTTCACGTCTTCCTTCGTCGCGCGGCTGGCGTCGGTCGGGTACACCAGGCCCGGCGCCACGCAATTGACGCGGATGCCCAGCGGCCCGAGTTCGGCCGCGAGGTTGCGGCTGAAACCCACCAGCGCGGACTTGGCCGTGGCGTAGTCGTGGTAGGGCACCACCGGGCGCTCCACCAGGTCGGTCGCCATATTGATGATGCAACCCTGCGCGCGCTGGCGCATGCCGGGCAGCACGGCCTGACAGACGTTCCAGGTGGCGCGCACAGCGCCGTCGAACTGGGTCTGGTAATCCGCCCACGTGGTTTCCCAGAAGCGCTTGCGCTGCTCGGGGTCGAAGCGGTAGGGTGCAAAGGCGTTGTTGACCAGCACGTCGATGCGGCCCAGTTCGGCCAGCACCTGCGCCACCAGGGCCTGCACCTGGGCCGGGTCGTTCACGTCGGCCTGGATGGCCCAGGCGTCGCCGCCTGTTGTCGCACCGGCGGCCTTGCACTGCGCCACCACTTCGTCGGCCGCGGCCGTGTTGCGCAGGTAGTTGACGACCACAAAGCCACCCTCGGCCGCGAAGGCCTGCGCGATGGCCGCGCCGATGCCGCGGCTGGCGCCGGTGACGAGGATGACCTGGCCCTGGAAGTTCATGCTTATTTACCCGGCAGCAGGTCGGAGCTCACCACGTCCTTCATCTTGAGGTCGCGCTGGATCAGACCGATCTTCTTCCACGCGTCGGCACCCTTCTGCAAGGCCTCCATGTCGATGGCACCCAGGCCTTTTTGCTGTGTCAGCGGCGAGACGCTGGAGGCGTTGCGCAGCTTGATGACCTCCAGGTTCACGGCCTCGTTCTGGCCGTTGATGGCGCGCTTGACCGCCAGCGCGGCGGCTTCCTGCGGCTGGGCGATCATCCATTGCATGCTGTCGCGGTAGGCCGCGAGGAAGCGCTTGAGCACGTCTTTCTTCTGCTGGTACGTTTCTTCACGCACCACAAAGATGTCGCTGGACACGTTGAGCGAGTTGCGCACCTCCATCACGTTCACCTCACCCACGCCTTTGGCACGGGCCACCAGCAGGCCGGTATCGGTAGCGGCGGTGGCGTCCACCTGCCCCTGCATCAGCGGCGAAAAGTTCAACAGACCGGTGACGACGATGGTCACATCCTTCTCCGACAGGCCCGCCTGGTTCAGCAGCAGCTGCAGATTGGTCAGCGTGCCGCTGGACAGGCTGTAGACACCGATCTTCTTGCCTTTGAGGTCCGCGGGCTTGCTGATGCCGCTGCTCTTGAGCGCCACCACATTGAAGATGTTCTGCGGATAGATGTCGTAGATCACGCGCAGCTTCTCGCCCTTGTCCAGCGCGGCGTAGAGCGAGCCGGGGTCGGTGAAGGCCACGTCGCCCTGGCCGCTGAGCAGGTTGCGCACGGCATCACCGCCGCCGGCGCCGGGCATGTACACAACATCAATCCCTTTGGCGCGGAAAAAACCCTTGTCGGGTTCGACCAGGATGTTGGTGATCTCCGAGATCGGACCGCCCCAGCCAGCGATGGTGACCTTGTCCAGTTTGGGGTTCTGGGCCCAGGCGCCGGCGCACAGGGCACCGAGTGCAAGCGCAGCAATGGTGCGCAGAAAATGTCGTTTCATGGTGTCGTCCTCATCAATTGAAAGTTTGGGAATAGGGTCGCAGGAGACGGCGCTCCAGCCAGAGCGTGGCCTCGTACAGCAGCAGGCCAATCACGGTGATCAGCAGCAGCACGGCAAACATCAACGGCGTGTCCATGGAGCCCTGGGCGGCGATGATCAGCGCGCCCAGCCCCTTGCTGGCGCCCACGAACTCACCCACCACCGCGCCCACCAGCGCCAGCACCACGGCCACGCGCAGGCCGGCCAGGATGGCGGGCAGGCCGGCGGGCACCTTGAGGCGCCACAGGGTCTGCCAGCGTGTGGCGCCCAGCATGCGGAACAGCTCCAGCCGCGCGGCGTCCACCTGGGCAATGCCGGTCAGCGTGTTCTCCAGCAGCGGGAAGAAACAGATCAGTGCGGTGATGACCACGGTGGGCGTGGTGCCGAAGCCGAACCAGACGATGAACAAGGGCACCAGCGCCAGCTTCGGGATCACCTGACTGGTCACCACATAAGGCATGAGCACACGACGCAGCGCGGCCGACTCGCCCAGCAGCACCCCGCCGGCAAAACCGAGCGCCACACCCAGGCCCAGGCCCAGCACCAGTTCGAGCACGGTCTGGGTGATATGCGGCCAGAGATAGCCGGTGGCCAGCGCACGGACCAGCGCGGCGGCGATCACGCTCGGCGCGGGCAGGACCAGCGGCGAGAACCGGAACACCTGCACCGCCCACTCCCAGGCCAGCAGCAGGACAAGCAGCAGCGCGAAAGCGAACAGACGCGGATAGCGGATCATTTAGCGCCCTCCCCGTCCATCGCATGCCGCAGCTCGGCGCAGATGGCATTGAAGGCGCTGCCGTAGCGCAGATCCTGGCCGCGCGGTCGCGGCAGGTCGACGCGGATGTCGTGCCGGATATGGCCGTTGCTCATCACCGCCACGCGATCGGCCAGGTAGACCGCCTCGCCGATGTCGTGCGTGACAAAAAACACCGAGGTGCCGCGGGCACGGCACATGGCCTGCAGCTCGTCCTGCAGCTCCTCGCGGGTGATGGCGTCGAGCGCGGCAAAGGGCTCGTCCATCAGCAGGATGGGCGGGTCCAGCAGCAGCGCACGCGCAATGGCCACGCGGCTCTGCTGGCCACCCGAGAGCTGGCGCGGGTAGTGGCGCAGGTAAGCGCCCAGGCCCATCTGCGCCAGCAGCTGTTCGGCGCGCGCGCGGTCCGCCGGCGTCGGCTGGCGCTGCAGGGTCACGGGCAGCAGCACGTTGTCCAGCACGGTCAGCCAGTCCAGCAGGGTGGGCTGCTGGAACACAAAACCCGTGCCCGGGCCGGGGGCAGACACGGCCCGCCCCTGCAGGCGCACCGTGCCGGCGTCGGGCTGCAGCAGGCCGGCAGCGAGCTTGAGCAGCGTGGTCTTGCCGCAGCCGCTGCGGCCCACCAGGCAGTGGAACTCACCCTGGGCGATGTCCCAGTCCACACCCTGCACCACGGGCGGCCAGCCGGGGAAGGTGTAACTCACCTGCTGCATGTCGAGGAAGGCCATGGCTGTTGCGTCCTCGTCAATCGCGGTAGGGCGCGTAGGCTTCGGCGGCGTGCTCGGCCGAGGCCTCGAGCTCGACCATGCGCACCAGGTCCAGCAGGCTGAAGCGGCCGTCGTGGTGCCAGCCGGCCTCGGGGGCCGTCATCTGGCCCAGCGCGCAGATACGCGTGGCGCCGGCCTGGCCCAGCAACTCGGCCAGCGCCGGCAGCTCCTGCGGGGCGGCGGCCAGGCCCACAGTCTGCAGATAGTCACGCTGCGCCGCCAGCAGCGGCGCCGCGTCGGCCAGGCGGTCCACCGCCTGCACCTGCACCGTGCGGTTCAGCGCACATGGCAGCAGGGCCTCGGCCCGCTCGGCGTAGGCCACGCACCAGGCGGCTTCGGCGTCGCCCAGCAATTCCACCGCCCCACCGGCAAAACTCTTCATCTCCTGGCCCTGGCGCCAGCCGGCCACGCTGGCCGACTCCTCCAGCGTCAGCGGGCGGCGGGCGAACTTGTGTTGCAGCGCGGCCAGTTCGCCGGCCAGCTGCTGGGCGAATTCGCGCGGTGTCACGCGGCCGCCGCGCGCCACATAAAAGGTGTGCGGCGAATAACAACCCTGTTGCTCGTAGCGCACCACGTCCAGCGCCGCGGCGCGCGCGGTGGCGGGGGCGTGGGCCACGTCCAGCGCCGCGGCCGAGACCAGGCCCGCACTGAGCTTGTGGCCGTGCGGCAGGAAGCGGGTGCTCACCGGCACCTGCTGCCGCAGCGCGGCCAGTGTGTCGTTGCCGCCGTAGGCCAGCACGGTGTCGGCCTCGGCAAAGAGGGCTCGTTCACTGTCGAGATCGCCGCCCTTGAACCAGACGATGGCCAGCACCCCGGCCAGGCGCGGCTCGACCTCGGCCAGCAGACGCGCGAACAGCGACGCGAACAGCGGCTCGGCGCTGGCCACCTTGCCGATGGTCGGCGCCTTGACCAGCAGGCCGCAGACCAGGCTCCACAGCGGCAGGCCCGGCACATTGCCGGCCCAGACGTGGACCAGCAGCTCGGGCCCGAGCGCGCGCGCCAGGCCACCCTTGACCACGGGCTGGAACTCGTCCAGCAGCTTGGGGTTGGCGAAGTCCTCGGCGACGAAACGCTGCAGCTGCGGCGCGCGAAAGGTCTTGAGGTAGGCGTTGAGGCCCAGGCGCACCATCTCGGCGTCGAAGCCGGAGATGCGCGGCAACAGCGCGTCGAGCTGCTGGCGATAGGCGTCGTTGGCGTCGAGCAGGCGGGTCACGGTGCGGTCGATGGCGGCGATGATCTGCGACACCGGCAGGGTCTTGAGCTGCGCGCGGCCCTGCGTGCGCACCTGCGCGGCCAGCTCCCGCAGCTGGGCTGGCGTGAGTTGCGGCACGGCCACGTCGACCCGGTCCGCCCCCGCGCCGAAAGACAGGGTGTGCCACGACACGTCCTCGTCCTTCCAGCCCGGCAGATAGCCCGCGGTCACCTTCATGTCCGCGCTGCTTTCAAAAACTCGTCCACGGCCAGCGAGCAGCCCTTGGCCTGCGCGCCCTGGGCGCGGCCCAGCAGCAGGAAACCGCCCTCCACTTCCACCCCCACGTCTTCGGTGAGGATGGTGGTGACGGAGTTGAAGTTGCCCAGGTCGGTGTGGGCCAGGATGCCGCGCTCGCCCGCGGGCATCTCCTGCCCGGTGAGCGGGTCCAGCACACGCGTGCGGATCCAGTGCGGGCCGGACTTGAGAGCCGGCAGCGTGGCGTTGCCCGCGTCGTAGAACTGGGTGCTGAGTTCCGTCATGCCGTACATATTGATGCACTGGCTGCGTGGCACACCGAAGGTGGCCGACAGTTGTTCGTAGAACTCGCCCATGTCCATCTCGCGCGACTGGCCCTTGAAGCCGCCAGTGTCCAGCAGCCGGCTGCCGGCGGGCAGGCGGAACGTGAGGCCGCGCGCCTGCAGCGCGTCCATCAGGTGCACGAAGCTGTAGCTGGCGCCCAGCAGCGCAAACGGTTCACCACTGGTTTGCACCTGGACCAGGGTCTTGCACAACTCATCCATTTGCAGACCGTCGGCGCCCAGGTAGTAGCGGCTCTCGGGCGTGCCGAATTCGTGCAGCGCCAGCGCCAGGTAGTGCGCCAGCGAGGAGTTGGGCATGAGCTGCTCGCTCGGGAACAGGATGCCCATGCGGACCCGCTCAGACCCGGCCATGAAACGTTGGCGGAAGTTCAGGGTCATGGACAGGTCGTACACCTGCAAGTGCGGGTGGTAGTGCCGGCCCTTGACGTCGCCGCGGGTGGTGCCGCTGGTCATGAAAACGCGTTCGCAGTGCTCGGGCGGCACGCAGCTCAAGCTGAGGTCCTTGAAGCCGTTGATGGGCACGGCCGGGATCTCGCGCCAGCTTTTCACCGTGCGCGGCGTGCGGCCGCGCTGCTGGCAGAACTTCTGGAAGGCCGTGTTGTGCTGGAACTGCTGGGCAAACAGACGCAGCGCCAGGGCGTTGAAGGCCGCTTCGCCGGCGTCGGGACGCGCGATGTAAGCCAGCAGGTCCGCGACCAGCGAGGAGGGTTCTTGCGACGATGGATTTGCAGCCTCTGCCACGACAGCCTTTCTTGGTGTGCCACGCACGTGTGCTCCGAAAGGTGTGACAGAGGCCCTGCGGGCCGGACTGGCAGCTCTTCTTACGTCGGCATGATCCGATTCAAGTTCACGGGTTCGGTATCGGCCTGTACCCGCCGATTTCTCTGGCACAGGCCCTCACCATCTCAGCCACCCTGCACAGGCAGGATCGCACCCCGGAGCAAAGGCCATTCTAAACCCCCGGCCCCGGCAGAGTTGGCGCGAATCTTGCACAGTTGCAGCATGAACGAAATGCTGCGCATCGTGGTGGTGGTACCCGACCTGGCCGTGACCGAGGACGACGGCGAGGCCGAGCGTTCGCGCAGCCTGCGCATCGGCCTGCTGGAAAGCGGCTTCAATCTGGTGGCCACCCTGCCGGCCGACGTCTTCCTGACCGAGCGCCTGGCCCAGCTGCAGCCCGACATGGTGATCGTGGACGCCGAGAGCGCGGCGCGCGACGCGCTGGAACACGTGGTGATGGCCACGCGCGAGGCGCCGCGCCCCATCGTCATGTTCACCAACGACAGCGACACCAGCCACGTGCCCGAGGCGGTGGCCGCCGGCGTCACCGCCTATGTGGTGGCGGGCCTGGCGCCCGAGCGCATCCGCCCCATCCTGCACGTGGCCATGGCGCGCTTCCAGCACGAACAGGCGCTGCGCCGCGCACTGGCCGAAACACGCAGCGAACTCGACGAGCTCAGCGCCGAGCTCAAGGACCGCAAGACCATCGACCGCGCCAAGGGCCTGCTCATGCAGCGCCAGGGCCTGAGCGAACAGGCCGCCTACGAAAAGCTGCGCAAGACCGCCATGGACCGCGGTCTGAAACTGGCCGAGGTGGCGCAGCGCATGCTCGACGTGGTCGACCTGTTGTAGGCCGATCGCGTCTCCTTTTGGTGCACCGCACCATTCCAGCGCACCCACCAGGATCAGCCTGGAATCGACTCGAAGTCCTTTTGATACAAGGATTTTCAGCTATCAACTAGATAGCACTCACAAAACCCCTGAAGCTGGCACGCCCTTTGCGTAACAGGGAACAAGACCACTTTAGGTTTAACGGCTGCGGCGTCCAACGGCGGACGCGGCAGCCATATCGGACAAAGGCGTCCCCACGGTGCAAGGCCGCGTCATCCCGACGCGCCGGCGCGGTGCGGACGCTTTTTTTATTTCTGTCTTCAACCTAGGAGCCTGCCATGCCTGATCTTCTGAACGCCAAACTCAGCCGCCGCGCCGTGCTGCAGACCGCC
>JAHRYV010000001.1:155558-170362 GCA_020621965.1 Curvibacter sp. | reverse complement strand
GCAAGTTCCTGCTGATCCCGCAGGGCTCGCGCATCCTGGGCAAGTACAACAGCCAAGTGAGCTACGGGCAAAGCCGCGTGCAGGTGGTGTGGAACCGCATCATCCTGCCCGACACGTCGTCGCTGAAGCTCGACAACCTCGCGGGCACCGATCCTGCCGGCTACGCCGGCCTGGAGGATGGCGTCGATTGGCACTGGGATCGCGTCTTCGCGGGCGCGGCGCTGACCACGTTGCTGGGCGTGGGCGCCGAGTTGGCCGCGCCGCAGAACCGGCAGGACGGCAACCGCGTCATCATCGCCGGGCGCGACAGCCTGCAGGACAGCGTGAACCAGGTCGGCCAGGAGATGACCCGGCGCAACATGAACATCCAGCCCACCCTGACCGAGCGGCCGGGCCTGCCGGTGCGCATCATCGCCAACCGCGACCTCGTCTTGCGTCCGTACCAGCCCTTGTTCTTCAACCGGGGAGCCGCGAAATGAACACCTCCAAGAAACTGCGGCTGGGGCCGCTGCCCAAGACCGAGGCCACGAAGCTCACGTTCTCTTGCCCGACCAGTCTGAAGGCTGAACTCGACCGCTATGCCGCGCTGCACGCACAGACCTACGGCGAGGCGGCCGATGCGGCCACGCTGATCCCGCACATGCTAGAGGCGTTCATGGCGGGGGACCGGGGCTTTAGGCGGGTGGATGCCAAGCGCAAAGCGCAGAAGAGCCTGCCGGCGCACACGCCTGGCTGAACTTGCTAAGATGGCACCATGCACGGGTAGGTGCTGGCCGTCCGCAATGGCAAAGTTCACTCACTACCAATGGCGATTTCCATTGGAATCTTGATCGGATTCCTACTGAGCGGGCCCTAGGAGTCTTCGATTGAGAAACCAATGAAGATGAACACCATCACATGGGTCGATCTGGCCCGCCTCAAGAAGGCCGCCAAGGCGGCCAAAGCAACACTCCCCGACCTGACGCATATGCAACGGCTCAATGCCATTGCCGCGGCCGAGTATGGAGTGCGCCACTTCCACGAACTGGAGAAGCGCTACGACGCGCAAGTGGCCAGCCACGTTGACGTGGACGGCGGTGCGCACCACTGCCGCTTCTGCTCCTTCACCTTTGATGGGACGCTGCCAGCTGACATCAAGGCGCACAGCGAGCGGCATCAGCTCTTCGCGGAAGCGCAGGCGACGCTGGGCTTCGTGCCCATGCCGTACAAGGAGCGCGAGCAGGTCAAGCGCACCGGGTACGACTGGATGCGTTCGCCCGACCAGGGAACTCAGCGCCAAGGTGCGCTGGCTGTTCTGCTGTCCCACTTCGAGCGTTCGATGGAGCGCGCCGTTGACGGTGGGCGCTGGCACAAGCACCCGTACTTCGTGGAGTACCTGGCGTATGCGCTGCCCGGCGCTGCCTTTGTCCCTGAGTCGATCCGGCAGCGGCTCGCCAACGAGTTCGGCGAGCAGCCTGGGGTCATTCTGACCGGTTCGACGGACTGGCCGTCGCAGGCCGCCGTCAAGGTGACCCGTTCGACCCCAGATGCCGCTGCCTCTGTGCGGCTTCGCGAAAGCGTGTCGCAGGCGGCGAAAACTGCCGCAGAGGCGTCGATCGCTGCCTGACTGGTTCCTCCACGGAGGGGGAAACCCCCTCCAGAGCATGACGGTGTTTGCCACCGCCATGCTCCCATGTGGCACCTAGCCCACGCAGGCCAACCACCAAAGAGTGACCGATCCAGGCCTAACTGCCTGTGGCGTAAGGGGTTTTAGGCCGGTGCAGGTCCACAGCGGGGACTTGACATCGGACATTTTTCATGGCAGAGGGACTAACCGCTGCGCTTCTGCGCCGCCACGGCGGCCGGCAGGCTTCGCCGGTCGCACCGGCCATGGCGACAGGCCCTGCGCAGGGCGCCCATAGTGCGCCACTGATGCAACTCTTGGCCCTTGAAGTGCCTACCACCCACGGCCCAGTCCGGCCCAGGCCACGCGCGTAGTCAGCGGTATGGAAAGACACCTGTAAAAAATGCAACGCGCCGCCGCCACCGCAGGCAGCACCTCTGCCGCCCTGAGGACGAGGCAGCACCCATGCACGGAGGCGCTCGCTAGGCAGTGTCGCCAGCGCGGCGCTTGCGCGGTCGCCCCGCCAACAGCCGGTCGAACAGCGCGTTGGGCAGCAGGCGCAGCAACTTGGCAGCCACGCCCATCTGCCACGGAATGACGCGATAGCTCACCCCCGACATGATCGCCCGGCACGCCCGGTCCGCAAACGTGTCGGCCGACATCAGAAACGGCATGGCGTAGCGGTTCTGGCGCGTGAGCGGCGTGTCGATGTAGCCGGGCGACAGGGTCACCACGCGCACCCCGTGGGGACGCATTTCGCCGCGCAGGCTTTCGCAGTAGCTGATGACGGCCGCCTTGCTGGCGCAGTAGGCCCCGTGCCCCGGCAGGCCCCGGATGCCGGCCACGCTGGCAATGCCCACCAGGGTGCCGCCGCCCCTTTGCATCATGGCCTGCACGAAGGGCTGGAACGTGGCCGCCATGCCGATATTGTTGGTGGCAAAGGTGCGCGCCATCACCTCGATGTCGGTGCCAATGGCTGTATCCATGCCCACGCTGATCCCCGCGTTGGCCACCACCACATCGGGCAGCCCCTGGCGCGCCATGCAATCCTGTCCCGCCGCCATGATGCTGGCCGGTACGGATACATTCGCACTATAGATTTGATAGCTGTCTGCGCTTATCCCTTGAGCGCCGGCCCACGATTCGATCTCTTGCGTGCGACGGGCCACCAGCGCCAGACGGTAGCCCTGCCGGTAAAAGCGCAGCGCCAGCGCCTGGCCAATGCCGCTCGAGGCTCCGGTGATATAGACAAGAGGGGCATGCATGGTGCGGTGGATGGGTGGCGAGCACCGTTACCGCGCCGCACCGGGCATGAGCACGCCATGCACACGCCCGCGCAGCTGCAGCACCTGGTCCAGGTGGTCGTATTCCATGGCGTCTGCGGTGAAGCGATCGTTGCCCCGGGTGAGCACCACTGGCTGGTCCGAACGCACCCGCTCGGTCTGCGTGAACGCATGCAGGAACTCGCTGCGAAACTCCATGCGTGGCTGCGCCTTGCCTGCGGCTCCCGGCCCCGCCTCGCGGGTGACGATGGCGTTGCCGAAAAGCTGCACTTCCGAGCCGTCAGCATTGCTGAGGGCCCGATCGGCCGTGGCGAGCGTGAGCACCCCTTGCGGCGTGACCGAGCGCATGCGCGCCTGGTCGATTTCGAGGGTGTCGTTGTCGGGGAAATGGCGCGCCATGTCGCCCTTGATCTCGCTTTGCATCCGTCCCGTGGCATCGAAGCTCTTGACCGAGAAGGTCTTCATGAAATAGTCGGGCTCATGGGCATCCCCGGGCACGGCCGCCGGGACCACGGGGGCCGGAGCATTGCGCACCAGCCACCAGGTGCCCAGCGCCAGCAGCCCCATGAGCAGGATGGGCAGGTACAGCGAGAAACGCTCCCAGCCTTGGCGCAGGATGGGTTTCATCGCGTGTAGTCCGCCAGCAGGCTGGCATAGCGGCCGCTGGATACCAGCAGCAGATCGCAGAATTCGCGCGCGGCGCCGTCGCCCCCCCGTGCCGTTGTGACGTGGTGCGCGGCATGGCGCACCTCTGCATGGGCATTGGCGGGCGCGCAGGCCAGGGCGCAGCGGCGCATCACCGGCAGGTCGGGCCAGTCGTCGCCCATGGCGGCAGCCTGCGCCCAGTCCAGGCCCAAACCGGCCAGGATTTGTTCGGCGGCGGGGCGCTTGTCCTCGGTGCCGAAAATGGCATGCACCACTCCCAGGGCCTTCAGGCGCAGACGCAACGCCGCCGAGTCACGGCCGGTGACCACGGCCGGCGTGATGCCCGCCTTCTGCAGCAACTTGATGCCGTGCCCGTCCAGGGTGTTGAAGCGCTTGAGGGTTTCGCCAGCCTCGCTGAAATACAGGCTGCCATCGGTGAGCACGCCGTCAACGTCAAAAAAAGCCACGCGCACCTCCTGCGCGCGCAGCAGCAGCGTGGGTTCGAAATTCAGCACGGGCGCCTGCGCGTGTGGCGAAGCGCCTGCATTGCGGCTTTCCATCAGATCACCTTGGCGCGCATGAGATCGCGGATATGGACCACGCCTTCGAGCGCCCCTTCCGTGCCGACCACCAGCACGCTGGTGATGCCGTGGGACTCCATCATCTCCGCAGCGTCGACGGCCAGCGCGTCCGCTGCAATGCGGCGCGGCTTGGCATGCATGACCTCGCCCGCTGTGGTCGTGCGCAAGTCGGCGCCCGCTTCGATGCGGCGGCGCAGATCGCCGTCCGTGAAGATTCCCAGCACCTGCCCTCCGCCATCCACCACGGCAGCGGCACCCATTCCCTTGGCACTCATCTCCCGCATCAGTTCGCTGAACGAGGCGTCCGGCGAAACGCGGGGAACCGCTTCGCCCGAACGCATCACATCGCTCACATGCGTCAGCAGCTTGCGGCCCAACGCGCCGCCGGGGTGCGAACGAGCAAAGTCCTCGGGCCGGAAACCCCGCGCGTCCAGCAGCGCCACGGCCAGGGCGTCACCCATGGCCAGTTGCGCCGTGGTGCTGGCGGTGGGCGCCAGATTCAGCGGACAGGCCTCGCGCTGCACGCTGCAGTCCAGGGTGAGATCGGCGTGGCGGGCCAGGGTGGACTGCAGCCCGCCGGTCATGGCGATCATGGGCACCCCCAGGCGCCGGAGCACCGGCAACAACACCGTGAGTTCGCCACTTTCTCCGCTGTTGGAAATGGCCAGCACCAGATCGTCGGCGGTCACCATGCCCAAGTCGCCGTGGCTGGCCTCGGCCGGATGCACGAAAAACGCTGGCGTGCCCGTGGACGCCAGCGTGGCCGCGATCTTGCGCCCCACGTGGCCACTCTTGCCCATGCCCATGACCACCACGCGCCCGGTGGTCTGCAACACCCGCTGGACCGCCTGCACGAAGTGCGCATCCAGGCGCGCCGCCATCGCCGACAAGGCCGCCGCCTCGATGTCGAATGTCTCCCGCGCGAGGCGCAGGACCTGATCAGGATCAAGAGGCGAAAAAGCGGCAGCAGTCATGCACGGATTCTATCGACCGGGGTGCATGGGCTCGGATAGCATCGCTGCATGTCCTCACTCGCCCTGACCCTGCTCTACCTTCTGGCCGCAGTGTTGGGCGTGGTGGCATGCCGCAGCCTCAAGCTGCCGCCGATGCTGGGCTATCTGGCGGCCGGCGTGCTGATCGGGCCTCACGCGCTGGCGCTGGCGCAGAATTCGGAAGGCGTGCGCCACCTCGGGGAATTCGGGGTGGTGTTTCTCATGTTCGCCATCGGGCTGGAGTTCAGCCTGCCCAAGCTGCGCGCCATGCGCCGCCAGGTGTTCGGCCTGGGGCTGATGCAGGTGGTGCTGAGCATGCTGGTGGTCACCCTGTTGGCCCTTGCGCTGTCGCACGCGGTGGGCGGCGTGTGGGAGATGGGCTGGCAATCGGCCCTGGCGCTGTCGGGAGCCCTGGCCATGAGCAGCACCGCCATCGTCGTCAAGCTCATGGCCGAGCGGGCCGAACTGGAAAGCGAGCACGGCCGCCGCGTGATGGGCATTCTGCTGTTCCAGGATCTGGCGGTGGTTCCGCTGCTGGTGCTGATCCCGGCCCTGGGCTCGTCGCCCGACCACCTGCTGACCGCCCTGGGGCTGGCACTGCTCAAGGCAGCGGTGCTGGTGGGCCTGCTGCTGACGGGTGGACAGCGCCTGATGCGCTGGTGGCTCACGCTGGTGGCGCGGCGCAAGAGCGACGAGCTGTTCATGCTGAACCTGCTGCTCATCACGCTGGGTCTGGCGTGGCTGACGGAGCTGGCCGGCCTGAGCCTGGCGCTGGGCGCCTTCATTGCCGGCGTACTGGTCTCGGAAACCGAATACCGCCACCAGGTGGGCACCGACATCCGCCCCTTCCACGACGTTCTGCTGGGCCTGTTCTTCATCACCATCGGCATGATGCTCGACTGGCACATCCTCGTCGACCGCTGGGCGCTGGTGCTGGTGCTGCTGGCGGTGCCGCTGGTACTCAAGCTGGTGCTCATTCTGCTGCTGGCGCGCGGCATGGGGGCGACGACGGGGGTGGCCCTGCGCACGGGGCTGTATCTGGCGCAGGCCGGTGAATTCGGCTTCGTGCTGCTGTCGCTCACGCTGGACAACGGGCTGGTGCAGCCCGCGCTCATGAACCCCATCCTGGCGGCCATGGTGCTGTCGATGCTGGCCACGCCGTTCCTCATCATGTACAGCAACCGCATCGTGATGAAGCTGGTGGCCAGCGACTGGCTGCAGCAGTCGCTGCAGATGACCTCGATTGCCCGCAAATCCATCAACACCAGCAAGCACGTGATCATCTGCGGCTTTGGCCGCTGCGAGAACCTGGCGCGCATGCTCGAGCGCGAAGGCATTCCTACATGGCGCTCGACCTGGACCCGACCGCGTGCGCCAAGCTGCCGCGGCGGGTAATTCCGTGGTCTATGGCGATGCCACCGGCTGCAGGCCCTGATGGCGGCGGGCCTGGTGCGCGCCAGCGCGGTGGCCGTGACCTACCTGGACGTGCCTCGGCGCTCAAGGTGCTGGCCAACACCCGCGCCCATGCGCCGCAGGTGCCAGTGGTGGTGCGCACGCAGGACGACCTGCACCTCGACAAGCTCCAGGCCGCCGGTGCCACCGAGGTGGTGCCCGAAGCCATCGAGGCTCGCTCATGCTAGCCAGCCATGCGCTGGCGCTGGTGGGAGTGCCCATGCGGCGCGTGCTGCGGCTGGTGCAGGACCAGCGCGATGCACGCTACAACCTGCTGCGCGGCTACTTCCATGGCGCCGACGACGACACGCTGAACGAACGCGACCAGGAGCGCCTGTCCACCGTCACCCTGCCGCCCGGCGCCAAGGTGATCGGCCAGCCGCTGGGCGGCCTGGCGCTGCCCGCCATCGGCGTGCGGGTGGTCAACCTGCGGCGCGGCGACGGTCACACCGGCGCGGCGGTGAGCGAAGCCGTGCTGGCCGCTGGCGACACGCTGGTGCTGTCGGGGCCGCCCGCCGCGCTGGCCTTGGCCGAGGACAAGCTGCTGCGCGGGTAGCCGAGGCGGCCCCTGCAGTGCGCTGGCGAACCCGGCCTTGTCGCCTGCACGGCCGAGGAACGGCAACGAGCGGCTGCATGTGCGCGGGCGGATCGGGCAAGCCACGCGGGGAGCGAGTGGGGCCATCAGTTGAGGGGCGGGCGCGCCAAAGTTGGCCTTGCCACCACGCCAACCGCCGCTCCCCGGTTACCCGCACCGTGCAGCCGCATCCACCGGGACACCGCACTGGACGCCCGGTGCGCCTGTAGCTGGAGCCACTGCACAGATTTCGAGCGAAATTGCCATATAGCGCTTATCCATCAAGCGCAAACAGCTATTCTTTCAAGAGCAGATCAGATCTTCCACCGGGGCGGGACGCCCCCACAGGTAGCCCTGGAACTGCCGGCACCCATTGCTCAGCAGAAAAGCGCGTTGACCCTCGGTCTCCACCCCCTCGGCCACCACTTCCAGGCCCAGGCTGTGGGCCAGCGCCACGATGGTGCAGGCGATGGCGGCGTCATTGGGGTCGGTGAGTACGTCGCGCACAAAGCTCTGGTCGATCTTGAGCTGATCGAGCGGAAGGCGCTTGAGATAGCCCAGCGATGAGTAGCCCGTTCCAAAATCGTCCAGCGAAAACCCCAGGCCCACGGTGCGCAGGGCCTGCATCTTGAGAATGCTGTCCTCCACATCGTGCAGCATCAGGCTTTCGGTCAGCTCCAGCTTCAGCCGGTGCGCGCTGGCGCCCGACTCGCGCAAGGTCTCCAGCACCTGCGCCACGAAATGGGGGTGGCGGAATTCCTGGGCGCTCACGTTCACCGCTACGCTCCAACTGGCGGTGCGGGGGTCACGCGCCCACTGCGCGAGCTGGTCGCACGCCATGCGCATGACGCGCCGCCCCAGCGGCAGGATGAGCCCCGTCTGCTCGGCCAGCGCAATGAAGTCGCCCGGCGGCACCATGCCCCGCTGCGGGTGTTGCCAGCGCACCAGGGCTTCGGCGCCCAGCACATCGCCCGCTTCGTTCACGACCGGCTGGTAATGCAGCAGGAATTCATCGCGCTGCAGGGCCTGACGGATGTCGCCCTCGAGCGCCGAGCGCGCGCTCGCGGCGGCCTGCATTTCCGGGTCGAAAAAGCACAGCGTGTTGCGCCCCTGGGCCTTGGCCTGGTACATGGCCAGGTCGGCCCGCTGCAGCAGCTCGTGCACGGGCTGCTGGGCGTCGCGAAAAAGCGCGATGCCGATGCTGGGCGTGCTGTGCACGTCGCGGTTGCCCACCTGGAACGCATCGTTCAGCACGCCAATGATCTTCTGGGCGACAGCCTCTGCCTCGGCGGCGGCCTCCGGCTCCGCGCCGTGCAGGCCCTGCAGGACCACCACGAATTCATCACCACCCAGGCGTGCCACGGTGTCGGCGGCGCGTACGCAGGCCTCGATACGCGCAGCCACCTGTACGAGCAGACGGTCGCCCCACTCGTGGCCCAGGGTGTCGTTGATGGCCTTGAAGTTGTCCAGATCGAGGAACAGCAACGCGCCATGGCGCTCTTCGCGGGCGCACAGCGCGGTGGCGTGCGCCAGGCGGTCCAGCAACAGCCTGCGGTTGGGCAGGGCCGTGAGCTCGTCGTAGAACGCCAGCCGGCGGATCTCGGCCTCGGCCGCTTTGCGCTCGGTGATATTGCGCGCCACGCCCCGGTAGCCGGTGAACCGGCCCTCGGCGTCGAATATGGGCTCGCCGCTTATGGACACCCAGACCACCGAGCCATCGTTCGTGGTGCGCAGCATTTCGAAGTCGTGGAACACCTCATGGGCTTCGAGCTGCTGGCGGTGCTTGCGCCACTGGCCTTCGGCCACGGCAGTGCGGGGCAGCTCCCAACGCGCGAGACCGTAATGCATCTCATCGGGCAGGTTTTGCTCGCGCTCGGCACTGCCGTCGAACCGAACGAAGCGGAAGTCCGCGTCCTGCTCCCAGTACCAGTCCGAGGACAGGTGGGTGAGGCTGCGCCACCGGGCCTCGCTTTCGCGCAATGCCTGCAGCGTGCCCAGGTAGTCGGTCACGTCGGCGAAGGTACGCACCCGGCCGCCCGACTCGAGCAGCCGCGTGCGCACTTCGAGAAACCGGCCCGCGCGCGTCTTGCGGATGTAGGTTTCAGGCACCTGCGGGCCACCCGCCAGCGCCGCGCGCTCCGATGCCACATAGGCGCGCGCTGGTGCCTCGATCAACTCGTAATCAGGGCCGAAGTCGCCGCGCTCGGTCTGAAAGCGCACCACTTCCTCCACGAACGGCTGCCTTGCCAGCAGTTCCTCGGGCAGGTCGAGCAGTTCCAGATAGCGCTTGTTGTAGACGCGGATGCGCCCTTCGGCGTCCACGTTGGTGATGCCCTGCGAAACGCTGGCCAGCGTGGCTTCGAGCGCACGGGTCTTTTCTGCCAGCAGCGCGCTGGTGCGTGCGAGCTCGGATTCCACCCCGCTGCGTGCCAGCTCGGCCCGCCGAGCCAGCTCGAGCTGCCCCACCGTGTTCAGCAGGGGCTGCAGAAACTGCACATCGGCCTCGCTGTAGCCGCCCGGGCGGTTGGCCAACCCGACCATGGCCACAAACTCTCCTGCGGCATGGATGGGCAGGCCAAGGTAGGCGTGGAGCGGCGGATGCCCCGGCGGAACCCCAGCGCTGCGGAGGTCGCTGCCCGGGTTGTTGCTGATGACCGGCTCGCCGGTGGCCAGCGCAGCCCCCAGCAGCGTATGGGGGCGGTCGAAAACCATGCCTTCCTGGGCATGCCGTGCGTACAGAGCCCGCGAAGCGTCGTCCCAGCTGATGTCGCTCATGGCATGCACGCGCAGGAAAGGCTGCCCCTCGGGGGTGCGCTGCACCTGCCCCACCATGCCGAACGGACTGTCCGTCAACTGCATGAGTGCCCGCAGCACCGTGTCGAAGACTGCCCGGGGCGAAGTGCCGGCAATGAAGGTCGCCTGGGCCTGCGAGATGGCCTGCAGCAGGCTGTGCTGGCGCGCCAGCAGGGCCTCGGCATTCTGGCGTGCGAGCGCACCGGTGCTGCGTTCGAGCGCTGCCTCGATCTGGGCAGGCAGGGCCAACAGGTGGTCACCCGACGGGTTCTGCACCAGAAAATCGCAGAAACCGTGCCGCATGGCATGGGCAGCCTGCGCCTCGTCGCCCGGCGGCACCATGATCAGTGCCGGAACGCGGCCCAGCAACTCGAGCGCATCGAACGCCGTGCCGTCGGCCAACCGGGCCGCCGTCAACGCCACGTCGGGCAGCCGACGCGCAAGCAGAGGGCGGACCTGCTCCAGCGAAGTCGCCACCTCGACCGTCCAGTCCGACCACGCGTCGGCCAGCGCACGGACCACGGCGCCCGCCTGGGCGGCATCGCCTTCGATCAAGAGCACGGAGATGGGCATGGCCTGTCTGGAAAACCGCAGGCAGGGGCCCCGCAGCACAACAAGAAACAATAGTTACCCATTATGGGGGTGGCCACAGGGAGCGCCAACGATTTGTGCGCCAGCACCATGCCGCACTCCTTACACTCCTGGGCGGCGCAGCCACCTGGGTCGCGCACCTCCAATCACTCCCCTTCCCTGGTCATTGCCGCCATGCAGCCCTTCAACGTCAACGAATACCTTCGCCAGCACATCCGCACCGTGGCGGACTGGCCCGCACCCGGCGTGCAGTTTCGCGACATCACCCCACTGCTGCAGGACCCGAAGGTCTTTCGCGTGCTGATCGATGCGTTTGTTCACCGCTACATGGACCGCGCACTGCGCCCCGATGTGGTGGCCGGACTGGACGCGCGCGGCTTCATCCTCGGGGCCGTCGTGGCCTACGAGTTGAATGTGGGGTTCGTGCCCATCCGCAAGAAGGGCAAGCTCCCCTTCACCACCGTCGAAGAAACCTACGAGCTCGAATACGGCAGCGCCACAGTCGAGCTGCACACCGACGCCGTCAAGCCGGGCGACCGGGTGCTGCTCATTGACGACCTGATCGCCACTGGCGGCACGATGATGGCGGGCAAGAAGCTGCTGGAGAAACTGGGGGCCACGGTCACCGAAGGCGCAGCGATCGTCGACCTGCCTGAACTCGGTGGTTCACAACGGCTGCGCGATGGCGGCCTGGCGCTGTACACCCTGGTGGATTTCGCTGGGCACTGAGCCCCACGGGTTGCCCCGCCCCTGGCACTGCCGGGCGCGGCACATCCAGGGGGTCAGTTGAGGTCGCCGTACTGCGTACTGCTGAGATCGGGGAAGGCGCCGTCCGAGCCCGACATCACCGTGTCCTCGAACCCGGTGGGGCGCGATGGCGACAGAAGAGGCCCCGAACGCACCGGCACGCCCGGCTTCGCCGCCGCCGCAGGGGTGACCCGCGCACTTGCGGCATCGGAAAGGGCACGCTTGAAGGCCGCCACCTCGTCGGCTTCAATAGGGTCGAACCGCTGCGCCGGGCGCGCGGCCACGGTCTCGGGGCGGGGTACAGCAGCCGCAGGCGGCCGCGCCACGAGCGGGGCAGGGGCGCTGACGGCGTGCAGGGGCGCCGCTGGTCGCGCGACAGCAGCTTCTGGCGGCCGCGCCACTGCGGGGGGCACCGCCGGAAGCCCGGCACCATGGGGGGCCACACCCTTTTGCGGTATGCCCACCGCTACGTGGTCGTTGATGCGCCAGTAGACGGCAGACACCAGGATGTCATAGCGGGCCTTGGCCGTCTGGGCGATCAGTGCCTCGATCTCGCTGAGCCGCACGGTCTCTCCGCCAAACTCACGGGCCAGATCCATCATGACGAGGAACTGGCGGCCACGCTGGTCGAGCGACAGCACCTTGAATTTGTAACTGGCCGACAGCACACCGGCACGCACCATCGCATCGCGCACCACGGTGTAAAGCAACTCGCGGCGCTCCATGCGCTCGTTCTTGCGATTGGCCGCGTGGTCGGCTGGCTTGGAATCGGCAACGGGCTTGCGTCCTGGTGCCAGCGGCACGGTGGCGTCGGCATTGAGCAGGCCCGAGGGCTCGACGGGCGCACGGGACTTGGGCTGCGAAGGTTTGCGGCTAAACCAACCAAAGAGGGACATGGTTTGCTTTCTGGGGAACGGCACCGGGAAGAATCCCGATCGAGTGTACCCGGCGCACCCCCGCAACAACCTCGGCGACGGCCCTGGACCGGCGTTAAAAAAACGCAGTGTCAGGTGGCCGCAACGCGGCGGCGGCGGTTGCCCAGGCGCTTGGCCAGCACGGCCCCGGCGGCCATGGCCAAGCCAAGCGCAATAGCGGGCTGGCGGTTGGACAGTTCGGTGAAGCGCAGCGCCGTCAGGGCCCACAGCTTGGTGGGGGCACTGGCCTGCACCGTCGCACTGCGGGGCCGCATCGAGAAGAAAGCCCCTTCGCCCACCACCGAGCCCGGCCCCACGATCGCCAGCCGCAGGCGCTCCTTCTCATCTTGGTAATGCACGCTGAGATTGCCGCTTTCGACCAGGTAGAGCGTGCGGTCGGAGGCACCCTGCGAGAACAGCACATGGCCTGCAGGAAGGGCGTAGGGCTGCAGGTAGGCAGAAACAGTGTCCCATTGCGCGGGCGTCAGGGGGTTGTTCAGGCTGTCGTCCGCGTCAGCCTGCGCGATGGCAGCGAGCAGGCCCGAGAGATCAATTTTCGAAGCAAGGGGCGTAATGGCATTCATGGTGTGCCGAAGCTACCCCTGTAACAAAGCACGCACAAGCATCCTTTACGACTGTTTACAACAAAAGGCGGCCGATGCCGTTACTTACCGATACAAAAGCTCGAGAAGATGACACCCAGCAGGTCGTCGGATGAAAACTCCCCGGTGATGGCATTGAGCGCGTTCTGCGCCAGGCGCAGTTCCTCCGCCAGCAGATCGAGTGCCGGACCGCGCGCATCCAGCTGCGCCGCAGCTTCGGCCAGGTGCTCACGTACGGCCTTGAGGGCCTGGACATGACGCGCGCGGGCGATGTACACACCTTCGGGCGCCGACTGCCAGCCCGCCACCTGCAACAGGACGCTGCGCAGCGCCTCCAGCCCTTCCCCCGTACGGGCCGAGAGGGGCACCGACGGCCGCTGCCGGGCGCCGGGGGCGGCTGCGGCGGGGGCGCTGTCCACCTTGTTCCAGACGTCGATGACGGGCACGGAGGCCGGGAGTTTGTCCGTAAGCGCACCTTCGATGGCTGCATCCGCGGCCTTGTATTCAGCGCAATCCCAGCGCGTAAGGTCGTGCAGGAACAGCACGGCATCGGCGGACGCGATCTCGTCCCAGGCCCGGGCAATGCCAATGCGCTCGACTTCGTCCTGGCTCTCGCGCAAACCTGCCGTGTCGATGACATGCAGAGGCACGCCTTCGATCTGGATGGTCTGCTGCACCTTGTCGCGCGTGGTGCCAGCAATGGGCGTGACGATGGCCAGCTCCGCCCCGGCCAAGGCATTGAGCAGCGAGCTCTTGCCCGCGTTGGGCTGGCCCGCGATCACCACCTTGATGCCTTCGCGCAGCAGCGCACCCTGCTGCGCGCGCTGCATCACCTTGGCAAGGGTTTGCTCCAAATTTGATAGCTGTCCGCGCGTATTTGCCTTGCGCAGGAAGTCGATTTCCTCTTCAGGAAAGTCGAGTGTGGCCTCGACCAGCATGCGCAGGTGGATGAGCGCGTCTCGCAAACCATGAATTTCCGCCGAGAACGCGCCCGTCAACGAACGGCTGGCGCTGCGGGCGGCCGCGGAGGTCGAGGCATCGATCAGGTCGGCAATGGCCTCGGCCTGCGCCAAATCGATTTTGTCGTTCAGGAACGCGCGCTCGGTGAACTCGCCGGGCTGCGCCACCCTCAGGCCACCCAGGCACGGCTGCCCGGTGGCCGTGTCAGTGGCAGCCGCCGCCTCAAGGCATCGCGCCAGCAGCAGCTGCAGCACCACGGGCCCACCGTGGGCCTGCAGCTCCAGCACATCCTCGCCGGTGTAGCTGTGCGGGCCGGGAAAGTACAGCGCCAGCCCCTGGTCGATGGCTTCGCCCTGCGCATCGCGAAAGGGTAAATAGGTGGCCTCGCGGGGCTTGAGCGCGCGGCCGCACAGGGCCAGAACCAGTGCGTCCAGCCCGCGACCCGACACGCGCACGATGCCGACGGCCCCGCGCCCCGGAGCGGTGGCGATGGCAACGATGGGGTCTTGGTGGCGGGCAAGCATGGTGGCGACTGTACAGGGTGGATGAAAATGAAAAAGGCCGCTTGCGCGGCCTTGGAGAGGAACCCCGGGAGTTCAACGACGCAAGGTCACTTGAACTTCGGCAGATTGAACTGCGGTGGCACGCCCATGCGGGTGTTGATGATCCACTGCTGTGCAATCGACAGGATGTTGTTCGTCAGCCAGTACATCACCAGGCCGGCCGGGAAGAAGAAGAACATCACGCTGAAGATCAGCGGCATGAACCACATCATCTTGGCCTGCATCGGGTCTGGCGGCGCGGGGTTCAGCGCCGTCTGCAGCAACGAGCTGGCCGTCATCAACAGGGGCAGGATGAAGAACGGGTCGGGCGTGGACAGATCGTGGATCCAGCCGATCCAGGGCGCATTGCGCATCTCGACGCTGGACAGCAGCACCCAGTACAACGCAATGAACACCGGGATCTGAATCATGATGGGGAAACAGCCCCCCATGGGGTTGACCTTCTCCTCACGGTAGATGCGCATCATCTCCTGCTGCATCTGCTGCGGCTTGTCCTTGAGGCGC